>NZ_VOQB01000001.1:0-673947 GCF_009377275.1 Shewanella sp. YLB-07 | reverse complement strand
TCGAACTCGCTGGTGCTCCACACGTGAAATTCAAGCCTATCGAGCTAACTGGTGCTCCACACGTGAAATTCAAGCCTATCGAACTCGCTGGTGCTCCACACGTGAAATTCAAGCCTATCGAGCTAACTGGTGCTCCACACGTGAAATTCAAGCCTATCGAACTCGCTGGTGCTCCACACGTGAAATTCAAGCCTATCGAACTCGCTGGTGCTCCACACGTGAAATTCAAGCCTATCGAACTCGCTGGTGCTCCACACGTGAAATTCAAGCCTGTTGAACTCGCCGGTGCTCCACACGTTAAGTTCATCAACCAAGAAATTGCTTAAGGTCTAAGGAGAATTATTATGTTTGATTCAATTAAGAAAGCACTAGGCCTAACTCACAAGCCAGCCCGTATCAAAGTACAGCTTCCAGAAGGACTGAACCATTTAGAAGTTATCCCTGCCAAAGTGTGGTGGAAGTAGACTTATATTATCCGTGAGCTGATATGTTAGATAACTCGTGAAGCAAGTACAGAAAAGGAGCCTAGGGCTCCTTTTTTAACTTCGTTATTTAGGGATTTATACTTAATAACTACAGCTTGCTCATCGAAACTGACGCAGCAGAACAGAAACAGAAAACTAGAACCTTAATGATCCTGAAGACTTACCGACTGAACGTCGCCAAGCATAATGTTTATGGGTATTAAATAACGGATAGGCTACAGGACCAATCAGCAGTCCCAGCAAGATCCAGCGCTTGACGCCCAACCCAGCTCGAAAGGCTAAGTTCCCCATGACGATACCCGATAGAAAAAGCACACAAATAAGGGTTACAACACTTTGTACATTTGTAAATACCAGCACTAATCTACCACCTCAATCTATTCTGACCCTATAAGCCGCGGGATTGTACAAAAAACATCATAGAAAGTGAACATAAATTAGGCGGGGATTTTCCTTAGAAACAAAAAAATGCGGCGTTATGTTGCCGCATTGTTAAATAATCTAGTTCGATTTAGGTTAAAGTTACCCTTAGCTAGCTACACCTCGAACCTAACTCGATCGAACTTAGGTCAGTCGAAGAAGCGCTGATTGGTCTCAGCCATCTCCCTTAACTTATCACAAGGTGCAAATCTGTTGCCGTGCTTAGCTTGGTATTTCTCTAACTTAGCAACTAAGACGCCAGCTCCTAGTGTATCGATATAGTGGAATGGTCCACCCAGGAATGGCGGGAAGCCAATACCAAAGATAGCACCAATATCACCGTCACGAGGTGATGCGATAATCCCCTCTTCCAAACAACGTACAGCCTCATTGAGCATCTGAACTACGCATCGCTGCGCGACTTCAGAAACTTCAGCATTCACGCCAGGTTTCAAGCCTAGGACTTGGTAAACACTCTCATCGACTTGCTTACCTTTCTTCTTGGCCTTACCACCGTACAGATAGAAGCCTTTACCGTTCTTACGACCCTTTCTGTCATCACTCAGTAGCTTATCGAACGCTGCAGGCGCCTTGAATCGTTCACCTAATTCAGCTTCCAATATAGGAGAGATCTTCGCGCCTACATCAATACCAACTTCATCGAGTAATGTCATAGGGCCGACAGGGAAACCAAACTTAACCAGTGCCTTATCTAGATGTTCAACACTTTGACCTTCAAGCAGCAATTGTGCAGCTTCGTTCATGTACAAGGCTAAAATTCGATTCACGTAGAAACCGGCACCGTCTTGTACCACTATTGGCGTTTTACCTTGCTTACGGGCAAAGGCAACCACGGTTGCTATGGTCTCGGGCGAGGTTTTCTTATGGGCGATAACTTCAACCAGCGGCATTTTCTCAACCGGAGAAAAATAATGCAAACCGATGACATTTTCGGGACGAGCAGCCGCCTCGGCAATCTGTGAGATTGGCAGTGAAGAGGTATTTGAAGCGAAAATGGTGTTCTCGCCACACTCACGTTCGACATCTTTTACCATCTGATGCTTAAGCTTCAAGTCTTCAAATACGGCTTCAACCACGATATCAGCATCTTTAATGCCTTTGTACTCAGTGGTTGTGGTCATCAGCGACATGATATTATCTCTAGCCGATGGCGTCATATGGCGACGCTTTACGCCTTTATCGAGAAGCTTATAGGCATAAGAGAGTGCGTTGCTAAGTCCTTGCTCACTGATATCTTTGACTCGCGCCGGGATCTTAGCTTTGGTGGTCGTCACAGATGCAATACCGCCGCCCATGAGGCCGCCACCGAGTACCATTGCCTTGTTGACTTTTCGAGGCACAACATCGCCGGCGCCAGTCTCTTTCTTCATCTCGGTCGTGGCAAAGAAGATGCTTCTTAATGCGGCCGACTCTGTCGACATGACCAGATCGGCGAAATGGCTGGCTTCCACTTCGAGTCCTTTGGCTTTTCCCTTAGCCATGCCTTGGCGCACGCAATCGATAATCTTTGCAGGCGCTGGGTAATTACCTTGAGTCTTCTTCTGAACTTGCTTACCGGCTTGATCGAAGATGATATTTCGGCCAACTGGAGTGCCTTCGAGCAACTTGTTGACCAGAGACTTGTTCACCTTCTTAGGCGCACGTTTACCTTTAAGCGCCATTTCAACCGCGGTAGCTAACAGTATCGACTCGGGGACAACATCGTCGACCAAGCCCATCTTCAACGCTTGCTTAGGGCGGATCTGCTTACCCGTTAGCATCATATCTAATGCCGTAGTAATACCAACGAGTCTAGGTAATCTCTGGGTTCCACCACCACCGGGTAACAGGCCTAGCTGCACCTCAGGTACGCCCATCATGGTCTTGCCATTTTGGCTACATACTCTTTGATGACACGCCAATGCCAGCTCCAGACCGCCGCCCAGACACACACCATCTATCGCCGCAACCACGGGGATAGACATGGCTTCTAGTTCGTTAAATACGATATGTCCTTGCTGTGACAGCGCCTTAGCGTCTTCTACAGAAGTACAAGCATCCAACATGGAGATATCAGCACCGGCAACGAAACAATCTTTCTTTCCAGAAGCTAACACTAGGCCCTTGATACTTTTATCGGCTTTAATTTCCGCCAATATTTCAGTGATCTCAGGGCCAAATTCGGTGCGCAAGGTATTCATGGTTTCGCCGGGTACATCTATCGTCAGTACGGCGATGCCATCTTCACGGCGAACTAAATTAAATGTCTTTTCCATAAGAATTACTCCACTTCTACTATCATTGCTGCACCTAAACCACCTGCCGCACAGGCCGTGGTGAGTCCTGTACCACCGCCTCGACGTTTTAGCTCACGACAGACTTGGGTGATTAATCGAGTGCCCGTTGCGGCAAAAGGATGACCATAAGCGAGTGAGCCACCTAACACATTAAATTTGCTCATATCTATCTCACCTATGGCTCGGTTTCTGCCGAGTTTCTCTGCGGCGAACTTTTTCGAGGCAAACATCTGCATATTGGCAAGTGTTTGAGCCGCAAAGGCCTCATGCATCTCGATAAGCGTCAGATCTTCGAGTTCCATACCCGCACGTTGCAATGCCAGAGGCGTCGCATAAGATGGGCCCATCAACATGTCTTCCCACACATCGATGGCGCTAAAAGCATAACTCTTGATATAGCCGATGGGATCATAGCCAAGTGCTTTAGCACGGCTCTCACTCATCATTAACACCGCCGAAGCACCATCGGTTAATGGCGTACTGGTGGCCGCGGTAACGGTACCATGCTTACGATCGAATGCAGGTCTTAGCTTGGCATAGGATTCCAGGCTAGAGTTTTCACGAATATTATTATCACGGTCGATAAAACGCTTATAAGGAGGAACATGAGCCGCCATGACCTCATCTCTAAGATGACCCGCATTCCATGTCTCAGTGGCAAGCGTATGAGAGCGGTGTGCTAAAGCATCTTGATCGGCGCGGCTAATGTTATACGTCTTAGCCATCTGTTCTGCGGTTTGGCCCATGGAGATGCCAGTAGAAAATTCGGCAACAGCTGGTGGAACAGGGAACAAATCTTTTATTCCTAAACGTCTGAAGATAGCCAGCTTCTGGCTGAAAGAGCGGGCCTTGTTCAGATCGACTAACGCATGAGCCAGTTTCTTCGATACACCAATCGGCAGAACCGAAGATGAATCGGCACCACCGGCGATACCGATATCGATATTACCCGTCATAATTGACTCGGCAACATTGACCGTAGACTGAAAACTGGTAGCACATGCACGGCTAACACTATAGGCATCGGTACTCACATTCATACCTGTACCCAACACAATTTCTCGGGCAATATTAGGCGCCGCAGGCATCTGAACAACCTGTCCATATACGAGCTGCTCTATTTCCTTAGGATCAAGCTCCGAACGAGACAACATCTCGTTGACGACCATCTTGCCCATGTCCAGTGCCGAAACACCGTGAAACGCCGTAGCTTGTTTAGCAAATGGGGTTCTTAAACCCATTACTATTGCAATACGATCGCCCTTGGCGTTCGTTACCTGTTGTCTGTGACTCATTTGCCGCCCTCTTCTTATACGCCTAGCCGATATTTAGCTCTTGACGCTATTATTTCCTTGCCGCGTTTTAATCTGTCCGACTGTACTGCATATAACAGGTCAGACCATTAAAGTGTGATCTGATTCTAACTTCTTACAGGAAAGTTTTAAACACCTGTTTGGTTTTTAGGCTGAAAAATATTAAAAAAACCTTTATTAACAATGTTTAATGAAGTTTATTTTGATTTATCTTGTCCTATATATGCATATTACAAATATCTAAATGTAGTTAAAGCGACAATGCAGCATATAACTAAGTCGTACAATTAATATGACTTTATATACACAAAAGGTAAATTGGCACTAGCCAAACCCTATGTGAATTTTTTACCATGTCGTTGGTCTATAACTTAACGAATAAAAACAAGCCGAGTAACATCATGCCTTTGAGTCGATTTCACGCGTTACGCGAATACCTTAATCAGGTCATTTTGGGACAACCTGTCCTAACCGAAAACTTATTAATAGCCTTGATCGCAGATGGACATTTACTCGTCGAGGGACCTCCTGGTCTGGCGAAAACCCGGGCGGTAAAGGCCCTATGTGACGGCGTCGAAGGGGATTTTCATCGAATTCAGTTTACCCCGGATTTACTACCAGCCGATTTAACCGGAACTGACATCTATCGTGCTCAAACGGCGACATTTGAATTTGAAGCTGGCCCTATTTTTCACAATCTTATCTTAGCCGATGAGATCAACCGAGCCCCAGCCAAGGTTCAGTCGGCTCTGCTCGAAGCAATGGGGGAAGGTCAAGTTACCGTAGGTAAGAATAGCTATAAATTACCTGAACTGTTTCTGGTCATGGCGACGCAAAACCCCCTAGAGAACGAAGGGACTTATCCGCTACCCGAAGCACAACTAGATCGCTTCTTGATGCATCTCAAGCTGGATTATCCCAGTGCGGAAACTGAGTTCGAGATCATGCGTATGTCACGTAAAGAAGCCTTGAAGCAAGCGGCTCCCACTGTAGAACCTATCATTCAGAAAGATATTTTCGAAGCCCGCGAAGAGTCACTGGAACTCTATCTCGCCGAGCCGTTAGAGAAATACATCGTCGACATAGTGATGGCGACCAGACAGCCGCAACGCTACAGCGATGAACTGGCCAGTTGGCTTGAGTATGGTGTCAGCCCACGAGCCACACTCGCATTGGAGCGCTGTGCCCGAGCACGAGCTTGGTTACTGGAGCGCGATTTTGTTTCACCGGAAGATATTCAAGCCGTGGCACCCAATGTATTGAGACACAGGTTACTCCTGAGTTATCAGGCACAAGCCGAAGGCGTGAGTAGCGACCAAGTGATCGATTATATTTTGTCTCAAGTCGCGGTGCCTTAAGTGTCTGAAATTGTCCTCCCTCTTTTTGCCGACGGGGTAAACCTGAATCAAAAAGAGCTGCTAGCATGCCAAAATATCGCCAGAGCGCTTCCCGAGAAACGCTCTAAAGCCCGTGCGAGTCTCTCGGGACACAGGGCCAGTCTGATTAAGGGCCGGGGCATGGAGTTTGCCGAAGTACGGCAATACCAACCCGGTGATGATGTCAGAACCATAGATTGGCGCGTTACGGCTCGTACGGGTAAGGCTCATACTAAGCTCTTCGTTGAGGAGCGCGAGCGGCCAGTACTGATTTTACTCGATCTCAGCCACAGCCTCTATTTTGGTTCCAGCTTATTGCTGCAATCGGTACAGGCTGCACATCTGGCCACCACTCTTGGCTGGAGTGCAATCCTACACAGCGACAGATTAGGGGCATTGATTGCCACAGAAGATGAGCATATTGAACTCAAGCCCAGAAGCCGCCAGAAAGGCATCTTACAACTCATCTCAGCCATCGAATCAGTGCATAAGCAACAACTGGCTCGGCTGGCTACACATCAGGCTGAGCCTGATCATATGTTCCGTGCATGTCAAAGGCTCAGGCGCATAGCTAAGCCTGGTTCATTGATCTGGATAATCAGCGATGGCAGCAATTTCAATGAGTCTTGTCTTGCGCCTCTGTCAGATCTAAAACGCCATTGCGATATGGGGGCCTTCTTAATCACAGACCCCCTGAGACAAGGCAAGCTAACACTGCCCAAACAGTTCCAGCTGCCAGTAAAAGATGGCAATAAGGAGCTAACCCTCAATCGAGCCGGCTATGATACCTGGCTGCAAAAACAACTTCAGACCCAAGCCCAGTTTACTCAAATGATGCAAAAATTAAATGTTCACACACGCACATTAGATGCGGGCATGACCCTTAACGATCAACTTGGAGCGTTAAGATAATGCAGCCCACAGCCAATCCCGCCCTCACCGTATTGAAAGACATTCATACACCCGAGGCCATCAGTAACATGCCAATGGCCTTAGGTTACTGGCTGGTTCTAGCACTGATATTGATAGCTGTCACAGCTCTCATGTTCAAACTCAAACAAGCAAGGCGCCACAGGGCGCCAAAACGCGAAGTCTTATCAGCCATCGCATCATTGGACACATCTAGCGATAAACATGCCGCCGATATCCCAGTTCAGATAAATAGCTTAATCAAACGCGCAGCCATGAGTTACCTCTCAAGGGAACAGGTGGCTGGTCTTCAAGGCGACAGTTGGCACCAGTGGATGACGCAGCAAGTTAACACTGTTAATCCGCGTTTGAAAGCCCTGCTCGACAGGCGCTACCAGAGAGAAGGCCTGACTCAAAAAGAGGCCGAAGAGCTCAAGATGTTAGCCACCGACTGGCTCAAGCAAGCCTTACCATTGAAAGAAGACGCTAAGAATATCGGTACCAACAACAAGGAGGCACAATGCTGACTCTCGCATGGGCCTGGTTACTCTTACTTCTGCCACTGCCACTCATTTTCAGAAAACAGCAACAAGAAGTCGAAATCAGCGGTCATCTTCATCTGCCCGGCATAGGTGAAAATGGGGCTGAGCAAATTCAGCAACAAGCACATTCCCGTAAAGCCTACTGGCTAGTCTGGGTGCTGTTAGTGATTGCCGTTGCGCGCCCCTTGTGGATGGGTGATGCTATCGAGCTGCCAAGTAAGGGCCGCGATCTTATGATGGCAGTGGATCTTTCCGGCAGTATGCAGATTGAAGACATGGTGCTCAACGGACAAACTGTGGATCGATTTACCATGATACAAGATGTGGTCAGTGACTTTATCGAACGTCGTAAGGGAGACAAGTTAGGCCTTATTCTGTTCGCCGATCATGCTTATCTGCAGGCCCCCCTGACCCAGGATAGACGCTCTGTCGCGCAATTTCTAAAGGAAGCTCAAATAGGACTAGTCGGCAAACAAACCGCCATAGGCGAAGCGATAGCCTTAGGGGTTAAACGTTTCGACATGGTCGACAAGAGTAATCGGATTTTAGTGCTGCTCACCGATGGCTCCAATAATTCAGGTTCCATCTCTCCCGATCAAGCCGCCGCTATCGCCGCTAAGCGTGGAGTGAAGATCTACGCAATCGGCGTCGGCGCAGATGTCATGGAGAGACGTTCTATCTTCGGTACAGAGAGGGTCAACCCGTCGATGGATCTCGATGAAGCACAACTAAGCTCCCTGGCAAAAACCACAGGAGGCCTGTACTTCAGGGCCAGAAGTTCTCAGGATCTGGAGCAGATCTATCAAGAAATTGATAAACTCGAGCCCATTAGCCGAGATCAACTCAGCTATCGACCTCAATCGGAACTTTTTTATCTGCCATTGACTGCCGCCTTGTTGCTCACTATCTTAATGGCACTATCTCAACTCCCCTTATTTAATCGACCCGTGCAATGGTTAACGGCCCGTCGAGGAGACAGATAAACATGCATTTTCTTCGACCTGAGTGGTTTTTCGCACTCATCCCTCTGATAATCCTCATCCTATTACTGTGGCGCAGTGAACGAAAAAACTCGACATGGAATCGTTACATTGCTCCCCATCTAGCCTCTCTGTTAGTCACCCAGACTAACGAGATAAAGCGCAGCAAGTTATGGTATCTCGGATTAGCTTGGCTCGTGGCCGTGCTTGCCTTGTCGGGACCCGCGTTCACTAAGCAATCTCTGCCAGTATACGAAGCGGCTCAGGGCAGAGTTATCGTCATGGATATGTCTCTGTCTATGTACGCAAGCGATCTGTCCCCCAATAGATTGTCACAAGCAAAATTTAAAGCTACCGACCTTATCGACGCACTTGAAGAGGGTGAAACCGGACTCATCGCCTATGCAGGGGATGCTTTCACCATCAGCCCCTTGACGCGGGATAGAGCAACCTTACTCAACCTACTGCCAACCTTATCACCGGATATAATGCCGGTTCGAGGCTCTAACTTAGTAGCAGCGTTGGAACAAGGGAAAAACCTACTCGCTCAAGGAGGACACATACGCGGTGACATCTTATTGCTCACAGACGGCGTATCGACTCAACAGATGCGTGCAGCAAAAGCCGTCTTACAAGACACCCAATACCGCTTAGCCATTATGGCTTTTGGCAGTGAGCAAGGCTCACCCATTCGTCTGCCAGATGGACAGCTACTCAGGGATAATGCCGACCAAGTAGTCGTCGCTAAGACGAACTATTCGTTGCTCAATGAGCTGACACAGGCTGCAGATGGTGTATTAATTCCCTATAGAAGTGATGGGCGGGATCTCGAGCAGATGCAAAACTGGTTGTCGACAACCGGCGATACTAAGGCAACCGAACTCGATGGAGAGATCTGGCAAGATGCTGGCCCCTATATCGCGCTATTACTCCTGCTGCCTGTATTGCTTAGTTTCAGGCATGGATTGGTTGCGGTCGTTGCACTCTTTATCGTCTATATCCCAACTCCGGTTCAGGCATCGACCTGGGACAATCTCTGGCAAACCCAAGATCAACAAGGAATGCAAGCCTATCAGGCAGAGGATTATCAGCAGGCGTCAGATTCCTTTACATCTCCTCAATGGCAAGCCAGCGCCCTTTATAAGGCTGGAGAGTATGATGAGGCTTTGTCATTGTTCGAACAGGATAACTCCGCTAGCGGCTTGTTCAATCAAGGCAACAGCTTGATGCAGCAGAATAAATATGATGAGGCGATAAAACGTTATCAAGAGGCATTAGTACAAAACCCGGAATTGACTGGTGCAAAGGATAACCTAGAACTTGCCAAAAAATTAGCGCAACAGAAGCAAGATAGCCCAGATCAAGACAAGTCAGACTCACAAGAAAAGTCTGAGGACAATGCCGACAAAGACTCAGACAAAGATAAGCAGCAAAAATCTGATCAAGAGCAGCAATCACAATCCAATGACTCACAGCAAGACAGTGCCTCAGATAAAGAGGATTCAGGAGATCAGAGCCCGGAAGATAAAAGCTCGGAAGAAAAGAGCTCAGAAAATCAAGACTCAAAAAGTAAGAATAACGATGCCGACATGCAGGCCGATCCGGACAAACTGCCGTCTCAAAAAGATAACCAAGACAGTGAGCAGGACAAACAAACCAACAGCCATGATAGTCAAGAAGAGCAAGAGCAGCAGGCTCGTTCGCAAAACGCCCAAGCAGCCGATGAAAATCCAGAGGAAGAAGCTCAGGCAAAAGCCCAAGCGGCTCAAATGCATGAAGGACCAGAAGCACTTCCTCCTGAGATGGAGCGTGCGTTAAGATCTCTGGTCGACGACCCGCAAGTTTTACTGAGAAATAAGATGCAACTCGAATATCAAAAACGTGCAAGACAAAATGCTAACTCTAAGGATCAGCAGCAATGGTAGTTTCCAGACGTTTATTACTAGCCTTAATGACGCTAGTTTTTTCCATTCCCACTTTTGCCATTAGCCAGCTGGAAACAACTGTCGATAGAAACCCTGCCGTTGAAAAGGAATATTTAGTACTGACCATCAGTGCCGACGATGATGTCAAAACCGGGGATCTAGATACATCCCCCCTGCTCAAAGACTTCATTGTGGGACGCACCAGTGTCAGCCGCAGCACACAAATTGTTAATTTCGACTCGAGAAAGCAAACTCGTTGGCAAATCCTCTTGGCACCTAAGCATGCCGGCACTATCTTGATCCCCTCTTTGAGCATAGACGGAGTCGAATCTACACCTATCGAACTCAGTGTCGTCGCTGCAGGCAGTCAACCCCAGCAGATGAGGAACCTGTTTATACGTACCAGCTTATCCACTGAAGAAGCCTATGTGGGACAACTCATCATCTATAAAGTGAAACTCTTCTTAGCGGTGGATCTTCAGCGAGGGCTGTTAAGTGCCCCTAACTTAGATGGTGCACAGATCAAGCAACTGGGTGAAGATGTCGATACGACAGAAATTTTCAATGGCCGCCGCTACCGAGTCATCGAACGCACATACGGCATCATTGCCGATCTACCCGGAGAACTGACCATAGACGGCACAGGTTTTTCGGGCGATGTGTTAGTGCAAGGCTCTCGTCGAGGCGGCATGTTCTCTTTCAATGAAAGCCGCCCCATGGAAGCCAGAGCCGCGAAATCTATCTTACTTATTAACCCTATACCCAATGAGTATCACGGTGAATGGTTAGTATCAGATCTGGTCGCGCTAAGTGAAGACTGGCCGGAAGAGACTCAGGAATATCAAGTCGGGAACCCTATCACACGTACCATCAGTTTACTGGCATCGAATACGGATGACACTAGCTTACCGGAGATCCTAATACCAGTCCCCCAAGATCTTAAAACCTACCCGGAGAAGCCGGTACGCAAGACGTTCTTGCGAGATAAACAGATGGTGTCACAGCTGACCCAAACCTTAGCCATAGTGCCAACCAAAGCCGGAGAGTACACCTTACCGGCCGTCACAGTGCCTTGGTGGAATCCTCACACTAAACGTCAGGAGCAAGCGACGCTCCCCGCCAGAACCATCACAGTGATAGGCAGCGACGTAGCAGAAATCAATTTACCTCAGATAACTAATACTTCTGCTACAGATACATCGGACTACTGGCCTTGGTTAAGCTTAATCTTTGCCGCCTTATGGTTAGCCACCTTAGCGCTCTGGCAAAAGAGTCGCAGTCAGATTAAACAACTCACCACTAACCAGGGTGACTCGGCATCGACCCACAACATACCTGATGCAGTAAGCAACAATGAGAATGTTCAACGCCAAGCCTCCCCCGTCCTAACGGCTAAGCAAGGAACTAACTTATCGACGTTGGAAGCTGCCTGTAAAGAGGAAAACGCCGGAAAAGTATTGACGGCGCTTCAAACTCATTACAGTAAGCAACATTCTCGCTCCATGAGCCTTGCCGATATTGCCGGATTATCTCTCGAGCTGAACCAGGTCATTTCGCAGCTGCAGATCAGCGCCTTCAGTAAGGAACAAACTCCAGTGAATTATCAGATGATCATCGAAGCGGTGAAATCATCGAAAAATAAGAAGGTTCAGCAGCGGACCTCTGCACTGGTGGATCTTAATCCTAAGTAGACCTCTCAACGCCTTTGGCAAGAAGTTATAGTTAACTTCTTGCCATTCCCTTCAAGCAGGTTAAGCTAGCCACTATTGTGGTAGTTAATCGAGCACTAATTTAAAAATGTTTAATCGCCTGCGAAATAAAAAACCCGATTCCTCGGTCAATTCTGACATGCTAAGTAAACAAAGACGATACGATAGCCTTGTCAGGGCACTCCATGCAGATATATTCCGCTACGCCTACTGGTTATGCGGGGATAAGCATATTGCGGAAGATATCACTCAGGAGACTTTTCTCAGAGCCTGGCGCTCACTCGAGTCATTAAAGGATGATAAAGCGGCTAAAGCCTGGCTTATCACCATAGTGAGAAGAGAGAATGCCCGTCGATTCGAGAGGAAACAGTTCGATTACTCAGATATTGAGCAAGAGCAACTGGAAGATCATATCTCCACGAGCACCGAAGATAATGCAGAGCAGCATCTGATCCGCAGACAGATCTCAAAATTAGAGATCGAATACCGTGAACCTTTAATTTTACAAGTTATTGGTGGCTTTAGCGGCGAAGAGATTGCAAAAATATTAGATCTCAACCGTAATACCGTAATGACTCGACTGTTTCGTGCCAGAAACCAGTTAAAAGATTTAATAGAACAACCACAAGTAAGAGGTCAATCCAATGGATGAGCTGAAGTTTAGACGTCAAGCCTATGGAGAGCCAAACTGTCAGGACGATGATTTTTTAGCGGCGATGCAAGTTGCCCCTGAACGTGCAGCTTTCGTCAATGAATTAAAGAAGCTCGATAAAAAACTTGAGCGAGCCTTAAAAATTGATGTACCGGAAGATTTAGTGGCCAAATTGCTGCTTAATCAACAGCTGCATCAGCATCAGAGGCAGAGACGTAAGTCCGGGTTTACGTTGGCACTTGTCGCATCAATCGCTTTTATCGCAGGGATCAGTTTCACCCTATTAAGGATGGCTCCCGTCGATCTAGGGCAACATGCCCTCGCCCATGTGTATCATGAGACTAAAGCACTGAGCGTAGATCAAAATGTCAGCTTTAAGGATGTTAATTTTCAGCTGGCTTCTATGGGTACAATAGGCAATGCCAAGTTCACTCAACAACCCGGTAAAGTCTATTACAGCACTTTTTGTGACTTTCAAGGCGTGAAGAGCCTACATCTGGTTATGCAGGGAGAGCATAGCAAGGTTACCCTCTTTATCGTCCCCATTGAGGAGCGTATGGTGCTCGAACAAGCCTTTGCCGATGACAAGTACAAGGGAAGAGGTTTCACAACCGACAACGCCTACATGTTACTCGTTAGTGAAAATGATGCAGACATAAGTTACGTAGAGGAAGAGATTCAACAAATATTCATCTAAACTCGTAACAACCTGTGGTGGCACCGGGTCACCACAGGACCTACCAGCTTCACATTTCCAATCAATATTGAGCTTCGCATCTAACATCTGCTAGCATGTCGCCCACATTTTAAAATAAATAATAATGGCATAAGCATGGATATTGAATTACCGATATTAGTTACCTTCATCGGCTATCTCGCCCTAATGATGGGGATCGGCCTATGGGCCTATAAAGCGACAGACTCAGTTGACGATTATATCTTAGGTGGCAGAAGCATGGGCCCGGCCGTCACCGCATTGAGTGTTGGTGCATCTGATATGTCAGGCTGGCTATTACTAGGATTACCCGGTGCAGTTTATTTGGGTGGATTAGGCGAAGCTTGGATTGGTATAGGTCTGGTCTTTGGCGCCTGGTTAAACTGGCTCTTCGTGGCCAAGCGTCTTCGTATATACACGGAATTTACCGATAACGCCCTCACTCTACCCGACTTCTTCGAGAAACGCTTCGAAGACAGCAAAGGCTTACTCAAGCTGGTTTCAGCGGTCACTATTCTAGTCTTCTTCACCTTCTATGCTTCGTCTGGCATGGTAGGCGGTGCGATACTGTTTGAAAAAGTCTTCGGCCTAGATTACACCTTAGCCTTGATTATCGGCTCGACCATTATTGTCGCATACACCTTTGTCGGTGGATTCTTTGCCGTCAGTTGGACCGACTTCTTCCAGGGTTGTTTGATGTTGGTTGCCCTATTAATCGTCCCGGTGGCTATCTTCAGTCAGCCTGAAACCCAAAATGGTCTAGACAGTATCGACCCGGCCATGCTTTCCATGTTCAATGAAGGCACCACTGTCATCGGCTTAATCTCACTTCTCGCATGGGGCTTAGGTTATTTCGGTCAACCACATATCCTGTCTCGATTCATGGCCATCAAGAGTGCCAATGATATTCCGCTATCGCGTCGTATCGCCATGAGCTGGATGGTTATCGCCCTCATAGGTGCATTAGCAACGGGCATAGCCGGTAGCCTGTACTTCGCCAACGATCCATTGGCCAATCCTGAGACCGTTTTCATCCACCTGGCACATGCAGCATTTAACCCATGGATCGGCGGTCTGCTTATCGCCGCGATTTTATCGGCCATCATGAGCACCATAGATTCACAGCTCTTGGTCTGCTCTAGTGTCATCACCGAAGATTTCTATAAGAAGTGGCTACGCCCAGAAGCCAGCAGCAAAGAACTGATGTTAGTGGGCCGTATCGGCGTACTCGCGATTGCCATTATCGCCGGTATCGTTGCACTCAACCCAGAAAGCAGCGTTCTTGGACTAGTGAGTTATGCATGGGCAGGGTTTGGCGCGGCATTTGGTCCTGTGGTGTTACTCTCGCTCTTCTGGAGTGCTTACAGTCGAAATGGTGCGGTGGCGACTATCATAGTCGGTGCATTCACAGTTGTGATCTGGAAACAGCTTTCTGGTGGCATCTTCGATATCTATGAAATCTTACCAGGCTTCATTTTAGCAACGCTATCAGGTGTGATTGTGAGTAAAATATCTGCCCCTTCCGATAAGGTAAAAGAGCAGTTTAGAGTATTTACTTCAAAACTATAAGCACTAAAAATAAGACGTTAGCCCCTCAAAAACCCAAAATAGCGTACACGTGTACGCTATTTTTTTTATTTATTTTCAACCCTATTTTTCACAAGCCCGCAACGTAAATTCAAACCCAGTAAAAGCCTTGATACGCCTCATGATAGGCGCTCCAGCTCACGGTTAAAATACACACACATCAATAACCTCAAAACTCATGATTTAATTAACAAAAATGCAACTGACATTTGCAACTGGTCGGAGTTGTTGGTGGGAAAAACCAACCCTAAGATGCACTGGTCTAACAAGTGGACTCACATCAAACTTTAAAAAAGCGGACAAAAGCTGAGTTTGAATTTCCGGTCCTAAAATTACAGAGATGATAATGATGAAAAACTTCAACAAGACTTTATTAGCTATCGCCGTTACGCTTGCAAGTACACAAGCTATGGCCGCAGGTTTTCAATTAAACAGCCAATCGGCTACCGGAATTGGCCGTGCTTTCGCTGGTGACGCCGTCATCGCAGATAACGCTTCTGTGCTATCTCGCAACCCGGCAGCTATGGCGCTGTTTGATGAGAAGCAACTCTCTATGGGCCTGACTTACGCCGATGTACAGGTTCAGGTTAGCGATGTTACTCATGGCGATACAGGTCTGAACTATGGTTCTGTCGATGATGCGGCGGAAGCCAAGATCATCCCTAACTTTTACTATATTAACCCGGTAAACGACAAGTTCGCTTACGGTGTGGCTATGTTCAGTAACTTCGGTACAGGTACCGATACTAGTGAGTTATCGAACCCTGTTCCTGTAGGTGGCGGTGTAAAAGTTCCCGCACCTGTAGACTTACTTGGTAAAACAGAAGTCACCACCATTAACTTCAATCTAAGTGCCTCTTACCGCATCAACGAACATTTCAGCGTCGGTGCTGGTGTCGATATTATCTATGGCCAAGGCACCTTGACTCGTTCTGGAGAGTTACCATTAGGTGAAGGTGGTTCATACGTACCAGTTGATCTAGTTGATGTTGATGCCGATGGCGTCGCATTCGGTGGTATCGTCGGTGCAGTTTATGAAATCAATGCTGATAACCGTTTCGGCATCAGTTATCGTTTCAGTCCAGAAATGAGTGCAGATGGTACCGTGAACTACGGTGGAGTTGATTTTGAAGAGATCAATATCCCTATGCCTGATATCTTCCAGGTTGCAGGTTTTCATCAGCTGACTGACAAGTTTGCCGTTCACTACACGGCTCAGTTAAGCACATGGGGCGATTTTGATGAGATTTCAGTTTCGGACCCAGGTGATGTTCAACTTAAACATTACGCATGGGATGACTCTTGGTTATTCAGCGTCGGTGGTACTTACACACTTAATGACACTTGGACACTTCGTGCCGGTTACATGCATGACCAAGGCGTAGTCGGCGAGGTCAGCTCTATCTCAATCCCGGACTCAAATCGTAACTGGTATACAGCAGGTGCAACTTACAACCTGTCTAAACACACCAGTCTCGACTTCGGCATAGCCTTCGTCCGCGGTGAAGATGTGTCACTGACAGAAATGAGTGAAGTTGTAGGTGATATTCATGCCAGCACTCGCTCTGATGCGACTTACTACTCTATGCAGTACAACTACAAGTTCTAAATTTATTTAGTCCCTGATAGTCATGAAAAAGCCGCATTCAGTGCGGCTTTTTGCTGCCTGAAGAAAATATCAGGATATGCGCTTATTAAAAACTTCTTAGCTAGATTTCAATAGCAAAATAAATCTATACTATTTATTCAGGTTTCCACTCAAGGAATTGGATTAGAATGAATAAAAACAACGCGATAAGTGCACTTATATTAGGCTCCTTACTCTGTTTTGGTCTGGCACTGCTGGGCTATGGCATTGGACATAGCCTAATCGAGATGAAGTCCATGGATAGAACGGTTACCGTCAAGGGGCTTGCCGAACAGGAAGTTAAAGCCAATGTCGCTATTTGGCCAATCCGCTTCACCGAAGTCGACAATGACCTCACAACCTTATATCAGACGGTACAAACTCAGACAGACAAGGTGATCTCTTTCTTGCTTAAACAAGGCTTTACCATCGATGAGATATCCAGCTCTCAGCCCTCAATCGAAGACAGGCAGGCACAGGGATATGTGGACCCCAATGTGAAATACCGCTACGCGGCCAAAGTGACCATCTCTATCTATACCCAGAGAGTCGACCTTCTCTTAGAAAGCAGACAAAATATGCTCGAGCTGGCCAAAGAAGGCATTGCTATCTCAAATCAAGATTACAACAGTAGGACTGAGTTTCTGTTCACAGAGCTCAACTCTGTCAAGCCCGCTATGGTGCAAGCCGCTACGACCAATGCCAGACAAATAGCCGATAAGTTTGCCCAGGACTCAGATTCGGTACTCGGTAAGATAAAAAATGCCTCTCAGGGCCAATTTAGTATATCCGATAGGGACAGCAATACCCCTTATATCAAGCGTGTGAGAGTCGTCTCAACCTTAACTTATTATCTCAAAGATTAGTTAGCTTAAGTGGCATTGATTCCCCCTGTGTAAGGATACTTGGGTACACATTTACCCTATGCCTTCCGAACGTTATACTGAATAGTGAAACCTTAGATTGTTGCCGACGCTTGCTCTGCTTAATGCATTAGCAAGCGCCCAATGTTTATAAGTTAAAAGTATAGAGATTAAAAGCATCTAAACTAACTCGTCATATTCATTCATAAATATAAGGAAAATAAAGTGAAGAATCAGATAAATATCGCCCATAGAAGTATGCAAAATTACAGCTTTATGGTCATTTTCGCGTTACTTAGCCTCTTGATGAGTCAATTCGCCTTGGCGGCTGATAAAGACCCGAGAGTCGCATGGGATAAGATAGATGCGGGGGCCACAGTGATCGATGTCAGAACGGCAGAGGAGTTCGCGGCGGGACATTTAGATAACGCGATCAATATCCCTTTCGAAGAGATAGCCGCTGAAATAAAAATGCTCGACATCGCCAAAGACACTCAAATTGTACTCTATTGTCGCAGTGGCCGACGCAGCGGTATCGCTTTCGATACCTTAGTCTCGGAAGGTTTCACTCAGAGCTATAATGGCGGTGGTTTTGAAACTTTGAGTCAGTTTAAGCAAGATGACAAACAATAATTAAGCGACTAGCTCAGCATGATTTGTCGATAACTCACTAAACCTTGTGAAGAGTTATCGACACCTTAATAATACACCTGGTCTAGATCACTGACTCCTCAGATTCATACTTTTTATGCACCTTTATACCAATCAGTATAAAGGTATGGTCACTCAGCGAGTATTTAGCACTTCTTATACCGATTGGTATTACTCGTCCAAATCCCCCTTTCTCATGCTAGATAAAGTTAAAGCTTTAGAGGCTCAGCATTAGCTTCAATTTGGCAAAAGTTTACCTTAACCCTATGACAAACCTTAGTAATTGGCGTTGTTCCCACTCATCAATATTACTTTTAAGAATATATTATAACCAATATCAACTAATACTATTAACCTATACTTTCAATGCCTTACAAGAATAAAACATTAAAAAACCACAATGAAAATCATTTAGGATATTGAATTCTAAATGTATTGATTTCATCACTATCCGCATACCAACTCACAATTACCTACCAAACCCGCGAATTAATGCGTTTTAAACGCAATAACTATGCAGTAAAGATTTAATTACCCTCTCCAGCCAAATAACACCAAGGTGTTAACGTTAATTTTACAATTCAATTACATACAGTTACATTCACTGACGAGTAACCAGTTTATTTTAGTTTCCACTAAAAATAGACCTAATAATAATGATTAATTCTAATTAACATGGAAGACAACTATGACAATAAGCAAAACAACATCTGTTGCACTCAGCTTATCTGCCTTGGCAATCGCCATTTCAGCTAATGTGCAAGCTGCGCCGACCTTTACCCCGGGGCTTCAATCGAGTGCTACAGGTTTTGAACAAACATCTCCGCTGCCTAAGCGCTATATTGTAAAATTTAAAAATGCTCAAGCCGCTTCAAGTTTCCAATCAGCGTCTGATGAAATGAGTGTGATGAGCTATGTGCCAAGAACTAACGAAGTCTTCTCTCATCACAGAGCACTCAATAGTGTTTCAGCAAGAGAGATGAAGCGCATTGGTCGCAGTAATAGCTATACAGCCAAACTCGACTCAAAGAGTATTCAATCCCTTCGTCTTCGTTCAGATGTTGATTATGTTGAAGAAGACATGCCCAGACACCTGCTGAGTGAAACAACTCCATGGGGTCAAACCTATGTGGGCGCTACCAGCTTGAGTGACTCCATGGCTGGTAATCGCACCATCTGTATTATCGATTCGGGTTACGATCGCGACCATGGTGACTTGAGTGGCAATAATGTCACGGGCACCAATAATTCAGGTACTGGAAACTGGTTCGATCCAGGTAACAATAATGCTCACGGTACTCATGTGGCAGGCACCATTGCAGCCATCGCCAACAACTCAGGGGTTGTTGGTGTGATGCCAAACCAAACAGCCAACATTCATGTGATCAAGGTATTTAACGAAGCTGGTTGGGGGTACTCTTCATCTCTAGTTTCGGCCATAGATACTTGCGTCAGTAACGGCGCTAACGTAGTCACTATGTCTCTGGGTGGTGGCAATTCCAGCACCACAGAAAAGAACGCCATGACGGCTCACGCGAATAATGGCGTGCTATTAATTGCCGCGGCAGGTAACGCTGGTGATAGTACTCACAGCTATCCGGCTTCTTACGATGCGGTAATGTCTGTGGCAGCCGTTGATAACAACAAAGATCATGCTGCATTTTCCCAATACACTAATCAGGTTGAGATCTCAGGTCCAGGTGAAGCGATTCTATCGACAGTGACATTGGGTGAAGGACGTTTAGCCGACATAACCATCGACGGCCAGTCCTACTTCGATAATGGTATCGTCCCACATAATCGTTATGTAAAGTCTGGCACCGACCATATTGGAACTCCAGTTAATGACAGTGTCACCGGAGAATTAGCAGAGTGTTCGGTTTCTGGTAGCAGTTTTAACTGTGGCGATATGAACGCTAAGGTTTGTTTAGTTGAGCGCGTCGGTAATCAGGGCGCTAGCTACCCCGAGATAGATGCAGTTAAAGCCTGTAACTCAGCAGGAGCAAGTGCAGTTATCGTCTATGGTAATACCGAACTTCCGGGCCTACAAAATCCCTTCCTCGTCGATACCAACAACGAAGCTCCACTGGTTTCTGTCTCAGTCGATCGCGCAACGGGTCAGGCCTTACAAGCACGGTTAGGCTCAACGGTCACTGTCGCTAACACGGCAAACGAAGATTACGAATACTACAACGGCACCTCGATGGCGACCCCTCATGTATCGGGTGTGGCAACATTAGTATGGAGTCATCATACAGAGTGTAGCGCCATGCAAATCCGCTCAGCATTAAATGCAACGGCGGAAGATCTTGGTACTGCTGGACGTGATAATCAAACAGGTTATGGTCTTATCGATGCGGTAGCCGCTAAGGCTTATCTCGATGCCTCTTGTGATGGCCCTACCGATCCGGGCACAGGTCCAGGAGAGTTTGTGCTTGAAAACGGTGTAGCGAAAAACAGCTTGGCAGGCGCTAAGAATGACGAGCTTCATTTCTCTGTCGATGTCCCGGCTAACGCAACTGATTTGAGCTTTACCATGAGTGGCGGCAGTGGCGATGCGGATATGTATGTGCAGTACGCAGCGGCGCCAACCACTGGCAGCTATGATTGTCGCTCATGGGAAGGCGGCAACAGTGAG
This sequence comes from Shewanella sp. YLB-07, assembly GCF_009377275.1. NCBI lineage: Bacteria > Pseudomonadati > Pseudomonadota > Gammaproteobacteria > Alteromonadales > Shewanellaceae > Shewanella > Shewanella sp. YLB-07. Next base: position 653,258 of record NZ_VOQB01000001.1, on the reverse strand, counting down.
TCTTGTCCTATCAGTAATGCGCAAGCCGGCACTTACTACGTGATGGTTCAAGGTTACACTGCCTTTAGCGGAGTCAGCTTAGTCGCTAATTTCACGGAATCTACTGGCGGTGGCGGAAATACAGGTGGCCCGGCAACCTACACCAACACTAACGGTTACTCCATTCCTGATAACAGCTCAGTCGGCGTTACTAGCCCGATATCTGCCACTCGAACCGGTGACTCTGGAACCGTGACAGTGAAAGTGAATATCAGCCACACTTATATTGGTGATCTACAAGTCGAGCTGCATAGCCCATCGGGTCAATTTGCTATCTTGCATGATAACGCTGGCGGCAGCACAAACAACATAGTCCAAAGCTACACCGTCGATATGACAGGTGTTGAATCTGCAGGTGACTGGACACTAAAAGCGGTAGACAGTGCTCGACGTGATACTGGCACCATCAACAATTGGGAGCTTACTTTCCAGTAAACCTATTCAGCTTTATACATTTTGTTGAGGGCGCATGCGCCCTCTTTTCCTCCTACGCTAAAACCTCCCCTGTTCAATCTTGCTGGTTAACTGATATAATTAACTCAATATCAATTAATCTAATGAACTCATGACCCAAGTAAACAATCCACTACATGGTATCAAGCTAGAAGACCTACTCACCGACTTAGTCGAACATTATGGCTGGGAAGAGCTAGGCGCTCGCATCGATGTTCGTTGCTTTAATCATGATCCAAGTATTAAATCCAGCTTGCGCTTCCTGCGTAAGACCCTCTGGGCAAGAGAGAAGGTTGAATATCTTTATTTGAAGATGAATAAATTACCTTTACCGGCAAGAAAGCCAAGAGATGATCACTATCAGGCCAGTGATAAGAGCCTACGAGAGGCGAGTAACAGGTCAAATGCTAACTCTGATAACAATAGCGATGATGACAATCAGCTCAATACCAATATCTGGGGCAACTAGCTGCTTGGATAAAACCTAGCGACTTGAATCAAACATCAAAAAGCCGGATAGACCTTAGCGTCTGTCCGGCTTTTCTATATTTATAGTATCAATTGGTATTAGCCTTTAAGCGGATACTCGCTGCCATCTTTTGCCGTGAAGATTTGCGAAGCTTGTGAGTTTTCAATGATTCGCTTCTCTTCAATATTGAGTAAGCTAATCCAATATTCATGGCCTTCCAGCCTGACATCATCTATGTGGGCCTGGTCTTTAATACCTGTCTTGCCGCCGCGATCGAAACTCAGTTCCACATGGGTACCGTTACTGTTAAGCAAGATAGCTTCAGGTTCACTCTTATGGCCGTTTAGCGCAACAAATTGCCCTGAATTCTTCAGCCCCGTATGGGTTCCGTCGGCAAAAAACATCAACAGCTGTTGATAGTAAACCACGTAACTACGCACCTCTTTATGAGAACCTTTAGCTAATGGAAAGGTGTTATCCAGAAACTGTTTGGCATTAGCCATAATGTCAGTATCAGTGACTGCTTCTGCAGTTTTCACATTGACAATTCCGGCATTGATAAGGTTTGTAAAGTTTTGCTCGCCATATTCACTGCTGATAGTTGATATATCCATAGCCTTATCCTCTCAAATCAATCTCGGGTTATTTTCCATTATTAACAAACGACTAGTATTTTTATAATTGAATTATCACCTAGCTTTTCATTTTTACTTCAAGTGAGTCACTCATATTCATTCTTTCTCGATTGCTTGATTTGTAGTCTAGCTAATTTTTGACTACAATTTCACAATTAAAATTATACAGTGTGAATTTTACAAAATGAGAACAACAAAAAGCTTAATGCGAAAATCACATTTTCTTGGTACTAAAATTCGTAACCTAAGAAAAAGAAACCATCTCACCATGGAAGATCTTTCTGCTCGTTGTGTTCGGGTCGACCCGGAAACCGCCCCCTCAGTGTCATACCTGTCTATGATAGAGCGCGGTAAACGAGTGCCCAGTGCAGGCATGTTAGCCGTCATCGCGGCAGTATTTCAGAAAGAGGTCGATTGGTTTTTAGATGATGTACCTGAAGATCAAGCTATCACGCCAGATAAAGGCCGCCGTGGTGGCATAAACGGCATGGCGCTGGAGCCAAGTTTTTTGTTTTCCAAAGATATATTACAGATTGCCATACCTGAGATGTTGTCACAAACAGGGGTCACCGGACGACAGTTTGCTCATCTTTTGATCCGCGCCCATCAGGAACATCATCAGAATCACTTCCCGGATCTTGAACGTGCGGCCGAAGAGATAGGACAGAAACGCCTGCCACTCGCCCAGGAAGATATCATGGATATCGCTAAGGGTATGGGCCTCAAGATAAAATGGGTCGACCGTGCCCCCAAAGATGTTATTGATGAGATGGGGGCCACCTCCACTCAACTAGTGACTTCATTTTTTGAACCGCCTTCGACCATCTATATCAATAAACACCTGAAATCGAACCCGACTCGACTCAAGTATGATCTGGCGGTGCACATAGGCCACTGTGTATTGCACAACAAGGATGGATTGAAATCTGTACTCACCACTGGACGAAGTCAGGTCAGTACCGAGATGGACAATGGCACACCACAGTCTTCGACGGTCAATGCACAGGACATTCTCCACGCCTGGCGTGATTTTGAGTCCAGTTTCTTTGCCGGCGCCCTGCTTTGCCCCAAAGTCCCTTTCAGGCAGATGTTAGATCGTCATGGCTATGAGATAAATGTTCATGAAAAAGTGGGGGTGTCCGCATCGGTTGCCATGCGCCGCATGACGGTTGTCTCTCCCTATCCCCACTGGCATTATTTCGATGCCTATGCGCCAGGGAAATTAAAAGCCGTCTATCGCGGCAACGGTATTCCACTTCCCTGGGGCAATATGCGCTTAGTTCAAGACCCCTGTCAGCATTGGGCTGTATTTAGAAAAATCAATGAAACCAGTACTGGCTCATCTGCACAACTGTCGATACTCGATGTCGACAATGAGCCTAGGATTTACAGCTGTGAGTCAATAAGAGTAAAAGATATGGCGGGCAACAATCACGTACTCTGTGCCGGCATAGATCTCAACCCCGCTATCGAAGCTCAGGGAGGAGACGCTAATGCGATGGCCTCAGAATTAAAACAAGCTTGCGTTAAGCATGGCGGCGAAGCCGAGATCCCCAAGGCCATAAAGAAGGACTTAACCAGTGTGGCTAAAATTCTCAATATCAACTGGGTCGAGCGAGGCATAGATACTCAAGCCAGACTCATCTGCTCCAGAGGGGCTGTTTGTCCACGTCAGCCAACTTGTTATGAAGCAGGTAAGTCTCAGTGTAACTAGGTAATTGGATTGCTGAAAAAAAGAGCCGCTGGACACGATTGCGGCTCTTTGTGGTAATAAACCAAGCTAATAGAATTGAGTTGGCTTAGACCTTAAATTGCTGGACTAAGCTGGCTAAATGTCGTGACAGTTGCAACAAGTTTTCACTGGCCGATACGGTTTTTTCTACGGCCTGAGTCGTTGAAATTGACCCATCACTGATAGACACTATATTTTGATTAATCTCAGCGGCAACCAAGGCTTGCTGCTCTGCAGAAGAATCAATCATGGCATTAAGTTGATTAATTTCGGTGATTTGCTCTTCGATAATCTTCAGCGCAGCACCGGCTTTTTCTGCTTGGTCAACGACAGATTTAGCATCGTCATCACCTTGGGACATGACACTTACCGCATGTTGCGTACCCGACTGCAGGTTACTGATAATCTTATTTATCTCTTCCGTTGCATCTTGAGTCCTCTGGGCCAATGTACGTACCTCATCTGCAACAACCGCAAAACCTCGACCCGCTTCACCCGCCCTCGCCGCTTCGATCGCCGCATTGAGCGCCAGAAGGTTGGTCTGCTCGGATATGCCTCGAATCACATCCAGTACAGTCCCGATGACGCTGCTATCTTTCTCAACTCGAGCAATAGCCTGATTAGCATCTGAAATCATTTTTGAGAGGCCTAAAGTTTGCTCAACCGAACTCTCTACCATTTGACGGCCATGACTCGCTGCATCGGTGGCATTAAGTGTTGCCTGTTTTGCATGCTCGGTATGTTGGGCCACTTCTTGTACCGTAGTGGCCATCTGATTGATTGCCGCAGCGACTTGCTCAGTAGATTGCTGCTGTAGCACGACTCCCTGCTTGGTCTCCTGCATAATATTCACCAGATCGGAAACTGCTGCATCGAGCTGCTGGCAAGCATCGGTCACCTTACTCACGATAGTGCCAAACTGCTCCATCATACGGTTGAAAGCGACACCTGTGACACCAATTTCATCCATACTCCTGACTTCGAAGCGGCTAGTCAGATCCGACTGTTTCTCGATACACTCAACTGTGCTGCGAAGCCGTTCTATGGGGGTACAGATCTCTCTACGCATCACATAGGTATAGATAATACTCAATAGAATGATAACGATAAGTAATATGAGTGACAGGGTGAACAATTCAGCGGTCTTGTTAACTATCCTGTCAGCCGCCTCCCTCACCAAATTTCCGGAACGAGTGACGTCCACACTCGCCGATTTCGCTTGTAGGCTGACCTGTTCGAAGTTTTTATCCGCGGCTTGTTGAAAGTGCAAAATCAACAACTCAATATCCTCAGCCTGCTGTCTGCTGCCGGCAATCAATGAGTTACCTTTAACTCGATTATCATCGACATAAGCATCCACAGCCTCAAGCATCACATCATAAAACGCCTGAGTTTTATCTGTGAGTGTCCTAGCTAAATCCCCGTCTTGAGTCGCCAGCTCCGCAAGCTTACTATTAAGGTGTTCCTGGGTGATATTTGCCTGATCTTCCGCTTCGTTTAACCAGCTAACCGACAGATCCAACAGCCAGGCCCTGAGCTCCCGAAACTCTTTATCGATCTCACTCGCCAGTAAGTATTTATTACGCTCTACTCGCTGCAGAAGCTGCATCTCTTCCTGGTGCCTAATCGCGTTAATCTGCTGCTCGACTAACACTTGTTGTTCAACACTAATCGAAGAGATACTTTCAACCGTTGTCAGCACATAGATCAATGCAAATGCCATTACAGCCGAGAAACCAAAGCTGCCTGCAACCAGTTTGGTCGATATAGTCATATTTTTAAACATACCACTACTACCTCTACTGGTAGATGATTAAGCTGATCGCTCCACCTAACTCACCTAATACACCTCCCTCTTTCTTGCCACCGGTAATGTCCCTCTCTCCTTTTGGCATGCCATGGCAGCCTAAACATGACTTACCATAGTATTCAGGTAAGATAAATCTAAAGGCATCTTTGCCCTTGACCTTAGATTCCTCAGAAAATGGCTCTCCCTTCATATAGTCTGCACTCTTAAACAGGGTTTCGATAACATTGTTCTCCCATTTATCAGGCCTGTTAGCACGATTTCTCACATAAGTCTTAGGTGCCGTTAACTTGATTTTCATCTTTCCAGCCATACTGGAACTGAACTTATTAGCCACCTGCCGGGCAAAAATTGCGGGTAAGAAACCTTTAAATCCCACACCTTGTTCATTGATTAAATCCTGATTTTCATCCATGACAGCCACGACCGCAATCAACATGGCAGTCTGGGCATCGGTGAGTTGGTCTGTATCTAAGGGAATACCACTGGCCTGTGCATAATTGACCAGAGCCTGCTCTTTTACAGATTCACCCGACAACCCTTTATCACCTATAGAAGCATCGTTGATATGTTGTTGATTGACTGAGATGACTTTCCTGGCAGCGCGATAGAGCGTGGTGAGTTCTTGGCTTATTTCGGCATTTGAGTTTGCTACTGCGACTTCGACGTCAGTAAATAAAAGTAGGAGAACACAGATTAATGACCCCAATACACGTGATGTGAACATGGCGACCGTCCTGTTAAAAGAGCTACCAAACAAGTTAAAAATACCTAACTCTGTTCAGGGCAGCTGACTAAACATCTTTTAATTATAGTAACCATTCACTCAGGTGATTAGTTTTCGAGCGACTCATGCTTATCTAAAAAGTAACAGAAATACCAAAGTAAACTGATTTACTCTGGCTGATTGAACAAAAAAGAGGTAGCACCATATATGGGGGCTACCTCTTATAGCAAACATCGGTGACTAAGTGATGAATATTCTTGTCTACATTCAGCCTAGCTAGGTGGTGACTACACCCTTAATGCTATTTTTCCAACTGCTGCGCCGGATTCTAAACGAGCATGTGCATCGGCGACTTGCCAGATAGTGAAGTCAGACTCATCGAGCAGAGGTTTGATAATACCAGAGTCCACCAACTCGGCTATCTTAGTTAAGATCTCACCGTGGGATTGTCGATTAATGCCTTCGACCATAGGGATAAGCATAAGCACGCTGTGAAAACTCAAACTCTTCAACGCCACCTGTAATACATTATCGATGGGTAAAGTGGTGGCAACAGCACCATTAAATCGAGCGGCTTCGAAGCTGAGTTGAATATTGTCACCGGCCACGGGATCGAATATGGCATCGAACCCCACGCCCTTGGTGTACTGTTGAACATAGTCGGACACAGACTGCACCTTGATATCGACTAAGTGATCGGCGCCTATACTCGCGGCAAGCTTCATATTACGCGGCGTCGATGTTGCGGTGACCTCGGCGCCAAGATGTTTGGCTAACTGAATTGCCACATGGCCAACCCCACCCGTTGCGCCATGGATCAGCACCTTATCGCCTTGCTTTACCTTGAGTTTATGACATAAGCCTTCCCATGCAGTAATAGACACCAAAGGCAGCACGGCAGCCTGTCTCATGGTCAAGGTTTTAGGCTTAAGAGCCATTAAATCGGCATCGACCAACATAAATTCCGCTAATGCCCCATCGATACCCGCAATTCCCCCCGCACAGCCATAAACCTCATCGCCAACCTTGAAGTGACTCACGTCATCGGCCACTTCAGTCACCACACCGGCAACATCACCGTGGAGTATTTCAGGTAAATTAGCAGACCAAGGAGTGTCGCTTGAGCGCAACATAGTATCTAACGGATTCACACTCGAAGCTTTCACTTCCACCAGCATGTGGCCTGACTTCAATACCGGCTTGGCTTTTTCGGCCAGTTGGAACACATCGCTGGAACCCAGTTGTTTTATGATCATGGCTTTCATATTTATCGTCTCTATCATTGAATGGCTAGTTAATGTTAATGAAGCTATTTTAGTTATTGCCTAACAAACCATCAAGGCACCATAAAGCAAAGCATTTTTGTCTTTTAGACAATAATGCTATTCTAGCTTTATCACACCAAAATGGAGATACACTCATGAGCATATTCACTCGGTTGCACTATTTTAACTGTGTCGTAGAAACCGGCAGCATCTCGAAAGCGAGTCGAATCTTCGATATTCAGCCCTCCTCCATCTCCCGCCAGTTGGTGGCATTGGAGAAAGAACTTGGCATTCGCCTACTCAATCGAAATACCCGTAATATAGGCTTAACCGAAGCAGGCTTAACCTATTATCAGTATTCTCAGCGTATCGTCTCCGAGCTCGATGAGGCTCACAGGGCGGTAAATGAGTTACAGCAAAACCCTAAGGGTCACTTGAAAGTCAGTATGACAGTTGGCTTCGGTGAAAGTTGTGTGCTGCCATTGATCCCAGCGTTTATACACCAATATCCGGAGGTGAAAATTGAGCTGGAATTAACCGAGCGTGTCATAGATATGGTGGAGGAGAATGTCGATATCGCCATACGCAGCGGTCACCTGCCGGACTCTAACTTGATCGCCCGCAAACTGACCGATAATAACTTCTTGCTCTGCTCGAGCCCTCAATACATTACCAATAATGGACTGCCACTATCAACAAACGACTTACATAAATTTGATTGTATAAGATATGGCTATGCCGGCTGGCGTGAATGGTTCGTTATGAAAACTAAGCCCCCCCATACTTTTAAAAAATTGACCATTTCTGAAGGGCTCACGGTCAATTCTGTCAATGGTCAGAAACAACTATTATTGAACGATGCAGGTTTTGCCTTAATTCCACTGTGGGCAGTGAAAGATGAGTTGAAAAATGGCAGCTTAGTCCGAATACTGGAACAGGATCTATTTAGCCCCTGTGCTCCTTTGAGCTCGACCTATGCGCTCTACCTAAAGCGGGAATTAATTTCACCAAAAATTCGGGTATTTCTGGATTTTCTCAGAGATAAGCTAGACTCAGAAATCTAAATACTGAAACTAAGTGTAAGATAGAGCCTAGATAGGAAACTCAAAGATCAAACGCCATACCTTGACGCCATCACCGGCCCGGACACTGAGACCCAAGCGGTCAATTCCCATCCAATCCCAAAGGATTGGCTTAGAAAACGCTAAGGTTGCGCCCACTTCTAAACTATTCGACACCAAAACATCTTCACCAAATGGCGTAGCGAACCTGAGTTTATCGAAGTACCAATAACCAGCAGCAAACACCCTGGGCTCGACATCGACGCCTAACCAATCCCAGCGCCAATGAATATTTGTCCCTATATCGATACCAGATTGAAGTGCAGAATAGGTCTCACTCTGAGTCCCATCGAAGCTGGCATAGCCAGCGAAAAACAGTCGGTTAACCCAGACTGGTGCTGACTGCCTTAATTCAAGATCCAGTAAACTGGAGACACCTGCTGAATAGATAGCGACATTGGTACCTGAGGTAAAATTATTACCGTAGCCAAGATCTACATAGGTTTGAAATTCATGATCCTCTGAGGTACGGACACGATATTCAATGCCAGGGGTTATCGTCATGGTGCCGACGCTGGAGGGCAGGTCAGCCTCAGGAAGATCGCTCCATTTAAAATTGAAGAAGCCCAGCGATATAGGGGTGCGCAGGGTGAGAGATTCAGTATCATTCTTATAGAGTTCGAAACTGATGGGTATGTTAACCACAGTAGCATTCTGCCCTGAGGTTTTATAGATACCACTGCCTAGATAATTTGCAAACGCGTAATGGGTAAAATCTTCTTCAGCATAGACAGAAAAAGATCCAAGCAGTGTTAGCGCGATAAGAACTGATTTCAGAACCATATATAAGATATAGAAACTATATTATTAGTATGGCTCTGAATATAGCGACAGAATGAAGGAAAATCTACAACTGACGTTATTCTTTGCCTTCATCAGCAAAATGATATTCAGACATCAGATGGCCAAGTTCCGTTGACTTGGTCTTCAAATAGGACTCGTTATAGCGATTCTTGCCCACTTGTAGCGGAATACGCTCGACGACCTCTATGCCTAACTCTTTCATCGCTTTTACTTTGCGAGGATTGTTAGTCATTAATCTGACTTTCTGGACGCCAATCTTCTCCATCATGGGCAAGATCATATCGTACTTACGCATATCGGCGGCGAAACCCAGTTTTTCATTGGCTTCGACGGTATTGGCACCCTGATCTTGTAGCTCATAAGCTCTGATCTTATTGAGCAGACCTATGCCACGCCCCTCTTGACGAAGGTAAAGGAGAAAACCTTGACCCGCATCGGCAATATTTTGCATCGCAGTCTGCAGCTGAAAGCCACAATCACAGCGTAGGCTGAATAGAGCATCACCCGTTAAGCATTCTGAATGAATACGTCCAAGGATCGGGCTCTGGCTGTCCAGTTCGCCCAATGTCAGCGCAACATGCTCTTTTCCAGTCTCTGTATCTTCAAAACCGTGCATAGCAAATACGCCCCAAGGCGTCGGGAGTTTTGAAGAAGCGATATACTTGATCGACATGAAATAACCTTAAAGACTCTCTTTCCCTGAGATGACTATAAATCAGAAAAAACAACGAGAATGACCTATGTCTAAAAACGACGGTTTTATAACCCACCCTTCCACTCTATCTTGCAGTGAAGGGAGGAATATTATCTGGTTTTACCAGTAAGTGAAATACCCTAGCATTTTAATCGGCTATTGATTCACCTAATACTAGCATTCCTCTCTCTTCAGATAGGAATGATACGCCTAATACTAGCACTCCACCTACATTAGGTAGGAATGATACGCCTGACGACGATAGAAAAACATGATATCGCTCACTAAAGAATAACCGTCTAACCGGAATAAATTAGATAATTAAAACTCTTTTGGTGCGAAGCCTGTGACCACCTTGATACCCATTTCACGCCCGAGTGCCGTCATAGGATGAACCACGACCAGCCCTTTTACGGATTTCTTAAGTTTACCCATGTCAGCCTGCTCAGCTTTCGTCAGAGGACGCTTGAATTTTAAGCTAACTACTGAGCCGCCTTGCTTACTCAACTCACGGGTCTGTTGAGTCTTAGCGCTGGCAATACGCTTATTCACTGCGTTTATTTCCTGTCTAAATTGCAACATGATGCCTTTATCTCCGCGCTTTTCTGCAGCGGCTAATTTACGACGAAACTGTTCTAGCTTGTCGTTAAGTCCATGAAGCTCTTCTTTTAAATTCATGCTCGTGCCTTAAAAATATTCTGTAAAATGCAAAAACAGCCTCAATGCGCGGCTGTTTTTTAAATGATTTGAAACCTATGGCCGCCATTATAACAGTAACTGAATGAATACAGTTATCGCTTTTCTACCAGATTGTGAATTACCTGATTGCTGCTACCACGAAAAACCAGACTGACATCTGCATTCTCCTGCTCAAACTTGCCATCCACCAGCACATCGACATAATCTAGCACCCTCTTTTGCTCGGCGGATAACTCTGCTAACTTGTATCCGGTCCACAACCAAATATCTTTACCGGGACACTCACTTTTAACTCGCTTAACCAGGGCGAGTATCTCTGAGATGTTCTCAGGGTAGAGAGGATCTCCACCTGAGAGTGATAAGCCTCTGCGCTTAATCCGGCTATCTTTCAGATCGTTAATGACTCGCTGCTGCATCTGTAAGTCAAATCGATGCCCATGATCGGGGTTCCATGTGCTTTGATTATAGCAGCCACGGCATTGATGCTCACAGCCGGTGACAAATAGAGTCGCCCTCGTTCCAGGGCCATTGATAACATCTACAGGATAATATTGATGGTAGTTCATAGCACAATTCCAACCTGCCGAGTAAATAGAGAAGGCGCTACTGACTCTGTAACACCTTGCTTTTTATTACATATAAATAAGCGAAGCAGATTTATTAAAGGTGCTTTACCCGGCGCTTCACTTCTTCTTGCTTACCAAAGTTGAAGGGCCTCGCATCGGGACTGCCTAAGTAGCCACAGACTCTACGAGTCACAGAGACCCGACTCGGTTCATGATTACCACACTTAGGGCAGGTGAAGCCCTTGCTGGTACATTCAAACTCGCCAGTAAAGCCACAGTCATAACACTCATCGATAGGCGTATTGGTACCGTAATATGGCACTCGGCTATAACTGTAATCCCACACATCTTCCAATGCCTCGAGATTATTCTGCATATTCGGATATTCGCCGTAACAGATGAAACCGCCATTAGTTAATGCAGGGTAAGGCTGCTCAAAATCCAACTTGTCGTATGGATTAACTTGCTTTTCAACATCGAGATGAAAGCTATTGGTGTAATAGCCCTTCTGCGTCACTCCTTCGATCACGCCAAAGACCTGAGTGTCGAGCTTACAGAAACGGCTGCAGAGGTTTTCACTAGGTGTGCTGTAGAGACTGAAGGCATAGCTGGTCTCCTCTCGCCACTTGTTGGTCGCTGCTTTCATATACTCGATGACTTCAATGGCTTTTTGACGCAAGGTTTCACAATCATAAACATGCTTATCTGTGCCGTAGAGGGCATTGATCGTCTCATGTAATCCGATATAGCCCAGAGAAATCGAGGCGCGACCATTTTTGAAGATACTTGAGATATCATCATCGGCTCTAAGCCTGACTCCACAAGCCCCTTCCATATACAGGATTGGCGCCACACGCGCTTTCACGCCTTCTAAACGCTCAATTCTGGTATCCAGAGCCTTACGGGCGATGGCGAGACGCAGATCTAAGATGCGATAAAATTCCGCTTCATCGCCTTTGGCTTCCAGCGCAATCCTTGGTAGGTTCAGACTCACCACACCTAAGTTATTACGACCTTCGTGGATCAGCTCACCATCTTCTTCATAGGTCCCAAGGAAGCTGCGGCACCCCATAGGAGTCTTAAAAGAGCCGGTCACTTTCTCTACTTGCTCATAGTTGAGGATATCCGGATACATGCGGGTCGTGGCGCATTTAAGCGCAAGTTGCTTGATATCATAGTTACAGTCACCCGCCTTGTGATTAATACCATCGCGAATGGCAAAGACTAGCTTAGGGAATACTGCCGTCTTACGATTCTTACCCAGACCCGCAATACGAACCTTCATCATAGATGACTGAATGAGGCGAGACTCCCAGGAGGTGCCTAAACCGAAACCAAAGGTGACAAAGGGTGTCTGTCCATTGGCCGTATGTAAGGTATTGACCTCATACTCAAGAGACTGGAACGCATCATGGCACTCTTTTGTAGTCTGCGCGGTAGCGAAGGCTTTCGCATCTGTGATCCCCCAGTCCAACGCCAGCTGATACTGCTTGTCGTAACTCTTAGCAACAAAAGGAGCCAGGACTTCATCGATACGATTAATCGTGGTACCACCATAGATATGACTGGCTACCTGGGCGATGATCTGCGCCGTCACGGCCGTTGCTGTAGAGATAGATTTAGGCGTCTCAATCTCGGCGTTACCCATCTTGAAGCCCTTAGTCAACATGCCACTGAGATCGATCAGCATGCAGTTAAACATGGGGAAGAAAGGCGCATAATCGAGATCGTGATAATGGATCTCACCGGACTCATGAGCGGCAACCACATCTTTGGGTAAAATATGTCGGGTAGCATAATGTTTAGCCACGATACCCGCTAACAAGTCGCGCTGAGTCGGGATCACTTTAGCGTCTTTATTGGCATTTTCATTCATCAGAGCCGCATTGGTCTGATCGACTAAACCGCGGATCTCCTGGTTCAATCGACTGCTTGTTTCACGGTGCAGATCTCTATCATGACGATACTCGATATAGACGCGAGCGAGGGACTTATAAGGGCCTTCCATCAAGTGATTCTCGACCAAGTCCTGTAGCTCGTGAATATCTATCTCAGCATGTTCTGCCACACATTTAGCGACAGAGGAGGCAACACTCACGGCGTAACTCTTGTCTTCAATACCTGCCGAGTTCGCTGCAGCCACCACAGCGTCTCTAATCCTTGTTTCGTCAAAAGGCGTGCGGTAACCATCCCGCTTAATAACCACTGGCATTGTTCAATCTCTCCTCAAGTGACGTCGAAATAACACCATATATAGTGCTAAATTAACCGTGGAACACAATATGCTGTGTATTAAGCTACAAAGTCATAGAAAGAACATTGATCGAGATCATGATTTTGGGGATAGGTTTTAACAAGAAATTATTCCTGCCAACAAGACCACTTATTGATAAGAGTGGCCTTGACCTTAGGAATGAAGCAAGCTAGATGGACTGGCAGATAGAACAAATGAGAAAACGAAACAAAAGTATTCGAAAAAGTGGATAACACTGAAAAACTTACATGGTAAGAGTACTAAAATCTGCCGAGACTCAGGTAACTATTTACCATGCCGACCGCTTGTTGATTTTCTCCCATGGAGGATGCAAGCTGCATCACAGATTTAAGCCCCTGCCACTGCTCACGATCGCTCGATGACATCTGGGTATCACTCTTAAGATAAATATTCAATTGAGCCGATACCCGAGTCGCTTGCTGACCCACCTCTTTACTCTGTGCATTATCCATTTGATTAAGCACGCTCTCGGCATCATCGAGTAGGCTAATCAGGACACCTGTCATACCTTGGGTGTCGCCATTGGCGGTTAACTCTTCACGCTTATCTTGAATAAATGCTTTAAAATCATCGGGCTGACCTTGAACTTTTGGTAAGTCGAAGCCGCCTTCTGACAGACGATTCAGCTGGGTATCTGACAAGATCCCGTCTTGATGCAAGCGTTGGATAAGTTTTGGCAGATCGGCAGCAGAGAAGTCCCCCTTAGAGAAAAAGTCTTTCGCCATGGCTTCAATTTTTTGTGCCCTGGCAGCCCTAGGTGACAGAGACACCGATTCGTCTTTAATCCCATCCCTATTGAGCCCAGTCGCCGCCTCTTTCGATTGACTCAGGCTGACCTTATCACTGCTCGAGCCAGCTTCAGTCTGATGACTGTTAACACCATAACTGTCGGCCAGGCTGGTACTCTTCGCCCCGGCAGAATTGGCATTACCTCCGGCGATAGTCCCTGAGTTAATTTGGCTGGCAAGGCTAGTGATTGGATTCATTGTCAAAATACCGACATAAAAAAGAAATATGCAACTATTAAGCAGGAAACATGCCGTAAAATAAATTAAATGACAAATAATGAAGAGAAAACCATAAACATGCTGAATCTATCTCATTATTTCCTATTTAAGTCTTGAGTTAAGGTCATGCACATCTTCCTCAGAGACTCTATTTCAGGCTCAGAGAGGGTGACTTTATCGAGCAAGACTTGCTTGAGTGCTAATGCCTCTTGTTTCAACGAGAGCCCCTCATGAGTGGTTCTGATGACCTTCTTGCGCTCATCCTCGGCGTCGATGGCACGGATCAACAAGTCTTTGTTCTCTAACCGCTTGACTATGGGCGTCAAGGTGCCTAAATCCAGACGTGTCGCCTGAGACAGGTGAGTCAAACTGACACCATCATTTAACCAGAGCGCCTGCATCACCAGGTATTGTGGATAGGTTAAGCCACATTCATCCAGTAAGGGACGATAGGCACGCACTAGGGCATTACCTGCGGTATACAGGGCAAAACAGACGTTGTCCGACAGGCAACTGCTTGCTTGTGTATCGTTTGTGTTCATTTTTAAATGAAGATTATCGGTCACTATTCATACCTTAGGCGTTATTCAGCATTTTGCTTGATTAAGTTTACAAGATCGCTGGCAGTCATTGTACCCGCATCTACACTCTATATTTTAACGAATCTACACATTGAACTTTTAATTTGCGCGCAAACTAGTTGCGCGGTAAAAAGTTTAAGTGTAGAGTTTACCACAATTAATTAGCGCGCAAAGCAAAGAGGTTTTATGAACGCCAATCAGATCCTATTAGACTCTCGCCCAGAGGGTATGCCTACAGCAGATAATTTCAAACAGACATCGGTGGAGTTGCCGACTATCACCAACGGTGAATTTCTGGTTAAAAACCTGTGGATGTCGGTAGACCCTTATATGCGTGGTCGCATGATCGATAGAGAGAGCTATATTACACCATTTCAGATAGGCCAGGTACTGGAAGGCGGTTCGATAGGCGAAGTGATAGAGTCCAACAATCCCGAGTTCCCAATCGGCAGCAAAGTCAGTGCCATGCACGGCTGGCGTAGTCATTATGTCACCGATGGCAGCGATCATACTAGGCTCCCAAATACCCCAATGAGTGAATCTCACTTCCTCGGTGTCTTAGGTATGCCAGGCATGACGGCATGGACAGGCTTGACCCGAATCGCCGCCTTAAAAGAGGGAGACACCCTATTTGTTTCTGGTGCAGCGGGTGCAGTAGGCAGCGTCGTGTGCCAGCTCGGTATATTAATGGGAGCCAAGGTGGTGGCTTCCGTTGGTAGCGACGAGAAGGCCGCTCATCTGCGCGACTTAGGCGTCGATGCTGTGATTAACTACAAGACGACAAAGGATCTTAGCACTGCACTGAAACAGGCTACCCCCCATGGCATAGATGTCTATTTTGAAAATGTCGGTGGCGAACATCTCACCGCCGCACTGAACAACATGAATGACCACGGCAGAATCGCCGTGTGCGGCATGATCTCTCAATACAATGATACGACGCCGACTCCAGGCCCGAATAACCTTGCCATGATCATCATCAAGAAGCTTAAAATTGAAGGCTTCATCGTATTCGAACACTGGGATCATTACCCTGAGTTTGCCAAACAGATGGGTCAATGGTTAGCGACGGGAGCTGTCAAGGCCGAGCAGACTATCTACCAAGGACTCGAGCAGGCACCCGCAGCCTTTATCGGCTTATTCGAAGGGAAGAACCGCGGTAAGATGGTAGTAAAACTAAGCTGATAGCATTTCGCTTATTTGAGAAGATGATAAATTGAAAGGGCCCGAATAGGCCCTTTTTGTATATGGATGTACTTATCTCTGGAGGCC
Organism: Shewanella sp. YLB-07; assembly: GCF_009377275.1. Classification (NCBI taxonomy): domain Bacteria; kingdom Pseudomonadati; phylum Pseudomonadota; class Gammaproteobacteria; order Alteromonadales; family Shewanellaceae; genus Shewanella; species Shewanella sp. YLB-07. The sequence goes on along the minus strand of NZ_VOQB01000001.1, from coordinate 637,112 downwards.
AGAGAAGGCCTAAAAAGAGATTAATGTCCAGCATATTAATGGTTTTCTCTTAGTACTAATCAAGTACATATTTAGTACTTGCTTAGTACTGCTTCTATCTGATGTCTGGCATGTTTAACCGCCAACTCTCCCGCCGCTATGGCTTCTCCTGCACGATGAAATTCCATGGTGCCTATATCACCGAGATCCGGGATCAGGCAGATATCCGGTGGATCGCCCATGAGTCTGGCGCGTTTATGACGCTGCTCGAGAATATCCATAGATTGTGACATCACCGCCAACATGCCAGGATCTGAGCGGCTACCCTTGGTAAATTTTTCGCTAAGGTGGCTGACATATTCCCGGCCACGAGCAAGCAGATCCATAAAGCCAGTATCTTGATGCTCCTGTGCTCTGACACTCTCCTCAAGTGATGGCTTATTACAGGTCATGTCCACAGGTAAGACCTGCATACGACCACGACGCTGACCGTTAAGATCCACCGCGATGACCACATCGACGCCCATGGCTCTGCTGACAGATACGGGAACCGGATTGACCACGGCGCCATCCACCAGCCAACGTTCACCGACTTTCACCGGCGGTAATATGCCAGGCATAGAGCAGGAAGCGCGAATGGCATGACGAAGGTCTCCTTCCCTAAACCAAATCTCCTGGCCCGAATAGAGATCGGTAGCTACGGCGATCATGGGCTTATTGAGATCTTCTATCTGTAGATCGCCGATACGGCTCTGAATCACATCGAAGACCTTATCGCCTCCGATAAGCCCCCCTTTTCGCCAAGTCAGATCCATCAGGCCTAAGACGTCCCAGCTGGAGAAGCTTCTCACCCAGTGTTCAAGTTCCTCTAGCTGTTCATTGGCATAAGCAGCACCGACAAGCGCACCGATTGAGCAGCCTGACACCTTATCGGGATAGATCCCCATCTCGGCGAGTCCATTGAGCACGCCAATATGAGCCCACCCCTTAGCCGCACCACTGCCCAGTGCAATTCCAACTGTTGCCATTCATTCTCTCCAAGCCAATTCTTCTGGATATAAAAAAGCTGATATCAAAAACGATATAAAAAAGCCGATGCATCACCATCGGCTAATATTACACACTAAACGCGCTTATCCATAATAGGATAGGCAAGCATGAAGAATAATTAACACGCTATCATAGAGCCGACTCATCGCTGTCCTGGCTCACTGTTATCTCCGGGATGGTGATATATACCCGGCGGTTATTGGCTCTGTGCGCTTCGGTCATGTTATCGATCTCGGGATGGGTCTCACCTAAAGCCTCGATGCTAATCTGTATATCTCTCACCCCTAGCTCTTTGAGGTAACTGGCGACGGACTCGGCACGTCGTTTTGATAGCTTAAGGTTATAGTCTGAAGTGCCAACAGCATCGGTGTAGCCTTGAAGCACCACAGACGAGCTTGGGTATTGATTCAAATGCTCGGCAACTTCAACCAAGATATGCGTCTGCAAAGGCACTTGACTATCGAAATCGAAATGTACCGCTTGAGTCACTGCGGCGATGACAATTGGGCTTGGTGCTATGACAACTTGCTCCACTGCAACTGGCGCAGGCTGAGTCACAGGCTTAGCCATTGACTTAGTCTGACCGAAACGATAGCTGAGCCCTAAACTGGTGAAGTGGATATTACTCCCCCCAAGCAGATCGCTGCCAACCGAGTCGAAATATTGATACTCAACACGCGCAACCCAAGACGGGGTGAACTTGTATTCCAAACCGATGCCGACCATGGGAGACCAGCCATTGTCACTGTTATATGAAAATGGGCCTGTGTTGTTACCATCCCATCTCAATGTACCCGCTTTGCCAAACAGGTCCAGGTTTTCGGTGAGTGGCAGATTGCCCTTCAATGAAAACTCCCAGCCTTTCATGGTGCCTATATACTCGTTAAACAGTCCACTCTCAGGGTAAACTGCCGACGCTTGACCAAAATCATTGTAACCGGTTTCAACGCCCCAATTGCGGTGAAATTGATAACCCGCAAACCCGCCCCAGGCAGAATCGTTGGCATCGCAATCGACAGCTTGAGCTTCGCAGGCATTTTGATAATTAACCCAGCCGCCTTTGGCACCAAGATAGAAGAAGCTGTCATCCTGTACTGTTAGGGGGTCGTTGCCTTTAACCTCGTTAGCTTGAGTCATGTCGTCTGCCATGACAAAAAATGAACTGCTTGCCAGAAGTGACAAGGCCGATATTTGAACAAGAGAGGAAGTGCGCTTCAACGAATACATTATCTAATCCTTTATCTAATCTTTTATCTGGTCCCTCTACCAGCGGACAAAGCGTTACTCAATACGTACCTTAGTATGAGAACACTAGGAGATTTTAAGCGTAAGCCATCAAAAAGACAAAGAAATTATAATCATCAAGCCAGTTTGGCCACTCATTATTTTTATCTGATGAGTAAAAGCCAAGCAAAAATAAACATTGATTACCTTGAGATATGCGCTTCGCTTCGCTTAAAGAGCATGCAAACCGATCACGATTTCGTGATGTTTATGGCCCCAGCAACTAAAGTCAGGTTATAATACGCAGTCGAATCAAACTTGGAGTACACCTTTGCAATTTACCGATTTTTCACTGGATAAACGTCTGTTAGATACGCTCGATCATATGGGCATTGAAACGCCTACAGAGATCCAGCAGCAGGCTATACCAGTAGGTCTGTCAGGAAAAGACCTGATGGCGTCATCAAAAACAGGCTCAGGTAAAACCTTAGCGTTTTTGTTACCGGCGATGCAGAGGATAATTTCGACTAGGGCATTGAGTAAAAGAGATCCTAGAGTGTTGATTTTATTGCCAACACGAGAACTTGCTAACCAGGTTTATGGCCAGCTTCGTTTGTTAGTCGCCAACACGCAATACAAGGCGATGAAGATATTGGGCGGTGAGAACTTTAACGACCAGGCAAAGTTACTCGCTCGTGACCCACACTTCGTGGTGGCGACTCCGGGTCGCTTGGCGGATCATCTCGCCCAGCACCATTTACATCTAAATGGTCTCGAACTGCTTATCTTAGATGAAGCCGACCGTATGTTAGATCTTGGTTTTGCCGAACAGCTAAAAGCGATTAACAAGGCCGCCGATCATAAACGTCGCCAAACCTTGATGTTTTCGGCCACCTTAGATCATGGTCAGATTAATGATATTGCCGCCGAATTACTTAAGTCTCCTGAGCATGTGGATGTCGGTGCAGGTAATATCGAAAACCTAGATATTACCCAACGTATCTATCTTGCGGATCACTTAGATCATAAAGAAGCCTTGCTCGACAGTATCTTAAACAATGAGACTCATAAGCAGATCATCATCTTCACCGCGACTCGTGAAGATACCGACAGATTGGCGACTAAATTAGCCGCATCCGGGCATAAGACCGCATCTCTGAGCGGTAACTTAAAGCAGAATGACCGCAATCAGATAATGGATCAATTTAGCCGCGGCCTGCAGAAAATATTAGTCACCACAGATATTGCATCACGAGGGCTAGATCTTCTCAATGTCTCTCTGGTGATTAACTTCGACATGCCAAAGTTTGCCGAAGAGTATGTCCACAGAATTGGTCGTACGGGTCGTGCCGGGGCTAAGGGTGATGCCATCTCTTTCGTCGGACCTAAAGATTGGCTCAGCTTCAAGCAAGTACAGGTATTCCTGCGTAAGACATTCAAACTCACGGTTATCGATGGTTTAGCCGCTAAATTCTCTGGTTTGAAAGATAAGCCAAAAACCAACAAGAGAACTAAGGCAACAAGCAAGAAAGCCACGGAAAACAAGGCCAAGCGTAAGGCAAAGACTAAACCTAAGAAGCAAGATAAGCGCTTCATCACAGGTATTGATGTCGGTGATGCTCCTATGCTAAGAAAGCCAAAATCAAAGCTTCAGGAAACACCAGAGTAAACTAAACAGTTATACCATTCCGAGTAAGTATCTGATAATTCAGCGGGAATTCAAAGCACTGTAGGCAAGGTGAATGTTTGAAGCTAATAGTTATTCTATATCGAGAAAATTAAACGTAGCATAAAGGGCTTTGAAACCCGCACTGCGTGAGTCTCTGAACTGAGCAGATACTTATATGGAATGGTATTAAATAGTCGCTAGATGCGTTTGGCGGCTGAGTATCAATTTACGATTATCAGCTAACGTAACATAGCGTGATCAAGAATATTTTTAAGGGTTAACATGAGAGTTTGTGGCGTAGAGTTAAAAGGCGGTGAAGCGGTAATTAGCCTGCTGAGCTATGAAGGTGAGACATTTAATATACCAGATTGTCGTCAGCAATCATTCATCATTTCACATTCGGAAGCTACCGAATCGATTCGTGATTTTCAATTCACTTTTAAGAAGCTAATGGAAGATTACCATGTCGATAAAATCGTGATCATTTCACGTGAGCAGAAAGGTAAACTGGCTGGTAGTGCCACTAGCTTCAAGGCCGAAGCCGCCATTCAGCTGCTCGACTTGCCAGTTATCTTGATTTCGCCAGTGACAGTCAAAGAGCGCCTGAAACGAAACCCACCTCAGGTAGATTTCGAAGGTCTGGGGCTTAAACGATTCCAAAAGCCTGCATTTGATGCGGCATATGCTTACCATAATCAGCATATTTTTAATGTTTGGGGTGATGACCAATCAGACAGCTAAGTTTTTATGACTTAAGCTGCTAAATAAATATGAGGGCTAAACGCCCTCTTTTTTATGCCTTTAAAAAACAACCTATATCAGATTAACTCATGGAAAATCAGCTTAAATACCTCAACGGTTACCGCCAAGAAATAAAAGATCAAGTGGCTAGCTTACTTGAAAATGGCAAACTTCAGTCTGTGCTGTTGAACCGTCATGGGGATATCCACAATATTCGCACCGACAAGGCCCTATACGATTACACCATAGCAATAAAGAACCGCTACCTGCGTAAGTCTCAGCCCCTGTCGAAAGTCCAATATGACGATAAAATATCCCTCAGTCATCAGGCATTGGGATTACACTCCTTTGTGTCCCGAGCTCAAGGCCGTAAGACTAAGGCAAAGAATGAAATTCGCATTTCATCCCGGTTAAAACGTGTCCCAGAATCTCTGCTAAGAATGGTAGTGGTGCACGAATTGGCGCACCTGAAAGAGAAAGATCACAACAAGGCTTTCTATCAACTCTGTTGTCATATGGAAGGAGATTACCATCAGTTGGAGTTTGATCTTAGGCTGCTACTGACCTTAGTCGAACACGATCAGAATCCCTATACCTAATAGACATCAAACATAGGACAAAAAAATATCAGCCATAGGCTGATATTTTTAATCATTCATCTTATTGAAAGGCGTGAATCAAATAATAAGCTTAAACCTGACCCATCATCATCTTACGTACCTTGACCAGTTGCTCGAACTCATCCATCTGCTTTTTAGACAACTTACTGGACATAGGAATATTGGCTGTCATTGGGTTCACTGGACGACCATTAACATGAAACTCATAATGAAGATGCGGGCCAGTTATGCGCCCGGTATTACCCGAGAGAGCTATTACCTGACCACGAGTAACACGTTGTCCTTTATGAACTAAGGCTTTCGACAAGTGCAGATAGCGAGTTCGGTACTTATTACCATGCTGTATCACCACATATTTACCGGCATACCTATGGTTAGTCACCAGAGTGACAATACCATCACCGGGGGCAATGACCTTAGTACCGATTGGCGTGGCGAAATCTGTACCATTATGAGGGGACGTCCGCCCTGTCACTGGGTGATGGCGATGACGATTAAAACGTGAGCTTATACGGTAGTTCTTCAGCAGCGGAATACGCTGAAATGCACGTGACAGGCTGCGGCCCTGATCATCGTAAAAATTACCATCACTATTTTGAAAGGCGGTAATGTCACTGCGGCCACGATGAATAGTAATACCTAAAATATCACTGACACCCGTTGCAGTGCCATCGATAAACTGATCGTTCATCAATACCGAGAATCGGTCACCCGCACGAAGATCTCGAGCGAAATTGAGCTTCTCTTTTAGCAGAGACTCGATGCGTTGAATCTCTCCAGCATTCAAACCTATCTTCTTGGCCGAAACATAGAAAGACCCATGGATCTCGCCAAAGACACTGCGATTACGCCAGATCCCTTCGATATTGATATCATCGACATTAAAACTGCCGTCATCGAAGCGAGTAAACACCACTTGATGTGCCGCAGAGAAATAGAGCTCTAATTTTTCAAGTTCTCCCTTGTCATCGAGCCAGAATTTTATCTGGTTACCCGGCTTTAACGTATCTAATGCCAACACATTTAAGTCGGCCTCTAATACCCGGTACATGGTTTGTTGATCCACGCTAGCCTGCATGAAGAGTCCACTCAGAGTATCGCCACTGGTGATCTTATGAATAAAATCTGGCCTTGTGATGATATTTTCTGTTTGAGTAGTAGGTTTAAGCTGAGCAATCAAGGTCTCGATATCTAAATCGATCGGAATGCGCTGGGGCATTGATTCGTTATTCGTCGGCCATAGAATGGCTGCAGCGATGATTAGTCCCCCGCCCAGCATGACTTTTTTGTTAAAATTAGACTCTTGTAAAGACAAGAGTGCCTGAATAGTCGATAGAGGTGACTTTAAAAAAGAAACCTTAAGAAATGAAAATTTACCCGTTCGCAACTTGTAGCCCCATCTAACTTATTTTGTTTTAGTACAAAAAACCGGAGCTATCCTGTCAACAAAGTGTCATCCATTCTTGGAATGAGTGATATAAGTGGTGTTATATCAAGGCATGACACACGGTTTTGTTACATTTGTATAAATTTGGCTTGTTCATCCATAGGGATAAACAATCGAGATAACTTATACCAAAATTAAGACAAAGTACAAACTGATCGACTAGAGAATTTTGAATAATTATTCTTAATGTGATTTAACTTGCATTGGAACCCTCTATTTGAACAGAACCAATGTATTAATTAACTGACTTTGAGCAAGCACTCGTTTAAGGCAGAACGATAACCGTTTCACTGCCTTGGGCTGTTTTGATGATATCGATGCGGGTGCCTATCTGCTCCTTCATCTCGGAGACATGAGAGATAACCCCTATCATGCGGCCAGAAGATTGCAGATCCATCAAGGTACGAATAGCTAAATCCAGTGAGTCTTGATCTAAGCTGCCGAAACCCTCATCGATAAACAGGGTATCGAGTTTAATCCCACCGGCATAGGCCTGTACGACTTCTGATAACCCCAGCGCCATAGAAAGCGCTGCCATAAAGCTCTCTCCGCCACTCAGGGTCGCCACGGGGCGCACCTTAGAGGTGTAAGCATCTTCCACCTCCAGCTCGAGTCCTGAGGCCTTATTGCCCTTCGCCCTCTCCTCTTTACGTATCAGTCGGTAACGCCCCTTGCTCATCATCTGTAATCTATGACTCGCCTCGAGCAGCACATCATCGAGCAGCACACTCAAGACGAAGCGCTGTAAACTTATCTTATTGCCTGTCTGTCCATTAGCCACTTCAGATAAGGTACCGATAACGGCATACTCATCCTCAAGTTTCTTGGCCTGAGAATCGGCGTCGTTTAGCTGCTTTTGAGTCTGAACCAATTGTGTGACTCTGCTCTGAATGAGTTGCCAACTATGCTCAGCCGCTTGCAGCTCTGCCTGACTCGTCGCCACCCGCTCCTCAACATCGATTAATTGAGGCCTTACTTGCCCGTCAAGCTTCTCACTGAACTGAGTTAGGGTCGTCTGATTGGCAATACAAGCCTGCTGATAGTTAGCGATTCCATCGGCTATATCTTTAAGGACTTCACTGGATAACAAAGCATGGGTCAATGCCTGCTTATCACTAAAACCTGAACTCGATAATTGGCTACTTAGCTCCGCATGAGCCTCATGACTTAACTCCCTTGCCTGAGCACTGTTCGACAGAGCACTGGCTAAAGCTGCAGACTGTGCCGCATCTTGCTCCAGTGCTTGTGTATGAGACTGGCGTATGGTGTTTATGCTTTGGTGTAGCGCCGTAACATGGGCATTAGCTTGGCGAATCGCATTTTTGAGTACATCTAGGCTACGATATTGATCAGGTATAGCGGCTGATGCTTGCTCCACTTGTCCTTTAAGACTCGATACGAGATTCTGCAGCTTTTGAAAATGCTCTCGTTCAGCATCGAGCTCCGTTTGCAGATCCCTCTCCTTCGATTGCCAGTTTTGTATTTGCTTCCTTAGCTGAATTAATTGCTGAGCGGCAGTATTGGCTTTAGTAAGCTGCTGCTGTAACTCCTGCAATTGTGACTGCAAACTTTCAATGGGTTGAGTACAGCTGTCGCCAATTCTTTGCTGAAGTTCATCTAATTGCTTCAACTGCACTTGATATTGAGTGTTTAAGCCTGAGTAATCGGCTCTAGCTTGGTTAAGGGCTTCATTTGCCAATTCTTCAATTCGCTGAGCCTGTTGCAGCTCCTCTTCAGTTGGCAGTTGCTCCTCACTTTGAGCGGGATTGGGATGTTCAACGCTACCACATACCAGACACGGCAGCCCAGGACTAAGCTGCAATGCTAAACTTGCTGCTTGCCCACGATGCCAAATCAGCTGCAGTTGTCGGTGGCTCGTTTGCGCTTCGCTAAAACGAGACTTGAGTTGTTGACCTTTCTCTTTTGCCTGTTTCAAGGCCTGTTCAGTATGACTAGATTCGATACTCGCCTTTTGCCACTGCAGATAACGCTCAATCAAGTCGTTTTGAACAGTGACAGCTTGCTGGGCATTAACCTGCTCACTAGCACCTTGCTCTAACTGAGAGATTCGTTGCTCTGCGGCATATTTTTCAGCTGCTAGAACTTCTAATACTCCCTTCTCTTTAATACCTTTTTCTTTGGCTTGATCACGTTCACCTGTTGCCTGACTGAACGATTTTTGTAGACCATCTAATCCTTGAAGCTGAGGCTCCAATTGAATTAACTTTTGCGCTTCATTCTGTGCTCGTTGCAGTTCCACATCCAACTCAGCCAATGAGTCAAACTTGGTTTTGCTTAAGGCCAGTGCCTGCTCACTGCTCTGCTTAGCAGATTGAATTCGAGCCAGGCTATCTTGAGCTTGAGCGACTTCTTTTTCACGAGACAGTGAAACATCTAACACTGGTTTTAATTGCTGCGCCTTTTGACCGCTTTCTAGCCTTGCTCTGTCTTGCTCTATCGCCTGATTTTGCTCATCTAATACTGCAGCTGACTGTTGCAATTTTTCCAGAGCATCGAAATCATTGGTCAGTAACTTGGCAGACTCAAACTGCTTATTGGCATCAATAAAGACAAGGCTCGCCTTCTCTTTACTCTCAACGGCTTGAGTTAGTTTAGGTGAAAACTCGGCAAGCTCAGCGTTTAACGCTTCATCTGACTCAAGCTCGATATTGTGTAAGATCCCATCGCGTCTGTTGCGGTGATCCCGAACCTCAGCTTTAATTGCAGAAGCCTGAAACTTGAGTTTATCTTCAATCTTACGATAAATTTGAGTCTGAAACAGCTGACTGAATATCTTCTCTCTGTCTTTAGAGTCTGCCATCAGGAGTTCGCGGAACTTACCCTGGGGCAGCACCATGACTTGACGGAACTGGTCGGCATCCAGACCTGTGAGTTGCTCAATTTCAGCGGTAGCCTCAGAGACCTTACTCGCCACCAACAGATGCTCGCTACAGTCACTATCGATACGGTAAAGCTGAGCCTCAGGTTTCTGCACCGTGTAACCATCACCATTTTTCTTGGCGCGTTGCTGTTCGGGTACACGGCGGATGCGGTATTGAATATCACTCAGGGCAAAACTAAAAGTCACCTCGGTGAGTAGACTGTCAACGGCTAAGTCGCAGCGCATCTGACTGCCTTCACGCTCATCACCTGTGGTCTTACCGTATAGAGCGAAACAGATGGCATCTAAAAGCGTGGTTTTACCCGCGCCAGTTGGTCCGTTGATCAAAAATAATGGATTGGTGCCCAGCGCCGAAAAATCGGTTTCCTGGGTCGACGCGAAGGGGCCAAAGGCCGACATCACCAGTTTTAATGGCCTCATGATGCACTCTCCACTTTGTGTAACTCATCGATTGCCGCTGTCATCGCCTGTTGCTGTGCCTCTGTCATTGGCTCTCCGGATACCTGAGAGAAGAAATCACTGAACATATCCAACTCGCCCTTCTTGATGTGATCCCGGCTAAGCTCTACTCTGCCATTATCCGCCATCAAGCCCGTGCGCTCCAAGTGCAGCACATTAGGGTATACGCTTCTCAACTTACCCATGGCATCTAAAATGGCGGTTTTATCTAACAGTCTCACCATCAGGTAATCTTCACGATTGACGTCTGTTTTTCCTTGCTCGAGTAACTCAGCCAACTCCCCTTCGATGATGCGCACATCCCTCATCGCAGCCAGTGGCAATAGCTCTACGTTAGCTTTACCTTGATTATCTAACTCGACCAAGGTGACTGATTTATTTTGATGCTGCTCACTGAAAGAGTACTTAAGCATGGAGCCGGAATACCTGACATGCTCAGCCCCCTTATACTGCGGCCCATGGAGATGACCCAGCGCCGTATAATTAAACGGAGTAAATAAACTTGGAGAGATTCTATCCGCGCCGCCTATACTCAGCGGACGCTCAGACTCAGACTCGCTGCCGCCATCGAGGAAACAGTGGCTAATCACCACTTTGGGTAAATCTTGGCTGTCATGAATATGCACTTGCTCAAGCAATTTAACCATAGCCTCTTCATGACTCGTCACTTCACACTCAAACACATGACGCACAGTGGCAGGATCGGCGTAAGGCAAGCCATAAAAAACGGCACTGCCCTGCTTGCCTTTAAGCTCTATCGCCGCAACGTTTTTGGTCAGCGGACCTATGATATACAAGCCACTATCTGTCATCTGTCTCGAGGCAAAGCCAAGACGTTCATGGCCATCATGATTACCCGCGATCATGACTACGGGTATCTTAAGTTCATTAACGAGACGATTCACCACCTCATCGAGCAGCGCCACGGCATTAGCTGGTGGAATAGATCTGTCATAGATGTCACCGGCAATAATCACGGCATCGACATCATGTTCGACGGCGAATTCAACGATCTGATTTAACACGAAGCGCTGATCTTCGAGCAGATTCTGGTTATGTAGCTGCCTGCCAATATGCCAGTCAGAAGTGTGGATAAATTTCATGCATTCTCGATTAAAATGAGGAAGATGGAGAACCTGTTTTTTGATTTAGCTATAGTAAGAAAACTATCGCCGTTTCACAAGCATGATAACCCTGTGACAATCACTTTTGCAGCTAAAGATGTGTTAGTCTTTTTTGAGTTAAGCTCATTTAACTGCTCCCCGTGATGACTAGATTCTGATGCAATAAATACCTAGTTTAAGGATTAACTTTTTGTAATGATTCATCCACGTTGGTGCAAGGGACAACACGTACAATTCAGTTCTCAACCAACAACCCACTAGGATAACAAAATGAAATATACTAAATTAATCTGTGCAGCGCTGGCCTTCACATCACTATCAGCATTTGCGGGTCGTGAAGACGATGCACTGTCCGCACTAGCATTACAACGCGCTAATTTCACTTTAGAGCAGGCGATTGAGAAGGTAAGTACAGATTACGCTAAGCACATTGTCGAATTTGAAATTGATGATCATCATAATCAAGCAACCTATGATATTGAAGCTGTCAATCTTGAAACAAAAGAAAAGCATGACATTGAATTAAGCCTTGCAGATGGTGCGGTGTTAAAACATAAAACTAAAAATAGCTTAAGTCGATTAGATAATGATGACCTGTTAGCGTTACAGGAGTTACAAGCGTCAAAATTTAACTTAGGCGCGACCATTGCCCAATTACAGCTTAAATACAGTGCTGATGTTTTTGAGTTTGAATTAGAGAACAAAAAAGGCATTACATTCTACAAATTTAAACTCATGGGCGAGCAAGGCCTTACACGTGTCATTGTAGATGTAACTACTGGCAAAGCCATTCCAGTAATGAAGCGCTAATTCAGTCAACATTTATAGGGGAGTAGCACTCCCCTAGGGAAACTTTTTGCGAATTCTTGTTATTGAAGATAACCAGACGACTCGTCAATACCTACAAAAAGCCCTTAAAGAACAGGGCTACGAGATTGATCTAGCGGATAATGGCCAAGATGGTTTATTCTTAGCGCTTGAAGGCGACTACCAATTAATCGTGCTTGACCGGATGCTACCTAAATTAGATGGCTTAACGGTATTATCGACGTTAAGAAATGCAGGCAAACAAACACCAGTACTTATTTTAAGTGCCTTAGATAGCGTCTCTGAACGTGTAAGAGGGCTGCGTGAAGGCGGTGATGATTACCTAATCAAACCTTTTGCGCTTTCTGAGTTGCTCGTGCGTATTGAGATCTTAATTCAGCGCAAAGGTACTCACAGCGAAAAGCTAACCAGCGTTTTGCACGTTGCCGATCTAAAAATGGATCTGCTTTCTCATAAGGTGTTCCGAGGGTCAACTGAAATCTCCCTGCTGCCAAAAGAGTTTAAGCTGTTACGTTATTTGATGGAGCATAGCGGACAGGTGGTATCTCGCTCGTTATTGTTTGAAGCAGTTTGGGACTATCAATTTGATCCACAAACGAATGTTATTGATGTTCATATGGCAAGATTGCGTAAAAAGGTAGAATTTGATGGTCTTACCCCTTTACTGGAAACAGTACGTGGCGTCGGTTACAGAATGGTGGAGCAGCGTTAAAACCGCCCACTCGGTGTGGCGTTTAACTCGTTTGTATACTGGCTTGTTATTATCGGTGGTGACCATCTTACTGGTAGTCTTGTATCAATTGAGCATTGGTCAAATGAACCGCCAACAAGGGTTACAAATGGCTAATATTATTGCTCAGCAAACATCACTTGCTGAGCAATTAAGTACAGAGCAGTTTATTGAACAATTTAAGCTACAGGCTCAAAGTTCACGTCAATACATTCTGAGTTATCAAATAGAGCAACAGCTCATTGGTAGACTTAGCGCCCCCCCTACGACTTTATCGCAATGCCCGAGCTTATCGCGTTTCCCGATTTGGTTAGACCAATTTGATGAGATCAGGCTGGTTTCCGGTTGTGCTCAGCCTATGGCCTCTGGAACGCTCATAGTGGCTGTCGACGATGAATCATTATATGAACTTAAAGCACAATTTATCAGTGCCTCAGCCGTTGCATTATTACTGGCCGTATTGCTCGGCATAATAACGGGCTTAGTTTTCTCAATGCGGGTGTTAAAACGCATTAACAGCTTTAATCAAGTCGCCTTACGGGTTGAATCAGGTCAATTGAACGCACGTGTCGCAGTATCGGACCATAATGATGAATATGATCATATGGCCTTACATATCAATACCATGCTCAATCAATTGCAACACTCCTTTGAAACGGTTTCCGGGATCACTGATGCGATTGCTCATGATTTACGCACGCCACTGAGCCATTTAAGGCAGCAAATTGAATCGGAGATATTAACTAAACAGCAACTGAATCACCCCAGTGAGCAGCTAGAATCTATGCTAGATAAGCTCGACGAGATATTATTTACCTTTAGTGCAATGCTTGAATTGACTAGGCTCCAGCAACAGAAAGAGAGCAACACCAAACACTTTAAAACGGTTGATTTACAGCAAGTCATTATCGATGCTGTGGATTTAGTAGAGCCGCTTGCAGAAGAGAAACAGCAAGTTGTCAGTATAGAAAGCGCTGAGCCCTTCTCTATTCAAGGTGATGCAACGCTATTGTTTCGAGCCATATATAATCTGCTAGAAAACGCCAGTAAGTACGCCGGAAATAAAGCACAAATCAGCGTTCAGTTAACACCCCGTGGTTTTACTGTTAGCGATAATGGACCTGGTATTTGTGATATCGAAAAGGAAAAAGTATTTCAGCGCTTATATCGCATTGAAAAAAGCCGTGGTGTGGCTGGTTTTGGCTTAGGCTTAACCTTAGTCAAAGCCATTATACAACTGCATAACGGGAAAATAGAGTTACTGGATAACCAACCAGGCTTAATTGTACAAGTCGAATTTTCGAACTAAAAAATACGATTACTGGTAAAGCATATCTATGAGACAATTATAAGCGAGTGATAAGAAAACAGTGCCGTAACACACAATGAGTCAAAGCTTGATAGCCCATCCCTGAACTCTCAAAGCCGCATCTACACTGTATTGGGAAACGGAATTCCTAGCTTTTAGTGTTCACCATAAAAGGCACTACATCAACTCATATCTTCCCCCTATTCCCATAAGCCTAAACTGAACAAATAAATTGCGATTTATTTCGCAAAACATGATGGATTGCAAAATTAGGCACTTAAAAATGAAATAATGAGTGCGTTTCTTACTGAATATTGTTACTACAGGTATTCATAAGAAATTACGATTTTTAGGTATTAGGCTCATGCAGTATTCAAAGTTTGGTGAAAAATTTAATCGTAACTCCGGCATTAATCAGTTGATGAATGATCTCAATGATGGGCTACGCACACCAGGCGCCATTATGTTGGGCGGTGGCAACCCTGCCACTATTCCTGCGATGCAGGATTATTTTCACCAAGCAGCAAGCGAGATGCTGGCAAACGGTGAGTTGATAGCGGCATTAGGTAACTATGATGGTCCTCAGGGTAAAGATACCTTTCTAACAGCCTTAGCGGGCTTGTTACGGGAGACTTATGGCTGGGATATCAGCGAGAAAAATATCAGCCTGACCAACGGCAGCCAAAGTGCCTTCTTCTACCTGTTTAATCTGCTTGCTGGCAAGCAAGTTGATGGCAGCCACAAGAAAATACTCTTACCTCTGGCACCTGAATATATAGGTTACAGTGATGCCGGACTGGACGATGATATATTTGTCTCTTACCGCCCCGAAATCGAGATGCTAGATAACCGCATGTTTAAGTATCATGTGGATTTTGAGCAGCTAAAAGTGGATGACTCGGTAGCAGCAATATGTGTGTCTCGCCCCACCAATCCCACGGGCAACGTGTTGACCGATATTGAGATATCCAAATTAGACCTCTTAGCACGCAAAAATGACATTCCTCTTATCATAGATAACGCTTACGGCACCCCTTTCCCGAATATCATCTTCGAAGAAGTGACACCATTTTGGAACAGCAACACCATACTGTGTATGAGTTTATCCAAATTGGGTTTACCCGGCGTGCGCTGCGGCATCGTGATAGCCAATGAGGAGATCACTCAGGCGCTGACGAATCTTAATGGCATTATCAGCCTAGCCCCCGGAGGATTCGGCCCAGCCATTGCCAAGCACATGATTGAATCAGGCGATCTATTACGTTTAAGCGAATCGGTGATCAAACCTTTTTATAAAGAAAAATCAGAGTTTGCACTGTCTTTGTTACAGCAATCCATCACAGACAGCAGGTTCAAAATTCATAAACCAGAAGGTGCCATGTTCCTCTGGCTCTGGTTCGATGAATTGCCTATCACCACTATGGAGCTCTATGCCAGATTAAAGGCTCGTGGAGTATTGATAGTACCGGGAGAATATTTCTTCTTTGGACAGAAAGAACAATCGGAGGAAAAGTGGGAGCATGCCCACCAATGCTTACGAATGAACTATGTGCAAGATCAAGCCAAGATGCGTGAAGGAATTGCGATTATCGCAGAAGTAGTTGAGAAGGCTTATGCAAACTCTTAGGCTGCCGTGCTTACTTGTCAGATAACAAGTGTCAAATATCTTCTTAGGTTTGTTTCATTGAGCTGGTTTGGTATTTGGTCAATTGGCTAAATACCATAGCCTCAAATAACTTGCGAAAATGTTGAGAGATGAAAGTAGGTTAAGAGTGGCGAATCTTAAATGTTAATAAAAATTGATGCATTGTCCATTTAGACATCACCCACTAAAAACTTATTGGCACATAATGCCCAAAGCAGTCGGCACGCATTAACGTGTCCGACTGCCTTTGCATTTTATGTGCAGCTACCTATCTAAACAGGAACTACTTTATTTGCACAAGGACCTTTTTGACCTTGGCCAACTTCGAATTCAACAGCCTGGCCATCACTCAAAGTTGCGTATCCGCCACCAGCTTGAATTTCTGAATGATGAACAAACAGATCTTTGCTGCCATCTTCAGGTGTAATAAAGCCGAAACCTTTATCTGCGTTGAACCACTTAACTGTACCTTTAGCCATTATATTTACTCATAATTGTTGGTGAAAAACAAAAGTTTATATCCGAATTCACCGTTCGAATATAAATGTAAAAGTATACGACAAAACACATAAAAGCTTAGTATTTATGCGTTGCGCTGGTTACCAAGCATAAATTGCTTGGTAAACTTGGCTGCTGCCACATCTACATTATGGGGTATGCTATAGGAGTTTTCTTTTTTACGGTAGTCGTTTTTAAGCTTATACGATAAAAAGGTCAGACAGGATAATGTCGAATGGTCTTATAGATCAACTTATGTAGATGCTGCTAGCTTCAAAGCAGGGTCAAAGATGATCCCACATTTTCGGGAGTCCCATCATCTGCCCCATATAAATATGGGAAATGTCAGGAACACTTTATACCATATTAAGGTAGAAGTTTTGGCAAAATCCACACTCTCAAGCTCAGTTAAACCCAAGCAAAAAGATCATATTGTGTCGACAGTAGCTTTACACTCATGGCGATAGACATAGTGACGACCAATGGCTTGATTATTTTTGTCCCCTTAGTCAGGACGAGTCTGGAGCCCAGAGTGGCTCCGATTGCCTGACCAACGAGCATGACACCTCCGAGCAACCAAAATACTTTGCCACCGATGGCAAAAAAAATGAGTGAGGCAATATTGGTCGAGAAGTTGAGCACTTTGGCATGAGCTGTGGCTTTGGCGAGGCCAAAACCAGCAAGAGACACGAAGGCTAATGCGAAGAAACTGCCTGTTCCCGGGCCAAAGAATCCATCATATAACCCAACGCCGAATGCTGCTGTAAAACCAAACATAACAGGTGTAAAGACTTGATGTTTGTCCTCTTCGCTGATCTTCTTTGAAAACAGAAAGTAGCCACCTATACCTAGAATTAAGAAGGGTAATAATGTCTCTAAGAAAGCTGTGTCGACCATCTGTACGGCTATGGTACCAATAGCGGCACCGACAAAGGCACAAGCGATAGCCAACTTCATCTCACCGAGTTTCACCATGCCTTTACGCACAAAGTATAGGCTGGCAAAGAAACTGCCACCACAGGCTTGCAGCTTGTTGGTCGCCAGTGCTGCTGTAGGCGGAAGACCTGCCCACATAAGTGCTGGAATAGTGATTAAACCACCGCCTCCCGCAATCGCGTCGATAAAGCCTGCCAACATAGCCACGCCAAACAGGAGTGCGATAAGTTCATAGGATAGTTCCAATGGCATAGATAAGTCTCAAAATAGTTTACACGCGTAGAATGGTATTATTAGACGATATTTGCACAAGATGTGCAAAGGAGTTATCGTCCACTTAGAGTGAGATATTCTCACACAAATAATCAGCGGGCACATGATGCATTCACCTCTTCCACCACTCAATTCACTCCTGGCTTTTGAATCTGCCGCGAGACACTTGAGTTTTAGCAAAGCGGCCAACGAACTCTTCGTTACTCATGGGGCCATCAGCAAACAGATCAAGGGATTGGAGTCATTTGTAGGCGTCCCCTTATTCATTCGCCAACATAGAAAATTATTGCTCACTGATGATGCCCAACGTTACCTCGTTCAGGTGCAGTCGGCGCTGCAGACCATAAATAATGCGACAGATGAGATAAAGTCACAACAGATGCGAACTCAGACGCTCTCTATCAACGTCTTGCCTAGCCTCACCATCAATTGGCTTATCCCCCGGATGGAGGAATTTAAGCGGCGACACCCTCATCTGTATGTGGATCTCTCCATTGGCGATTTTGCGGTAGATTTCGATAAGAGCCGTTGTGACATCGCCATCAGAAGTGCTCAGAATGAGCCGACAGATGCCAACTTTATCAAGCTAATGGATGAAGATCTCTGCTTGGTATGTTCCCCTCTGTTAGCCGAACAACTTAACACCGTCGAAGACATCAACAAGATGACCTTGCTTAAACACACGACCAGGCCAGAGCTTTGGCCCTACTGGTCACAGCAGGTTGGACTGGCTTTGACCACAGATAAGAAGTTTGGCATGGAACATTTCTATATGCTCAGCCAAGCAGCAGCTGGTGACATGGGAGTCGCACTTATTCCAAGATTTTTTATCGAAGAGCAACTGGCTGATGGAAGTTTAGTTATCCCCTTCGATACAGGTTTCACCAGTCCTTACATCTACTACGTGTTGACCCCAAAATCCAGTAACCTGTCACTCAAAGCCCAAGCCTTTATCGATTGGTTATTAGAGATATTCGCCCCCTACCGTAACTAGCAACTCCTAGCTCCTAAACCCTAGCGTCACAGAGTATCAAACATAAAAAAGAAGCCCAAATAGAGCTTCTCTTTTTATGTTTGAGGGTGAAAATACCCCTTAAACTAAACTATCTACCACATCGAAGGCTTGAAGATAATTCATTCCCGGCGTAGCCTCGAATTCAAAATTTAATACCTTCATGCAGGTATCGAAGGTCTTCTCACCAAACCACTGCTTATCGAAAGAATTAAGCGCTTGAATAATCCCCTCACGTCCTCCGTCTCCCTGCAATGACATAGGTGCCAAAGTGGAGATAAAGCCGGCCACTAAACCATAAAGATCTCTCTCAGCATCACCTTCTGCGGCCCAGAGTTTAGGGTCGGCATAGCGACTGGCGTAGTGACTAGTCGCAATGTCTAAGCCGATGCCAAAGTTGACTAAGATAGCTTTCTCTTGGTTACAGATAATATTTTTAGGACAAATGGCACCATGATAAATATCCATCTGATGCATATATTGCAATCCGCTTAGCAGCTGCGTAAACCACATCACAGGCTGACCCAATTGAATTTCAGGCAGCTCATCCAGAGATACGCCATACTCCCATGCTCGTGCGATAAAGAGCTCGTCACTCAGGGGCAACTGGCCAAAACCCAACACCTTTTCGACATGGGGGTGATGTAATTTAGACAGGCTACGATATAAGTTACTCAAGGTGGGCCATTTGGCCTCTACCTTAGTATAAATTGAAACACCACACTGATATTGCCCCTGGATGTGGGTTGCACGCCAGAACTGGCTATTAGGCGTTGCCGCGATAAATTGCTCCAGCTTATAGTGGTGATCGATTATCGCCCCAGTGGTGATTTCTACTCGCTCCGGCAAGGTATCGCAAACGCCATTATCTATCAGTGCCGACAGATCACATCTAAGGGCATCAAGATCGACTGTGCCGCCTTTAGCCGCCAAACGATACCATTGGTATACACGCGGTTGTTTAGTCTGCTCAGCTAGAGCCTGGAATCCTGCTGCATAAGCTTGAATATCTTCACTGCTATTGAGGTTATCTTTGATATCAATAAACTCGACATCCCCCAGATCAGATACAAAAATACAGTTCCCTGTCCAGCCACCAACAGTATATCCTCTGCGGTGGATCTGCTGCAGACCAGAGACTGAGCGCCTTAAGATCTCAAGCAGTTGATAGGTCGTTAATGATTCAGCTTCAAGTATGTTTAATGGTAAGCCTCTTGGCATCCTTATTGGAAGTACTAGCTGCTCACCATCCTGTATAAGCGGTGCGCAATAGGGAACGCCACTACAGCCAGTGAGCGCTTGCAGACGCTTAAACTCAGATCGCAAACGACTCTCATGTTCCTCTGACTGCTCTTTATCGACAAACTGAGTCGGTATCAGAATTTTCAGTAACCAGGGAGCCGTCCACCCACCAGGATTGTACTCTGCCTGCCAGACCTCTAAGCCACTTTGAATGAACAGACACTTGAGCTTAGTGAAATCCTGGATCTTATTATTACGTTGCTCAACAAGGGCGACCTGACCTATGGTTTTAAGCACCATCTCTTTTTGCTCATCAGTCACCTGATGGCTGCGAGGCGCTGTAAGCCCCCACTCCTTGGTCAGAGCGGCAACGATCTGTTGCGGCGTATAGATACTCAAAGACCCTTGTTGCTTCTCCAGCTCAATCTCCTCACCCCTGCGTCCGGTCACAAATACCATTCCCTGACACCAGGGCGCATAGACACCAACAGGGATCTTATGCTTGACGTTACCCGCCAGAACGCGGGCAACATAGTTGGCCTTGGCCAGACTGTTATCCACCTGCCTGCCATCTAAGGACCAGGCATGAAGTCCGGCATCTAAGCGTCCTATATAGCCTTTGACATCGACGACATACACACCCCATTCGCCGATAACCAGCGCATCAACTTCCATGGCTTGCCCGGATTTAGTTGGGATCTCCACATTGGTGAGTAATATGTAATTATCGGGTAGCTCATCCGCCAACAAGGAAAAAGCCCAACGTTCGGCATCATTGACTGGAGTTCCAAAACTTATCTGCTTTGCCATTCTCTCTGGTCCTTCTGTGGCTATTACCCAACTTGTTAAATCTAGGTGTGAGTATGGTAAACCATTTGATGCTACATCATGAATTAGAGGCATAAAAAAAGCCACTCAAATGGTGGCTTAATACAAAATATCTGTCATCTCATCGCTTAGCGATGTAAACCCAATAAAAACGCCACCAAGTGGCATCAATCGAGATGCGTAGCAGACTGATTAGTGCTTACACTCGTCACTACATTCGTGCTCGTCATCGGCAAACTCATCGTCGCCCTCTTGATGCTGCATCACGCCCCAACCATCGGTCACGCCGCCGAACTCTTGGGCAAATGTATTGAGCTCAACTTCTCGATCGACTATGGCTTGATACTCAGGAACCATGGGAATACAAACAATCAGCTCCCACTGGCCAAGCTCGTCGTTGAGATGAAGCTCAAATTCACCTTCAAGCCCAGACTTTGCCAGCTCTTCACTGGCATACTCGGCATCTCTTTGGTCATCAAAAACAAGGAAGAAGTCGACATCAAGTTGCTTGGTCAGATCAATACCCGCATCGGCCATCGCTGCGAGCATCTTGCCATTGTCATCATCTGGAAATTGCATTTATTACTCCACTTAATTGTTATTCAATCACCAATTAAGGTGCAATGACTATCTGTACTGACTCGCCATTGAAAGAAACCACTTCACCAGCCCGGACTTTTTTACGCTTACGGGTCTCAACTTCACCGTCAACGGTTACCTTGCCTTCACTAATAACGAATTTAGCTTCACCGCCCCCGCCAATCATGGCCTGGACTTTTAAAATTTTATATAACTCTATGTACTCTTCACCTGGCAATAGGGCCAAGGTTTCTATTTGTGCTGTCACACGTATTACCTTTAATCAAAATTCTTATGAGATTATAGCACCGAGCTTAGACAAGGATAATACCTATTCGCCTCTTTCATGGCTCAATAGGCCATAAGTACAATCATCAATCCAGATATCATCGATTTTATAGTTGTCTCTCAGCACGCCTTCCAGTTGGAAGCCATTTTTCTCCAACACTTTTACCGATGCGATATTCTGTTTCGCACACAGGCCGATAAACTTGTGCACCTGAAAACTTAAGCAAGCCCAGTCAATGACCGCCTTAAGACCCTCAGTAGCATAACCCTTACCTTGACCTTCGTTGGCTAACATATAACCCACTTCGGCGCGGTCACAATCGTGATTAACGCAATATAATCCGGTATAGCCAATAAATTTATCGGTTCCAATCTCCTCTATGACCAGAGTCAACCAGTCACCGGATTCATATTGCCAGGGTACTAACCTATGCTCGAAATTTTCCAGAATCACAGACGCCACGACCGGCTGTCTGACAAATTGATTGATGATAGGATCTTGATGAAGCATCAAGAAATTATCCCAATCATCGGCTCTGAGACTGCGAAGCCTGAGCCGATCGGTATAGAGTTCGAGCATAGAGTATGACCTTTTGCTAATTATCCGCGGCTTGTCACTTCAAGCAGGTGATAACCAAATTGTGTCTTAACAGGGCCTTGAACTTCATTCAGAGGCGCATTGAACACGACTTCATCAAACTCTTTAACCATCATGCCTGGGCCGAAAGAACCAAGGTCACCACCTTGAGCACTCGACGGACAAGATGAGTTAGCCTTTGCCACATCACCAAAATCTGCACCGGCTAAGATTTCCTGCTTAAGTGCTTCACATTTATCTTCGCTGCTAACTAGTAGATGTCTTGCTGTGGCTTGTACCATGGTGTAACTCCTAACGTTGTGATGAATTTGCCTGCCAGTATCTAGATACCTTAGCGATGACAAATTTTAGAAAAAATAAACCCAGCCAGTATATTGATAAAAGCCGGGTTTAAAAAGCTTTAGCTGATGAAACTGTGTTTAACTAATCTCGTATTCAATTACTTCTGAGTTTCTATCCAATGATGGATCTTCAACTCCATCACCGCCATAGGCAAAGAGCCTGAGGTTAAGATCTGATCATGGAAGACTTTTAGGTCGAACTTATCGCCTAATTCAGCTTCCGCTTCAGCTCTAAGAGAAAGAATCTTGAGTTGACCCACTTTATAGGACAGTGC
Organism: Shewanella sp. YLB-07; assembly: GCF_009377275.1. NCBI lineage: Bacteria > Pseudomonadati > Pseudomonadota > Gammaproteobacteria > Alteromonadales > Shewanellaceae > Shewanella > Shewanella sp. YLB-07. Next base: position 614,515 of record NZ_VOQB01000001.1, on the reverse strand, counting down.
CTGTCCAGGTATAGCCATATAGCGCTCAACTTCGGCGACGATGTCCGACTCAGCCATGGGCGAGTTATCTTTCATGTATTGAATCGCTTGTTCACGTGTCCAGCCTTTAGCGTGAAGGCCGGTATCAACCACTAGGCGCATAGCGCGTAGCATCTCATCAGACAGCTTACCAAAATACTGATAAGGGTCATTGAACAGCCCCATCTCAACCCCTAAATATTCGGCATACAGGGCCCAGCCCTCTTCGAACGCAGTGTAATTGCCAAAACGTTGAAACTCTGGCACTCCAGTTAACTCTTGCTTTATGGCTATTTGGAAGTGATGTCCAGGGGCAGCCTCATGCAGAGACAGGGTCGTCATCCCCCACTTAGGCTGCGCTTTTAAGTTAAAGGTGTTGATATAGAACACACCAGGACGAGAGCCATCAACGGCTGGAGATTCATATGATGCACCAGCCGCAGACTGCTCACGGAAGCTTTCCACTGGCTTAACCACATAATCGGCCTTTGGCATTATATTGAAATACTCAGGTAGCTCAGCATTTATCTGCTCTTTAAGGCTCATATAACCATCGATAAGGCCCTGGCGATCAGTGAAGAAATATTCTGGCTCAGATGACAGAGATGCGAAGAAAGCCTTCAAATCTCCCTTAAATTTAACCTGCTCACGTACCTTATCCATCTCAGACAAGATACGAGCCACTTCACTCAGACCAATCTGATGGATTTCATCCACTGGCATCAGGGTAGTCGTGTGGGAATTAGCCAGATGCTGATACCAAACTTTACCGTTAGGTAAGTCCCACCAACCATCGCTAGCGCGGGCAACAGAGAGATATTTAGTCTCGAAATACTCAGTTAATGAGGCTAGTGCCGGGATTAACTCTTGATTGATAAGTTGAGTGTAACTCGCGGTGAGTTCAGCTTTATCTGTATCAGAAAAGCTCTGCGGCAGATTATTTATTGGCGCGTAGAATAAGCTCTTACTGGCATCATCGACAAGCTGAGCCTTAAGCTGAGGGATAATGCGCTCGACTAACACCCGAGGCAGAACGACCTTGCTTCTTGCTCCCTCGTCCATGCGCTCTTGTGCAAGCTTAGTCCAGGCGATGAACCCAGATAAACGAGATGCCCAGTTATGGTAATCTTCGACGGTATTAAATGGTTGAGCACTTTCACCACTGCCCAGTTGTACCATACTGATAACTGTGCTGTAGAACTGATTCATTGGCATGAAACGAGCTGGGAATGTTTCATCTACCAGAGCGACATTTCTATCATAGGTAAACATGTCATAACTTAGCTGTAGCTCAGGAGATAAAGCACTTCTGTCTATCATCTTGACTCTTGCCAAATAACTGGTATTTAAATCATGACGCGTCTTCAAATACTCATTTGTAAGATCACCGCCAAACTGATCGTTATAATCATTGACCCCAACAAATGTGGCATAGATAGGCTCAAGCTTAAGATAGTCCTTAAAGAATTCGTCCACCAATGCCAGGTAAGCCTGCTCTACAGATGCTTCTTTTTTCTGGCTGGTTTGTACGACTTCAGAAGAGGTACTGATTGCGGTTGAACCTGCGTCTTTGCTTACTTTATTTTCATTATCTGAACAGCCTGTGATCCCCAGTACTAACCCTATTGATACGGCTAAAAAAGCTCTTCTCATCTGTTTCTTTCCCTATATTCGGTGCAATTGCTTGTTATTTTCTATACTTATTGCAAACGTACAAAATTATTTGTACTGCTATATTTATACAGCTATCTCAATCTTCTTCTTTGTAGGACCGAAAGGAGCCAGTCTATGATCTATTCATTTCGCAACTCAGGTTTCAGAGATCCAGAAACTGGCGTCTATAATCAAACCTACTTTATGGAGGTTTTCAACCGCGAATGGCATCGCCATATCAGAGATCACCAAAGTCTGGCTCTATTGTATCTGTGCCCGCACATACATGAAACAGTTAAGCAACCTCATCTGCTCGAATTCTTTATGAAACAGGTACAAGAAGCCATCTTAAGAACAACAGACCTAGTAGCGAGACTCAACAATAACAGCTTTGCATTAGGGTTATTCAACATTGATGAGGCTGGTACTCAGATTGTGTTGCATAGAATTGAAAAGAAAATTGAAAACTTCAATATAGAATACGGCAAAAAACACACGAGTCACATCGATTACGAACTCGCTGGCTATACTTGCACGCCGGCGCGTAACCTAAGCATAGAGTTGATTTTTCAAGACGTAGAGAATTTAACTCATGAATTAGAGATGGAAAAACATCGACATATTGAGTTGAGGCAGATGCAGTAAATGAAGGTTCTAAGTTCTAGTAAGATTGCAGTTTTCTAGGAATTCACAGCAATAAAAAAGCCCCTTTCGGGGCTTTTAAAAACTCATTTAGTCAAGTTAAAGTTACAGTGTTACGTTATGAACACGTGCCTTCTCTTTGATATAAGAGATATAACTCTTCGCTGAACGAGCCGTCTTCTTATCCTTCGCCGCTAACTTAGCACGCGAATAAGCAGACTTATATTGCTTAAGGTTTAAATAAGCAAGTGCTAGCTCAAATTGAGCCTCACCCGGATTATCAATGCCTGCGTCGAGTGACTTCTTAAACGCGGAAACAGCGGCTTTAGACTTACCATCCAGAGACAGGATTCGACCCTGTCTTAGATAATATTTGCCATTGTTGCCCGCATCTGCAGCCTTACCATAATATGAAGCAGCTTCTTTCAACTCTTTCGCGTTGTGATAGAAACCAGCCAAAATCCCAAGAGTTTTCTCTTCCTCTTTGATCATGCCCGACTTCATGTGCTTCTCATATATTTTGGCTGCACGGTATGGCGAACCATTCTGTGCAAGTAGCTGAGTTAAACGAGTAATGTTACCCGCAGTCTCAAGAAAACCATTTTTATAAGCAAGATCATAAGTGGCTAACGACTTAGTGTACTTTTCAGTCATCAAATAAAACTGAGCTAACTGAACCCAAAGACGTTTATCATCCTGGAAAAGTGGCACCATGGTTTCTAGCACTTTTACCGCTTCCGGATACTTCTTCTGATTGAAGTAAGCCGTTAGCTTCATCTGATACAAACCTTTATCAGGCTTATCAGACAGTGATAGTCCCTTGTTAGCGGCCTCAAGAACCTTGTTCCAGTTCTTCTGCTCTGAGTAACCAATACCTATACGACGGTAGACTTGAGCATCCTCTTTACAGGTAAACTCCATCCACTTGTAGTAATAAGTGATCGATTCTTTAAACTTCTTCTCTTGAATCAAGAGGTCGGCATAAAGTCTCAGCGTCGCAGCATGGTCACCGCCACCTAAGATATCGGCATCGACAGCAGTCTTAAGATACTTAATTGCTGTACCCATCTGAGACTTTTCGGCGTAGAAATTACCCAACATGCGGTCAATATATGCTTTATCGAAATCACTCTTAGGGTTGGCCTCGAGTAATATCGCGATGGCTCCGTCAACGTCGCCTTCAGTATAAGCTTTGAAAGATTTTTGCACTTTCTTCGCTGCACTTTGACCAACGGCTTTAGACTTACGACTCTCGATAGGACACTTCTCGACAGCCGATGCTGCCGGAACTAGTGCTAAACTACCACCAAAAGAAAGTAATAAAGCGGCAGCTATACTAGTCGTTCTTAAACTAAGTTTACGCATCGTTATCTGCCTCCTTTGTCTAAGGTGAAGTCCAACTGAACTTTCATACCAGTTTGTCTAAGTGCCTTACCGTCAACAATCTTCGGCTTATATTTCCACTTTTTAAGTGCGCGCCTAGCTTCTTTGTTAAACAATCGCTTAGGTTCAGCCTTAATAATTTTAACGTCTTCAACACCACCGAGTTCGTTAATGGTAAAGCTAAGCTGTACCCAGCCTTCTTTACCATCGCGTGCTGCGGCTATCGGATACTGAGGCTCGATGCGAACGATAGGTGTAGCATCACCATCGCGCGTCATCATGTTACCCAGTTTAAAGCCTGTGTTTGCACCACCAGTTTCAACACCACCCATGTTAAATGACATGTTTGTATCTATGTCAGATGAACTGTCAGGCGGAGTTGTATCCGGCTTAGGTGGCTGCTCAGGTGGCGCAGGAGGCTTAGGTTTAACCCTAGGTTTCTTCTGTGCTGATGCATCCTCTTTGCTCATGGTTATTTCGATGATAGGTGATTCTGTTGAAGCATCGTGGCGGGTTGGACCGCCACCTATCAAAAATGCCATGAAGACAAATAAGGCATAAGTCACAGCACCACCAAGTAGTAATGATACTATTCCTCTAAGCATATTAGTCTTTCCCCGCCGATACAGATATCTTATCTACGCCCGCCTTCTTCACACTATCCATTACCTTGATAACCAGACCATGCTTGGCATCTTTATCGGCTTGGATTAGCACGGCCGCTTCTGGAGCCTCTGCAAGCATACGCTCTACGTTTGCAGTTACACGCTCGATATCGACCAGACGGTTCTCCATCATAATGGTTCCTGTCTTGCTCACACCGATGAAGATGTTAGCAGAGGGCTTCTTAGTCGCTGTAGACGCTTCTGGCTTGGTATAATCAAGGCCTGAAGGTTTAACAAACGAAGTTGTTACAATGAAGAAGATCAACATGATAAACACGATGTCTAGCATCGGTGTCATATCAATTTGAGCTTCCTCTTCCACGCTGGAATGCTTTCTACGTGCCATGTTCAATCTCTCTCTAGTGGTGACGCATGCTGTCTTTTAGCTTTTCTAAACTGATTTTCATCTTAGCGTCCAGACGAGTACTAAAGAATACCCCCGATAACGCCGCTACCATTCCCGCCATTGTCGGCATGGTCGCCATTGAAATACCAGCTGCCATCATACGAGCATTACTCGTCCCATGAACTGCCATCACATCGAATACCGAAATCATACCTGTCACTGTGCCTAAAAGACCTATCATAGGGCAGATGGCAACTAAGGTTTTAATAAACAGCATACGTGCATTCAAATTTTGTTTCGCTTGGGAAAGCCAGGCTTCACGGATGCGGTGTGCATACCAAGAGGTAGAATCCTCTCGGGCATCCCATGAGGTTATGATTGCCTTATGTTCGTTTGGTGATATCCAATTGAGATACCAGTAACGTTCAAGCATCAATACCCACATGACAAACAACACTGCCGCGACCAACCAGAGAACATCGCCTCCGGCGGCCATAAAGCCCCTGACGGAATCCCAGATATCCATCAGGAATAACATTAGGCGTTCCTCTTCTCAGCGTGAGTCGCAACCATGCCTGCACTCTGTTCTTCAAGTACCTGTACGATTGACTTACTGCGAGCAATAACAATTGCGTGCATAAGCATCAGAGGTAGAGCAGCGACCAGACCCTGTACAGTAGTCATCAATGCCATCGAGATACCGCCAGCCATAAGCTTAGGATCGCTAGTACCAAACAACTGGATGCTTTGGAAGGTAGCAATCATACCGGTTACTGTACCGAGTAGACCCATCATAGGTGCGATTGCAGCGAGTACCTTAATGATCGAGATACGAGCCTCTAGTGCCGGTGTCTCTTTCAGAATGGCTTCATCAAGCTTAAGTTCCAGCGTTTCAACATCGACATCTTTGTTGTCGTGGAAAGCCTTAAGAATACGACCTAAGGCATTGTCACCTGGGTTATCCAGATTTTTGCGTTGGGCTTTAACTTTAGCGCCTACAAGAGTAAGCGTGACTATACGCTCGATAGAGATGATGGCACCGATAATAAGCAGGCCAATAATGATGTAACCGATAGTTCCACCCGCTTCGATACGATCTTCAATAGTCGGCTTCTGCGTGAAGATGCTCAACAACACACCCTTAATAGGATCTATGTAGAGAGGAGCGATACCAGAAGTGATATCCTGAAACTTAGACACAGCTTTGACTTGGTAACCGGATGGTTGCTGCGATAGCTCCTGAATCAGACCAAGGTCGGCGTTATAAACAACATATTTACCATCGGCAAGTAAGTTAAAGGCACCCACTCGTGTGATGGTCGTATTACGGATATTACCGTCGATATCGGTAACAGCACCTTCGAAGTTGACAACCTTGCCAGACTGCGCCATTTCAAATAACTGCTCTTCCCAGAAACGCTCCAGTTCGTCGATCTTTGGCAGTTGCTTACGCGCACCAAGTTCTGCGATGAAGACATCACGTCCAGGATATTGAGCACTGATGTTAGACGCTACCAGTTTACCGGAGAAATCACCGGCATCACCTTTAACGACACCGAACATCTCACCCAAGTCACCTTGAGCCGTTTTTAGGTTCTCTTCCAACTCGCCAATTTTGCGCTCGTTATCCAAGAAAGCTTGGCTTAAATCTTTACCGCGTTGACGCTCGGTAGCTAAAGCATTCTTTTCACGTTTAAGTAGAGCGGCCTTATCGCCACGTTCATTTCTGAACTCTTGCTCACGCTTCTTGTTTGTCTTCGAAGCATTAGCACGATCTGTTTGAACCTGCTTAAGCAGCTGGTCGATCGTTTTAGGCGCATCTGCTGCACTCGCAATACCTGAAGATAAAACCAGGGTTGCAGCAACGATTGCTGTAGTTATTAACTTCTTCATTATTGTGCAGCCTCCGCAGCAGGGATTGGTAACGAGAATAGATCCGGAGCACCCTGTTTACGTGCAATGCGGATGCCTTTAGTCAGTTCACGAAGATAGCTTTCATCTAGCTCATCCCATGCCTTAGTTTCATCGTTAAACATCCAAGCTGACTTCTGGTCTAAGCTCTGTGCATAAAGGGCTACTCGGCCTAAGTTGAAGAAATCAACCAAGACCTCTTTACCATTGAGTTCAAGCTGACCGGTTTTAACGGCAACGAAACTGCCGTATTCACGCTCGATGCTGTATGCATCAAGGATCAGACGAAACTTCTCGGCAAGTGTCACTTCTGCACTGTTCAATAGTGCCTTAAGATTGTTTACGCGCTCAATACGAGTTTCTTGATTGAAAGGAAGATCCAGAGCAATAAACTGCTCCAGTGCGTCAACCATCTTAAACATAAGAGGAACAACACCTTGACGAAGTGTATCAACGCCATTGATGTCATCTTGAATTAATTTCATTGTTGCTTCTTGATCTGCTACCAGACCAGCAACGTAATCATTGTAAGATTTTAGTGATTCGCGCTCATCTGCAACTGAACCATACTCGAACACCATGTCCTGAGCTTGGTCAAAGTACTTATCTACTTTCTTTTGAGATGTTGCTGCTTCAGCGTGAATTTTGCTGTCAGCCTTCTGAACGTCAGAAAGAGGATCTGCAATCACTAAGTTTGAGCCAGCTAAGGCTAGTGCGCCTACGAGCGCTGTAGCGATTTTTGTTTTATTGCTTACCTTGGACATAGTTCCCAACCAATTTGAAGTAAAATTAAAAAGGTTTAACTTATTAACAACATGGAATTCCGCTTATATTTGCGATAATTTCCTGCTTATAAGTATGTCTTTCTCTTGTGATTGTTAATTATTATCTTATTTTTCTACACCGAATAAGGTGTAGCACCGCTGGCATCATTTCACAAATTGTTGACCTGTGTCAACAATTGAAACGACCTAAAACTAGTGAAAAAAGGCATTAGAGGGGGGAAAAGCTACAAAAGGCAGGTTTTCGAACAAGTCATATATCATATGATTAACAGGAGTCAGGGCTTAAAGACAAAAAAAACGCTGTAAGACTTTGGTTTTAATTAACAATAACGCAGCAACAAACTGGCAATATTATTCACAATCTCGCAACAGTTGCTGGTTTTACCAGTAAACTAATTATATATTCTCCTTTAAAAGCAATCCATTTCTTTGCTAAATGCTAATGTGTAGATTCAATTACATCCAAGATTCACACCGAGCGCACGACAAGGTTTGGCGTGACGCAGATCACAATGACAATTCTCTGGTGAGTGACTTAATTTCGACAGAACAGGATATTAGGTGATAATTCCATCATTTTCAATGTAGAGCGTTTCACTGAACCCAAATGTGATGCTATGAAATATTCACAAAAACGCGCGATCTATTCTGTTGCGTTTTAGCGGTAAAAAATCAAGTCTTCAATACTATTTCTATAGAGTTAGGGTCTACTGCTTCGCGAACTCAATATTGTCTCTCTTTTTATCTACACTCCAAAATATTCTCTGGTTAAACAGTGTAGAAAGATAGGTCAGAATGGGAAGTGGTAAAATAGAGAGGTTTAAAAATCATCCATGGCAGATCTATGTCCAAATTTACTATCCATACATATGACTGCACGACTAGCAGGCTCAGCTATTTAGAAGAGCGATTTTAAATATTGTCTCATTACTGTACTCCTGAAGTAGAAGAATCAGCATCTTATTTTGAAACCAAAAACTACCGAGATTAAACTCTTCTTTGATGTATTACTGGAGAACGTTGCCTATTAATCGCCACCATTTGCTTTAACCTTGCATTCAATTGTTGTTTTTGTTCATGAGAATAGTTTGTAGGCCTGTTTAATGGCTAACTAGTGGTGCATAACCAAAATATCGGTTACACATCTGACAAAGAGATACTGAAGTAATTCTAGAGACATTTTAATATAAAAAATGCCTATCAGTGATCACCGATAGGCATTACAAAATTAAAATCTATATCTTAATTATTTAAAACTTTTGCGATATTCTTACAAATGCACCACGACCATTAACTCTATAAGTTTCAGGGATTGTGCTAGCGTTAAATCCTTGATCAAGATATGGAGCTTTTTCATCGGTAATGTTAGTTACACCAAGAGTTATCTTTGTATTAGTTGGGAAAATATATGAACCCGTAATATCATGATACAACTGCGACTCAATATGTTGGTCTTGTTCATCGAAGAAGAAATATGGAGACTCAATTGAAGATATATATTCAGCACTATAAGTAATCGAAATATCTTCTAAACCCCAATTGAGAAAGAAATTAGCTTTATCAGTTGGATAAACATCTCTTGCAGTAGAAGTATCGATTCGCCCATTCAATTCAATTACATCAGCACCTTCATATGCAGTTTTCTCACGCTCAATTAAATGCGTCCAGTTTAAGCTTGTACGCCAATCACCAATACTAGTAGAAAAACTGTAAGTAATCTCAGTATCTAAACCCGTCGCTTTTTCGTCTGCAAGGTTAAGGTTGGTAGTATTGATTGTATCGATATTACCACTTGGCATACGATTTATCTGACCACAAGCTTCATCAATTCCTTCTTCATAACACAGATCCATAGTCGCTTGAGCACCTAAACCATCGATGCCTTTAGTTAACTCTATATCCCAGTAATCAACGGTTAAGCTAAAACCATCAATAAACTCTGGAGACCATGCCAAACCAACCGTAAATGTATCACCTTCTTCAGGTTGCAATTCTGGGTTACCACCAGAACGACCACGAACCTGAGTATCGGTTTGCTCATATCCACCAGCAGCTACACCAGATGCCATACAACGTGCTTGTCCATCAGCACTTAAGCCACCGTAGTTAATCGTACTACATGGATCGACAGCTTGGTCGAAATCATCGGCTGGCGAGCTGAACAGCTCATCTACAGATGGAGCTCGGAAAACATTACCCGCTGTAGCACGAACAAGTAAACTAGAAATCGGCATATACTTCAGTGAACCTTGTACCGAAGTATTACCACCAAATGAACTAAAGTTATCATAACGAACACCGACATTAGCTTCTAAGAGTTCAGCACCCGGAACACCAGCTAAAATAGGAACAACAAACTCACCAAAGAGACTGTTTACACGGTAACCGCCTTCAGTACCCGCTCCTTTGTTACCTGAAACTGCACCTTTCGCTTTACCCGAGTCAGGTGAATAAGTGTACTGTTCATCACGATATTCATAACCTACACTCATTCCAACATAACCTGCAGGTAATTCAAACAGTTCTGAATTAGTGAGGTTAAGAGTTAATACATCTTGACGAGTATTGTATGTATCTGTGAGGTCGGCTTCAACATAGTCCAATGCTTCTTGAGAAATATTTCCTTCCCCAAACATGTTCATTGGAGTACAACCTTCGATAATCGCACCAGCTTCACCACACTTTACGACACCATCCGTGTCCATAAAAGAAGCACCTAATGCATTAGCAATGTTTGCAGCAACAAACTGACCTTTATCTATATCTGTACGTGTACGGTAGCCCCAATTATAAGTGGCATTCCATTCCCAAACCTCAGCGAACTCACCAGAGAAACCTGCAACAGCTTGAACGTTAGTTACATCTTGTGAGAACTCTCGGTTACTTTCAGTAACACGACGTCTAACATCTGTTACATCTACACCGAATGGGTTGTAATAACTGTCGGCTGAAATACCTTGAGCAGCATTACCGTCAGCATCTCTCACATTTGCACCTGGATCAAATCGAGAATCATAAGGCATTGGAGCTAAACGCTGAATAGATTTACGATTACTCAAACGAATTGCACTTTCAAATCTCACAGAATCAGAGATTTCGAAATTCCCTTCAGTAAAGACGTTGATGCGTTCAAACGGGGTTTGTAGGTAGTTTACTGGAGAGTAATTATAAAAATCATTATTTGCATCACGGAAACAACTCGTTGATGCAGGGACACTACCACTACATCCAGCTAGACTAGGATCAAAAACTTGTCCGCCAGTAGCACCATTAGGTAAGAATCGACCATTTGGAATACGTGAAGACCCCCAAAAAACAGAGTTATCATCAGTTAGGCCATTCTTTTCAAAATCTTCAACATCCCCTACGTGCAGAGGCTCTTGGAAATGCTTAACACCTTCGTACTGTCCCTGTACAGCGCCTTCTTGCTTGTTGTACTCTGCACCGAAAACGATATTACCACCGTCAAAAGCTTTACCCGCGATTAATGAAACAGAATCGTTAGCGGCCCCATCAGTGATTTCTGTCCACTCTTTTCGCTGAACACTAATTTCAACACCTTCGAAATCATTGCGAGTAATGATGTTTACAACACCAGCAACGGCATCTGCACCGTAAATAGCAGAAGCACCATCTTTAAGAATTTCAACACGCTTAATCATAGATGCTGGAATAGTTTGAAAGTCACCACCATCAACCGTACGTTTACCATTAATAAGGACTAGAGTTCTAATTGATCCCAAACCACGTAAGTTTACAGTTACAGCCCCCGAACCGCCATTGTTTGTCGTCGAAGTAACCACACCACCGTTCATTGCTGGAAGTTTTTGAATTAGCTGACCGATATCAGTGATACCGAGATCTTCAAGCTGACTTCTTTCAATTACTGTAACTGGGTTGGCACCTTCAATATCTACTCGTTTGATACGTGAACCCGTTACTGAAATTCTCTCTACGTTTGCAGACTCATCAGCCGCAAAAGCTGTTGGAGCTGTAATTGCTGCTGTTGCTGCAGCACCACTAATTAGTGCGAAACGCACTGAATTAGCTAATAAGCTATTTTTGTACATGTTGTTTCTCCCTGGACTCTTATTTTTTATATTTTTTAAATGCATTAGAATGAACACAAATCGTTACATTGGAATACATTCGCAAACAAATAAGACCACACATGAAACATTTAATCAACAAGTACACGCTAACTTTCACAGACGTTCCAGTTTATTGATTATTTTGTATACAATAAAGATTTATAAGCTGATTTAAATCCTCACAAGAGTTGTAGTAAAATGCTCAGCGGTAAGAGAAGGAATGAACAAGAAGAAGGGATTAACTTTCGACATTATTAATTATCGATTTAAAAACAGCACATTAGAGTCACGAGAAAACATGGATATCGCTTTTGAATTTTTCATTCCCCTCATAACAAGATTAAATTAAGAGTGTTTTGACATAATTAAACTTGTATATGTCGACTCTAGCTCTCTACCACAGTTCTCGTTTACGTAAACTTTAATGTACGGTTTGTCAGTTTTTGTTTTTCAATCTGGAAAATAGAGTCTAGGAGATAGTAGTCATATATATTTGATGGGTTGGTTAATTACACAAGAATATTTACCCATATGAAGTATTCTTCGCACATAAAAAAACGCCCGTATAGGGCGTTTACAACAAGCTAAGTAGCCAGCTTATTACATGTAGTATCTAATGCCGATTGCCACGCCATCACTCTCATCTGGAGTCTGGTTTGCAACATTGAAGTCACTCATGTCTTTACGGGCTTCGATGTAAAGCATTGTCTGCTCATCCCACACATAGTGAAGACCCGCTACAATAAACTGACGCTTAAACTCGCCATCATTATAAAGTGCTTCATAAGCGTCGCCAGCCTTTAGGTAGTTATAAGCAAAGATAGGCTTAAGACCATTATCAAACTTGTAGCTGAACAGTGATTCAAGACCTACAGCATCAGGCATTAAACGACCAATGTTATCTGTATCATGGAATTCGTTCTTGTTGATGTTAATCGCCGCATAGAAACCAGGTTGTTCAAACCCGCCCCAAGTCAAACCAGCACCATAGATGTAGTCTGTTTCAGAGATACCTTCACCAGACTCCAAAGTACCGTCAAACTCACCTAAGTTAAAACCAGCAGTAAGCGTTAGCATATCTGTGGCAGCATAAGTGATAGAGCCACCAACAGTATTGTTGTATTCAATTGTACCTAAAGAGTCACCCGTAATAGCCATTGGGCTACCGATCATCACGCTATTATCAGCTGTCGGGAACATTAAAGAATTATCTTCAATCAGATCAAAACTATCTTGCTTTAGCTGCACTTGCAGGCCGAAGCTGACATCACCGAATGCATTACGGTATTGAACTGTGTTATCACCACGACCAGTACCGTTTACTGCACCATCGGCCTTGTTGTAAGTGTAAGTACCCGACGCATTACCATCCCAAGTGTTTACCAGGTTGGTGTTATAGACTACGTCGTACCAAACGCCCCACTGCTTACCGATAGAGAGTGAACCATACTTATCGTGTGCAAGACCTGCATAACCGAGACGGTTGGTAAGGAAGTCACCACTTTGAGATTCGAAGTTACTCTCGCTACTGTAAACAATGTCACTAGTACCAAATGGGTTTACACCCCACTCAAGTTTTACAAATGTTTTCCAGTCATTATCCATGTCACGGGTAAAACCAAAGTTGATACGTGATGAACCATTTACCACCTCTGTAGCACCTTGAGTGTTGATGATGCGGGCATCCATCCAACCGCCGATCTCTACTGAGTTTTTGTCATCTTTATAGATTTCAATTGCCGATACTGACGGGACAAATATGACGGCTGCCAATGCCGATGCTACTAAAGTTCTTTTCATGTGATGTCTAACCTTTATGTTTTCAGTCTGCTTGGTTCTATTTTTTGTCATTCCATTGTTCTTTGTCTTCCTAGTTGCAGCTGAGGTTAGCAAAAGATTAGTTATCGCTCAAAGACGAAAGTCACAAAAACCACCTGTTTTTTCATCATTTTAACCAAGAAAACCTTTTTATAGCAGACGATAAACCATTTGTTAACATAAAAGCAGAACAATCTTAAGAAAGTACTCACTAAATTAACGACATCTGCTTAGAGCTGATGTCCGAGAAGCGTTTATCGAGCAAACCTAGAACAGGTTCGGCGATGGGGGCAAGCTGCCTTGTTAAATAGTAATGATAATCAATAATAGATTGACGATACTTAACCGGTTCGGCGCCGTTGAGTGTCATAAGGTACTCAATTTTAGTCCCCCTCTTTGAGAAACGCTCAGAGCCTGAAAAGTCGCACATCATTTTCGCCGCCTTAACATGAGGAGATGACTTAGCCGTATAATCGGCAATATCTCTACGCAGGCGCTTACTAAAGACGAGTTCTTCATCCAACTTGCCTTGCATCAAGTCATTGACCACCTCTTGTAAGAAGGCCATCACATCTTCTTTAGAAAATAGCCGGTAATAGAGTGCCTCTTGTATACGTCTGGCAAGCGGACTCCAGTCACTGCGCACTTGCTCCATTCCTTTAAAGACGAGCTGCAATTCTCCTTCATGATTAGTAAAAGCACCTACGTATCGTTTCTTAGACCCTTCAGTAGAACCTCTGAGAGTTGGCATAAAAAACTGCTCATAATGACATTCAAATTCCAACTCTAGATGACACGCTAAATTCATCTCTTTATCTAACTTATGTTTCCATCTAGTGTTAATCGTTTCAACTAAGCCCTTACCTATCTTATCGACATCGATATCCGTCGGATCTTTCCCCAGCCAGACAAAGGTTGAATCGGTATCGCCGTAGATGACCTGGTAGCCAAGTTCCTCAATCCAGGCTCGTGTCTGTTTCATTATCTGATGACCCCTTAGGGTAATAGAGCTAGCAAGCCTGGCATCATGGAATACACAACCACGGGAGCCTAATACGCCATAGAGAGAGTTCATAATTATCTTTATGGCCTGTGACAGCGGCGCATTATTTTCGCTCTTCGCCTCTTCCCTATGCTCCGAGAGTGTTTTAATCAGCTCTGGTAATATGGGAGAATCCCGGCTAAATTTTGCTCCCAAGAAACCCTCAACATTATCTGCTTCAGGTTCCGACAGTCCCTTGATAAGTCCTTTAGGATCGATTAAGAAGGTTCTGATGATGGAAGGATAAAGGCTCTTAAAGTCGAGCACTAAGATATGCTTATAAAGGCCGGGGATAGAATCCATCACATAGCCACCCGGACTCTCTAATCCTTGGCTAGTAGCCATTGCGGGGGCAACGAAACCCGCCCTGTGCAGGTGAGGCAAGTATAAGTTATTGAATGCCGCTACCGAGGCGCCGACTCTGCCGAGCTCTAACCCGGTCAGCCTAGAACGCTCTAAAGCAAACTCAAACAACTGGGTTTTCTTGAACACATCCCACACCAAGCGGCTATCGGTTAAATTATAGTGGGCGAGCGCTGCTTTATTATGATGAAATAGCTCGGTTATCTCCTCTCCTCGATTCTCAACCCCCTTCTTACCGCTGGGCAATGCTTTGCCCTCCTCGAGCAAGGCACGTGCAACAGACTCTAATGAGAAACTATCGAATCGATAGAATGCCGCCTTTAACCAATCAATGCCGTCTAACACAACTCTGCCGGGCAGAGAAAGAGTCTCAGGACGGTACTTATCCGGAATTTTCCAGCTCAGTTCAGCGCCTCCCCTGCCGATTGCAAGCTTGATCCCATGTAGTTTTGCTCTTCTATAAACAAGCGCCAGATCGAACGTCACCACGGCCCAACCTATGATGATGTCAGGATCATACTCTGCAAACCAATCAATTAAACTGAGGATAAGTCCTCTCTCATCAGCTACCCACTCTATATAATCAGCTTGGTCATCAGATATTGCCGATGTATCGCTGCTTATCTCACAAGGTGAGCCCACCATGATCACTTTCTTATACTCGTCATTTGATGTCTTGCCGTAGAGGCCGACCGAGTAAAGCTCGCCCGACATACTGCATTCAAAATCGAGAGATATGGCTTGAAGTTGGATATCAACAGAGTTTTTTCTTGCTCGAGTGGCAGTAAAACTGGCCAGTCCTCCCTGCTTTTGAGGATCGAATTGACCGATAAACTCTACATCCAGCGCTATGTATCTCTCTATCAAGTATCTGTGTTCTGGACGAATATCAGTTTCAAACAGAGGAATGCCGAGATCGACAGCGCCTCTGATCACCTGTCTGAATACTTGTGATGAGCTCGCATAAATGGCGGTGACAGGGTCGCTATTAAAGTTATTAAGCGGCAGATCCACCAGTCTTAGTTTTGCTGACTGCGGCAATGCTTGCAGACTGGGCACAGCAGATGTTGCACAGAAACACATATATTCAGCATGAGGAACTTTGACTAAAACGGGGCCATCGGTGGTTTTAATATAATAATGCAGCCAAGCCATACCCGAATGCTGCACCGTATGGCGAGAAAGAATCCGCCCCTTAACCGATGAGGTTCCACTGAGCTCTAAAGAGGGCTTTACTGACATAATTTGTCTATCCAAAACAAGGACTCGATGAAAATGGGATCACATTTAACTCAATAATATAAAATTAGAGTAGTTAAGGCTATGCAATCACTGTTATTATGTACAGCTCTATTTCTCTTCCATATATACCTATGCTATCGGCCGACGTAAAAACACAGATCCGCTCCATATATAAAGGTATTGCAAACTCCTTGCCTGACTTTCGTCCAAGGCGTGAGCAAAACTACATAGTCGCCGAAATATCTAAGACCTTAGCCGGTGAATACGATAAAAGCAGGCGAATTATCGTGGTCGAAGCTGGCACAGGGATAGGTAAATCATTAGCCTACATATTAGGCTCTATTCCATTGGCACTGGCCAGTAAGAAAAAAGTCTGTATCGCCACTGCGACCGTAGCCCTGCAAGAGCAGCTGTTGCACAAGGACCTGCCCTTCTTTTTACAGCAATCTGAGCTAAACTTTACCTTCGGTTTAGTCAAAGGTCGGCAACGCTATGTTTGCCTATCTAAATTAGAGATGTTAATCGGATCCGATAACAGCACTCAGATGGCGATGTGGCAGACCAAACCCGACAACAGCCAGATAAAGCTGCTGCAGACATTATTGAAGCAGTACCATGAAGGTAAATGGAACGGCGAGCGTGACACCTTAGTCAAACAGCTCCCCGACCACCTATGGCAGCAGATAGCTTGTGATAAACACAGCTGTCACAGACAACTCGCCAGCCACAGGAATTGTCCTTTCCATAAAGCACGTGAAGATATCGATAACTGGGATGTGTTGATCGCTAACCACAGCCTCTTGTTTGCCGATCTGGAACTAGGTGGTGGAGTCATTCTGCCCGATCCCGAAGACGTGTATTACATCATAGATGAAGCTCACCACCTGCCAATGGTTGCCAGAGACTTCTCCAGCGCACAAACCACACTCAGGGGCGCAGTCGACTGGCTGGAGAAAATAGAGAAGACCTGTAGCAAGTTACAAAACCAAATAAAGAGTAACCACATCATAGGCCCGGCGCAGGCAATGCAGGACCATATTACCGATCTTACGGGTCAACTCACTCAGATAGCTCATTTTTGTGATAGTCAAACACACAGGTTCGACAATCCTGAGAATCGTTTACGCTTCGAGCATGGCAAGCTACCCCAGGCGCTGCTTATCCAGGCAGAGAACTTAGCCACGGTATCGACTACGGCCCTCAAGCAGTTCAATAAGATGTTAGCCTTGCTCAGTGAAGCCATAAAAGATGGCGATATTCCAAAACATCAAGCCGAACAGCTGCTCACAGAAACGGGCTTCATGTTGCAGAAGCTGGAAAATCTCCAGAAGCTGTGGAAGATGATGGCGAAGGAAGATCACCCCAAAGGGGCTCCTATGGCACGCTGGATTGAAATATTAACCGGTAAACAGACAGATTACCTGTTCAGTGCATCCCCCATAGAAGTCGGCTTCATGTTAGAAAAGCTACTTTGGGATAAGGCCGCAGGTGTGGTGCTTTGCAGCGCGACTTTACGAGCCTTAAATAATTTTAATCATTTCACCCATCAAGTTGGCCTGTCACTCAACGACGGTAGCCGCTTTCTAGCCATGGACTCGCCCTTCGACTTTGAACAGAATGCTACCCTGTTTCTGCCTCAGATGAACAATGAGCCTACGGACGAAAAATTCACCGAAGAACTCGCCCAGCAGATCTTAGCCCTGATTGAAGGTGAGATGGCCACCTTAGTCTTATTCGCATCTTATTGGCAGATGGAGAAGGTCGTCGATATGGTCGAGAGTAAGATCAAAACAGGCTTACTGATCCAAGGCACTATTTCCAGACAAGAAATTTTATCGGCCCATAAGAAACGATGCGATAACGATGAACCTAGTATCATATTCGGTACAGGTAGCTTCTCTGAAGGATTAGATCTACCGGGCGATTACCTGACTAACTTGATCATCACAAAACTGCCTTTTGCGGTGCCCACCTCTCCCGTCGAACAGGCTCACGCGGAATATATCAAGATAAAAGGCGGAAATCCCTTCATGCAGCTGACAATCCCCGATGCTTCGCGCAAATTAATACAGAGTTGTGGTAGATTACTACGCAACGAGCAAGACTATGGACGTATCACGATTTTAGATCGACGTTTAGTCACTAAACGGTATGGAAAATCACTGCTCGATGCACTCCCCCCCTTCAGACGCGTAATTGAGTAGGATTTTTTTTTGGATTTACTGTTTGAACCCAGCACTTGGGCCATTCTAGCCGGGATCGGTTTACTCGCAGGTTTTATCGACGCCATCGCGGGAGGTGGAGGTTTACTCTCTATTCCGGCCCTTCTCGCTTTGGGCATCAATCCTCATACGGCACTGGGCACCAATAAATTAGCCGCATGCTTTGGGTCTTCTACGGCTGCCTATACCTATTATAAACAAAACCTATTCACGCCTCAGTTGTGGTACTACACCTTTATAGCCACTTTTTTCGGCGCGATAGCTGGCACCTTCATCGTCTCTCTTATCGATAGCCGTTGGTTAGAAAAACTGCTACCACTGATGATCATGATTATTGCGATTTACACGCTACTCAAACCCAATGCCATGGGCTGCAATACATTCACACCACTTAAGCAACCAGCGTCTAAAATTAAGCAATGGCTCCAAGGCTTTCCACTTGGATTTTATGATGGCTTCGCCGGGCCTGGTACAGGCGCATTCTGGACTATAACCAGTACCACTTACCATAAGCTGCCGCTTCTTCACAGCTGTGGCTTAGCCAGAGCAATGACATTCACCAGTAATCTCACCTCTTTAGTGATCTTTCTCACACTTGGGCAAGTGAATGTCATTATCGGTCTTTCAATGGGTCTATGTATGATGCTAGGTTCCTTTATCGGTGCAAGAACGGCGATAAAATTCGGCGTCCAGTTTATCAGACCCGCATTTATCACTCTGGTATTGTTGATCGCGGCAAAGTTAGCTTGGGATGCATGGGTCTAACTATGAATACGAATGAACTCCTAAGGCAGTTATCAGTCCAATTGAAGCAGCTAGAGCAGGACGTGCTTCAACACGATGCTAATTTGCCCAAGAGAGAGCAGAAACTGCTTAGAGATACCGACAGATTTAACGACCAACTCTTTATCCAATCCGGCGCTAAGCTTGCGCCCTGTATAGAACAGATAAACAAGAGTATTAAGCAGCTAGGTCAGCTGATAAAAGGTAACATATCTACCCATACCATAGCCTTGAGCTGTGAACGTATCCAAGATAGGTTTACCGCCGTAAGAAGAGCGCTAAATACCACCTCATTAGGGGCCAATTCGGCATCGCAGCAAAGAGCTTTTCGAGTCGCCCAAGCAAAGAGGCGTAGAAATAAGTCCCACGATGAGAGCGGCTTCAATTGGATCGCCGCCGGAGTCATGCATAATAGTCACCAACTGTATGCAGAGCTCAACAAACATCTCAATTGGGTGAGTAAATTTGAACAGAAAATCCTCATTTTGCAATCACAACTGAATAACTGTCATAGTGCTGACAAAATCCAGATGCAAAATGAGATCCTGTTGGTTCATCGACGACTAGGAAAGTGTCGACAAGCCATCAGCTATATAGAAGATCGCATTCAAGCGTTTGAGCGTCCATTCTCTCAAAACTATAAGCCTTTTAATCGTTAAGGAGCAACAATGAAGTCACTCATGTCTATCACCGCAATCTTGGCTCTGCTGGGTTCATCTTCGGCCCTGGCAGCTAATTTGAATATCCCAATGTCATTTGAATATCTGGCCATCGACGGTAAGAAAGTCGAAAGCAGTTTATTCAGCCATAAATCAGATCTTGAATTAGGCCAGGGCACACACAAGATTGCGATCCGTTACCATGATATGGTTCAAGATGATTTCAGTGACAGTGAAAGCTTTATCAAGTCATCTCCCTTCATCGTTACCCTTGCAGTTGATGGCGACTATGAGTACACATTGAAGCCCGCCGATGGCGACATCGTAAAACAACCTAAGTCTTTCGCTAAATCTCCGCAGGTGGTGATCACCCGCACTGACAAGGGGACTGTAAATTATAAGGTCCTTCAAACAGACTTCACCGAAGACTCCTTCGTGACTAGCCTATTTGGTGGCGGAAATAAACAAGACATTGCAGCGATAACGACTGCTGCTACTGGTGGAGCTGTGATTGCAGCCTCGGCAAGTTCGACACCGACGGCTCCAGTCAGTATCCCGGCCCCAATTGATGCTATGCCAATGGTTCCGGCTGCAGGGAATAAAGCCGATAAAGGCGAGCATGCCCAACAGATGTTGCAGTACTGGTGGCTTCATGCCGATGATAAGACCCGTAAAGAGTTTATGGGTTGGGCCATTCAGCAGCTATAAATACAGCGTCCATCTCGCATAAAAGCCAAACGCCAGCATAACTTGCTGGCGTTTTTGTATCCGGATTTAGTAGAGGTGAGAGGCATTAATGCCGAATTAGCGCTAAAGTTATCTTTGAAGATATTGCACTTTTCTATTGCCGCTATATAAATATGATTGCAAACTAAACTATCTTTCTTATTAGACACTAACTGTCACGGAGCATCTGCATGCAATTAGAAATTCGAAACTATTACGAAGTCCTTCTTATGGAACTCTTGTCCGATGAAGGATTACTCGATGAATTACCGGAAGACTATCTGGCAGATCTTTGTTGTGTCACTCTAAACCAGCTCCCGGTTCGCTATATACGGCATCTGGTCGATACCTATTTTTTTGAGGATTACAGTGAGCTGTCCGAAATGAGATCTGAAATCCAAACCGCATTGGAGAAATCGAGAGCATTTCTCAAGGCTAACTTGCATAAGAAAAACAGCTGAAAATAATGGTTAGTCACTGAAGAAGTATTTTGAAATAGAAAAGGATGAACTAGGGGAGATTGGAGGTTCCCCTAGAGCCACACATCAGTACATTAGTCACTTGCAGTGCTCCCTTGCATCTTCTTATAAAGTTGACCAATACTTGCAGTGACTTACGAGCAGCTTAAAATCTGTCTTTGGTGGCTAATGACTTTCTCAGCTCGCGCTTGCCAATACTAGAACGCAGAATTTCAGGTACGACTATACGCGCATACCATAACCAGATTGGAGCAAATAAGGAGAGTTTGTACTGAACTGATTCTCACGAAATGTACCACCAGAGGTGATTATGACGTAAGCTATTGATGTATAGGATATTGATGTACCAGGAGATTGGAGGTTCCCCTAGAGCCACACCCCGGCACATGAGTCACTTGCTGCGGTTGCTCCCTTCCAGGCCTGGCCGAGTTCACAAGTTATCATTGCGAGGGGACCCTAAGGTCACCATTGCTTTCTTTGAGTAAAATACCTCAGAGAACGGCGAGCATTATCTACTAAGCCCGCCGAGCAATCAAGTCCTAAACAGCAACTATCGTCTTGTTGACTGCTGACTGCTGTTTCTATAAACAGATAGTCTATAGATCTGAGCTATAAGCTTAGAAATACCCTATTTTTCTCAACAAGCTTAGGCCCGATACCCTTCACATTTGAAAGATCACCGATCACCTTAAACTTGCCGTTAGTCTCTCTATATTCGACAATCGCTTTCGCTTTTGATTCACCTATTCCCTTAAGTAAAACCAATTCCTCTATTGAAGATGTGTTGATATTGACATTAAGCTGTTGAACTTGGCGTGCATTTTCATTTTGATGGGTCGTTTTCGATTGGCTAGAAACCTCACCAGCGTAGACGCTGAGTGAAAAAATTGCAGCCATAAGTGTCGCAGATACGAGTGTGCTTTTCATAGTAACTCCATGTTGAGTATTATTCCGTTAATATGCAGCCGTTAATCCATTTATCCCTAGCCACTCATTAAATGTAGATCAAGCCCTCACTTCTTGCCATTTTTAGATCTAACGGCAACCCAAAAGAAGTTAAACCGGACGGGTGTCACAGTTTTTAGTTTTGGAAATTTTCATTTTGACAAGCTTTTAAGAAGGTGAGTGCAAATTTGAAATTCAATCACATATTTTTTCGATCAGAGCGCCGTAAGACTTGTCACACAAATGGCTAAAACACCATACCTGTCACTCAATCATTTCTACTTGAATGTAACAAAGATACACCTCAAATTATTATGCCGAAGTCCTCGTCTAGGTTAGTGTGTGCTAAATATAATAATGAGAAAGAAGGTCGAACTTAGATGGAACAGATCAAAAAAAATACCGGTGCCCCACAGAAAAAACTGGTCATATTATTCACCGATATTGTCCTTTTTATCATGCTGTATAACTTTCTTCCCTTCGAAGAAGGCATTAATACTGGTTTATCAATTCTGATCTTCGCTGCCATCTTGTGGTTAACTGAAGCGATTCATATCAGTATTACAGCAATATTAATCCCTATTCTTGCTGTTGTTCTCGGCGTCTTTGAAACCAAAGTGGCGATGAGTAACTTCGCTAACCCAATCATATACCTTTTCTTCGGTGGGTTTGTACTAGCAGCGGCCCTGAACCATCAAGGAATAGATAAACTCATAGCACAAAAGGTGCTAACCGCCTCGAAAGGAAAACTTAGCATTGCTTGTATGTTACTTTTTGGCATAACGGCTTTACTCTCTATGTGGATAAGCAATACTGCAACCGCAGCCATGATGTTGCCTCTGGCACTGGGAATTCTACAGCAGCTTGATTTCAAAGAGCATAAGAACACTTATCTGTTTATGCTTCTTGGTATTGCTTACTCAGCCAATATCGGCGGTATAGGGACTCTAGTCGGCAGTCCTCCTAATGCCATTGCCGCTGCACAAGTTGGTTTAAGTTTCAGTGATTGGCTAGAATTTGGCTTGATCACCGTCGCCTTGATGCTACCAAGTATGCTTATTGCTTTGTATCTGTTCCTTAAGCCCGATCTTTCGGTGATATGTAAAATACCGACTTCTGATACTAAGCTGAATTTTCAGGGTAAATTAACTCTCCTGGTTTTTATTATCACAGTTTGCTGCTGGATATTTAGTAAGCCTATCGCTCAAGCACTTGGAGGCATTGCCCAGTTTGATACTGTGGTTGCACTCGGCGCAGTCGTCACGTTAGCGGGTCTTGGTCTGGTTGAATGGAAGAAGATTGAGCGAACCACAGACTGGGGGGTCTTGATCTTGTTTGGTGGTGGTTTAACATTAAGTGCAATTTTAAAAGCCACTGGCACTAGTGTGTTTCTGGCACACTGGGTTACTGATATTTTCGGTAACACACATATGGCATTATTTACTTTAGCTGTCATCTTCTTTGTAGTGATGCTCACCGAGTTTGCAAGTAATACAGCCAGTGCCGCATTACTAGTACCTGTATTTGCAGCAATTGCCGAACCACTGGGGTTATCCCCTATCATGATATCTGTGCTTATTGGTATTGCAGCCTCTTGCGCCTTTATGTTGCCAGTGGCGACTCCTCCCAACGCCATTGTTTACGGCTCAGGTTTTATCAAGCAGTCAGAGATGATGCGTGCGGGTGTGATAATCAACTTTATCAGTATGTTAGTCCTATACGTTGTTGCTCATACTTTCTGGAGTTTCTAGGCATTATCCTTATAAAAAAGCCACTTCATGAATGACATGATGCGGCTTTTTTATATAGGCTCCATAATGAAATTGGACAAATGTCGATTGGTATTGAGTTATATGTTAGCTAAGCCTTGTTCCAGATCGACAATAAGATCTTCAACTGATTCTAGCCCCACAGATATACGTAATAAATTTTCTCCTATGCCAGCGGCTTCCCGCTGCTCTTTCTCATAGGTAGCATGGGTCATAGAAGCTGGATGTTGTATGAGAGATTCGGCATCACCTAAACTCACCGCGATAGAAAATAATTGCAGACTATTGATAAACTCGATGGACTTGTCTAAGTCTGCATTGAGCTCGAAGGCAATCACTCCACCACCCCTGCGCATCTGTTTACCAAGAAGATACTGACCATAGCTCCCCTCGATTCCCGGGTAATACACCTTAAGTACTTTCGGATGAGATAACAGATATTCGACCACTCTGTCGGCATTATCACAATGCCGTTCCATTCTAACATCTAAGGTTTTGAGCCCCCGCAAGATCAACCAGGCATCATGGGGAGACAAGACTCCACCTAAATCTTTCATGGTCTCAAATTTTATCTTCTCTATCTGCTCATCACTGCCACAGATGATTCCGGCAATGACATCACCGTGTCCGTTGAGATACTTAGTCGCACTATGAACAACCAGATCGATCCCGTGAGCCAGAGGTTGCTGTAGTAAGGGAGTCATAAAAGTATTGTCTATGACGCTTATCAAACCATGCTTTTTTGCAATAGACGCCAGTGCATCCAAGTCAAAAACATCAAGGTGAGGATTAACTGGTGTCTCACAAAAAAGCACTCTGGTCTTATCGGTTATCGCTGCAGAAATCGCATCGAGATCCTTAAAATCAACCAATGAGACGTCGATACCAAACTTGTTTAACTGAGTACTCATGAGTGAAAAGGTACAGCCGTATACGGCCTTGGAAGCAACCAGATGATCGCCTTGTGAAAGGTTAGCCAGCAGCGCCGAAGAAACCGCCGCCATGCCAGAGGCCGTAGCCGCTGCCGCTGCGGCACCTTCGAGTCGAGCCATTTTGCGCTCTAACTCAGCTGTGGTCGGATTACCCAGTCGAGTATAGATATAGCCAGCTTCATCGCCGGAAAACCTGGCACCTCCCTGTTGTGCATTATCAAATACGAAAGTCGCACTCTGGCACAAGGGGGTAACGAGTGCCCCTGAACTGTCTTTGATACGTCCAGCGTGTATGACTTGCGTGGCCTGCTTCCACTTTTCTTGCATAAAATTTCTCCGAGGTCTGCACTTGAGTATCCACCGGCGGTTAATTTTATTATACGTAAATACCGATAGTTATTTAACCATGTACCCAGACACTATCCGGAGTAAACAGCGGATGAGAAATAATCAAGTTCAAGATGTAAAGTCTTTATTACATTTGACTTTTTCTTTGACCTTGCCATTAAATACCGAAGAAGATAACTCCTTAAGATCTAACAATAACTCTTTATGTATTCCTGAAAGCCTTGGCCTGGAAGACTCTTTAAAGGAGAGTGGTCTACACAGTGCCATCGCTTGATAACCTAGACGTGCCGTCAGTAGGCCGCCACCGAGTCCTTGTCCAAGACGGGCGGACAACTTACCGGACATCTCAACTGAAAGCAATTGAGTGCCAAGATCTGTGACAATTTCACTGGTGCCAGCATAGATGATGTTAGTGATAACACCTCTTATCAACTTGATACGGCTCCAATAACCCAATTCAATACCATAGCAGTGGGCAATCTTGACTATCATACGTTGATTTCGCCAGAGAATAATGGCCATATCGAGCACTGCCAGAGGGCTTGCCGCTAATAACAGCGCCGACTCTTGAGCGAAGCGGCGAACAATTTTCTTTGCCACTTTATCTCTATCACTCAATATGATCTCATCGAATAAAATCAACTTTTCAGCATCATTATGCCCATCTCGGCTGGCGTCATGATACTTATTAAAGTCAATGCCTTCAGGTAGATTAGTGATGATATTACCGATAAATTTATCGGCTTCACCCTGCTGCATACTTTGAGCGAGTCTATCCCCGGTTTGTTGCGCCTCTTCCACCGACTTTAGCCTGAGTAAATGACGCCATTCACGAAATATGAGTTTCCCCGCCCATAACGTGATCAATAAAGTCACACTGGAGTACAAACCGAATAACCAAGGGCTCTGTAACCAAGCGTCCCTCAGTCCCAGAGTCGTCTCTGTGATAACCAGGCCGATGAGTCCCATGATGATAAGTTTGGCAAGCACAGACCATCGAGGTTTGACTGTACGTTTGGAACTATTTTCAAATAATCCAGAACGTTCGGATAAGCTGGAGGCGACTTCATTATCTATGACCTCATCGGTCAAGACCTCCTCCTCTTTATCATGAGGGGTCTCAATAAATTGAGCTTGCTCTTCGAATCGCTCAGCTTCCCGAAAGCTTGGCGCTACTTCACCCGCTCTGGATTCAAATACCTGCTTCTGTTTTATCGTATGCTCAGCCTCTTTTTCACTATCTTTCTTATTCTCTTGCGAAGAGGCAGCTTCTCTATCTTTCATATGATTCTCTCAACACGGCCAACTATTTAAGCTTGTCACCGAGCAAAAATTGCAGCAAGTGGTCTAGTCGTATATGTTCAAAATCGGCTTCATCTGATTGAGGAGCATAATTAGGTGGCGCGAAGCTGGTAAACTCAAACCCCTGAGAGCCCCAAAAGTTAGCCCCAGGCAATGATTTTGGCACTTCCCCCGGAAACAGGGTAATTGGCTCTCTCTCATTCAAACTGACACCTTTGACGACTTCTATTTCGCCCTTACCCGATCTGATCATTCCGTGCTGGGTAGCCTTGATGGCACTGATGGCCATGGTCTCGACCTCACAGCCTTCAAACTTCGCCTGTCTCTGACTCTGTTTAACCAGTTGGGTCAGTAATGACAACACATTACCTTGTTGATCCCGGGTGATATGATCTACCTTACTCGCCGCGAAGAGCAGTTTATCGATTCGGGGGGAAAACAGGCGTTTTAATAGGTTAGATTGTCCAAATTTAAAACTCTCCATGATGCCATTAAGCGCTTGTGTCATATCATCGAACTGCTCCTTGCCTCTGTTTAGCGGCGTAAAACAATCGACCAGTAGCAACTGACGGTCAAAGGTAGAAAAATAGTCTTTATAGAAAGGCCTTATCACCTTGTCCTGATACTCTTTGTATCGGGTTTTCAATACTTGATAGGCCGAGTTAGCATGGGTGTTTTCAAGACTTTCCCGCGCATCTTCGGATGTATTTAGCAAAGGAAAAAAAGCCAATACTGGGGAGCCGGCAAACTCACCGGGAAGGAGTAATCGACCCGGCTGAGCATAATAAAAACCATGTTGATGCACGCAATCTACCAATACCTGTCGGTATAACTCGGCGATGTGCTTTAACTCTGCTTCGTCGGCATTAGACCCTAATTCCAGCGAGTCCAAGGCCGTAACAAAATCCGGATAATATTGTGACTTAGCCAATATCGGCTTACGCAGCTCCTGCGCCATGGACCAGTGCTCATAGCTTTGTTTGAGCATAGGCAGGTCGAGTAGCCATTCTCCGGGATAGTCGATAATGTCCAGATACAGGCTGGCGCTATCGGTGAATTTAGCCAATATTCCTTGGCTAGGTTGATATTTGAGGGTTAACCTGATTTCACTAATATTGCGTGTCGATGCAGGCCATTGCGGAACGGCTTGCTTTAAGGCATTCATGCCTAAATCATAGTCGAAACTTGCCACGGTCAAGTCAGGCTGAAGCGCACGCTTTACGCCATACAAACGCTCATCTCTGGTGACTTGCCATAAAGGAAGGTTATTACTCTTTCCTGAGAGACCCGCGTTAAGAAGTTGATTAACAAGGCCTGTGATGAAGGCTGTTTTTCCTGAACCTGAGAGTCCAGTGACTGCTAATCTGATATTTCGATCTGAAGCCCTATGGGCGAATGATTGGGTTTTATTACTGACTGTTTTGCCAAACTTAGATAAAGAGCGGTTGATACGACCCATAGCCTGCACTTAAAGTTATGTGGGCGACAGGGCCGCCCATTGGAAGGATTAAAGGTTATTGATCTCTTGTTTCAAGTCGAAACTGTCCGAGGTGACATGACGTTCCAATTTTTGAAGCCTGATTTCCAAACTTCTAAATTGAGAGTTTACATCACGCAGAGCCATCTTCGGAGGCTCACCCGATTGCCAAACCTTTTTCTTTATTTCTATATCCTTATGCGCTTTTTTATTTTTGTCGGTCCCGGGTTTAATATCTAAAATCATCCAAAGTAATACATAGATGATCAACACAATTCCCGAGCCACCTAAAAGAAATATTGAAGCGGCGACGACTCTTACTAGCCAGGTTTCAAAGCCGAAATAGTCTGCGATTCCAGAACAAACCCCAGCTATTTTACCTGATTGAGGAATGCGATATAAGGTACGTCCTCTAGTGTCACTCATTTCAATTCCTCCGCGTTAAAAGGCCTGCCTCGCCGATTGTAACCACCCTAAGTCTGTTGCCACTATAGCTTACTGCTACTCCCCGATTTAAAGAGTCTGCCCCGCCGGTTGAAACCGCCCAAAGTCTGATGTCACTGTTACTCATTGCGTCCCCTCCATTGTGGTGATTCGCTGTCTAAAATCGCTTCCAATGTATCGATACGTTGAGCCATTTTATCGGCTCTGCCAATGAGCTCATTAAGCTGTGAATACTCTTCTTCAGTAAGTCCCTGGCTCACCTGACGCTTACTGCGGTAGTGAAGTATCAGCCAAATGGGAGCCACGATTATCAGAAAAATAATAATTGGGGCCATTAAAATATCCATGTTCATAACTCACCTCTGAATTGTAATTATTTGGCTTTAGTCTTTGCCTTGCTGCTCTTTATTTTGGCTTTTAATGCCTCAAGCTCGGCATTGACAGAGTCTTCAGCTTCCAGTGCTGCAAACTCATCACTTAAACTTTTCTTATTGCCCAGGTCATAGGCATCGACTTGTGACTCGAGTCCCTCTACACGACGCTCATACTGCTCAAACTTACTCATAGCGTTATCTATCTTGCTAGAATCAAGTTGCTTCTTCACTTCTAAACGTGAAGATGCTGTTTGCTTACGCATAATGATGGTCTTTTGACGAGCCTTGGCATCGGCCAGCTTCTGCTGCAGCAAGTTAACCTCCTCTTTTAAGCGAGTAATCTGCTCTTCAACAACCACAAGTTCATGAGTCAAGGTATCGGCAAGCTCACTCGCCTTCTGTTTTTCAACCAGAGCAGCTTTAGCAAGGTCTTCACGGTCTTTCGACAATGCAAGCTCGGCTTTTCCTTCCCAGTCGTGGACCTGCTCCTGCACCTTAGTGATGCGACGGATTATCTCCTTCTTCTCTGCTAATACTTTGGCCGATGTAGAACGAACCTCTACTAAGGTGTCTTCCATCTCTTGAATAATCAAGCGAACCATTTTTTCTGGATCTTCGGCTTTATCCAGTAATGAAGAGATATTTGAATTAATGATATCTGCGAAGCGAGAGAAAATTCCCATAATGCTGTCCTTAAATTAACGTTGGTTTCGTAGATATTAATCCACTTTCTGTGCCAACTTTTCATATTTCATAAAATACAGTAACTTAACCAATATATTAACTTTTTCTTTCTTTTAATAACAGAGGGTCTTATTATTATTTTCACCAACTATTAGCGTTAAAGACTAAAACTTACTGTGGCAAATCAATTTCAGCAAGATAATCTTATCGGTCAATCAAATGCGCTCCTCGAAGTATTGGAGCATGTTTCACAGATCGCACCTCTGTCTAAGCCCGTCCTTATTATTGGCGAACGTGGTACAGGTAAGGAGCTCATTGCAGAACGCCTCCATTTCCTGTCCACACGTTGGGATCAAAGCTTTATTAAACTTAATTGTTCTTCACTGAGTGAAAACTTACTCGAAAGTGAGCTCTTTGGCCATGATGCCGGTGCTTTTACTGGCGCAAATAAAAAGCATGAGGGTCGATTTGAGCGCGCCGATGGCGGTAGCTTGTTTCTCGATGAACTCGCTAATACTTCTGGGCTGATCCAGGAAAAATTGCTTCGCGTAATAGAGTACGGTGAATTTGAGCGAGTAGGTGGCAGTAAAACAGTACGAACAGATGTCAGGTTAATCTGCGCGGCTAACGAAGATCTTCCCACCTTAGCCGAAGCCGGTGAATTTAGAGCCGATTTACTCGACAGATTGGCCTTTGATGTGATCACCTTGCCTCCTCTGCGTCACAGGCAGGAAGATATCATGACCTTAGCCGAATACTTTGCCATAGGAATGGCAAGGCAACTAAAGCATGAGCTATTTCCCGGCTTCAACCCCAGAGCGATACAACAACTGATGGATCATAACTGGCCGGGTAACATACGAGAGCTTAAAAACGTGGTGGAGAGAAGCGTCTATCGAAACCCTGACACCGAAACGCCTATTACCAATATCGTGGTCGACCCTTTTGCCTCCCCCTATCGCCCTACAACAAGAGTGAAGACACGCGAGAGACAACATCTGGCTAGCAACCAAGCTCCGGTTGCGAGCAGCGATGCAGTGTCATCGGACTCAGCTGAACTCAGCTGTGACCAAATAACCTTCCCCATTGATTTTAAAGAACATTGTGAAAGTTTGGAAGTCTCACTTCTAAAACAAGCATTAGAGGCGGGTCAATTTAATCAAAAGAAAACCGCCGAACTTTTAAACTTAAGTTATCACCAATTACGCGGCATTTTAAAAAAATACAACTTACTCGATAAAACTTAATACGCCTTAATAACATATGTTCATTGCTCATCGACGATCAGCACTGCTAAAATGGCCACCAAAGCCCTGAAAAATTGATCTGTCGATGAGAGTGCTGCTTAAGCGTCTATCTTTATACCCTACCATATCCTGCATCTGTGTTTTGCTTGCAGGTTGTGGCCCCAAGCTAGTCCCACCTGGGATAGTCTATTGCTCCGAGGGGAACCCTGAATCTTTCAATCCTCAACTGGTCACTTCAGGAACGACGGTGGATGCAACTTCACAGCAGATCTACAATGGGCTAGTGGATTACGATATAAGATCCGGCCAGATAGAACCCTCCTTAGCCACACATTGGCAACTCAGTGACGATGAATTAACTTACACCTTTCAATTACGAAGAGAAGTTAATTTTCATCACACCTCAAAATTTGCACCGACACGTCATTTCAATGCTGACGATGTGTTGTTCTCATTCAACAGGGTTATCGATTCATCCCACCCATTTCATCATATCTCCAAGACGGGATACCCGTTTTTTCAGAGCATAGGCTTCGATAAACAGATCGAATCAATTGAAAAACTGTCTGACTATGAAGTCGCCTTCCATCTAAAGCATAAAGATGCCTCTTTTCTCGCCAACTTAGCATCTGGGTTTGCCGTTATCTTGTCGGCCGAATATGCAGATACCTTGGTTGAAAAAGGTGAATCAGAAAAAATTGACCGAGAGCCCGTCGGCACTGGACCTTTTCAGCTGGTGAAATATGTCAAAAACGACTATATACGCTACCATCGTAATGAGGATTATTGGCGACGCTTACCCAGCGCAGAACTGTTAGTGTTTGATATCACTCCTAAGAGTACCACCAGACTGGCTAAACTCATCACAGGAGATTGCAGTGTCTCCGCCCTCCCAAAGGCTGGTGAGCTCTCGGTTGTTTTCGAACATGATGAACTAGAAGTAGATTCACTGCCTGGATTTAATGTCGCATTTTGGGCGTTTAATACTCAAAAAGCCCCCTTTAATGATGTCAGAGTACGCAGAGCCCTAGCCCACGCCGTAGACAGGGATAATATTCTCAGAGCGGTTTACCAGAAGACAGCTGTTGGCTCCACGGGCATGCTCCCGCCAATGTCCTGGGCATATTCGAAAAATCAAAGCCTGGTAGATTATAATCCCGAGAAAGCCAGACAACTCTTAAGAGAAGCAGGCATAAAAAATCTCGCTATCGATATCTGGGCCATGCCCGTCGCGCGTATATACAACCCTAACGCTCATAAAACGGCTGAACTCATTCAGGCGGACCTGGCTGACATCGGCGTTAAGGTCAATATCGTTAGCTATGATTGGAGTGTATTCAACCAGAAATTAAGTCAAAGGAGCTACGACTCTGTGCTTATAGGTTGGAATGCCGATAACAGCGATCCAGACAACTTCTTTACTCCGATCCTCAGCTGCGCATCCGTACTGTCGAACAGTAATCGCTCCCGTTGGTGTAACCCAAAATTCGATGAGATTCTCTTTAAAGCAAAATCAATCACTTCAAAAAAAGAACGTAAAGCCCTCTACCAAGAGGCCGAGGCTCTATTTGCACAAGAGCTACCTATGCTGCCCTTTGCCCATGCGACCCGACTTATTTTGAAGAAAAAAGGAATAGATAATAGCCAGCTCACTCCATTTGGTGGAATATCCTTTAATGCCGATCGCCATAGGGATATGATGACTATTGAGGAGGTAAGATAATGGCTCGATATCTGTTACGTAGAATGAATCTGTTTGTGGCCACATCCTTGGTACTACTCGCGGTGCTGTTTATCGCCACACACCACTTCCCAGTCGAGATACGGTTTTCGCTGACCGGCATACATGCGCCAACAGTCGAACAGATCGCACAAATCGATCAAGATTATCGACTCGAGAGCAACCAATTCGGCCAATTTATTGGATATCTTCAGCAAAGGTTAACGGGTAATTTGGGGATTTCAGCTACATCACAGCAACCAGTGACAGATGAGCTAGCGGCAGTATTACCCGCCTCATTCGAACTGGCTATTGTCGCTGCAATGTTAGCACTGCTTTTCGGTATACCCCTTGGCGTTTTGGCGTCGATGAGTAAAAACAAGATCACCCAACACACCATAATGACCATCACCTTAACTGGATATTCTATTCCTGTTTTTTGGCTGGGTTTAACCTTATCACTCTGGTTTGGTGTACAACTGGGCTGGTTGCCCATCTCTGGTCAGCTAAACTTGCTCTATGAAATTGCCCCTGTCACAGGATTTGTGCTGATTGACACGCTTGTTTCAGATTCACCCTATGCAGACTCAGCCTTTATCGATGCCCTGCAGCACATCATATTGCCCGCTGTTACACTGGCCGTACTCCCATTCACTGTGGTGCTGAGAAGCACACGCTCGGCGATCATATCCATCATGGATAAGACCTACATTAAGGCGGCAGAGGCCAGAGGCCTACATACCAGTCACATAGTGTTACGTCATGCCCTTCCCAACGCCTTGATACCTGTGCTGAAAAATCTAGGTCTCATGTTAGGCACATTCGCCAGCTATGCCATGGTTGTTGAAGTCATCTTCTCATGGCCAGGTGTAGGAGCCTGGTTAGTCTCGGGCATCTATCAAAGGGATTACACAGTAATCCAAGGCGGTGTGTTAGCAGTTGCCTTGATCATCATATTTTTAAGTATCATGATTGAAGTCCTTCATACGGCAATCAACCCCCTAAGCAGGAAAGAGCTTTATGCCGCAAATTAAGATCTATCAGGAAGATGAGATACCCTCTCCAATGCGCAGATTCTGGCATGCTTTTTCAGATAATCCGTTCGCTTTTGCTGGATTATGGACTGTGATTTGTTTCTTATTGCTGGCCCTATTTGGTCCGCTTATCGCCCCCTATGCTCCGGAGCAGCAAGATCCACACGCACTCTTGTTGGCACCATCCTGGGATGCAGCCGGAACAGTAGAGCACTTCCTTGGTACCGACGATTTAGGTCGCGATATTTTCAGTCGCCTGCTCCATGGCGCTCACTTAACCTTCGGTATGGCCTTAGGCATAGTCCTCGCATCATTGATTCTCGGTTTTATTATCGGTTCAATCTCAGGCATGATGAAAGGGCTAAAATCAAGTATTCTCAGTCACCTGCTCGATGCCTTGTTGTCAATCCCCTCTCTGCTAATGGCGATATTAGTAGTCGCAGTGATGGGACCGGGATTAGAAAACGTTTTTTGGGCCGTGGGCATTGCGCTTACGCCTCAGTTTGTCCGTGCCATTCATCAAGCCATTCATGAAGAGTTGCAAAAAGAGTATGTCACAGCGGCAAAACTCGATGGTGCGAATCAGTTTCAAATTTTCTGGTATGTCATCATGCCAAATATATGGGACACATTAATCATACAAACCACCTTAGGGATCTCGGCAGCCATTTTAGATATCGCCGCGCTGGGCTTCTTAAACTTAGGCGCACAAGCCCCGAGCCCTGAATGGGGCGCCATGGTATCCCAGGGAATGGATAAC
Source organism: Shewanella sp. YLB-07 (assembly GCF_009377275.1). NCBI lineage: Bacteria > Pseudomonadati > Pseudomonadota > Gammaproteobacteria > Alteromonadales > Shewanellaceae > Shewanella > Shewanella sp. YLB-07. Next base: position 580,651 of record NZ_VOQB01000001.1, on the reverse strand, counting down.
CTGTTAACCGCCCCATGGACTGTGACGATACCCGGCATTGCCATCTTGTGCTGTGTCCTAGCCATTAACTTAGTCGGTGACGGCTTACGATCTGCACTGTCGCCGATCAATAATTAATGTTGATACCTGATTATGCCTTTACTCGATATTCGTAACCTCACCATTGAACTAGACACCCCTCACGGGCGCGTCAAGGCACTGGATAGAGTCAGCTTAACCATCAACCCGGCTGAAATTCACGGCTTAGTTGGAGAGTCCGGTTCTGGCCGCAGCTTATTAGCTCGAGCTATCTTAGGGATTCCAGGCCATAACTGGACGATCAAGGCCGATCGCATGTTGTGGGATGGACACAATCTGTTAGAGATGAGTTCGAAGCAGCGACGCAACCTGATGGGAAGCGAAATGGCCATGATATTTCAAGACCCATCCAGCAGCCTAGATCCTGTTATTTGTGTCGGCACTCAGCTTGTTGAAGCTATGCCAGAAAATAAAAAACTGCCTTTCTGGCGACGCAACGCAGATAAAAGGAAGACCGCCAAAAAATGGCTGCATAAGGTTGGCATCAAGGACACACAAAAAGTCATGGCCAGTTATGCCTGGGAGCTATCCGAAGGCGAGTGTCAAAAGGTGATGATAGCCATGGCTATTGCCAACCAACCTAGGCTATTAATAGCCGATGAGCCAACCAATTCCATGGAGATGGACACACAGGCGCAGATCTTTCGCCTGCTGACTAAATTAAACCAGCTACAGGATGTATCCATTCTGTTGATCAGTCATGAGCTCGAGACCTTATCAATCTGGTGTGATCAACTGTCGGTAATGTATTGTGGACAAATCATGGAGTCAGGCCCTACGGCTGAAATTTTAGCCCATCCTTATCATCCATACACTAAAACACTGCTTAATAATATTCCGGACCACACGGGACAAATCGCTCACAAATCGATCATGCGCACACTACCAGGCTCAGCACCTGCACTGCAACATCTTCCCATAGGTTGCCGACTCGGTCCAAGGTGCCCACGCGCCGAAAAGAAATGCGTGATCCGTCCTAATTTAAGTCATAAAAAAAATCGCTATTTTGCCTGTCATTTCCCTTACCAAGAAGAAACATGTAATGAAGACACCACTGCTTCAAGTTAACAACCTAAGTAAGCGTTTCTATGCAGGCTACAAAGGGTTTAAACGTGAGTATAATCAAGCTTTGTCTCCGGTCTCCTTTGAGCTCAATACTGGTGAAACCTTAGCGATTGTTGGCGAAGCTGGTTCGGGAAAGAGCACCCTGGCAAGGATACTCGTTGGCGCCGAAGTCCGCAGTAGTGGCGAGATTTATTTCGAAGGTGAAGCGCTGGAAAAAAGAAACCTAAAGCAGAGATGTAAACTCATCAGGATGATTTTTCAAGACCCCAACACATCACTGAATCCTAAATTGACAATCGGGGATTTACTCGATGAACCACTCAAGTTTAATACCAAACTCGATGCCAGACAGCGTAGAGCACAAGTCGTTGATAAACTCAGAAAGGTGGGTCTGTTACCCGAACACGCGGATTTCTATCCTCACATGATTTCAGAGGGGATGAAGCAACGCGTTGCCGTTGCCCGTGCGCTGATGTTGGACCCCAAAATAATCATAGCGGATGAAGCGCTCACCGCCCTTGACCTTTCGGTCCGATCGCAAATTCTCAACTTACTGTTAAAACTTCAAAAAGAGATGGGATTGTCTTATATTTTCGTGTCGCATAACCTCAGCATCATTCGTCACTTTAGCGATAAGGTGATGGTGCTTCATCATGGGGAGATGGTTGAGAAAGCGACAACAGAAGAATTATTCAATGCACCAAAACATGAATATACTCAACGTCTGATCCAGGAGCTAACTCTGTTTAGTCAGAAACGACACAACAGGACACTCAAGAAGCATGGTTAACCCATAGGGTATAGTCAGTTCATCCATGCTTAACCATCAAGATTAACCGTCTTAAACGATATTTAAATCCAGTAAACTGCTCTTACCACTGGCCATTTTTAAAGAAAATCAGGAATAATCAGTGCCATTTGGCTCTTGATTAATTATCCTATCGTCACTTTTTAAAGAGAAGCTGAAACATGATAATCAAACCTAAAACACGTGGCTTTATATGCACCACTACTCATCCTGTTGGTTGTGAAGCTAATGTACTCGAACAGATCAATATCACTAAGGCAAAGGGAAGCTTAAAAAACGGCCCTAAGAAAGTTTTAGTTATCGGCTCTTCAAGTGGATATGGTCTATCTTCTCGTATTGCTGCCGCCTTCGGCAGTGGCGCAGCCACTCTAGGTATCTTCTTCGAAAAACCAGGGACTGAAAGAAAGTCAGGCACTGCCGGCTGGTATAACTCTGCAGCCTTCGATAGGTTTGCCAAAGCCGATGGTTTGTACTCTAAGAGCCTCAATGGTGATGCATTCAGTCATGAAGCTAAACAAAAAGCCATCGACATTATTAAAGCCGACTTGGGCCAAGTCGATATGGTGGTCTACTCTTTAGCCTCTCCAGTGCGTAAATTACCCGATTCGGGTGAGCTTATCCGCTCAGCGCTCAAGCCTATTGGCGAGACGTATACCGCTACCGCAGTAGACACTAATAAAGATCTTATTATCGAGACCAGTGTAGAGCCTGCCAGCGAGCAAGAGATCCAAGACACAGTGACAGTCATGGGTGGTGAAGACTGGGAGCTGTGGCTAGCAGCGTTATCTGAGGCTGGGGTACTGGCCGATGGTTGCAAGACCGTCGCCTATAGCTATATCGGCACAGAATTGACTTGGCCTATCTACTGGCATGGCGCCCTGGGTAAAGCCAAAATGGATCTTGACCGCGCGGCTAAAGCATTAGATGAGAAATTATCTATCACAGGTGGTAGCGCAAATGTCGCCGTACTTAAGAGCGTAGTCACTCAAGCCAGCTCGGCTATTCCGGTCATGCCTCTATATATCGCCATGGTATTTAAAAAGATGCGCGAAGAAGGCCTACATGAAGGCTGTATGGAACAGATCAACCGCATGTTCACTGAGCGTCTGTATCGTGAAGATGGTGAGGCGCCACAAGTTGATGACGCTAACCGCTTACGTCTCGATGACTGGGAGCTAAGAGAAGAGATCCAGCAGCATTGTCGCGAACAATGGCCATTAGTCACCACTGAAAACTTGGCTGAGCTTACCGATTACCGTGAGTATAAGGATGAATTCCTCAAGCTATTCGGCTTCGGTATTGAGTCTGTGGATTATGAACTAGATGTTAATCCAGAAGTTAACTTCGACGTCGAACAGATTTAGACAAATACTTATGGGGTGTTTGTCATCCCAAATAAGTTAAGTCTTTAAAAAATGCATCACTTTGAAGTGATGCATTTTTTTTACTTAAATTGGCTGTGCCTATAGGTTCTAGGTTCTAGGTTCTAAAAAGCATAAATTTTCTGACTGCCATGAATGAATGGAACATTTATGGCCAGACATAAATACCAGCCCTATTCCATCCATGGGGGTTGGCATAAATCTTCCAGACATAACGAAGATTTATACCCATCCCTAGTAAATCTTCATAAGTGTTCCGGACATAAAAAAGGTCAGCTGATGCTGACCTTTAATTTAAGTGAGTAAACTCACAATGCGTTCATTACTGCGTAGAGCTGTATACCACATCGCCTTTGGCTTTTAATGTCGCAATCAGTGCGCGGTAATCACCTTCACTGTATTGTGCGCTCAGACGTTGTTCAAGAGCACCCAGTAAGTTGTCATCGATACCTTCAGCAAGATTAACCTTGTCTAGCACGATAACGGCATAACCATTGGCAAGCGCCACTGTATCGACAACGGCTGAATCAGCAGGTTGAGCCATCTGGAATGCTTTGCTGGTGATAGAGGCATCGATACCTTGTTCGAAACGTCCAAGTTTTGCCTTAGTTACAAACTCAGTGCTCGACTCGGCGTCAGGGAAAGCACTCATTAAGGTTTGAGCCTTCTCACGAGCCACTTCATTAGCTTGCTCCTGCTTCAAACGCTCAACAATACCGGCTTTTACCTTAGCGAAATCGACAGTACCCGCAGTAGTGTGAGACTTGATGCGGATAACCATGGCATGGTTAGCGTCTATCTCAATCACATCGCTGTTCATTCCATCTAGCAATACGTTGGTAGAAAAAGCCGCCTTCAACACATCTGGGTTATCGAACGGTGCCGGTGCATTAGAGCGAGTAAACACGGGTGAAGTCATGACTTCAACTCCAAGCTCACTCGCAGCTTCACTCAAGGTATCAGGCACTTCATAGGTCACATCGGCAAGTGTCTGCTGCAAACCATAATAAGTGTCGACCGCTGCCTTATCTTTCAGCTGAGCAATAATCTTATCTTTAACATCAGCAAAAGGTGCTTCGGCCCCTGGCTGGACGTCGAGTAGCTTGATGATATGATAACCAAAGCTTGTCTTCACCACAGTCGAATATGAACCTTTTGACAGTGAATAAAGCACATCATCGAAAGCTGGCTCCATGACGCCTTGTTCAAACCAATCTAATTGACCACCCTGCTCGCCACTGAAAGTGTCTTCAGACTCAGTTTTGGCAAGTTCAGCAAAATCTTCACCAGCTTGGAGCTTGGAATAGATAGCTTCGGCCTTAGCTTTTGATGCTGACTCATCATCGCCAAGGTTAACGAGAATATGTGCAGCAAGGCGTTTCTCAGCCTTTAGATACTGCTGCTTATTCTCATCATAATAGGCTTGAGCCTCTGCATCGGTCACTGCCACATCGTTAGCCATATCAGTAGCATTAAGCTCAATGTATTCGAGACTCATAGTCTCAGGACTCATGAATTGTGCAAGATTCGCATCAAAAAATGCTTGCGCCTGTTCATCAGTCACTTCAGCATCGGCTACAAATGGGCTTGCATCTACAATATGATAACGAATATCGCGGGTCTGCCCCTGAATACCTGCCAAATAACTGGTTTCACCAGGAAGCACAAATTCAGAACCGACCAGAGAAGCAACAAGCTGACGGCGGGTCATATCGGTCCGCATCATATTCCTGAACGTATTCGCCTGATAGCCTAACTGACGCAAAATGGCCAGATAACGGTCGTTATCGAATTGACCATCGGTCTGAAATGCAGGCTCAGTCATGATGGCATTCTTAATCTGCTGATCTGATACTCGCAAACCAAGTTCAGTGGCGGTTTGATCGAGTAACTTTTCTGCGACCAAACGTTCTAACACGCTTTGCTTTACACTTGCCAGATAAGTATCATCTGCGGCTAGCGCTTGGAACATTTCACCCAGTTGCTGCTCTAATCGAGCACGTTCACTTTGGTAGGCTTGTTCCAAGGCTGACTCACTGATATCTTCACCATTAACAGTGGCAGCTGCTGCCTCTGTCGATGATCCTAAGTAACTACTTACACCAGTAAATGCAAAGGAAAGTATTACTAGAACCAGAATGCTTTTTGCAATCACGCCCTGTGAGCCTTCGCGAATCTTCTCTAACATCTGTTCTCTCGCTCGTTGCGATTAAAAAATAAAAAGGCGCATCACGTTTGAGATGCGCCTTTTCGTAAACTTGAGGTCATTAGCAACCTATGCTACTGAATGCCTGTCATACTCATTATTCGTAAAAGCACCGCTAAAGCAGTGCTTGTATCTTACGAAACTCTTTTAAAAAGAGTGGTAAAACGGATCTTAGTTTACAGCGTCTTTTAGAGCTTTACCTGCTTTGAATGCAGGAATGTTTGCTGCAGCAATCTTGATCTCTGCACCCGTCTGTGGGTTGCGACCAGTACGCTCAGCACGTTGACGCACTTCAAAAGTACCAAAACCAACAAGAGAAATCTTATCGCCATCTTTAAGGCCGTCAGTGACTGCGCCGATGAAAGAATCTAATGCACGGCCAGCAGCCGCTTTAGAAATGTCAGCACCAGAAGCGATTTTCTCGATTAGTTCAGATTTGTTCATGTCATCCCCTTGAATGTAATTTTTGCACCGCAACCAAATCCTTTGCTAGAGCGGTCTGCGGTGGCTTTTATAACAAGCTTGAATTTAAAACTCAAGCTCAGTAGGAAAAGCAAGATAAATATAATTGGAAATAGCTCAAAACCAGTAGCCATAAGGGCTTGAGAAGAATGGGCTATCCACCAACCTAGGCTACCACAGCTAGCGAGTTTAAAAAGCCCCTTTTTGCAATTTTTTTACTACAAAGGGGCAATTTTTGCGTTAACCCGTGTTTTTAACGACTTCGAAGCCTTCAATTGGTCGCTCTAGCGCCAATTTTAACACTTCATCGATCCAGCGCACCGGATAAATTTTCAAGTCGGCGACTACGTTTGCAGGGATCTCTTCCAAATCTCGTTCATTTTCCTTTGGAATCAACACGACTTTAGTTCCACCTCGGTGGGCAGCAAGCAACTTTTCCTTCAATCCACCGATAGGCAATACCTCACCACGTAGGGTGATTTCACCTGTCATGGCGACATCGGCACGTACAGGGTTCCCCGTTAGGCTAGAAACCAATGCGGTACACATAGCCGCACCAGCAGAAGGCCCATCTTTCGGTGTTGCCCCTTCTGGCACATGAACATGGATATCACGTTTCTCATAGAAATCAGGATTGATGCCTAACTGTTCTGCACGAGCTCTGACCACTGTCATCGCAGCTTGAATTGACTCCTGCATAACATCACCGAGTGAGCCTGTGTAACTTAGCTTACCTTTACCCGGTACCGAGGTGGCCTCAATAGTGAGCAAATCACCACCGACTTCAGTCCATGCCAACCCAGTCACTTGACCGATCTGGTTATTGGACTCTGCTTTACCATAGTCACAACGCTGCACACCCAAAAATGATTTTAGGTTATCCTGATCCACGTCAACATGCTTAAGCGTCTTGTCGAGCAAGATACGCTTAACCACTTTACGACAGATTTTTGATAGTTCACGTTCAAGCGATCTCACACCCGCTTCACGTGTGTAATAACGAATGATACCTATGATGGCACTATCATGAACTGTCACTTCTTTGATTTTGAGGCCGTTACGTTCGATTTGCTTAGGCAACAAGTGTTGCTTAGCAATATTAAGTTTCTCATCTTCGGTGTAACCCGATAGACGAATGACTTCCATACGGTCAAGTAGTGGGCCAGGGATATTCATCGAATTCGAGGTCGCAACGAACATCACATCGGACAGATCGTAATCCACTTCTAAATAGTGATCACTAAAGGTCGAATTCTGCTCAGGATCTAGCACCTCTAACAGAGCCGACGCTGGATCGCCACGCATATCGCTGCTCATCTTATCTATCTCATCGAGCAGGAACAGCGGATTTTTAACCCCTACTTTAGACATTTTCTGGATGACTTTGCCCGGCATAGAGCCAATATAAGTACGACGATGACCGCGGATCTCGGCCTCATCACGTACGCCACCCAAGGCGACACGAATATACTTGCGCCCGGTTGCCCTAGCAATCGACTGTCCTAATGAGGTTTTACCCACGCCTGGAGGTCCCACTAAACAAAGAATTGGACCTTTAAGCTGCTTGACTCGGCTCTGAACCGCCAAGTACTCTAAAATGCGTTCTTTGACTTTTTCCAAACCAAAATGATCAGCGTCTAACACATCTTGTGCCTTGGCCAAGTCACGTTTAATTTTAGAACGTTGACGCCAAGGAACCGAGATCATCCAATCGACATAGCTACGAACAACCGTAGCTTCAGCCGACATGGGCGACATCATCTTCAATTTATTGAGCTCAGCGATCGCCTTCTCTTTGGCTTCCTCCGGCATCTTAGCTTCTTCAATCTTCTTGGCTAAGGTTTCAAATTCATCGTGAGACTCATCGATGTCCCCCAACTCTTTTTGAATCGCCTTCATCTGCTCGTTGAGGTAATACTCGCGCTGACTCTTCTCCATCTGCTTCTTGACTCGAGAACGGATCCGCTTCTCAACCTGTAACAGATCAATTTCGGACTCCATCATGGCCATCAAATACTCGAGACGTTCGGCAACATCGACCATCTCAAGCACAGATTGCTTATCTTCGAGCTTAAGTGGCATATGGGCCGCCATGGTATCGGCAAGACGTGCGGCTTCTTCGATCCCCGACAGTGACGTTAACACCTCAGGTGGGATCTTCTTATTCAGCTTGATGTAGCCCTCAAACTGGCCAACGGCAGAACGAACCAACACCTCTTCCTCTTTCTCAACCATTGGCTCAGATTCCAGGTATTGAGCCGTGGCGACAAAGAAAGATTCCTCGTCTGAATATTTCTCGATGCGCGCGCGCTTACCACCTTCAACCAGTACTTTTACTGTGCCATCGGGTAACTTCAACAACTGTAAAATTGAAGCGACTGTACCCACTTCAAAAATGTCATCAATGCTTGGGTCATCGAGCTCAGCATCGCGCTGGGCAACCAGAATAATTTGTTTGTTTTGCTCCATCGCCGATTCCAGGCAACGAATAGATTTTTCCCGTCCTACGAATAACGGAATTACCATATGGGGATAAACCACCACATCTCTTAGTGGTAGTACGGGTAGTTCGATTCGCGCTTCACTCTCTTGTGTCATAGCTCGATTCCGTTTGATGATAATACTAATGATTATATTGGGATGAATTGATTGGTTTCAATGGCTAACAACAAATATATAAACTGAGCGAATAAAAAAGGAGCCATATGGGCTCCCTTTCAATTCTGATGAGTCTGTTTCTGAGAAACTTACTCTGCGCCTGCAGCCTTAGGCTCACTATTCTCATAGATGAGTATAGGGCTAGATTCACCTTTAACGACAGATTCATCTATCACAACTTTAGCAACATCATCTGAGGAAGGTAGGTCATACATGATATCGAGTAAGATACCTTCAACGATTGAGCGTAATCCACGAGCACCAGTCTTACGGGTCATCGCCTTAGCTGCAATGGCTTTGAGTGCATCAGCTCTGAACTCAAGCTCTACGCCTTCCATCTCAAACAGTGCTGCAAACTGTTTAGTCAAGGCGTTCTTAGGTTCAGACAAAATTTGCACCAAGGCCTCTTCATCGAGCTCTGCCAATGTCGACAGAACAGGAAGACGGCCGATAAACTCAGGGATCAGACCATATTTGACCAGATCTTCCGGCTCAACCTGCATCAGGATCTCAGAGATAGTGGCTTTATCATCTTCGCCCTTAATTTGAGCGCCAAAGCCAATACCACTGCCTTTATGGCTACGCTGCTCGATAACTTTCTCGAGACCAGAAAAGGCGCCACCACAAATGAACAGAATCTTAGAGGTGTCGACCTGTAAGAATTCTTGCTGAGGATGCTTACGTCCTCCCTGAGGTGGTACAGAAGCAACGGTGCCTTCTATCAGCTTGAGCAGTGCCTGTTGAACACCTTCACCGGACACATCGCGAGTGATCGATGGGTTATCAGACTTACGACTGATCTTATCTATCTCATCGATGTAGACAATACCGCGCTGCGCCTTCTCGACGTCGTAATCACATTTTTGTAGCAGCTTCTGAATGATATTCTCGACATCTTCACCTACATAACCAGCCTCGGTTAATGTGGTTGCATCGGCCATGGTAAATGGCACATCCAGAAAACGCGCAAATGTCTCGGCGAGTAATGTCTTACCGCTACCCGTTGGGCCAATCAGCAAGATATTACTCTTGCCGAGTTCGACACCATCTTTAGGACTCGAATTTTTTAATCGCTTATAGTGGTTATATACCGCGACAGACAGGACCTTCTTCGCCTTATCTTGCCCAATCACATAATCATCCAGATGAGCTCTTAACTCATGTGGTGTCGGTAATTTGTCCTGATCTTGCTTCGGTGAAATCTCTTTGATCTCTTCCCTAATAATATCGTTGCAGAGCTCAACACACTCATCACAAACATATACTGAAGGGCCAGCGATGAGTTTACGAACCTCATGTTGACTCTTTCCACAAAAAGAGCAGTACAGTAGTTTCCCACTGTCACCGGTACTTTTGTTGTCGCTCATTACACTACCTCTTGCGCAGTCTGCACTACTTAAATCTACTTATCGCCTTACTACTCAGCATAGCTCAGCCAAAGACAAAAATCAGCCCTGTTTACTCATCACTGAATCGACGATTCCATATTCTGCCGCTTGATTGGCACTCATGAAGTTATCACGATCCGTATCACGTTCAATCACTTCCAGTGGTTGGCCCGTGTGCTCAGCCAGCATCTGGTTTAACTTATCCTTGATGCCCAATATCTCCTGAGCATGAATGGCGATATCAGAGGCTTGCCCCTGAAAGCCACCCAATGGCTGATGGATCATCACTCTGGAGTTTGGCAAACAATGACGCTTACCTGCAGCGCCCCCAGCAAGAAGAAACGCCCCCATGCTAGCAGCTTGTCCAATACAGACTGTACTGACATCCGGCTTGATGAATTGCATAGTATCGTAGATCGCCATTCCGGCAGTAACAGAGCCGCCTGGAGAGTTAATATACAGGAAAATATCCTTATCAGGGCTCTCTGACTCCAAAAACAGTAATTGTGCGACGACAAGATTAGCCATATGCTCTTCAACTGGACCAACCAGGAAGATGATACGCTCTTTTAATAGGCGAGAATAGATATCGTACGAGCGTTCACCCTTGGCAGTTTGTTCAACTACCATAGGCACTAGTGCATTTAATACTGATTCTGGTGCATTTTGCATTATTTATAATCCCTAAATAAAAACGGCTCGCATGAGGAACCTCATACGAGCCATTATAAATGGTTAATCACCATTTAAGTCAAGCTAAGCTTAGCCTTGTTGTGTAGCCTTGTTCATAAATTCTTCAAAGTTAACTGCTTTTTCAGTCACTTTGGCAGTTTTTAACAAAGCTTCAACCGCTTGCTCTTCAAGAGCGACATTACGCATGTTCTGCATCATCTCTTGATTAGCCTTGTAATATTCAACAACTTCACTTGGATCTTCGTAAGCTGAAGCCATAGAAGCAATAAGCGCCTGAACACGTTCGTCTTCAGCTTTAAGCTCGTTAGTCTTGATCACTTCACCAAGTAGTAAGCCAACTTTTACGCGACGTTCTGCTTGCTCAGTGAATAGGTCTGCAGGTAGCTCAGGCATGTTAGCAGCTTGATCACCGAAACGCTGCATCGCTTGCTTACGCAATACTTCAACTTCGCCATCGATAAGCGACTTAGGCAGGCCGATTTCATTCTGCTCAAGTAGACCTTTAAGTACTTGCTCTTTAACACTGGCTTTAAGTGCTTGCTCAAGTTCACGACCCATGTTCTTGCTGATCTCAGCTTTAAGCGCTTCCAGACCACCTTCGGTCACACCGAATAGCTTAGCAAACTCATCGTTAACTTCAGGAAGGTTAGCCGCTTGAACTTCGTTCAATGTGATAATGAACTTAGCAACTTTACCTTTCAAGTTTTCAGCATGGTAATCTTCAGGGAAAGTGACATCGATATCGAACTCTTCACCCGCTTTATGACCTTCAACACCAGACTCGAAGCCAGGGATCATGCGGCCGCTACCAAGTTGTAGTTCGAAGTTTTCGGCTTTACCGCCTTCAAACTCTTCACCGTCAACTGAACCCACGAAGTTGATCATCGCCTTGTCGCCATCAGCAGCTTCACGCTCTACAGCTTCAAAAGTAGCGTGTTGCTTACGCAATGTTTCAATCATAGCGTCAACATCAGTATCTGTGACTTCAGCAGTTGGTTGCTCAACTACGATTGCATCAAGACCCTTTAGTTCTACTTCTGGGTAGATCTCGAAAGTCGCTACAAACTGGAAGTTATCGGTATCTGACTCACCAGGTATGAAAGTCGGTGCGCCAGCTGGGTTTAATTTCTCAGCAACAATAGCTTCAACGAAATTACGCTGCATCACTTCACCGGTGATATCTTGACGGATAGCCTTGCCATAACGCTTGTTAATGACACTAACTGGCACCTTACCTGGACGGAAACCAGGAAGACGAGCACGCTTTGCTTCGCTCTTTAATGCTTCATTAACGGTTTTTTCAATCTGCTCAGCAGGAACAGAAATAGTTAGGCGACGCTCTAGGCCTTGAGTTGTTTCAACAGAAACTTGCATTGTTTTACCTCGAAATAAGTCTTACATCCTTTGTAATAGTCGAATGATCAACTATTAAAGTATTCGTTTCTTGATCTTAAAATTTGACTAGAAAGCCCATCACAACTGAATTCCGGCTCTAATCACTCATAGTTGAGAATTATCAAGACGCGACATTATAGCCACGCTTTATCCCAGAGTCGACCTTAAAACACGAATTACAGGCGTAAAAAAAGCGACCTAAGGTCGCTTTTCTACTTTCTTCTGAAAGAAATGGGGTGACTGATGGGGCTCGAACCCACGACAACCGGAATCACAATCCGGGGCTCTACCAACTGAGCTACAATCACCACTGATATGGTGCGCCCGGCAGGATTCGAACCTGCGGCCACCCGCTTAGAAGGCGGGTGCTCTATCCAACTGAGCTACGGGCGCTTCGAAAGTGATAATTCTCACATCCTGAATAAGCGTTGAAAGACGTATCTTTCATTTATCTGCTTGGTGTTCAGATAAATATATAATTGGTCGGCCACTCTCTTTCATAAAGAGTGAGAATTCGAAGCTCTTAGCCTCTGTTCCTATTCGACCTTAAAGCAGGAAGGTTAACAACCTACTTTAATAAATTTGGTCGGTGATAGAGGATTCGAACCTCTGACCCTCTGGTCCCAAACCAGATGCGCTACCGGGCTGCGCTAATCACCGAAAATCAACTTTTACTTTATCTGCAATCAACACCAGAGTTCCTCTGTTCCACTTCTTATCCTAAACAAGGATGCTAAAGCGGCTGCGCTAATCACCGAAGGTCTATCATTTGAAAATTTTAAAGAATGTTTATAATTGGGAGAAACATTCAATCTTCTGCTAACCTCGAGAACAATCTAGCTTCTCGTTGAGAACGGAGCGCATCTTAGCCCCTAGCCTGACATGCGTCAACGGTTTTTTTATAAAGAAAGTGAGCTTGGTTACTTTACAAACTATCGGGTCTAAAACCACTCAAATTATCCGTATTTTAGAACTGATTGTTGTACAGCTTAATAAATGACACTCAAGCCTTGTCCTGTTAAAATGGCGCCGTTTTCATTATCGCGCTCCATTAAAGGATATCCAACCCCAATGACAGCTCAAAGAATCGATGGCAAAGCGATCGCTCAATCCATTCGAACACAGCTAAAAGAAAAAGTAACCGCCCGTAAAGAGGCAGGACAGAGAGCTCCAGGTTTAGCGGTGATCTTAGTCGGCGCAGATCCAGCGTCTCAAGTTTATGTTGGCAGCAAGAGACGCGCCTGCGAAGAGGTCGGATTTCTTTCCCGCTCATATGACTTAGACAGCAGCACGTCTGAAGAGGAGTTGTTGGCGCTAATTGATGAGTGTAATAACGATTCATCTATCGATGGTATATTAGTGCAACTGCCTCTGCCTAAGCATATCGAAGAGTCGAAGGTCATCGAGCGTATCAGACCCGATAAAGATGTTGATGGTTTCCATCCCTATAACGTTGGCCGTCTGGCTCAGCGCATTCCGGTATTGCGTTCATGTACACCTATGGGGATCATGACACTGATTAAGTCTACTGGCGTTGATACCTTCGGTTTAGACGCTATCGTAGTGGGAGCCTCGAACATAGTGGGTCGCCCTATGACACTTGAATTGTTACTCGCGGGTTGTACTACCACCACCTGTCATAGATTCACCCGCAATCTTGAACAAAAAGTCAGACAAGCGGATCTGGTTGTGGTCGCAGTAGGCAAGCCGGGGTTTATTCCTGGAGATTGGATCAAGCCCGGCGCCTTGGTTATCGATGTGGGGATTAACCGTCTTGAAGATGGCAGCTTAGTGGGTGATGTTCAATATGACGTTGCGGCGGAAAATGCCGCTTTCATCACCCCGGTTCCCGGTGGCGTCGGTCCAATGACCATAGCCAGCCTGCTGGAGAACACTTTATATGCCGCCGAGACTTATCACGATAAAGTCTAGATAGATTATAGGCTTGGATATTATTAGGTTCTAGGTTCTAGGTTCTAGGTTCTAGGTTCTAGGTTCTAGGTTCTAGGTTCTAGGTTCTAGGTTCTAGGTTCTAGGTTCTAGGTTCTAGGTTCTAGGTTCTAAAAAGCATAAATGTTCTGACTGCCACGGATAGCGGAAATGCCAATAAATGAATGGAACATTTATGGCCAGGCACAGCGAAGGTTTATACCCGTCCTTGGTAAATCTTCATAAATGTTCCAGACATAAATACCACACCTTTCCATCCATGGGGCGTGGCATAAGTGTTCCAGACACAAAAAAGCCTGCATCTGCAGGCTTTTTAATGGGAAAGAGTAATTTCACTTCTTACGCCAGGTGGTGCCACTAGGGCCATCTTCTAAGATAACGCCTAAAGCATTTAAACCATCACGAGCCACATCGGCAGCAGGCCAATCTTTCTCGGCTCTGGCGCGATTACGCTCGACGATCAAGGCCTCTATTTGAGCCACTTCATCATCACTGCCCTCCCCCTTGAAGAAGGTATCGACATCTTGTTCCAGTAGACCTAATACCTCGGCCAGCTCTTTTAACTTAACCCCCAATGCCGACGCTTGTGCGATGTCACTGCCTTTGAGACGGTTAATCTCACGCACCATCTCAAACAGCACCGAATAAGCTTCAGGCGTATTAAAATCGTCATCCATCGCTGCCTTAAACTTAGCGACAAATTCGGAGGCATCTGCAGGCTCAACGCTAAGATCTAAACCTTTAAGTGAAGTATACAAACGCTCGAGTGCAGATTTAGCTTGCTTGAGGTTATCTTCCGAATAATTAAGCTGGCTACGGTAATGACCCGATAACAGGAAGTAGCGAATCGTCGCAGCATCATAGTGCTTAAGCACATCACGTATGGTGAAGAAGTTGTTCAATGACTTAGACATCTTCTCCTTGTCGATCATTACCATACCAGTGTGCATCCAGTAATTCACATAAGGTGTGTCATGGGCACAGCAAGATTGAGCAATTTCATTCTCATGGTGTGGAAACTGAAGATCTGAACCACCACCATGGATATCGAAGTGTTGACCTAAGTGCTTACTGTTCATTGCCGAACATTCTATATGCCATCCTGGACGACCGGCCCCCCAAGGAGATTCCCAGGTCGGTTCTCCGGGTTTAGACATCTTCCACAACACAAAATCCATAGGATCGCGTTTAGTGTCTTCGACTTCGACGCGAGCACCGGCTTGCAACTGCTCAATATTTTGCCCCGACAGGCGGCCATATTCAGGGAAAGATGACACGCTAAAGAGCACATCGCCATTATCGGATACATAGGCATGTTCCTTCTCGATAAGTTTTTCAACCATATCGATAATTTCAGGCATATGTAGTGTGGCTCTAGGCTCAAAATCTGGGCGTTTCATGTTTAACGCATCGAAATCACGATGCATTTCACCAATTAAACGCTCAGTCAAAGATTCACAACTTTCGTTATTCTCAGCCGCGCGCTTGATGATCTTGTCATCTACATCGGTAATGTTTCGCTGAAAATTCACCTCATAGCCTGAGTATCTCAGATACCTGACAATCATATCGAAAGAGACAAAAGTTCGACCGTGACCGATATGACATAAGTCATAGATGGTGATCCCACACACATACATGCCAATTTTTCCTGGCTGTAATGGTTTGAATTCCTCTTTTTGGCGGGTCAGACTATTGTATAACTTCAACATCGCTACTCTCTTCAACGAAAAAACAATAAAAATTAGCTAGACAGTTTAACATCGCCCCCATGTTGCTTCCATCAGTTTTACGTGACTCTCACCATGAAACCCGGCTTTTTATCAAGTATATGGACGAGTTTTATCCTCACACGCTCTGACAATCAAATTTTTATTCTCTTAAGCAAATTAGCGACTAGCTCTTTATGCGAAATGGCAATTACGATAGAATCCTGCCACAATTTCTTATTGCTAAATTTAGTGAGAATCAAATCATGATCACTCTTCATACCAACCATGGTGAAATCACCCTGGAACTAGAGACAGAAAAAGCACAGTTAACTGCCGAAAACTTTATCAAGTATGCTAAAGATGGCTTCTATGACGGTACGGTATTCCACCGCGTTATCGATGGTTTCATGGTTCAAGGTGGTGGCTTCACTGAAGATATGGAGCAGAAGCCTTGCGGTGAAACCATCCAGAACGAAGCAAACAATGGTTTGTCGAACGTGATAGGCACTGTGGCTATGGCCAGAACATCGGATCCCCATTCGGCAACGGCTCAGTTCTTCATCAACATCAATGACAATACCTTCCTGGATTTCAAATCAGAGACAGCACAGGGCTGGGGTTACTGCGTATTTGCCAAGATCAGTGCCGGCATGGACGTGGTCAACAAGATTAAAGCGGTAAACACAGGTAACAAGGGCATGCATCAAGATGTGCCTCTAGAAGCTGTAATTATCGAGAAAGTGACCATTGCCGAATAAATCAGCTTAATGCGCACACTTTTTATAGGCGATCTGCATCTATCTGCAGATCGCCCTGATATTACACTCGCCTTCAATCAGTTTCTCGATACCCAACTCGATGATGCCGAAGCGCTCTATATACTTGGCGACCTATTTGAAGTCTGGACAGGCGATGATATTGCCGAGCCCTTCGCTAATGAGTTAGCCGATAAACTCCATGGCATCTCACAAAACCTGCCTATCTATTATATCCATGGAAATCGAGATTTTCTGATTGGTAATCAATTTGCAACACGATCTGGCATAACCTTATTGCCAGAACTCCATAGCCTTAATCTATATGGCATTGCTACTGTGCTCCTTCATGGCGATAGCCTATGCACACTCGATAAGGGCTACCAAAGATTCAGACGCTTCAGAAATAACTCAGTGGTTAAGTGGATCTATTCACGCCTTCCTAAGCGCACTCGCCAAAATATTGCAACCAAGATACGTGCAAAGAGTCAGGCGAGTAATATGAATAAAAGCTACACCATCATGGATGTAGAGAAAGATGCCGTTACTCAACTAATGAATAGTTGCGGCGCAACACAGATGATCCATGGCCATACCCATAGACCCGATATTCATTATTTAGGTAAAAATCAGGCTGGAATTGAGAATCTGCGAATTGTGGTCGGTGACTGGTACGAACAAGGCAGCGTGCTTAGCGTGTCGAAAGATAATCTAGCCTTAACCAGCCTGCCCTTTCAAGCCCAGTAATGACTTCGTTAAGTCTTTACTGGCTCTCTCCCCTACAAAAACCGCCCCCAATAGTTCGAAACAGATTCAAAAGGTATTAGGTCACTGGTGCGCCAGAGTGAAATTTAAACTCAGGATCGACAGATAAAATTAGCTCAGCTTCAGTCTGGCGGATAACGGCTATTCGCTCACTCACAGGCACACTCTTCTTAGTCATAGCATTGGCCTGAATCAGTTCCGCTAGCACCAGGTAATCTTGATAATGTCTCGCTTCTGAGCGTAACAGAGAAACATAGAACCGGTTGAGTTCATCGTCTAAAAAGGGCGCCAGTTTTGCGAAGCGCTCACAGGATCTAGCCTCAATAAAGGCGCCTATGATGAGCTTATCGACTAAGGCTGCTGGCTCATGTGTCCTGACTTGCTTCATCATGCCTTTGGCATAACGACCCGCTGTCATGTTCTGGTAAGGGATATTTCGTGCTTGCATAATCTCTAACACCTGCTCGAAATGATGAAACTCCTCTTTGATAAGACGAACCATCTTACTTATCAGTTCGGAGCCATGATCGAAGCCGGGTTTAGCGACTAGCTCCCCGGAAAAATCATTTTTTTTACTGTCACGAGATAAAAAGGCGTCT
Organism: Shewanella sp. YLB-07; assembly: GCF_009377275.1. NCBI lineage: Bacteria > Pseudomonadati > Pseudomonadota > Gammaproteobacteria > Alteromonadales > Shewanellaceae > Shewanella > Shewanella sp. YLB-07. Next base: position 562,735 of record NZ_VOQB01000001.1, on the reverse strand, counting down.
ATGTCTCTGTCTTTTTGATAGATAAATTCTTCATAGGGTTTTGCCCATTGAAGTAACAATTTGCCACTGTCTTTATCGATTGCATATTTCCGAATAAGAAACATGGCCGTCTGCGCCGCTTTTAATTCACAGTTACAGTGATCGATAAGTAACTCAGGTAGACTTTCCGGCTTTTTAGCCACTTCAATCCAGGCATCTGGTGTTTCACATCCTAAAAAATCATGGATCGGGGCTAACAATTGCTGCATGGACTCTGTTCTCGAAGTAAATAAATGTCATCTTTATGGGTGCATTATTCTAGCATCGACTCGGGTAGGCAGAGGGATCAATTTAATCGTTATTTCTTATCCTGAATTATTAATCCAGAAGTTTGAACTCGATCAAACAAACAGGAATACAAACTTAGAAACAAATAATTAACAAATGAGGTAAGTTCAGCTTGACTAAGAGCCTGTTTTGTTCAATAAATAAACTTACACCATGCAATTATTGGAAATATGAGCTAGACATTAGTGAGAGCATTGATTGGCATTGGGTATCGTGAGCCGTAAGGTCTTTGGGAATTAGACCAATAGGCATGTAGGCTCGTCTGAAGTTTGGCGAGCAAAAGTTAAAGCTAAACAAGGATAATTATAATGATATTGAATCACTTAATGGGACTCTACACACATCCAAAAGAAGAATGGCACACAATTGAGCAGAATCATGAAGCACTCAAGAGCAGTCTGAGCCACATATTGCTCATTGCACTCATTCCAGTGATCTGTACCTTCATCGCAGCTACTGAACTGGGATGGGACTTAGGTGTTGGCGATCGACTCTTTCTAACACAAGAAAGTGCACTATTGATGTCCGGAGGCATGTATTTTGGACTCATTGCCGGTGTGTTTGCACTCGCTTATCTGGCTTTTTGGATGGCAAAGACGTTCGATGCTGATCCTAGCTATACTCAAGCACTGGAACTCGCATCTTACACGGCAACCCCATTATTTATGGTGGGGCTCGCCGCATTGTATCCCGCTATTTGGTTTGTGATGGTCGTCGGCTTCTTCGGACTCGCCTACTCAGTTTATCTGCTCTATACCGGTGTCCCTATTATCATGAATATTCCTGAAGAAAAAGGCTTCATCTATGCCAGCTCAGTGGTCACTGCTGGCCTGGTACTGCTGGTCGCCTTGATGGCATCGAGCGTTATCCTCTGGAGTATGGGTTTTGGCCCTATGTATCAATAGAATCTAGGAATCTAGGACAACAAAAAAGGCTTTAGGGTTTCCCCTAAAGCCTTTTTAATACATCAATTTTTATATCAACTAACTACTGTGAAGAATCTCGCAGCGCTACCGTCAGGTTGAAGACTAAGCTGTCTGGCGTTGAATCTTTGCTATCTGCACAGAAATATCCTTCACGCTCAAACTGATAGGCTTTTTCCGCTGCAGCATTCACAAGACCCGCTTCGACTAGACCTTGCTTCACCACAAGAGAATCAGGATTTAATACATCCTCTACTGTTTCAGCCCCTGCAGGGTTAGCATCGATAAATAATCGATTGTAGAGACGGAACTCGGCAGGCTTAGCACTGCTCGCTTCAACCCAGTGAATAACACCTTTCACTTTACGGCCATCAGATGGGTTTACACCTAATGTCTCATCATCATAGGTACAGTAGATAGTGGTGATGTTACCTTCTGCATCCTTGTCACAGCGCTCAGCTTTAATGACATATGCGTTACGAAGGCGCACTTCTTTACCTTGTACAAGACGCTTATACTTCTTATTGGCTTCTTCACGAAAATCATCGGCATCGATAAACAGCTCGCGGCCAAATGTTATCTCACGCTTACCAAACTCATCTTTACTCGGATGAATGGGTGCATGAAGAGTCTCAACTTGCCCTTGCGGATAGTTTTCGATAATCACCTTAACCGGATTGATCACCGCCATGGCGCGGGGAGCATTATCGTTTAACTCTTCACGAATACAGGCATCTAACATGGCCACTTCAACCATATTATCTTGCTTAGTCACGCCAATGCGCAGACAAAACTCACGAATAGAGGCGGCGGTATAACCACGACGGCGAAGTCCTGCGAGAGTAGGCATGCGGGGGTCGTCCCAGCCATGTACCAGCTCACGGGTAACCAAGTCATTTAGCTTACGCTTAGACATCAAGGTGTATTCAAGATTAAGTCTGGAGAACTCATATTGACGAGTTCTGTTAGGCGCCTGAAAATCATCTAAATGATCCAGTACCCAGTCGTACAGACGACGGTTGTCTTGAAACTCTAATGTACATAAAGAGTGACTGATGTTCTCGATGGCATCCGAGATACAGTGGGTAAAATCGTACATAGGGTAGATGCACCACTTATCACCCGTTTGATGGTGATGAGCGAAACGAATGCGGTAGATGATAGGGTCGCGCATACACATGAAAGACGATGCCATATCTATCTTAGCTCTGAGTGAACATTCACCCTCTTTGAACTCACCCCTACGCATCTTCTCAAACAACTCAAGGTTCTCAGCCGCTGAAGACTCACGATAAGGACTGTTCTTACCCGGTGCTTTCAATGTACCGCGATACTCACGAGTCTCTTCACTGTTTAGGAAGCAGACATAAGCTAAGCCCTTAGTGATCAGCTCAACAGCATAGCCGTGTAGCTGATCGAAGTAATTAGACGAGTAGCGAATATCTCCAGACCACTCGAAACCCAACCACTTCACATCGTCCTGAATCGAATGAACATAATCGATATCTTCTTTTTCAGGATTGGTATCATCAAAACGTAAGTTACATTGGCCCTTGTAATCCTTTGCTATACCGAAGTTTAAGCAGATAGATTTAGCATGACCAATATGAAGAAAGCCATTAGGCTCAGGTGGAAAACGTGTATGCACGCTGGTGTGCTTACCGCTTTCAAGGTCTTCATCTATGATGTTACGAATGAAGTTACTGGGACGAACTTCGCTGTCCACATGGCTCATGTGATTCCTCTTAGAGAACGCTGGCCAACCATTAGCCTGCTTGTATATACAATTAGCTTTATGGGATGGCATATTTTGATGTAATTGGAAAGATAATCTACTATCTCAGTGCCAGATACAACGCCTGATAGCAAAAAACAGCAACAAAAAACCATATAATAAAAAAGCAGCGAATAAACGCTGCTTTTTTATTATATTCGACTACGACTTGCTTGTTATGTGATCACTTTTACATCTAATGTGACCATCTCAGTCCGTTTGGCTTTCACCTTCAACCAAATATAGAAAATAGCCAGCGCACTGATAAAGAAACCAATCCACAGACTCGATGAAAGCGGGTGCTCCCCGAACGTCGCCGCCTGATAGAAGACAGTCGCCGTGCCGTAAGCTAAGGCAAAAGTCCAAACCCCGGCAAATGCAGCCCAACGCCCACCAAACTCTCCCACTAACGCGCCCATCGCCGCGACACAGGGTGTATAGAGTAAGATAAACAACAAATAGGCAAAGGCTGCCGTGATCCCAGAGAAACCCGCCTGAAGCGCGGTGAAGGTCGAAGTATCCACCTCTAACTCTTCCGATGCAGCTTCCACCGAAGACACATCACCCACAGAGATCGACAAGGGATCATCGAGTGCGATACCGAACAAGTTTTCCGGAATAGTACTCAAGGCTTGTTTGAGTGTTTCAGAGAACGGTGCAAGCTCTTCGTCACCCGAGCCAGCTGTGCTATACAAGCTGTTAAGAGTCCCGACTACCGCTTCTTTGGCAAATATCCCGGTGATAATCCCCACAGTGGCAGGCCAGTTATCTTGCTCCACTCCCATTGGGCCGAAAAATGGCGTCACTTTCTGGCTGGCAACGCTGAGCACGGACTCTGAGCTATCTTCATGGCCAAAGGTACCATCTACGCCTATGGCGTTGACGAAGTTAAGCAAGGTCACCACGATAACGATAGTCTTGCCCGCACCAAGAATGAAACTCTTGGTCCGTTTACCTGTACGGTTCATTACCGTCTTAAATTTGGGTTTCTCGTAACTCGGTAACTCCATCACCACAGCACTGCTGCTGCCAGGAAGCAAGGTCGAGCGCAAGAGTAAACCAGTCCCTACCGCGGCTAATATTCCTATGATATAGAGTAAAAACACCAGGTTCTGTCCCGACTCAGGAAAAAAGGCGGCGGCAAACAACGCATACACAGGAAGCCGTGCACCGCAGGACATAAACGGCGCCATCATACCTGTTACTATGCGCTCACGTTCACTGCCTAAAGTACGTGTGGCCATGATAGCGGGTACCGAACAGCCAAAGCCCACTATCATAGGCACGAAAGCTTTACCCGGCAGACCGATGCGACGCATAAGGCCATCGACAACAAACGCCGCACGAGCCATATAGCCCGAGCCTTCGAGCACAGACAGCGCTAAAAACAGCGCGGCGATGACAGGAATAAAGGTCGCTACCGTCTGAATACCTTGTCCAATACCACCAGCAATGATAGTAACTAACCAAGCCGGCGAACCAAGACTCGCCATCAATGCACCTAAGTGATCGACGAAGATAGCGCCAGCGGTAATATCGAAAAAATCGATAAACGCGCTACCCACATTGATACTGAACATGAACATCAGATACATAACAAACAGAAATACTGGCACGCCGGCCACCGGGTGAAGAATCACCTTATCTAGTTTGTCACTCAGGGTTTCACTGCCATCCGATGATACAGAGGAGTCATAGACACTTTGGACGAAGTCGAAACGTGTGGTGGCCACCATAACTTCTATATCTTGGCCCTGCCTGGAAATCGATTCAGAGCACTCATTAACCTCATCGTGCATCTGGCCATTCTTGCACTGACCACACCCTATTCCATTGGCCAACATGGCGAGCGCGCGGCCACGGCTTAGGCTTGTATCACTGGACAATAAACTGGTGACGCCTGTCTCAATTCGAGCGTCATAATTGAGAATCAAGGCTTTCTCGGACACCTTGCCCTCGAACAAAATCACAACTTGCGCCTTCACTTTCTCGATATCGGCCTCATCCCGTGAGCAAACACCCACAACCGGACAACCTAAGGTTTTGCTCATCTGCTCAACATCGACTTCGATGCCGTGGCTCTTGGCCGCATCTATCTTGTTGAGCACGACAATCATAGGTATGCCAAGCTCACGCAGCTGAATCGTTAGATACAGATGTCGCTCAATATTGGTCGCATCGACGAGATTGATAATACCGTCTATCTGTTGCTCGGCAAGAAACTGCTGTGCTATCTGCTCATCTAACGAGCAATCACAGCTTTTACCGGCAGGCAGTAGATCATAGATACCAGGAAGGTCGGTTAGAGAAACATCGGTACCATTTAGGGTAAATAAGCCTGTTTTCTTCTCTACTGTGACCCCAGACCAGTTACCAACCTGTTGATTGGCACCCGTGAGTGCATTAAAAAGTGTCGATTTACCCGCGTTAGGATTACCGACAGTCACACAATGAAACTGCTTAGCCATTCGTTAGTACCGCCTTAACTGTATCTGCTCTAACTATCTCTACATCAATAATGTCGGCAAGGTCACGACGCATACATAATCGACTGCCTCGAATATCGAGCAAAAGCCCGGATCCCATCGGAGCCTTACGGATCATGAAGAATGACGTGTTTGGGGTGATCCCCATGGAAAGTAATTTTCGTTTAACCACAGATGGCAAACTCAACTGGCCAACCTCTGAAATCGTGGCGTGATCGCCAGGGTTTAAATCGCTTAATTTCATTATGCTTTTATACCTTTTAACAGGTCTCAATAATTCTTAAACTCGAACTAATTTTAACGGAGGAACAAGAAGAATAACTTTACCTAGATCAACTTTTCGCATTGGGAACGATAATAGTTTTCAATTGTATTCTATATTATGTGACAAAAGTCCCAACTAATAAATGATTGTAATCAAATAAATCCAACTACAAGCTAATACGAATAATTATCAATTACTTAATTATTGAGCTTATTAATCGCACCCTACAGTGATCGAGATCACATTTTAGATTTTCCCTTCATAATCATCACTCTTTACCGGACGAAATCACCGCAAATGTGACTCAAATGTAATGCACATGCTCTATAGTTATGTATTAGTAAATTAGATAATTACTAATATAACAATTATTAGCAAAATAGCGCTCAGGATGTGTGATGATGAACATGGGATCTGCTTGGACAAAAAGCAAGGCCTTACCTTGCCTGTTATTTTTATTAACAGTATTTAGTTTACATCTAGCGGCTGCTCCTTGGGATGATAAAGACCCTGCCGAAGTAGAAACGATTCTCGACCAAAAATTTGCCGAAGGTAAATACTCCTCAAAAGGCGCTGATACTTGCCTAATGTGTCACAGAAAGAGTGCCAAGGTGATGGCGCTGTTTGACGGTGTACACGGTAATACCAGCGTCAAGGGCTCTCCGATGGCCGATCTGCAGTGCGAAGCCTGCCATGGTCCATTAGGCAAACACAACCGAGGCGGCAAAGAGCCAATGATCACCTTCGGTGCTAACTCACCAGTTCCGGCCCAAAAACAAAATAGTGTCTGCATGAGCTGTCATAATGATGACAAGCGTATGGCTTGGAGTGGTAATCACCACGACAACGCCGATGTCAGTTGTGCCAGTTGTCACTCGATCCACACCGGACACGACCCAATCAGTGATCGTAAAACAGAAGTCGAAGTTTGTACTTCATGTCACACCCAACAGAAAGCCGACATCCATAAGCGCTCTTCTCACCCGCTGAAATGGCAACAGATGGTGTGTAGTGATTGTCATAACCCCCATGGAAGTTTAAGTGACTCTAGCCTCAAGCAGATGAGTGTGAATGAAAACTGCTATTCATGTCATGCAGAGAAACGCGGTCCAAAGCTGTGGGAACATTCACCTGTCACGGATAACTGCGCCAATTGCCATAACCCTCATGGCAGCGTGAATGAAGCCATGCTTATCAGTAAGCCACCTCAGCTCTGTCAGAGTTGCCACGCTTCTGATGGACACACATCGAACGCTGTTTTCGCTAATCAGAAGAATGCCTTCAATGCGGGGCAATCCTGTATGAACTGCCATAGCCAAGTACACGGCTCTAATCATCCATCCGGTAAGCTACTGCAGCGTTAAGAGGGAATAGATAATGAAAACACATATTATGAATACCCTAGCGCAACACACGATAAAAATGAGCTTAGTTGCCATCGCCATGACGAGTGTTTTTTCCCCCGCAATAGCCGATGGGTACGGCCTAGCACAAGTTAATCGTACCAGTTTAAAACTTGAGAAGTGGCAATGTAAGCGTTGCAAGGTTTCAACTGACACCCAAGGGAGTATCGGCGTAGGACTTGCCTATAATGATGGCTCAGATCCTCGGTTCGGTAATACTTCTGGAACAGACAAAGACGGACTCGTCGGCCACTTAGATGCCGATGTGACGTTAAAAGGCGAATCAGGCTATCGCACCGAAATTGCAGCGAACAAGCTAGGTTATGACAACGGCAGTGCAACGCTGACCACCGGCAAGCCCGGGCAATATGAAGTCGCTTTCGGATATCGAGGTATCGCTAATTACGATACTAACAGGGCTCTGACACCTTATATGGTTAACAGTGATGCTATGCTTCTCCCCGAAGACTGGCAAACTGGTGCCACTACTGGACAAATGATTTCGCTAATCGATAGCGTCAGGCAAGCTGAGCTTATGACCCAGCGTGATAGCCTGACCCTAGATGCACATTATAAAGGTGATTTCTATAAAGCTGAGCTGGATTACCAGCACCAAGAGCGCTCAGGACAAGGTGCCTTTAGTGGTAACTTATTAACAAACAGTGCCATGTTGGCACAACCTATCGATGACTCCATCGATAATCTAGGCGCAAAAATCTACTTCAATGGCGATGGTTGGCTTGCGGGCATAGATACCATGCTTAGCCGCTATAATAACGATCATGATGCAATAAGCTGGGATTCAGCATTTAGCCCAACCTTTGGTGCGGCTTATTCGGGTCAAAGTGCTACGACACCAGATAACAAGGCCTACCGAATAGCGGGCAATGCGCAATTTAGCGACAATGGCCAACAAATTTTAATGCACACAGGTTTCAGTCGCTTCACCCAAGAACAAACATTCCTACCCGCTACAATTAACGGCCCTTCTCCTGACTTACCTTCAGCGAATTTAAATGGTCAAGTCGATATGATTGAGATGACCATTAAGTATTCGGGGCGCATAACCCGTGAATTAAGCTTACGTGCCAGTTACGACTACAAAGACAGGGATAATAAAACTGAAGTGAATGACTACCCTCAGGTGATCACCGACAGTTATTTTAGCGGGGCAGCAACAAATCCTGAATATGATCGCACACGTCAAAAGGCCAAGCTTGCCGCTAAATACAGATTTAGCCGTAATGTCTATCTCGATGTGGGTTATGAATATGATCATAACAATTATAGTGATTTGGACAGAGAAACCATACACGAGTCCAGCCTATATGGACGCTTGAGCTACCGACCTTCTCACGCTTGGTCATTTGGGTTTAAAGCAAAAGCGCAAGATAGAAGCGGTAGTGAATACAAGCCGGTCAGTAGAACTGATAGTCCCAGCAATCCATTACTGAGAAAAACCTACCTTGCAGATAGAGAACATCAGGAATATAAACTCTCGGCAAATTACACTGGCTCTGCATCTTTCTCTGCCTCAGCGAATCTACATTTAAGCCAACAAGATTATACCGATACCCAGATAGGCTTAACCGATGTCGACACTTCCGGTTATGACATTTCTGGCCAATACCTGATCGATGAAGACCTCAGTTTCAACGTTTTTCTCAATCAGGACTGGCGTGATAGCGAGCAAGCCGGCAGCAGCAATTTCAGTGCTCCTAACTGGTACGCAACTGCTGATGAGCAATCCACTATCGTAGGCCTTGGGATGCTGTATCAAAACCTATTGGATAAGCAGTTATCTCTGGGGGTCGACTACAACTATTCAGATGGCCAAAGCGATACCGAGGTCACCCAAGGCTTGGCAACCCCTTACGGCGCATACTTCTCCACCAGCCATAATGTGAATGCATTCGCCGATTACCAAATGAGTGAATCAATAGGTATACGCTTTGACTGGATTTTTGAACAGTACCAAGATGCCGATTGGAGTAACCAAGGGATGAGCGTCGACTCCATCCCAAATGTATTGATATTTGGTGATCTCAGCCATGACTACAATGCGCATTACTTCGGGGTGACATTGAGCTACCAGCTATAAACATTAGCGATAAACATCAGATTTAAACGACTTATTAATAGCACGTTTTTTGGGAAAGTCAGTGTGTGAGCATGTTCCAAGGAAGAGATGATGAAACTAATTACAAATCTAATATGTGTATTTGACATGAAAAATGCAGCACCGCTTATCCTTGCTTTACTGTTAACGGCTTGTGGTGGTGATGACGGTGAGCCCGGTAACTCAGGAGAACCCGGCGGTCCTCCTGCTACCGATATATCTTCACTTAACGTCGAGGTTAATGAAGTCATTTTTACTCATGGCGTAGCCACGGTGAATTACAGCGTCAACAACCAAGACGATGAGCCCATCGTCGGCATACCTAGCTCAACGTATATTGCAGCTCAGCTTCTTCCCCAAGGTTTTACCAATGCCGGAAACAGCAGTCAGTGGCAATACTTTACCTCTGAGAGCTGCACAAGCAGCTGTACAGGCGAGCTTGTCGATCACAAGAATGGAAAGTATTCCTATACTTTCAGTGCTGCTTTCGATGGCATGAATGAGATGAGCTATTTGCCAGGAGCCACCCAACGCATAGTCATTAAGATTGGCGGAGATAGCTTACCTGACGGAACAGCATTACCAACAACTAACCAAAATTTCGATTGGCAAGATTCAGGTGAAGCCGCCTACACTCGTAATTTGATCACCATGGAGACATGTAACACCTGTCACAAGGATCTCGCTTTTCACGGTAGTAAGTACAACGAAGTCGAAACTTGCGTGACCTGTCATAGTGAAGGAAAAGTGAGTAGCAATGACAATATCTTCCCGCAGATGATACACGGTAAACATTTAACCGGCTTCCCAGGCTCCTTGGCAGATTGTCAGACTTGTCATGCCAATGATGAAACATTGACTGAAAATATGAACTGGGCCCGTGTGCCAGGTATGGAGGCATGTGGTTCATGTCATACCGATATCAACTTTCCTGCAGGTGAAGGGCATCCAGCCCAAGTCGATAACAGCAATTGTGTGGCTTGTCATAATCCCGATTGGACCATGAGTGTACATAATGATGGTGGTAACGATGAGGCATTAGCACAATTTAATGCCCAAATAACCGTTGCTAGCCTCTCAGGCACGACTGTCACTTTTTCACTAAGACTCTCTAACCCTGTCACTGGGGAGGTTTACACAGATAGCGCTGATAAACTTAACTTTGTGGCTGATTTACGCGTAGTAGCTAACTGGGGAACAAGCTTTGATTATGCCACTCGTTCGGCAAAATCAATCAAGTTACAAGAAATACCGCCAAAGTCAGGCAGTGCAGGTATCTACACTTATGACATTACTGACCTAACAGTTCCATCGGGAAGCGAATCAGACCACGGAACCTTAGCTATTCAAGGTAAACTTTGTAGCTCAGAAGGAATGCTTGGTGATTGCGCCAATGAACAATTTTCAAGCGTTAATATAAAATCCAGCCATCAATTCTTCTCAATCGCTTCTATATCGGATGAAGGCAGACGAATTGTTGTCACTAATACTACCTGCGGAAGCTGTCATGGCGATCAAGCCCTCAATTTTCATGGTTCTCGTAACGACCTGGAGCAACAATGTCAGTTATGTCATAACAATAATATGATGGCTGATGCCAGTGCTGTTAATCCCTCGATTGCAACCGCAGACTTTAAGCATCTTATTCACGGTTTACATAGCTCACAACGTGAAGGTTTTGAAGATCTTAATTATCCAGGTCAAATAGGTGATTGTGCTCAATGCCATACCAGTAACGATACAGGAACCCTAACTGCAGCACTGCCGCTGAGTAACGCTGTACAACCCCTTTCAATTGACAATGGCACATTCACCAGTGCTACCGCTGCAATATGTAGCGACTGTCACTCCAGTACAAATGCCGCAAATCATATGACTCAGCAAGGCGCTGTATTTATGGGGACCGAGGAAGATGCAACTTCTGGTACAGAGAGCTGTGCAACCTGTCATGGACAAGGGGCTACAGCGGACGTACTGACAGTCCATCCAATAAAGTAGCAATACAGAATGAATACAAAGAGTGAGGCACTCAATAAACTCTGTCAGATAAAAGAGTGAGTGCCTCAACCCGAGATGATGTATAGATAATGGAACGCAACTTATGGATATCAAAAGAAAAGGTTCGAAGCTAAGCGTTATCGCACTGACCTGCTCTGCCCTACTACTAGGCTGTGGAAGTGATGGTAAAGACGGTGAAGATGGACAAGACGGAGAAGTCGGCTTCTCAGTTAGCCAAGCCAATGAGCTAGTCACTAACATTAGTGCAGTCGACATTGTGGATGGTGTAGTGACAGTCAGCTTCAGTGTTGAAAATGCCAATGGTGTCGCCATCACAGACTTTGATACCTATGAAGGCGTCGACACATTAGGCATGGGGATAGCCAAGCTGCTTCCTCAAAGCGGCAAAGGTTATAAAACACCCCAGTGGATCAACTATATCAATAATATGGTCGAACCGGTTTCCGAGAATATTCCCGCCGGATATGAAGAGATGGCAGGGCCTCAGATCCAGCCATCTCTTGAGGGAAGTTGTAAACAAGAGTGTGTCGAGAAGATTTCTGCGGGTGAATATACCTATACCTTCCAGCTCAACCTCAGTGCAGTTGAATCTGTAGGTGATTTAGACCTGACGTTTGATACTAGCCTAACTCATAGGGTCACCATGGAGATGCGCGCCGATGGCGACATCAAGAAGCTGGTTAATACCCATTATGACTTTTTACCTTCATCGGGTGAGATGGTCAGTGCAGAGGACACGCGCACGGTCGAGTTTTTAGAAGACTCCTGTTTGCGCTGTCACAGTGATAATTATGGTCACGCCTGGGCACCAAAGCTCATCATGCATGGTTCAAAACGTTACGCCATCGAAAATTGTCAAATGTGCCATACCAGCTACGCGGGCGATCCAGAAACGGGGGCCCCTATCGACATGGGCTACATGATTCATAAGATCCACAAGTCCGAGTATTTTATGGTGGGCTATGGCGGTAGTGTCCATGACTACCAAGATGTCACCTTCCCTGCCGATATATACGATTGCCGCACTTGCCATATCGAAGGCGAAACGGCGCCAGCCGATGCTGCAAACTTTAAACATCACAGAGCACTCGCTTGTGGTTCATGTCATTCCGATTCAAGCGATCCCGCAGTAATAAAATCTGAAATGCATGATAAGTATCAACCCGACTATGCTTGTAGCACCTGTCATGCCGAGCAAGGCCAGGAAGGTGCAGGCCATCATATGACCGATGCGATAGCAAAAGATAATGCCAAAAACAGCTACTCGGCTAGCTTAGTGCCAGGGTCAGTGTCGATAGCAACGGATATGATTAGCTTCGATGTAGAATTCAAAGATAGCTCACTAACGACCACCGTAATGAGTCCCGATGCCGATGCCCGTATCTCATTGAGCAATCTCTATTTTGGCTTTGGTAATGACATAGACTTTGGCTCAGGAACACAAAAAATAGACTTACGCTCAATGACTCCGACATCGGTCAGTAATGGGGTATATCGATATACAAGTGCAACCTCGTTAACGCCTGATGAAAGCCAAGCAGCCACTGGTGTTGTCTCTACTAAGATGTGCGTCGATAGAGACAGTCTAATGGGGGTAAATTGCGGCACAGGAACCCATGAGTCTATAAACCCAGCAGTGATCACCGGTGAGCTTGTCGCGTTCAATCTCAATGGTGATACTAGCGTGATGGCCAGAAGAGTGGTTGTCAGTAACGACACCTGTGCCAATTGCCATGATGAGAAGTTTATCGGTAAGTTTGGCATCGGCTTCAAACACAGCGGCAGTTACAGCAACTTCGAGGGTGAGTGTCAGATGTGTCATAACCCCACTCGTTCAGGCGCTGACTCGAAATCGATTATCGATCATATCGACTTTAAAGTCCGCATTCATGCACACCATGCCAGCAAGCGCTCGACTCAAGATCCTGTGACCTTCCCTGAGCATTATGGCAACTGTGCAGTCTGTCATGATAAGGGCCAGCTAAAGATGGATGGCTTGAGCGCTATGGTCGCGACACCTTCAACGGACTCAGTACTTGGAGCTGTTGAATTCTCACCTATCGCGGCAACCTGTGTCAGTTGTCACGGCGTAAAAGACTCTTTAGTGGCGCATATACGGGCTAATGGCGGCGCAGCTAACGACACCAGAGGGAGTTATGTGCCTGGCAGTGAAAGCTGCGCAACTTGTCACGCCGAAGGTAAAACTAATGGCGTCGATGCGGTTCATCCAACTCAGTATTAGATACATTTAGCTACGAGCTACGAGCTACGAGCTACGAGCTACGAGCTACGAAAATAGTTTAATTGAGCAATCTGAAGCAGGAAGTAAACCTTCCTGCTTTTTATATCTAAAAAGTAATACTCTAACATTCACTATTTAGATACCTGACATCTCAGGCTAAGAACACCACCCAATAGCAACGAAATATCAAATAACCCACACTAAACCTCTGATAAATATTTAGCCTCTTCCACGAGTGTTTAGCTTATCCGATCCTTAAGAACGGCTGAAAACCCCTCTTTCACCTACCCCTAAAGAAATAGTCAGACCTAGTTCACATAAACTAGCTAAAACAACTGCTAAAAATTCGCTGCTTAGTTAGCCTTACCAAGGGAAATAAATTCCACACACTAAGTTGCTGTTTAACAACAAGTTGATAATGAGAATTACTCTTATATATCGCAAAGCTTATAAAGCAAACGCTTAAATAGTGACTCAGTGATGATTAAAACTATTGCAGGGAATAATCATGATGAAAAAGTTCAACTCTTTTAATCTAAAAAAGAGTGCAGCAGCCAAAGCTGTACTCAGTGCAGGGATACTCTCTCTTGCACTTGCTGGTTGCGGCAGCGACGGTAGTGATGGTGAAGATGGCAAGCCTGGTCCTATTGGCGTAAATATAGACTCGGCTAAGAGTGTCAATGCGATATTTACTAATGCTGCTGTCGAAGCGGGCATAGTCACCGTCGACTTCACTCTTGAAAATGATAATGGTGTTGCCGTTCTCGGCCTGACTAAAGATCACGATCTGCGTTTTGGTATCGCTCAGCTTGCACATGTTACCGAAACCATGAACGACAAAGATGGCGTACCCACAGAATACGACCGTGGTTACCAATGGCAAGCCTATATCAATGCTGAAAAATCACCTAACCCGGACTGGGTTCCTGAAGGTGAATCAGATATTAACCCAACGAATCAGTTCCAGGCTAATGTAGAAAAAGCCAGTGATTGCGAAACCTGTTTTGTTGATAATAACGATGGGACATATACTTATTCCTTCCAACAAAATATTGGCAACGTCACAACGCCTGTTGAAGTCATTTACAACGCAGACTACACTCAACGTGCCACATTGGAACTTGAGTTACCTAGCTTTGCTGCAAATGCAAATTATGATTGGCAGCCATCTACTGGCACCACTGACGGCATTCAAACTCGTGAAGTCGTTTCTATCGAAACCTGTTACACCTGTCACCAACCAGATAGCCTAGAGTTCCACGGTGGGCGTCGAATCAATCTTGAAAACTGTGTATCTTGTCATACTGCGACTTCAGGCGATCCTGAAAGTGGTAACAGTGTCGACTTCACCTATATGATCCACGCTATCCATAAAGGAAATAGCAGAACAACTTATAGCCCTGACTCACCTGACGCTGATGAGAATGGCAATATTCCAGCACCTTACAAGGTTATAGGATACGGTGGTGGCGTTCACGATTACGGTAAAGTGATGTTCCCTCAGGGACCTGCTGCTGACTGTACCTCATGTCACGTCACAGGCGAAAATGCACCAGTTAATGCGGACTTATTCGAAGCCAATCAAAGCAACCAAGCTTGTATTGCCTGTCACACGACTATGCCTAAGGCATATCACGATCCAAGCAACGAAAACTGTATGTCTTGTCATATCGAAGAAGGCTATGCACGTAGTGCTAAAGAAGCTCACGGCGATATCATGAAAGCCTACAATGAAACCCAAGAGATGAGTGTACAATTCTCTGAAATTGGTGTTGATAGCGATGGTAAGTTCACAACCACAGTTCAAGTGCTGGGTACTGATGGCCTGCCATTAGCTGCAGAGTTTGTCGATACTGGTTCTCGTATTGTAATGGCTTGGGACAGCGATAAAGACTTCCCTTCATACTCTGAAGCTTCATATAGCAAACGTCGTATGAAACTTAGCGAAGGCATCTATGACGCTGCAGCTAATGCATGGGTGATGACTTATGCTGGTATCGACCTTCCTGCCGATGCAAGCGGAAAAACGTTTGAGCTTTGGTCTGCACTTAAAATTTGTTACAACAATGGTGGTTATGGCCGCCCTGTCGTGGAAATGACAGATTGTACAACTGAAGGTGTTCGCAAAGTTGAAGTGAAAGATGAGCCGTTCCATTTTATTTGGAGTGACACAGGTGCAGACTTAGACACAGCTCCTATGGCGCGTCGTGACATTATCGACCCAACTAAGTGTGCAGGTTGCCACAATCAGGAGATTTATCACTACAACAATGGTGTGAATTGCCAGACATGTCATACATCAGACAAGACCACTAAAAGTAATGCGAGTGAGCAGTACCCTAATGCTAAGAAGCCAACCAGTTTCGCTTACAAAGCACATGAAGCTGAAGGACATTACCTGAAATATGCAGGTGTTGGTTCGAGTACTGTAGTAAAAACCGATTGTATGACCTGTCATACTGATGACGGTATTCAACTTGGCCGAGCTCCAGAGCGTACATGGCGCTACGGTGACATGTTGACTGGAGAAGACATGTGGGTCTCTTCTGATGCGGGTTCATGTATGAGCTGCCACCAGAAATACCTCAGTGATTCTGGTAAATCTCACATCGAAACAAACGGCGGTATCTTAGATGGTATCAGCGCTGAAGACGTTCAAAATCGTGCGAAAGAGACCTGTTCAACTTGTCACTCTCCAGAGAAGTTAATGGAACTTCACGGTAACTAATCAGCGGCAAGCACTAACTAAATATGATGAATTAGCACTCGCTCTCTAGCCGTTAAACCATCATTTTTTATACCCAAAGGGAGGCTTAGCCTCCCTTTATTTTATCTGCGTAAGTAAAAAAAGAAAATATTAAACACTTACCATACATAACATCAACTTAACTGAGAATAGTTATCAACTAACCCGCTCATTTATTGATCTGGAATAGCGTTTCCCCCCTGTCTAAACTACCACTTTATAAATAGGCGGATCTTGGTCACACATTAACACCTGCTTTGCAGATTTCACCCCCCTATTACGTTAGCCTTCCCCTAGGGAATTATATTTCCAGCATCGACTTAAGTAGCACTAATAATGAAATCATCTAAATGATAATCGGTTAGCTTAGCTGACCAAGCACTTGAGCCAATGTCAAACCTATGCAGGGAAAAAATGATGAACGTGATAAATAATAAGTTTGTGCTGCTATTGGCAGCAAGTGCTGTATCTCTAGCCTTAACCGGTTGTGGTGGCAGTGACGGTAATAATGGTGATGACGGCAACCCAGGCGGTCCAGCTGCCGATGTAGTTAATGTACTCAACTTAGATGTGACTAAGGTGACTTACCAAGACGGCATGCCAACCATTGAAGTCTTCGCCACTAACGAAGAAGACCTTCCGGTTGTAGGTTTAAAAGACTTGGAAGTTAAAGCCGTTGCCCAGCTTCTCCCACAAGGTTCTACCGGCGCTGGTGACAGCGCTCAGTGGCAGAAAATTGGTTCTGAGAAAACCTTTACCGACCACAAGAATGGCAACTATAGCTTCACCATTGAGGTTGAAGGCTATAATTCAGAGCTAACTCAAAGATACAACGTTATCGCCAGTGCATCGACACTGCAAGATGGCGTAACTTCTGTACCACGTACCGAGCTTTCAGAAGATTTCTCAGGTGACGGCTACCAAGCGCTTTATACCAAAGACATAGTTTCAACTGAAACCTGTGCTTCTTGCCATGCTGCAGGAGAAGCAATTTATCACAGCTACACTTCAGCAGAAACCTGTGCATCTTGTCATACCCAAGAGTGGGCCGAAGGGCGCGGTAAGCCAGAAGTGGCCTTCACTCACCTGGTTCACAACGTACACAACTCAGCCAAAGGCTATAAAGCTGACAAAGATACTGGTGAATTCACTAAAGATGCAGAAAAAGCGCACGCTTTGCTGCAAGACAAGTGTCAAACCTGTCACATTGCACCTGAAGAAGGTAGCAATGAGCTAAGTGAATGGGGCAACTGGACGCGCGTTCCAACCATGGAAACCTGTACAAGTTGTCACGTTAACATCGACTTTAAAGCCGGTGAAGGTCACTCTCAGCAAAATGACAACAGCAACTGTATCGCTTGTCATAACGCAAGTTGGACAGAAGAGCTTCATATGGGTGGCTTCGTTGAGAAGAAAGCACTTATCGACCAATATGGTATGGAAGCAAGCCTTACTGCGATAGCCACAGACTCAGGTAGCGATACCACACTCAGCATTACCATTACTGGTGCTGACGGCGCCGCAATAGATGCTGCAACATTATTGACTAATATTGAGCAACTGGAATCTATCACTAACGTGGGTCCTAACTTCCCGATAATGGGCTACAACCCAAGCCCTGGTAATGGTGAGCATAAAGTGCTTATTAATCTAGTTAAAGATGGCACCCTCGATGAAGCAGCCTCTATTGTTGATGGTAAATTTGTCACCACAATCGCTAACCTTCCTTACGGTGAAGTCGGCGCAGATACTGATACAGCATTTAGCTTTATCGGCCTGACCTTATGCAACGACGGTACTGATCTGCTTGCCTGTGGTGAAGGCGTTGATAGCACATCAATGAAAGCAGAGCTTGCCCACGGCACACTTTCTGGTGAAGCACCGAGTGTACGTCACACAGATTCAGTTAACTTTGCAGCTTGTGAAAGCTGTCATGGCACCGAGTGGGAGCTACATCAAGAGTACCATGCAGGTTTCGTGATGACAGAGCAGCTAGGCCGCATCAACGAAGCGGGTGAGATGATTGTTGGTGTTGATGGCTGTGTCGCTTGTCACACTCCAGATGGTACTTACATGAGTGGCGGCAACAAAGGTGCACTCGAGATGAAACTTCACTCAGTACATAGTTCTGGTGATTACGGCATTATTTCAGGCATGACCTGTAGTCAGTGTCATAACGACTTCAACCTTGATGCTTTCAAGGTGAAAGGTGCGTTAGCAACCTCATCAGGCAAATACAGCACACCTATCGCGGCAACATGTAGCTCTTGTCATAGTCATAGCGATAGCTTCAAGCCACACGCTGAAGGTCAAGGTGCCATCATCGACGGTTCCTATGAAGCCGCCAACGATGCAGCCCAACTTGAAACCTGTTTCTTGTGTCACAACCCAAGCATCAATGATCACACTTCGGTGAAGATGTAATTTGCTCAACTCTTAACGATAAATAGAGAGTTTGAAAGGGGGAGTCCTCTCCCCCTGCTTTCAAGCGAATTTGTGCAGATTAGGAAGCCAAATATGAAAATCATTAATACACTAAAATCTGTTTCACTGTCAGTGCTCCCCGTACTGCTAGTGTCAGCAGTCTTGTCTCTCGGTATGACTTCTGTCGCTCACGCGTCAAAGTGGGATGCCAAGATGACTCCCGATGAAGTCGAAGCCACATTAGATAAGAAGTTTGCCGAAGGTAAATACTCCCCTAAAGGCGCCGATTCTTGCTTAATGTGTCACCGTAAATCTGAAAAAGTGATGGATCTGTTTAAAGGTGTCCATGGCTCAATCGATTCAAGTAAGAGCCCTATGGCTGGTCTTCAATGTGAAGCCTGTCACGGCCCTCTTGGTAAGCATAACCGCGGCGGTAACGAGCCAATGATCGCCTTCGGTCCAGACTCGACTCTGTCAGCCGAAAAACAAAACAGTGTCTGTATGAGCTGTCACTTAGATGATAAGCGTATGGATTGGAATGGTGGACACCATGACAATGCCGACGTTGCTTGTGCTTCTTGTCACTCCATACACACAGATAAAGACCCTGTTTTGTCTAAAAACACCGAGATGGAAGTCTGTACTAGTTGTCACACCAAGCAAAAAGCTGACATGAACAAGCGCTCAAGCCACCCGATGAAGTGGGCCCAAATGGTGTGTAGCGATTGTCATAATCCACATGGCACTTTGAGCGACTCAGATCTTGTAAAACCTACGGTTAACGAGACATGTTACTCCTGTCACGCCGAGAAGCGCGGCCCAAAACTGTGGGAGCATGCACCCGTAACTGAAGATTGTGTCGCTTGTCACAATCCACACGGTTCGGTGAACGAAGGGATGCTGAAGACTCGTGCTCCTCAGCTTTGTCAGCAATGTCATGCCAGTGACGGTCATTCCAGTAGTGCCTACATGGGCAACACAGATCAAGGCTCAACCGTAGGTGGCAATGCATTCACTGGTGGTCGCAGCTGTTTGAACTGCCATAGCCAGATCCATGGTTCTAACCACCCATCTGGCAAGCTATTTCAGCGCTAAACGGAGTCGAGAAGATGAAATTCAAATTAAATTTAGTCACCCTCGCCCTACTTGCTAATGCTGGCTTTGTCAGCACGGCAATGGCAGCTGGCGGCTATGGTATTCAAGATGCGAATACCGACAAGGTTAAGTTCGACAAGTGGGCGTGTAAACGCTGCGTTGTCGAAACTGGCGTTAACGGCACTGTCGGTGTCGGCATGGGCTATAACAATAGCGATGATATTCGCTCTGCCAACGCCTTCGCAGCCGAAAACGACTTAGCGGCTAAGCTAGATGCAGATCTGAAATATGTTAGCGAATCAGGTTACCGCGCCACCATAGAGGCCGATAACCTCGGCATGGAAAATGGCCGTTTAGATATTAATGCCGGTAAATCCGGTCAGTACAACCTGAACCTTAACTATCGTCAGATTGCCACCTATAAAACAGACAGCGCCATGTCACCTTATCAGGGCGTTGGTGGAGACCATCTAACCCTGCCAGATAACTGGCAGACGGCAGGTTCGAGTCAAGATATGACTCAGCTATACAGCAGCCTGAACCCTATGGAGTTATCACTTAAGCGTAAACGAGCCGGACTTGGTTTCGACTATACGTTTGATGCTGATCCGGGTGAGGAGTTATGGACCACTTATCTAAATTATCAACGTGAAAATAAGACCGGACTTAAGCAAGCTTCTGGTAGTTTCTATAACCAGTCTATGATGTTAGCTGAACCCGTCGATTACACCACAGATACGGTAGAAGCAGGTATAAAGCTTAAAGGTGACAACTGGTTCACAGCACTTAACTACTCAGGTTCGAGCTTTAAAAACCAGTATAGTCAGCTAACGTTTGATAACGCCTTTAACCCAACGTTCGGCGCGCAAACTCAAGGCACCATGGCATTAGATCCTGACAATGAAGCTCATACGGTTTCATTGATGGGCCGAGTCACTGCCGATAAGACTATCTTGAGTGGCCGCGTTCATTACGGACAAATGACCCAAGATCAAGCGTTTGTCACCTCTGGGTACGGTTACCAGATGCCAGCAGAATCCCTCGATGGTCGCGTCGACATGACAGGTGTGAACTTGAAGCTAGTCTCCCGCTTAAATCGCAGCGTGAGTATTAAGGCAAGCTATGATTATAGCGATCGTGACAACAAGACTAACGTTGAAGAATGGACGCAGATAAGCATAGACTCAACAACAGGGCAAGCTGCCTATAACACGCCCTATGACATCACCACACAAAGGGCTAAATTAAGTGCCAACTATCGCATCACTCGCGGTATGCGACTCGAAGCGGGTTATGATTACCGCCAGGATGACCGTAGCTATCAAGATAGAGAAACCACCAACGAACACACACTCTGGAGCAAGTTCCGTCTGAGTAAGTTCGAAAACTGGGATATGTGGATCAAGGGTAGCTATGGCGAGCGTGACGGTTCTGAATACCAAGCATCAGAGTGGACTTCAAACGAGTCTAACGACCTGCTACGTAAGTACAACCTAGCAGATCGCAAACGCACCATGGTTGAGGCTCGTATCACTCACAGCCCTACCGAGGCGTTGACTATCGACTTAGGTACGCGATACGCACTGGATGACTATAACGACACCCAGATTGGTTTAACTGAATCTAGAGATCTTAGTTATGATGTCAGTGCAAGTTACCTGATCAACGATGATATGACATTGACGGCATTTTATAACCGTCAGAACATAGAATCAGATCAATCAGGTAGCACTAACTTCAGCACGCCAAACTGGTTTGGTGTGGTTGAAGATCAGGTCGATGTGATCGGTGCAGGCTGGAGTTATAACAACCTGATGGAGAAAAAGTTACGTTTAGGCGTAGATTACACTTATTCAAATTCAGACAGTAATACTCAGGTCACCCAAGGTGTCACCGGAGATTACGGCGACTACTATGCCAAGTCCCATAACATCAACATCTATGGTCAGTATCAAGCCACCGAAAAAATGGCGCTTCGCTTAGATTATAAGATGGAGAAATACCAAGATAATGATGCTGGCAATGAGATAGCACCTGACGGTATCTGGAATGTAGTGAGTTTTGGTTCAAACAGCCACGATTACACTGCCCACCTCATAATGTTGAGTATGAGTTATAGGTTGTAAAAACTCGGGTAGATTATAGATGAAGCTCAAACAGCCAACTCTATGACCTACCACAGCCCACCTCATAATGTTGAGTATGAGCTATAGGTTGTAAGAAGTTCCGAGGGCCTAGGGCCTAGGGCCTAGGGCCTAGGGCCTAGGGCCTAGGGCCTAGCTAAAACATAAATGCCAGCTGCTATCTTATTAGTCGCTGGCATTTTTATTTTTTAAAACTGTCTCACATCGACATTAGCGTCACTGTCTCTAGCTCGAAAAACTGGCTTACAAACCTTGCAAGTATTCACGCAATAGATGAGTCATAATGATTCGATAAACAATGACCTCATATAATGAATGAAACCATCTGATAAGTTCCTGCAGCTCAAAGCAAAAATCTCAGCCTGTAACTTATGTCAGGCTGAGCTGCCTTTGCCTGCAAAGCCTATCATCCAAATCTCGCAAAATGCCAAAATATTAATTGCTGGCCAAGCACCAGGCATAAAAGCCCACGAGAAAGGAGCGCCCTTTCACGACCCCAGTGGTAAACGACTCAGAGACTGGTTAGGTGTAACAGAGGAACAGTTTTACGATGCAAACCTGTTTGCCATAGTACCTATGGGATTTTGTTTTCCCGGCACCATAATCAGAAATGGTAAAAAATCCGGCGACAAACCGCCCATGCCATTATGTGCGCCGATCTGGCGTCAAACCTTGTTTGAAGAGTTAGCCCATATCGAGCTGACTATCATTCTAGGCCAATATGCCATCGACTATCACCTGAATAGTAAACAAGGAAAAAATAAGCTGTCAGTGACTCAGGCTGTGATGAACTGGCAGGAGTATTGGCCAGCAAGCATCGCCCTGCCTCATCCAAGCCCGAGGAATAATATCTGGCTTAAACGCCATCCAGAGTTTGAGGCAGAGGTCATTCCAAGACTCAGAAACAAGGTGAAAGATATATTAACAGTTCAGGGTTGAGCTAAATGCTTAACTTGAAACGAATCACTCCACAGACTAGGCCCCTCATACTATTATCTTAAATGAGTAATAAACATCCACTCACCCAACAAAACCTCTAGGCCTTAGCTAAACTTAATTTTAATAACACAAGATCTGAGGTCAATTTGTGAGTGACATGCTAAGTCCAACACGTGCTCCTTACCCTTACTCATCTATTTTAGAGCTAGAGATAGAGGAGATCGACTGGCAAAGATGGCAGCGGCTGGTAAACACTGTCGCCGACATGTTCCATGCTCCGGCTACTTTCATCAATCAAGCTAATCTCAAGGGCATCGAAGTCATCATAGCGTCACAAAAACCAGAGACACATTATCAACCGGGGAGTGTCGATTTAGACACTAATATCTATTGTCATCACGTAGTCAAAAACTCGATCGAGCTCTATGTTAAAGACGCCAAGCTCGATCCCCAATGGAGCAATAACCCAGAATACACCGAAGATAACTATGTCTCTTACTTAGGCTTACCTATCTCCTGGCCCGATGGCAGCATTTTCGGCACCCTGTGTGTGTTAGACACTAAGGCCACCGATTACCCTGAAACCTATATCAATGCGCTTGGAGTCATTAAAGAGGTGATCGATAGTGACCTTCGTCATCTGTATAAAGAGAATCAACTGCTGACACTCAGCTATACCGACCCATTAACACAAATCTATAATCGACGTGGCTTCGAAGACCTGCTTCTCAGCACTCAAGACTTAGCCCAGAGACTCAACCGGCAACTTATTTTGCTTTATTTCGACCTGGATCATTTTAAAGAAGCCAATGACATTTTTGGCCATGAAATTGGAGATGACATCTTAAAAGTCTTCGCAAAAACACTGAAAGTGAACAGTCGAAGCTGTGACTTAGTCGCCAGGTGGGGCGGCGATGAGTTTCTGGTATTGATTCATGCTGAAAACGAGCACTGTGTCGAACTGTTCAATCACAGAATGGCTGAGCATTTATCGGCTTGCTCCTTAAAAACTGAGATAGAATACTCATTCGGTTATGCCGTGCTCAAACCTGGTGAAGAAACCGATCTCGAATCATTGTTAAAAATTGCCGACGAATACATGTACCAAAATAAACTTGCTAAGAAATCTCAGTCTTAACTCGAGATTCAGAAGACCCATAATATTGATTACATCGGTAAATACCATAAATGTTAGATTCAACAAGATATATACCTTGATGTAATACCTGTAACACATATAAAATTACTGCATATGGATTAGTTTAGACGGAACTTAAGTTTATGGCATCAGTAGTATCTTCTCGCCTGGCACAATTTCACTTACCTCGGTTATTCACCCTATTATCAATCAGTGTGCTCACGGCATGTAGCGGTGGCGGCGCAAACTCCACAGCAGAGACAAATGGAAATTCAGGCAACAGCAGCACGTATCAATTCAATGCTGATTTCATTAACCTTATTCCTAATACTCAATTAGCCACTAAAGTCGATCTCTTCTATGAGCATATCGGCATAGATGAAGTTGAAATAGCCTCAAATATCGATTATTTAGAGCGACAAAGAACATCTAACTTTGGCTGGACTGGCCTAACTCAAGCCAATTTAAGCTTCACAGTAAAAGACGCGCTCAATAATCAGTCTTTGCTCAGCACAAGCACCATGACTTATAGCAATACTCAACAAGACCTGTTCCTACTTGCTACAGGTGAGAAACCTACGACTCAAGCCGTGTCACTTATCCGCATCAACAAGCTCGAAGGTGAGCAAGCCAGCTATCGCTTGTTTCACGCTAACGCCTTAGAGCCCCGCAGTATCGATATCTATAATGCTGATGCACAAACCGCTATTGCCCTCAACTTGGCCTTTAACCAAGTGTCTGCGCCTATTAAATATGATCAAAATCTGGCTGAAGTTAATGTCTTCGCTATTCCCTCTGGCACAAGCCCGGATTACAGCAACACCAGTCACTACTTGTTACAAGCCGTTATCACACAAGAATCGAATGACACTCTGAGTGTACTTGTGGCCAAACCTGGAACAACATCTAGCTGGCAAATAAATCACTATTTTGAATAGCGTTATTTATATCACCGTGAAATAAAAGCCCCAGCTCTTGTTTGCCCCCAGTCTTTGGACAAACAAGAGCGGTAAATAAAAGTATCGGTATAAAAGTTTGCCATATCTCATAGTTAGCCCTTCCAAAATACCTTAAGCTAATAGAAACACCTTCGAGACGCTAAATGTGTATTTTCTAGATCCCAACCTAGCCCAACAAATTGTTGAACGAACCATGAAAATTATCCATCACAATATTAATGTGATGAATGATAAAGCTGTCATCTTAGGCTCGGGCGATCCACACCGTATCGGCTCCACTCATGAAGGTGCCCTGCTGGCGATTAGCCAGAATCGAAGTGTTGTAATTAATTCAGCCATGGCGGCTAATCTTCATGGGGTAAAAGCAGGTATTAACTTACCCTTACATTATAAAGGCGAGATCATTGGCGTTATTGGCATCACAGGTGAACCTGAAACCTTAAGAAACTACGGTGAGCTACTTAAAATGACCGCCGAGATGATCGTCGAGCAAGCCAACTCCTTAGAGCTTGCTCAATGGCAATATCGTCAAAAAGAAGAGTTTATTCTTCAACTGATAAAATCAGACACTGAATTTTCGCCTCAAGTTAGAGACTGGGCCCTACAACTCAATATAGAGATAGACGCCCCTCGTGTAGTCGCGGTGATTCAAGTCCAGGGTGATGAAGAGCAAACCTCAGCAAACTCCTTACTCAAAAAAGTGCTCAACCTATTGGAGACCCCTTCACGTGGTAACTTGGTCGCCATGACCTCTATGACTGAGTTGGTGATCTTAAAGCCCGCGTTTCTTGATGGCAACAAGTGGGACCCGCATCTTGAGAGCCAGCGCATCGATCAGCTTCTCACCCGTATCCCAGAAGAGTTGAATGTCAGATTAAAGATTGCGCTAGGCCATTTTTTCCCCAGCCCTGCCGATATAAGCCGTTCCTACACCACAGCCAGAGAAACCTTAGCCTTAGGTCAACAGCTCAGACCCAATGAAAGTAAATACCTCTATGAAGACTTTTCACTACTTGTATTACTCTCCGGACTCAGAGGAGACTGGCGAGGTAGAGAGCTGACCACGCCCTATCAATCACTCGTCGATGCTGATAAAAATGGTCAACTCAGTAAGACCTTAACCGCTTACCTGCAACACTTCGGTGATCTACAGCAGTGTGCTAATGAACTCTTTATCCATAGAAATACCTTAAGATATCGCCTGGATAAGATCCAACAACTGACTGGCGTCGATATTCAAACACTCGATGGCCTACTTCAGCTATATCTGGGCCAGGTATTGAGTAAACAGTAATTTGGCCTTCGAATGAAGGCTGATTACATTTTTTGTTTAGTTCATTTTGTTTTGCTTGTTCCTTCTCATCATTCCGGTAGAGCTTTTGAGCCGGAATCTGACCTCCATGGATGGAGGAAATGCCAAATTTTGTATGGAGCAAAATTGGCCGTGTGGGCTCTGCCAAAACATCTGACCCACATGGATGTGGGGAATGCCAGAAAATGTAGGGAACATTTTTGGCCATGTTTTGGAAGCTCGCAGCCGCATCTGCACTGAGTTATTTTCTCTCTTCGATTGAGCTTTTTATGCTCTTCTTCGTGTCCTCTGTGTACTCCGTGGTGAATTGCTTTTGCCGAAAGTTAGCTAGCCTTCGAATGAAGGCTTATTGCATTTTCTTGTTGTTTGTATAACCGTCATTCCGGTAGCTCTTTTGGGCCGGAATCTGACCTCCATATATGTGGGGAATGCCAGAAAATGTAGGGAACATTTTTGGCCATGTTTTGGAAGCTCGCAGCCGTATCTACAACTTGGTGGTTTACAAGAATATTTGACCTTATTTGATACGCCCCCTTTGTTTCTTGAAATGGTGAGTTACTACACTCACCATTTTCAATGTTTACTTAGTTAACACGGCTTGCCTCTCATCAAACAAGGCGTCTGTAGATTTATTGAGATTTTCTGCTAGAGCCAAATAGACTGCCGGTAACACAAATAGGGTAAATATTGTGCCGATAAACATGCCTGCTACCAAAATAATACCAATACTATTCCTGGCTTCTGCGCCTGGTCCTGTCACTAAAACTAAAGGAAAGTGACCAAGTACTGTCGCAGCTGTTGTCATCAAAATAGGTCGTAACCTTAACTTTGCGCTATATACGACAGCGTCCAATTTTCGATACCCTTTTTGTTGAAGCTCATTCGCAAACTCTGTAATTAGTATTCCATTTTTAGCAACTAAGCCCACGAGAGTAATAAAACCGATTTGGGCGTAGATATTCATCGTTGTCATACCAAGAAACGAAAACGACATACCGCTAGCAAGAGCCAAAGGTACGGACCCAAGTAATACCACTAATGGCGAACGAAAGCTGTTGAACTGTATAGCTAGAACCATGTAAACCATGAATAAAGATATGGCAAGCACAGAGAATAAACTGTTTCCTTCTTGGCGTAGTTGACGAGAGCTGCCCGCATAATTCACTTGGTATCCTGGCGGTAATATCTCCTCTGCCTTTTGTTCCAGAATACTCAACGCTTGATCAGGTGTTGTCCCTGGCACCAATCCACCTAAAACACGAAACGAGTTAAGTTGATTAAATCGGTTCGCGCTGCGTACGCTAGCGGTTTGCTCTAAGTTTGCGATACTACTTAAGGGTACAAAATCGCCATTCGGTGTTTTTATTTGTAGGGTGAGTAATGTTTCACTGCTATTTAGCTGTTGCTCCTCAATCATGGGGATCACACGATAGGCCCTACCATTACTATCAAAACGTGTCACGTCCTGCTCTGACACCATCAATGATATTTGGTCTGTTACCGCTTTGGTTGTTAACCCCAAGTCCATCATTTTTGTACTGTCAAACTCGAGTCGTGCATGAGGCATATCTAGCTTCAGGTCCGTATCAACAAACATGAATTTGCCACTTTTTTGCGCGGCCTCTAGCAGTGCATATGAATACCTAAGCATATCGCTGTGACTATCTTGCGATTGAATGACCATTTCTACATCAAATTGCCCAGCCGTCGGCAGTGGCATCGGTGACGTTGGGTAAATTCTCAAGCCAGTGATTTCTTTGAGTGCAAAATAAATATTTTGTACAACATCTGAGGTTGAGTATGAGCGTTGGTCGTATGGAACGAAGTTAATGCCACTGAAACCGCCTGACTCAGTAAGGGTCTGCCATACCATGTCTATGCCTTCCATTTTCTCAATAGAGCTGACCGCCTTTTGCATAAATTGATTGCTATAGTCTAAAGAACCACCTGAAGGGGCTTCAGAAATAACAAATAGCGAACTTTGGTCTTCAACAGGAGCAAGCTCTTGCTGTGAAAATAGATAGAAAGGAACGATCAAAAGCGAAAGAACAAATGCTCCAGTCAATAGGGCTCGGTCATGAGAGAAAACACGATATAGTCCATTCTCATAACGCGCTGACAATCGATCGAATATCAGGTTGACCTTGTGCGTTAGGCGACTTTCTTTCCCCTTTTCTTGAGAGACGTAGGCGCTCATGATTGGCGATAAAGTAATAGCAACGATACCGGAAACAAGAACAGCAATGGCTAACGTAAACGCGAACTCTTTAAATAGAGCCCCAGACAAACCGCCGACAAAACCAATGGGGACAAATACTAAAGCCAAGGTGATTGTCATAGAGAAAATAGGGCGCAGCAGCTCTCTTGAGCTTATTAATGCAGCTTCAATTCGGCCTTTACCATTTCGCATATGACGTGCGACATTTTCTACGACGACAATCGCATCATCGACAACCAGTCCTACAGATAAGACGATTGCCAAAATGGTCAGTAAATTAAGTGAGAAACCCGCTAGTAGCATCGCTGCGATACTGCCTAAAATTGAAATAGGAATCGTCACCAAAGGCACCAACGCCGTTCGAAATGATCCCATTAGCAACAGAATCACTACGCCTACCAGCAATACAGTTTCGACAAGAGTGGTGAAAATTTCTTTGAGTGCATCTCGCATATATTGAGTGCCATCATAGCCAATGGTGATACTTGTTCCTTCTGGTAAGCGTGAATTAGTGACCACAAGTTGCTCGTATAATGCATCACCAATTGAAATTTCGTTCGAACCCGGTGACGTTACGATGCCGATAAAAACCGACTCACTAAGATTTAGGCGTGCAGAGTCGGTACCGCGATCCTCTCCAAGCTCTATACGAGCGAAATCGCTAAGGTAAATAAAAGTATCACCACTCTTTTTCACGATCATTTGGCGAAAATCATCGGCGCTTTGGTACAGTGCATTACTCATGATACTTATGTTTTGGCTAGCGCTTTCTACATGACCTAAAGAAGCGATAACATTGTTATCGATTAAAGCCTGATGAACTTGATCGGCACCAATATTCAAGCTTGCCATTTTCAGAGGATCGAGCCATACACGCATAGCCGGCTTGCGTCCACCAAGTACATCCGCACTTTGAACGCCAGGCACAGACGCAAACCAAGGTGTTACGTCGCGTTCTAAAAAGTCGGTGAGCTCTGCTCTGTCCATTGTAGTGCTAGAAACATTCAGATAAAAAGTGGCTCCTGGCCTGTCGACACGGGTAACAGAAACGCTTGGGTCTTGCACGCCATCTGGCAGTTCATAAGAGATCTGGCTGAGCCGTGAGTTAAGTTCAGCAAGCGCATTGGTGCTATTTTCGTTGAGCTTGAGCCATACCGTTACCTTACTCAGTCCTGCTGTTGTTGATGAATCGACGTAGTCGACGCCCGGAACACTCATTGCAACTCTTTCGATTGGTTCTGTAACGAAACCTTTTACGACATCAGCAGAGACACCAACATACTCAGTGGTGATGATAAGAGACGAACTTTCGATCTGGGGGAACTGCGAAATCGATAGTCGTTGTGATGCCATCAAACCGGCAATGATAATGATCAAAGAAATGACGATTGCTATAACTGGCTTTTTAACAAAGATATCCACTGTTATTCTCCAACAATAGCTGCAACGAGTGGCGGCTCTTGTGGTAAAGCTCCTTCCCTTGAGCGAACCAACAAGCCTTCATAAAGTTTGAATGCGCCAGCCGCCGCAATTTTCTCACCTTCATGAACGCCTTCAGTGATTAGTTTCGATCCATTAATCTCTGAGATAACCTGTACGGGAACGCGTTTTGCCCGGTAAGCTCCGGGCTCACTGTCGAGTGCGATTAGCTTCATGACATATGAGCCATAAAGATCCTGATTAACAGAAATAACAGGGACTTGATATACCGTCTTGTTTTCACTTATCGGAATAAGCACTTCCAATGGCATGTTTGGTGTGTAGGGGGCGAGGGTTCGGCTAATCTCTGCGCGATATCTCAGGCTACGAGTTGTCTCCGATATTTGTGTGTCTTTTGCTATGACTGTTGCCTGCTGGAAAGACGATGTACCAAGAGAATCAATGTTTCTTGCTCGTATCTGAGAGCTTATGTCGAGCTCTGGGTAGAATTGTGGAACGCTAAAATCTACCCAGACTTTGTCACTGTCTCCAATAAACGTTGAAAGTACTTGGTTAGCAGAGACATAGTCGCCTAACTTGATATCATGAAGTCCTATGACCCCATCAAATGGCGCAATAACGGTCTTTTGTTTGATTGTGACTTGTAGTACCTCAATTTCAGATTCAATCACAATAAGGTCAGCGTAAGCTTGATCATATTGCTCTTGGCTAATCGATTTTTTTTCTAGCAAAGTTAGATAACGTTGAAGTACTGATTGAGCATGTTTTTTGCGTGCTTGTGCCGATTTTATTCTCGCGCGTTCTTCAGAAATATCGACCTGAAATAATAGATCTCCTCCATTAGCCTTTCCACCAGCTTGGAAACCAACAGAGGCAACTTTCCCCGACAGCTCCAGTGATAAATTAGATTGCAGTGGCGATGCCGCACTGCCAAGTACGCTGACAGTCGGTGTATGCTCCGAAACTTTTACGTAGGTGGCATCGACGACTTCGTAGTGCTCAGGGAAGGAGGACGCTATATCTATTGCGACTTTTATTTGATTGTATTTGTAATACCCTAAACCACCTATAATCAAGGCTAAGCTTGATAGCACCCATAGCCAACCTACGAATGAAGACCTTTTCTTTTTCATATAATCACCACAAAAGTTTAAATAATTGCATTCGAATGATATTCGAATAGGATTCGGATTATGAATTGTTGGAATTTTTTGTCAAACTGAAAGGTTTAAGTTTCAAGCAATGGTGAGAGCAGGAAGGTAACTTTACTCTTTAAATATCAATCACTTTAAGACAGCATACTTGTGTTAAAATTATATTCATTGACAACCTTTTCGTATTCATAGCAGCTTATCCATAAAGATTGACTCAGGTAGGGAGATTTATTAGCATTCACCCGAATATTATTCGAATGAAGGTCCACTATGCCAGCCCCTAAACACACTATCGCTGAACAAGAGAAGCTAATATTAGATGCTGCTGCACAATGTATTCTCGATACTTCGTTGATCGATTTTAAGATGTCGGCGATTGCTAAAAAAGCTGGTTTATCAATGGGCTCAGTTTATAAGCACATCCAATCTAAAGAAGATGTATTGGTTGCCCTGTCTGTACGTCTTGATAGTCAAGCATCCAATGTTATTCGATTCATTCTTGCTCTACCCTATTCACTTCCAGCGAAGATCGTGGCAATTAATCTTGTGTCACAAGAATCAATGTATATTTATTCTTTTTCTTATCAGCTTCTTACGATGATAAGCAGTAGAGACTTGCTAGCCAAAGCCTCTGATAAATGGCTAGCTAAATTATCTTTAGTGTCTACAGAAATTAGGTTTCAGTTTCAAGATGCGTTACGAGAGGCAGTAGGTTCAGAAGAATTACTTTGTGAAGAGGAAGAAAAAGAAGCTCTGATTGAAGAGTTTATGCTCCTGCATTGGGCCGTAAATATAGGCTCCCCTCAAATCCTTAACCACCCCCATGAGACTCATATAAATGAAGCTAAGGTAAACGTTAATGTACCGCTGACATTGGATCACCCATTAATGAGAGCGACTATCCGTATGACAAATTGCTACCCTTGGAAATACCCAGTGACACGAAAAGAGCTATCTGAAATTGAGCAAGTGCTCATCGAAAATGATTTACGATAGATTTAGATTCTTTCTTAATTTATATTGCCCTTTTAGGATAAAGGAGAGAAGACGAGACAACCATATCTTTTGTTTGTTTCTGGTTAAATCTTTCACTAAAAACTATATTTTTCAATAAAGTAACGGCTTGTATATTGTAACCCACAATAAAAGTAGGTTATTGTGTGTGCAGTTAGGGAAACGCAGGCGAGACTCACTTCTTAAGTAAGAGGTAGAAAGTCGCCATTCAGGGATGAAGACAAGCTAGCAGTACTCACTCACTCTTTGCAGAAAAGAAGAAAAGCAGAGTGAACTGCTCAAGCAATTGATTCATATCAATCTTCCCCCTATTTTTTTCACGTTTTGCAACGAAAGAATTTCCCCAAAAACACCCAATCAGTTAGATTTAACAATGGGTGTCTTAGTTATTTAAACCCGCATTCTTGGATGGAAACAAATGGGACCCGCACCTGGAGAGTCAGCGAATCGATCAGCTTCTTACTCGCATTCCTGAAGAGTTGAATATCCGATTAAAAATCGCACTGGGACACTTCTTCCCAACCCCAGCCGATATTAGTCGCTCCTACATAACAGCACGAGAAACCTTAGCCTTAGGTCAGCAACTAAGGCCCAATGAAAGCAAATATCTGTATGAAGACTTCTCGCTACTTGTATTACTCTCCGGGCTCAGGGGAAATTGGCGGGGACAAGAACTAACAACACCCTATCAGACGCTCGTGAATGGGGATAAAAATGGTCAACTCATTAAGACCTTAACCGCTTACCTGCAACACTTCGGTGATCTGCAGCAGTGTGCTAATGAACTCTTTATCCATAGAAACACTTTAAGGTATCGTCTGGATAAAATCCAACAACTCACTGGCGCCGATATTCAAGAACTCGATGGCCTGCTTCAGCTATATCTTGGACAGGTATTGAGTAAACAGTAAGTTTGTTAGCCTTCGATTGCAGCTTTATTATTTGAAGCCTGATTAGCTAGGCTTCCATAGTTACTCAGCTCTTCTGGCTCACATACTACCTTGTGGAAACATTTTCCCGTACAAAAGCTGTGACTATCTAAGTGAAGAATAATCAAACAAAGGTGCTAACTCTAAATAAAGTCAGCTAGTAGCTATTTTAGCGATATAAAGCGTATTCTTGTTTTTAGAAAAGTTCAAACCAGCAAGAATATGGTGGCTACATAATGTTGCAAGCTCATCGTTCAATACCTGCTAGATAGGTGGTACTATCCTCGTCTATCGAAAGTTACGACTCAATTTAGCAAATAAGTGATGGACCACTTTTGGGTTAACCCCCATACATTCAATGGATGAATATATGCGCTCAACGAAAATAGTCAACGTCGACACCTTAATGCTAGCGGATGCCAGTTGCATCGAATCTGATACCTCCTGGATAAGCGATAAGGATTGGAAAGAGATGTTGCCTACTGGTAGCTCTTTAGGCCAAATTGAAAGTCAGCTTGAATCTGGCGAATCAGTTGTATTGAGTGACAGCCCCAGAAGTCCATTATTTACCTTATCTCAAGGCGAGTGGATAAAGTCAGTGAGTGCAAGTTCGGCTTTTCCAAGTTGTGCTGTTACCGCCATCACCCAACGTTTTAATGCTGCTGGAAGTAGTATCGCATTTGAGCGTTCGCCCGGTGAGTCGCTACCACCTTCACCGCAATTAGATTACACGCCCGATACTTCTACAGTGAAGGAGCAAGTGTTCCCTATCTCCTGCCAGTACAATGTAGAGATAGCCTGTACTCCTCAACATTTAGACACTTTAAATTATGGCTACTTCATGTTGGCTAAAACCAAGAATGAACCTAGCTTGGCATTATCTACGGTCAAGCCATTAGGCAGTCATTCTCTGCTCACTGCGCTCGGTAAGTTTGAGGAGCCTAAACAACTTCTGCACATGCTGACCACAGGCAAGAGCAGCCAGTTATCTGTAAAACCGGTAAAGATGGTGCCCTTAGGCTCTCAACAAGTCTATGAGTCCTTTGTTCCAGTGCAACTTGCCGTGCAAGTGGGTGAGAGGCTGGGCTACCCCATTCGCGGTTATTTCTATCATTTCAAGCAAGGTCAACTGGTACATGAATACGCTATCGTCGAGGGTGCCAAAGGATATTTTAATATCACTCACTCGACAGCGAACGCCTTATCTGATGAGGTAAACATACCGGCATTAAGAGGGAGTATCTTTCTGCCTTGGAAAATTAATGGACAACAGGTCGCCCCTCAGCATATTTACTACAGCAAGCAAAAGTTAACCGCTGAGATGTTCCAAAGCATCGATGGGGCCTGGCTAAACACTAATGCCTTCATGGTTGACCTGAAAGCCATCTTAGCCATCAACCAGGAAGCGGGGCTTGAAAGAGCAGAAGAGCAAGCGAGCCAACAAAACAAACAACCGGCTAAACCACAAAACCATGCGGTACTCCCCAGTCATGCTGGTCCCGGTCGTGAAAGCTGGTCTGATATTGCCAAGCAATACGGACTGACGCCTGATGAGTTACTCGCACTAAATCCTGCTTTCCAGCAAGACCCGATGCTGCTTAAAGCCAGCGATATCTTAGTCATCGCCAAAGCGGAAACAGCTCAAGATAAGTCCAAAGTAGATACTCAGCCGCCCCAAGCCCCGCAAGCGGTAAGCCGAGCAGATAACATCTATTACCAATCTTCAACACCAGAGTTGGCACCGGGTATTATCGGCATTACTAAGCAATCGGTGTTAAAGGGTGTAGCGGTCCTGAATTTAGTTGAGCTAGTTAATCGAAACACTAAGTCTTTCCCTGATGAACCTTTACGAGACAAGCTAAAGGAAAATAATAAACACATTATGTTTTTGACGCTAAAAGAAGCCCTAGATGTATTACGCGATTGGGGGTGGAAGGATACAAAAGGGCTATGGAAAGAAAGTACTGATTCAGTGTTAGGGCAGGTACTAATCAATTACGGTGTAAATGGTAAGGATGTCGTCACAGCATCTATGCTCATCTCTCAATTAGGTAGCGTTGGTATCAAGGCTACAAGTTATCTCAATAAAAGTGGTACAGAGATGATAAAACTCTCTGGTTATGCAGGTATACGCAAAGTCTTAAACGCCCCCTCTTTTAGTGCTGTAAACCCCAAGATTGTTCAAGTTGGTATCGGAAAATATGGCCTTGCCAACTCTATTAAAAGTGGCGCAGTATTAACGTTTTACGTTGCGGCAGCTTACCGTATCGTTGATTACATTTTGACAGATGAACAAAGGCTTTCTGAATTCATAGGTTCGATGGCTACTGATGTAGTGAAGATAGGAATAGCTTCTGCTATTACATGGGGGATCGGTAGCGTCATCGTTACCTCTTTTGTTGTTGTGAATTTTGGAATTGTAATCGTTGCGGGGTTAGCTACTGCTGTGATTTTAAACTATTTAGATGACAGGTATGGAATAACTAATCAAGTCATTGAATATTTAGAAAAGTCGCAGCAAGAAGTTGTAGATAAAGCACGAGATATTGAAGATGGCTTTTGGGACTTAGGGTCTATGATTTTAGATGGGATGCTAGAGGCTGGTAAAAGAGTCATAGAAGATGAGGTTCGGAGTTATATCAGAAGCACAATACAAGATATTAAGCCAAGGATGTTTTAGTTATGCAATCTAATTATTTAACAAATCGGCTCAGAGCATTCTTTGCTACATTGATAGGGATCGCTATAACAATAGGAACCAGTATATTTGGGTTTCAAGGAGTTCTAGGGTATTTCAACTATACTGATGTCATCATCTACACGCGAGGACTGGTAGTTTTTTTATTTATTCCTCTGTTTTTTATTATGGTAACTGGTTATCAGGTTTATATATTAATATATGGCCGTGACTTACCTCACTTTATTGGAGTGAAACTAGTGCGAGCGACTATTTTCATTGCTATATCTGCATTTGTTTCATCAATTACTTTTTCAATATGGTACTCCAATCATTTGGAAGATAAAGGCTACATTCAATGTAGTGGAGTACCGGTTGGATACATGCCTTTCATGGCAGTAAAATATGTTGTATTTGAGTCTATGTGTAAAAAATAATTGTGATATTTATAATGGCTAAGCTCCCAAAATAGTCAATCTGAAGTAAATAAAATTACAACTGTAGTGACTATAGCCATGCCACTACGAATAAATCACTAGTGTCGGCAGACAATAAATCCTGATCAATGATCATTAAAGTTTGTCACTTTTACTGGTTTAGGTGCAAATCAAAGGAGAGGCTCTGGCTCACTTCTGCCCCAACATGAGTTGGCGGCAGTATTTCGCCGATTTCAGTATTAACCTTTTCGCAATACTTTTTCTCAGCTGAAGAGGTAATTATTTTTCTTGCGACAACTCTTTAGTTAACCAGTCCTTGAGTTATATACAGTATTATTGGTTTTTTGCGGATATTTACCGAATTTTGCGTATTCAGTTCACGATTTTCTATTGAGTGATAATAAAAAGCAGCGTAGATTCAAGTAATTAAAAACGCGCATACTCGGTTTTCAAGAGACCGGAGATACGAGGCAAGCAGAGTGTGCATTCTCGTTTTTCCAGAAGGTGTGTTTGGACTAATCGTTGAAAATGTTTATAAATGAGACGATTATGAGTATACGCCTTGACTGGTCTAACCTGATAAACGCGCAAGGCGTGTATACAAAGGTTATATTTTTCGGAGAAATCATGGATTTTGAGTCCCTAGATAAATCAATCAAGAATGAGCTTTTGACTTCTATCCCTCTGTTCATTTTTGCAATACTAATTCCAACCCTTGCATGGCGTGGTTGGTTTCAACTAGATGAAAATGTGGGTACTTGGTTCCAAAGAAGTGGCTCTTTAATGGTACTTTTTGCAGTGTGGATTGAATTCAAGCTATTTAAAATAACAAATTCAACAAACCCGATTAGTGCCAATGGACAAACGTGGGATAACTTAGAAGTTGGGAGCCGTTTAAGAATTAAATATGGAAAAACAATTCAAAAATTGAAGTTTCTTGCCGCTGCATTGGTACTTTAGTTTGGGGGTATGGTGATTTGTTCTTATCAACGATCATCGAGTGTGAAAAAATAGTAATGCACTTAAATGCAACTAAAACAGTCGGTTAGTCTTGGCTTCTCTCCACGTTTTAACCCGCGATTTTAGTCCGTTTAATGCGGAGTTATGTGTCTATTGGAAATCGAGGATAATATTTATGAAATGCCCTAATTCAGCGGCAGTAAAAGCATTAGGTTCGTCAATGGACCGACTCAATGAGGCGCAATGGTACGTTGAATTGATGCAAGATAATTATCACACGGCAAACAAGTTTCGTTGGGCACTAACTGGTTTTCTTCGCTCAATCAAAGAAATCCCTCAGATCATCAGTATGGAGGTTCAGCAACACGCTGAATTAAAAGACTGGTATAAAGAGGTGCGAAAAGACATTCAAAATGACCCTATTGTAAAATACTTGAGCAAACAGCGTGACGTAGTGGTGCACAAAAAAACTTTAGAAACCGCAAGTTCAGCGACTGTCGGGTTTGTGCGAGGAAAACAGTTAAAGCTTGGTATTAGTGTACCGATCAATCCTCGTTATGATAGTGTTGAAGGCATCTTAATGTACATTGACGCAGCAGCACGAGATACAGACTTTCTAGGTATTCTATATACAGAGGATGATGGTAGCGGTGAAAGAAGTGCTGTGATTCGTGAATGGAAACTCCCGGGGTATGAGGACGTAGAAGTAACAACTCTATGCAAACACGCTTGGGAGTTAATGGGGAAAACGAACGTTGCATTAGCACGTATGCTCGGTGCAGACTTTTTTGAGCCTCAGTTAAAAGTGAAGCCAGTAAACGAGGTTTCAATCCAAACATATGATCCAGATTGG
This sequence comes from Shewanella sp. YLB-07, assembly GCF_009377275.1. Taxonomy (NCBI): domain Bacteria; kingdom Pseudomonadati; phylum Pseudomonadota; class Gammaproteobacteria; order Alteromonadales; family Shewanellaceae; genus Shewanella; species Shewanella sp. YLB-07. Next base: position 524,738 of record NZ_VOQB01000001.1, on the reverse strand, counting down.
GTTAAAGAGCAACTTCAAATAGCAAAAAGTGAAATATCATAGCTACACATAAAACTGTTAAATCAGGACAAATACAGTTGGCTGTGTTTCATTCCGCAACAATATTTTGCCCATTAACGAGGGCGTTATGTCTCCTAAGTAATGGAGAGTCAGGATGATTCAAAGATACATTAGGTGGTATGAAAAAGAAGGTGACGCATTTATTGGTGAAGAGCCTTTTTACTTAAGTACCATTGAATTGCAGTTCATTTTTAGCCGTGAAGCTAACTATCCCTTACTCGATTGCTATCAGATAGATAATGATCAGAAAGATAACTTTGTAAGAATTTTATTACATCGCTTTGATTTGGATAAGTTTGATTATTTCTTAGAGTCGCATGAAGCGAAGGGATACCTGCATGAACTCTGGTCAGAAAACGAAGTAGAGCAACTGTTCTGTTTGGCTGGTAGAGGTGGCGAGGAAGCTAGGAGTCAAATGGAACCGGATGCCGAGCTGATATGGTCGATTTCTGCAACTAGCCACTACGAAGCAATGGAAAAGTACTATCAACATATGGGATGGGGGTATTATGCATCAGAATTCTTAGTTGATAGATTTCCATATGATAATAAATAGAGACAGACATAACAAACGGCTCCAAGTGAAGTGGATATAGGGATCGGACCGAACTAGGGCTTTTTAATAAACTAAGAGACTTTTTCTAATCTGAACTAAGTGCATTAGTGCAAAGCCAGAAAAAGACGGGACAGCCATATCTTTTGTGCTTTAGCACATCCTCTACTAACCTTTAAGTTACCTCAACTTAGTTTTGTTCAGGATAACGATGATGACTTCAGCTCGAAGAATTCTTATCGATGCAGAATCGACTCCGTTTTACCACATAATAAATCGTTGTGTTAGAAGGGCTTTTTTGTGCGGAGAGGATGAACTCACAGGTAAAAGCTATGAGCATAGACGCGGCTGGATTGTCGATAAAGTTAAGGCTCTATCTGCTATTTTTTGTATTGATGTCTGTGCCTATGCGGTGATGAATAATCACTATCATTTGGTCCTTAAAATCGATACCGACAAAGCCAAGTCATTGAGTAACCGTGAGGTTATTAGTCGATGGTGTAAGGTAACAAAAGGGCATGATGTAGCGACTAAATTTATGAATGGAGAGACCTTAATCGAGGGGGAGCGTTTACTACTTGATGGGTTATTGGCTGAGTGGCACGAACGTCTATCCAGTATCTCTTGGTTTATGAGGTGCCTCAATGAAGAGATAGCGCGTAGGGCCAATCGTGAGGATGGATGTAAAGGGGCTTTCTGGGAGGGGCGCTTTAAGTCACAAGCTTTACTTGATGAGCAAGCACTATTAGCCTGCATGATGTATGTTGATTTAAATCCTATTAGAGCGGGAATTGCCAACACACTTCAAGCTTCTGATTATACGTCTATTCAGGAGCGCATTAACGAGCTCAATACACCAGATAAAGACACTAAACCAAATGATGAATCAGAACTAATCTCGAGTGAGCGACTCAAACCCCTTGCCCAATTTGATGGTGCAGCTCATTTAGCGACTCAATCAGGCGTCCCATTTCATTTCTGTGATTATTTACAACTTATCGATTGGACTGGCAGAGCAATTAGGCCAGACAAAAGAGGTTTCATCGACTCAAGTCGCCCTAAATTACTTGATGAACTTGGTATATCATCCGATGCCTGGATAACCTCAGCAAAAGAGTTTCGCCGCCAATACAGTGGTATTAGTGGTCGTTGGGATGCTATGTGTGCTTTCAAAAAGCAACATAACTGTGGGCTATGGTGTAAAGGTAAAGCCAGCAGTAATGCACTTCACCCCTCGCCTTAGTCGTATATAAATTATCTACAAAGGCTTGGTGATAATTAGGGATTTCGAATAAACCAAGATACTTTTTCTAATCAATGTCAGTTTAATTAGACTCTGATCTCCGGGGTCAGAGTAAACTTTATTACTAGCCAGTATAGTTACAATCGAAGAGACAAACACTCAGGTGTGAACGCGGCTGAGAGCTTCCGAAACAAGGACGTTTTGGCAGAGCCCACGGCAGGTGATAGATAACTATAAGGTTTTGGTATTCGACATAAAACCAAATACTAATTCAGCCTAATGAAACCCAAAAAGATACTTACAACTTATTATCAGACAAAAAATTTGAATGGCGACTCGCAGAAGTGTTTGCACATGAGGTCACTCATTCACATCCTTGTGATTGTGACATTCGTAAATCCATTTACAGCACCTGCTGCAGGCAATAAACACCAATGAAGCTTTGGTGATCAGCAAACTAACCAAATAACAAAACCAGTCCAATGAACCCACAATAGATATTTAACCAACTTGTTATCCGACAAGCTTGAACCTTCATCTGGTATACAATACCCTCCCATTAAAGTACCTATTATGTGAGAAATGATGAAGAAAGTATTAGTGATAGGCTATGTGTGGCCAGAGCCCAACTCATCGGCGGCAGGTACACATATGTTGTCGCTGTTAAGGCTTTACAGGCAACAAGGCTGGCAGGTCGAGTTCGCCACCCCGGCGCAGCCATCGGATCACATGATAGACCTAAGCCTAGAAGGTATATCCAGTAAAAATATCAGCTTGAACTGCGATAGCTTCGATACTTATATCATGGATTTTCAACCAGATATCGTCATGTTCGACCGTTTCATGATGGAAGAGCAGTTTGGCTGGCGCGTGGAAAAACACTGCCCCGATGCCATAAAAATACTCGATACCGAAGACCTACAATGCTTGCGTAATGCACGCCATCAAGCCGTTAAGAGTGAGCGAGCACTCACTCAAGCCGACCTGTTCAGCGATATAGCAAAACGTGAAATAGCCGCGATTCTTCGCTGTGACATCTCACTTATCATCTCAAGTTTCGAGATGGAGCTGCTACAAAACCAGTTTAAGCTTGACCCAAGCCTCTTGCATCACTTGCCGTTTATGGTGGACTTGAACAAGCGCCCGTCTCAGACAAAAACCTATACTGAGCGTCAGCACTTTATGACCATAGGTAATTTCCGTCATGCTCCTAACTGGGACGCCGTGCTATATCTGCAAAAAATCTGGCCCTTGATCAGAAAACAGCTACCCCAGGCAGAGCTACATATCTATGGCTCCTACCCGCCACCGAAAGCCACCGCACTCAATAACCCCAAAACTGGCTTTATCATTAAGGGTTGGGCGGAAGATGCCTATCAGGTAATGGAGCAGTCTCGTGTCTGCTTAGCACCCATTCGTTTTGGTGCCGGTATCAAGGGTAAGCTACTCGATGCCATGATAATGCAGACCCCAAGCGTCACCACAAGTGTTGGCAGTGAAGGCATGATTCAAGATGAGCAGTGGCCTGGTTGCATTACAGATATTATCGATGACTTTGCCCAAGCTGCGGTTGATTTATACACTCAAGAATCACTCTGGACAGAGGCTCAAAGCCACGCCTCGAGTCTATTAACGGCGCGATACGATGGTGAGATGTTAGGGCAGAATTGGATGAAAAAGTTGGCTCATACAATAGAAAATATTGACCAACATAGGCTGAATAACTTTACCGGCGCCATGCTTAAGCATCACTCGATGGCGAGCACTAAGTATATGTCTCAGTGGATAGCGGCTAAGAATGCCAAGTAATGACTCAACCAGTAGCTCTGCAGACTGATTTACCAGAGCTACTCATCAACTTCCATCACAACAAAGCCATAAAGCACTGAAACAACCGTTTCCTAAACCACAGACCCCTAAAGCCCTAGTTCAGTCAGCCCAGGATGTTCATCTGGCCGGCGTCCTATGGGCCAATAAAATTTACGTTCAATCTCTTCAATCTTCAGATCATTGATACTGGCGTGGCGCTGCTCCATCAAGCCGTTTTCATCAAATTGCCAATTCTCGTTACCATAGGCTCGATACCATTGACCACTAGCATCGCAATATTCATAGGCAAAACGTACCGCAATGCGATGGCTATCCACCGCCCATACCTCTTTAATCAATCTATATTCAGTCTCTTGCTGCCATTTGGCTGTGAGCAGCTGGATAATTTCATCTCGTCCCTGCACAAATTGATCACGATTACGCCAAATTGAGTTTTCACTGTATGCCTTCGCTATTTTTTCCGGTTGCTGTCCATTCCAGGCATCTTCGGCCATTCTTGCTTTAATCACTGCACTGGCTTGGTCATAGGGCGGCAGTGGTGCTTTTTTGTCATTAGTTATGTTATTCATATCAATCTCTCACTGTATGTCTTGCTTGCATCATTAATGATTAAAGATCCAGAGTCAGCACTTGTGTCTTTGATCGGGAAACACAGGGACAAAATAGCTGTAGTTGCTCTTTTTCAATATCGGTCAGCACACTGTCTCTATGGTCAGGTTTTCCCTCTATCACAGGTATTGCGCACTGTTTACAGCTTCCAGACTGACAGCTAAAAGGTGTATCAATATCGGCAGCGAGTAAGGCATCGAGAACCGACTCATCGGCAGCAACCTTAAGTTTCAGTTTCGACTTAGCAAGATCAATGGTGAATGCCTTATCCTCAACTGAGCTGTCTACAACGCCACCGAAGCCTTCGCTTCTGATGCGGTCACTATCGATACCCAGCTCATTGGCCATAAACTTCATCTCACTGAGCATCTTTTGCGGGCCACAGATATAGAAGATGGTATTTTTGGGCGCCCTCGATAACACATGACGTAAATTCATTCGCCTATTGTCGTCACTGGGATAAATTGATATCGACTCACCAAACTCTCGCTCTAGTCGGTCCCTAAAAGCCATATCCTTAATACTTCGGCCACAGTAGTGCAGCGAAAGTGTTACGCCTCTCGACTTTAGGTATTGCGACAGCGGCTTTATCACAGTGATCCCAACTCCTCCAGCAATCAAGATTGCAGGCTCAGTCCCTGAGTGCACATCGAAATGGTTGCTTGGTAAATCACAGTTAATCACCATGCCAATTTGAAAGTTATGGTGGATCGAATGGGATGCACTCTTGTGCAGATAATGCTCCCGACCTTGGCCAGTCTCGCTGCTTAAGCGTTTAGCGAGTACGGCTATCTCGTAGAAGTTTCGGCGCGAGGGATTAGAGCAGATAGAGAAGGAACGATGCACCAGAGAGCCATCATTGAGCAGAACCGGCACTCTAATATGAGAACCTGCAGTCACTAAAGGCAGCTCTCCTCCACCAGCAGCTTTAAATTCAAAGGCACGTACTTCAGGTGTCAATTGACGTATGCCGCTGATAACCAGACTCAGTGGCCCTTCACCTAAAGTGACAGGACTCAGTCTGCCAAGGTTTTCGGCCTTTTCCACTGGCTTACTTTCAGCTTGCTCAAGCTGTTTAGCTTCTAATCGCTTAGCTTCGGCGAGTCTTGCCGCTACAATGTCCTCTACCTCAGCTTCACTATATCTGGGGGTGATATGTTTAGGGCAGTTCCAATCGAAGGCTTCAACTTGGATAACGAAAGCACGCTCGACCCTGGCACGGTAATCATCGTCCTGCAATTGACTCAACATTTCTGAGTCATTCACATCCGCAAGCTTTACCCTGCCGAGCAACTTAAGTCGGGTCTTGTTGGGATAATCCATAAAAAACAGTGACACCTTGTCATTGTTAGCAAAATTACCTGTGCTGATATACTGACGATTACCGTTATAATCGGCAAAGCCAATGGTCTTGTCATCGAGCACTTTCATAAAGCCTTGCGGCCCACCTCGATGTTGAATGTAAGGCCAGTCGGTTTCACTGACACTGGCCATATAGAAACTGTCACGGGCCTGGATGAATGCTGTTTCAGCAACGCCAAGGCGATCATTAAAATCCTCGCCACCTTCCATCCCCTCATAGCCTTTACGGCTGCCAAGCCTCGCCTGGACCTCTTTCACGGCTTGAGTGAAACCTATCTCAGCAAATTTATGACCCATGACTTTATCTCCAATAACTCGATAATCTTATCTGACTGTCACTCTTTAGCTGATATGCCAGCTAGAGAGTGACAGTAGCGAATCTCACCTGGCAGAGTTTAAAATAGCCCTCTAATACAGGCGAGAATAGTGCCCTAATACAAGTGAAACAATTATCTGACACAAGTGTCAAGTTTTGTTGTTTCAACTCACGTCAATTAAGCCACTTTGTTCAGTGACACTTTTGGAAAGTCGATATCTAATTGACTCGCCTTACCGAGAATATTGGTCATCACGTTCATGCCGACATGAGTAATGATCTCGACAATATCTGCTTCGGTGTAGCCCGCAGCGCGCACCGCGGTTAACTCTGCATTGGTCACATCACCGTTATGTTCGGCGAGAGAGGTAGCAAATTTCACCGCAGCAGCAGCCTTTGCATCTTGGCTGGTACCTGCGCGATTAGCCTCTATTTCATCACCATTGAGACCCGCTTTACGACCCAGTGCGGTATGAGCTGATAGGCAATACTCACAGCTGTTTTGTTCAGCCAAGGCTAACGCAATACGCTCACGAGTCAGCGGGGTTAAGCTACCTTCCCCGGCAATGCCATGTAAGCCTAGAAAAGCGCGCAGCGCGGCGGGTGAGTTAGCGAACACTTTCAAGAAATTTGGCACCATACCCAGCTGAGACTGAATCACCTCTAAAAGTGCTTTTTGTTCGTTATTGGCAGTATCGTTTTCGATTAAATTAATGCGGCTCATGGTCGTTCTCCATTATATGAATTGCTAGTAGGTTTATCGGTAACAAGCCTTCTGTGCTTGCTTGGTAACTAGATTGCCAAATTTCACTTTAAAGAAGAATACCCGTATATTACATTTGATAATTCCAATAAATGGAATAACAAATCTAGTGAAATAATAAGCCTAGTGAAATAACCAGTAAGTGAAGTATCAGGCTAATAAAATAACCAGCAAGTGGAATAACAAATGGATAGATTTCATCTTCTCAAAGTATTTATTGCCGTAGCTGAAGAGCAAGGGTTCGCTGCCGCGGCAAGAAGGCTGAACATGTCGCCACCAGCGGTTACCCGCGCCATCGCAGGACTCGAGCAGCAGCTCAATGTCAAACTACTCAATCGCACCACACGTTTTGTCAGAGCGACCGATGTAGGGCTGCGTTACTTAGATGATGCCAGACGTATCTTGGCAGACCTAAGCGCTGCCGATGAAGCGGTAACGGGCATAAATGCAGAGCCACAGGGACATCTTGCGGTCACCGCACCTGTGATGTTTGGCAGCCTGTTCGTTATGCCTTCAATAGTCCGATACCTGCAGCAGCACCCTAAAATGGAAGTCTCAGCCATCTTTCTAGATCGGGTGGTTAATATGCTCGAAGAGGGTATAGATGTGGGAGTAAGGATAGGTCAACTGCCTGATTCGAGTATGCGAGCCAGACGGGTGGGCTCAGTCAGGCTGGTGCTTTGTGCATCACCACAATATATCCAGATCCACGGCCTTCCCCAACACCCAGATGATCTGCATCAACACACAATTATTGCCTCAAAGGCCGGCAATAATGGTCTGGATTGGCGCTTTCCCGATGGTAAGAGTATCAAGTCAATCAAGGTCAAACCTCGACTGACGGTCACCACTAACGACGCCGCCATCTCTTCAGCCGTCGAAGGCTTGGGTATCACCCGCTTACTCTCATATCAAATCGCCCTGCAACTCGCCTCGGGTGAACTTAAAATTTTACTGGAGGGCTTCGAGCCCGAACCCCGGCCTGTGCATATCATTCATCGAGAGGGCCCCAATGGCTCGGCCAAGGTGCGCAGTTTAGTTGACCTGTTAGCGAAACAGCTTAGCCAACATCCGGCGCTCAATTAAACAAACAACGCTACCTCTCCTCAATAGGTGTGGTTAAACGCTCAAATTATCGCTGAGCCTCATCTGACCACTAAATATATTTGTGCAAACGCACAAATATATTACCGATAAAGGTGATAAATCAGTCACTAGACACGATGTCAGATTGTACTCAGCACAGGATAATAGCCAAAGCCTGAAATACCTTAGCCGTCGACCTTTAAAAACGGCGAGTGAACCGGGTCAAATAAAAAAGTAAGCTAATAATACCCAAACAGGGACACCCTATGAGCCAAGTCATGATCTTGTTGGCAGTGATATTTTTCATTGTTATTGCCACCTCAAAATTCAAACTACATCCATTTTTAACGCTGATTTTAGCCTCATTCCTTACCGCATTTGCCTACGGATTACCCAGCACAGATATTGCCAAGACCATCACTAGCGGATTCGGTGGTATTCTTGGCTATATTGGCCTGGTTATCGTACTCGGTACTATTATCGGTACCATATTGGAGAAGAGCGGCGCGGCCATCACCATGGCAGATGTAGTCATCAAGGTGCTGGGGAAACGTTTTCCGACCCTGACCATGTCGATTATCGGCTACCTGGTCTCAATTCCTGTTTTTTGTGACTCAGGTTTCGTGATCCTTAACTCCTTGAAACAATCTATGGCCAATCGCATGAAGGTCTCGAGTGTCTCCATGAGTGTCGCCTTAGCCACGGGTCTGTATGCGACTCACACGTTCGTGCCGCCAACACCCGGCCCTATTGCCGCTGCGGGTAACTTAGGTCTGGAATCGAATCTCGGCTTAGTCATCTTTGTCGGTGTGTTTGTCGCGGCCGTTGCCGCACTTGCTGGCACGCTGTGGGCTAACCGTTTTGCCAATGTTGAGCCGGACGGTGAAGGTGCGGAAGAACTTAACAAGAATGTAGAAGACTTCGACACGCTAAAAGAAGCCTATGGCACACTGCCAAGCCCGACTCGCGCCTTTGCCCCTATCTTCGTGCCCATCTTACTCATCTGCTTTGGCTCAGTCGCTAACTTCCCTTCAGCGCCGCTTGGCAATGGTCTGTTATTTGATGTGCTCGCCTTCCTGGGTCAACCAGTAAACGCCCTTATGATTGGTCTGTTCCTGTCTATTTCACTGCTTAAAAGCAGTGAAAAGATTAAAGAGTTCAGCGAGCGCATCACTCAAGGTCTAGTGGTTGCCGCCCCCATTCTGCTAATCACAGGTGCAGGCGGTGCATTCGGCGCCGTGCTTAAAGCGACAGAAATTGGCACCTTCCTTGGAACATCACTTTCGGCATTAGGCATAGGCATCTTCATGCCATTTATCGTCGCTGCTGCCCTTAAATCAGCCCAAGGTTCATCGACAGTGGCATTAGTGACCACATCGGCCTTGGTGGCACCTATGCTGGGTGATATCGGTCTTGCCAGTGACATGGGACGAGTACTGACTGTGATGGCCATCGGAGCCGGCGCTATGACGGTTTCTCATGCCAATGACAGCTTCTTCTGGGTCGTGACTCAATTTAGCCGCATGAGTGTTAAGCAAGCCTATAAAGCACAAACTATGGCGACGCTAGTGCAAGGCATAACCGCAATGACCTTAGTGTATATCTTGAGTCTTATTCTGCTTTAAACGCCAGGCCCAGAGTTCAGTGGCTGTCACAGCAGCCACTGACATTTTATTGTTTTTAGTACCCAGTTCTTCTGACTGCTTTAGGATCCCCACCAATGAAAATAGTTATCGCTCCCGATTCATTCAAAGAAAGCCTGAGTGCGATGGAAGTAGCCAACGAAATCGAACGCGGCTTTAAATCTGTCCTGCCCGACACTGAGTATCTAAAGTTGCCTGTTGCCGACGGCGGTGAAGGCACTGTGCAGTCTATGGTCGATGCGACAAACGGTTCCATTATCGAGCTCGATGTTATCGGCCCCCTGGGAAAACGAGTCAGTGCTCATTACGGGATCTTAGGAAATGAGTTTATTGGTGACAGTAAGACAGCCATCATAGAGATGGCGTCGGCCTCGGGCCTACATCATGTCTCAGTCGAGAAACGCGACCCTCGTATCACCACCAGCTATGGCACAGGCCAGCTTATCTGTGATGCGCTCAACCGCGGCATCAAACACATCATAATTGGCCTAGGTGGCAGTGCCACCAACGATGGCGGCGCAGGTATGGCACAGGCACTTGGTATTCATCTGCTCGATGAGTCAGGCAAAGCCCTGAGTGTGGGCGGTTCGGCATTAAACGAGCTTCACACCATAGACATGAAAGATCTCCATCCCCTTATCCAGCGCTGTGAATTTATCGTCGCCTGTGACGTAGATAACCCTTTGTGTGGTGAGAAAGGCGCGTCGGTAATTTTTGGTCCACAAAAAGGCGCTACACCCGAAATGGTAACCAGCCTGGATGCGGCCTTGACTCGATACGCCGACATTATCGCCAAGACTATTGCTAACAAACAGATCAATGACACTAAAATTGAAGACAAGCGCAATACACCAGGTGCAGGCGCCGCCGGCGGAATGGGGCTGGGTGTCATGGCATTCCTAAACGCCACACTCAAACCCGGCATAGATATCGTCATGGAAACCGTAAAACTCGACGAAAAAATTGCAGGCGCAGATCTGGTGATCACAGGAGAAGGCAGACTCGACAGCCAAACCCTGCACGGTAAGACCCCAATGGGCGTCACGCGCGTCGCCAACTCACAGGGTATTCCTGTTATCGCCATAGCAGGCTGCGTCAGTGATGATGCCAATATGCTACTCGAACATGGCCTATCTGCCATCTTCTCCATCACTCCCAGGGCGCTGCCACTGGAGGATGTGCTTGCCAATGCTAAACACAACTTATTTACCGCGTCGCAGAATATCGCCGCTCTCTATGCCATGAAGATAAAGGCGTAATGCCGTCCTCGAAGACGATAAAATGAGGCTATCCTCTCTTTATCGTCTTCAGATAACCTCAATGGCACTCAGCCCAAACAATCGCCACCGCTTTACATTCCCCATGAATCGTTTTAACTTTTCCACTTGATGCACCAAAGCGCATAAAGTAAAGTGACTCCCCTTTGGAAAACTGCAACAAATAGCAGTTCCTGTTGAATAGTGTGATAGCTAAGAGATAACCATGTCGATGACACCCAGACGAGCCACAGCTTCTGAAGAGGCATTACTGCGCATCTTCACCGTACCGGAAGCCCCTGATTCAACATTAAGCGTCATCGAGCAAAACATATCGCAAAACTTGATGGGCTTCCTGCAAGAAAGTGTGGTTGCCATCGAGAAGCCTCTGTCTGAGATAGAGCTAGACTTCCAACAGCATCAGATCCCCTCTGCGCCTCAGTTTGTTTCAGACTATGCCGATGAGATGATGAAAACCTTAGTAGCGCATTCGGTTCATACGTCATCGCCTAGCTTTATCGGTCACATGACCTCGGCTCTACCTTACTTCGTCTTGCCTCTGTCTAAGATGATGGTTGGCCTGAATCAAAATCTGGTAAAAATTGAGACCTCTAAGGCCTTTACGCCACTGGAACGTCAGGTCTTAGGTATGATGCATCACCTGATCTACAGTGAAGATGATAAGTTTTACAAAAGCTGGATGCACAGCGCCAACTACTCCCTCGGAGCATTTTGCTCTGGCGGCACGGTCGCCAACATCACGGCCCTATGGATAGCCCGTAATCAGTTACTCAAGGCCGACGGTGACTTCAAAGGAGTTTCGGCTCAAGGCCTGATGAAAGGCCTACGTCATTATGGCTATGATGATCTGGCCATCTTAGTCTCAGAGCGTGGTCACTACTCATTGGCGAAAACGGCAGACTTACTTGGCATAGGCCGTGAGAACATCGTTAAAATCCCCACATCGAGTAGTAACAAGGTCGATGTGGAGAAGATGCGCGCCATGGCAAAACAGCTTGAGCATGACAACATCAAGGTCATGGCCATCGTCGGCGTCGCAGGTACCACAGAAACAGGCAATATCGACCCCTTAGATGAACTTGCCACACTGGCCGTAGAACTTGAGTGCCATTTCCACGTCGATGCGGCTTGGGGCGGCGCCTCGCTATTATCGAACCAGTACCGCCATCTGCTTAAAGGCATAGAGCGCGCTGACTCAGTCACAATCGATGCTCACAAACAGATGTATGTGCCCATGGGCGCGGGAATGGTGATCTTCAAAGACCCGGCCTTCGCCAACGCCATTAAGCATCATGCAGAATATATTTTACGAAAAGGCTCTAAAGATTTAGGCAGTCAAACTCTGGAAGGTTCACGCCCGGGAATGGCCATGTTGGTCCATGCCTGCCTGCAAGTCATTGGCCGGGATGGTTACGAGATATTAATCAACAACAGTTTAGAGAAGGCGCGTTATTTCGCCGAGCTTATCCAGCAGCAAGAAGATTTCCAACTGGTATCAGAACCTGAGCTCTGTCTGCTCACCTATCGCTATGTGCCAAAATCGGTGCAGCTGGCGATGCAAGAGACCAGAGACAATGGCAACACAAAGAAGTTAATCGAATTTAACGGCTTACTCGACGGTCTGACTAAGTTTGTCCAGAAACGTCAACGAGAACAAGGCACCTCATTTGTGTCTCGTACCCGTATTAATCCCGAAAGTAGCAGCGGACTCAATATTCAATCTGTGGTTTTTCGTGTGGTTTTGGCTAATCCCCTCACCACCCGTGAGATATTGCAGCTGGTCTTAGCCGAGCAGATAGAGATAGCCAAACAAGATAATAAATTCTTGCCGCAACTGTTAGCACTCGCCTCTCACTCGTCTTAACCATGTGACAAAACCATAAAGAAGCCGTTTATCAAACGGCTTCAGTTTCCCTTAAGGTCAACACCTCGAAACCCGTTTGGGTTACTAAGATAGTGTGTTCCCACTGAGCCGATAGCTTCTTATCCCGGGTCACCACGGTCCAGCCATCTTTCTTGGTTTTTATTTTGGCATTTCCCTGATTGATCATAGGCTCAATGGTAAAAGTCATTCCAGGTTTCAATGTTAAGCCCAAACCTGGCCGACCGTAATGCAATACTTGTGGCTCTTCATGCATTTCACGCCCTATACCGTGGCCGCAATACTCCTTCACTACGCTGTAACCCGATTTCTCGACATGTTTCTGTATGGCATGGCCTACATCTCCCAGTGTGGCGCCGGGTTTAACCACATTTATCCCCAGCCACATGGCTTCATAGGTGGTCTGCACCAATCTCTTAGCCAGTGGGCTGGCATCGGGTAACAGATAGGTCTTACTCGAGTCCGCAATGAAGTCATGCTTTTCCAAGGTGATATCGACATTGACGATATCGGTGCTCTTCAACCTATAAGTTGCAGAAGGTATGCCGTGGCAGACCACCTCATTGACCGAGGTATTGAGCGAATATTGATAACCGTATTGACCTTTGCTGGCGGGACGAGCGTCAAGCTCGTTAACGATGAAGTCTTCGACCTTATTGTTGATCTCCATGGTGGTGATTCCCACCCGAATATACTCATCTAGAATCCGATACCATTCCATATAAGTATCTGGTCAGTTCAGAGACTCTCAGTTTTTTCAATTCAAGGCGCATTGATGAGGAAATGGTTATTCCCTTTTCAGTCAATGAAACGCAGACGTGGAAACACTGAGAGCCTCACGCAGTGCGGGTTTCAAAGCCCTTTATGCTACGTTGAATGTTCTCGATATAGAATAACTATTAGCTTCAAACATTCGCCTTGCCTACAGTGCTTTGAACTCCCGCTGAATGATCAGATACTTACTCGGAATGGTATTAAACACCCGGGCCAGTAGCTTGCCCGATTGCCTCATTAACTCAGCTTCAACGGCTGACTTGATCTGAATGTCACTCATGACTTACCTTCATGAAGAATGCCTTCTAAAGATACGTTTTCATCCCTGAGGCGTTGCTGCAATATCTCATTGAAGGTTAACGTCGGATTCAACTCGGCTAGCATGCCGGTCTTGATCCAAAACTCCACTTGGGAGTTGATCGATCTCGACATCACATTGCTCGACTTTCTGATCTCTTCATGGAGTTCATCTGAAATTTTAACCAGTCCCAAAATGCACCTTTATATGGTTTATATATAAAACGTATATGTATTATATATAAAACGTATATACCCATCAAGCCCTGACTCAGATACCAATATCAATAGCCCAGATCAACACCTTCCCTTTCCCCTTCACACTTTACGACTTAATTGATAATAATTATCATTTGCATTGAGAAAACACTTATTCCCTGCTAGCATTGAGTCGGTCCACCACGTAACCGCACATAACAAGGAAAAAATATGTTTCGTACATTTGGTTTGCTGCTCGCTATCACCCTCTCCTTCTGGTCGCAAGACCTGCTTGCCAGCCAGAGTGATAAGTTTAAGATCATCACCACCTTCACCGTTATCGCCGACATGGCGAGAAACGTGGCAGGCGACGCCGCTATTGTCGAGTCCATCACCAAACCAGATGCCGAAATTCATAACTATCAGGCGACGCCGGGCGACATTCGTCGTGCACAGGGGGCCAATCTTATCCTGTATAACGGCCTAAATCTGGAACTCTGGTTCGATAAGTTTTTTTACAATCTCAGTGAAGTCCCCCGCACCATAGTCACCAAAGGCATAGAGCCTATGGGAATTTCTCAGGGCCCCTATTCCGGTAAGCCTAATCCCCACGCCTGGATGTCCGCCCCCAATGCGCTGATCTATGTGGAAAATATCCGCCAAGCCTTGGTCAAGTATGACAGCGGCAATGCCGCAAGCTATAACACCAACGCCAAACGTTATTCGGCGCAGATCCTCGCCGCAGTCGCGCCATTCAAGGCGCTATTAGATGCGGTGCCGGAGGAGAAACGTTGGCTGGTAACCAGTGAGGGAGCGTTTAGCTACCTGACTCGAGACTATGATCTGAAGGAGCTCTACCTCTGGCCCATCAATGCCGATGCCCAAGGCACACCTCAGCAGGTGAGAAAGGTTATCGATCAGATGAGGCAGCATAAAATCCCAGTCATCTTCAGTGAGAGCACGGTATCGGCCAAACCCGCTCAGCAGGTGGCACGAGAAACCGGAGCCAAATACGGAGGCATGCTCTATGTCGACTCTCTGAGCAGCACTTCTGGCCCAGTGCCGACCTATATCGAGCTGCTAACGACAACCTTGAGTACCATAGCCAGAGGATTAAACGACTAATGACAGTACTCACAACTGAATTTATAGCTAGTCTCACAGTTAACGACATCACATTCCCCTCTAGCAACAACCTGAAGATAAGCACTTTAAAGACCATAGGCAGAGGACTAAACGACTAATGACAGCACTTATTACGAGTCTCACAGTTAACGACATCACTGTCCCCTATCGCAACGGCCAGCTGACAAGCAGCTTAAGGACCAACGACTAATGACTGCACTCACTAGCGGACTCACAGTTAACGACATCACAGTCACCTACCGCAACGGTCATACTGCAATTCATGATGCCAGCTTTGACCTGCCTAAGGGGTCAATCACAGCCCTGGTCGGCGTCAATGGCAGCGGCAAGTCCACCCTATTTAAATCCATCATGGGCTTCGTCACTCTGGCTAAGGGCAAAGTTGAGATCTTGGGTCTTTCGGTTAAACAGGCCCTAAAGAGCAACCTGGTGGCCTATGTTCCCCAGAGCGAAGAGATAGATTGGAATTTTCCTGTGCTAGTAGAAGATGTGGTCATGATGGGTCGATATGGCCATATGAACATGTTTCGCATCGCTAGCAAGCATGATGAACAGATGGTGAATATCGCCCTGGACAGGGTCAATATGAGGGAGTTTCGCAAGCGTCAGATAGGGGAGCTTTCCGGCGGACAGAAGAAGCGTATCTTTCTTGCCAGAGCTCTGGCCCAAGAGGGGCAAGTCATCTTACTCGATGAGCCTTTCACCGGTGTGGATGTGAAGACCGAAGATCAGATCATGGCACTACTGCGTGAGCTACGCGCCGAGGGCAAGGTTATCTTAGTATCGACCCATAACCTGGGCAGTGTACCCGAGTTTTGTGACAGAACGGTACTCATCAACCGCACCGTACTCGCCGCAGGCCCCACCAAATCGGTATTCACTCAGGAAAATCTGCAACTGGCATTTGGCGGCGTGCTGCGTCACTTCGTATTAGGAGGTAAAGACCTCCATGAAGATGATGATGCCAGGCAGGTAACCTTACTGACGGATCATGAGCGGCCTGTGGTGTTATACGGTGATGACAGCAAGACTCAGGTTGTTAGCAGTGAATAGTATTTGGAAAATAGCGATAGAAGTGAATTCTTGATTAAAGTACCAGCTTAAAAAGTGAACCCTATGATTGAAACTCTATTACAGCCATTCGAATATGGCTACATGGTAAATGCCATCTTTATCAGTGCCCTGGTCGGTGGCGTATGCGCCTTCCTATCAGCCTATCTGATGCTCAAGGGCTGGTCTCTTATCGGCGACGCCCTGTCACACTCCATCGTTCCCGGTGTCGCTGGCGCCTATATGTTAGGTTTGCCCTTCGCCCTGGGCGCCTTCTTTTCCGGAGGACTCGCGGCAACGACCATGCTGTTTCTCAGTCAACGCTCTAAGCTTAAAGAAGATGCCATCATAGGCCTAATCTTCACCTCCTTCTTCGGCCTCGGCCTGTTTATGATCTCCCTCTCCCCCACTTCGGTGAACATTCAGACCATAGTACTGGGGAATATTTTGGCAATCACCCCGGAAGATACCCTACAACTCCTGTTGATTTCCGGTATATCTTTGGCCGTGCTGGTACTGAAATGGCGAGATCTTATGGTGGTTTTCTTCGATGAGAACCACGCCAGAAGCATAGGTCTCAATCCCAATGCTCTGAAGATCCTCTTCTTCACCTTACTGAGTGCATCGACTGTGGCGGCGTTGCAGACCGTGGGCGCGTTTCTGGTTATTGCCATGGTAGTGACCCCCGGAGCTACCGCTTATCAGCTTAGCGACCGATTTGGCATTGTCGTCATCTTGAGTGTCGCCATAGGCGCTATTACCTCTTTTGTTGGCGCCTACTTAAGCTTCTTTATCGATGGTGCTACTGGCGGCATCATAGTGGTTTTACAGGCATGTGTCTTCGTGCTGACATTTGTGTTTGCCCCTAAACATGGTTACCTGGCGGCGAGGCACAGGGCGAAACGCTTCTCAGCTCCAAGCTTAAAAACGACCTCTAAAAAAATATCGCCAAGCATGCTAGAACAAAAGTCGAAAAACATCTCAGTCGATACAGGAGTCCCCAATGACCAGTTTATTTAACTCAGGTCTGGACATATTACTCTTACCCTTTAGCTTTACCTTCATGCATCAAGCCTTCGTGATCGTCTTGTTAGTGGCGATTCCCACCTCAGTGCTCTCCTGCTTTCTCGTGCTCAAGGGCTGGTCCCTGATGGGAGATGCCATCTCCCATTCGGTACTGCCAGGAGTTATCTTGGCCTATGTGCTGTCTATCCCCTACGCCATAGGCGCGTTCGCCGCCGGCATGTTCTGCGCCTTAGCCACGGGGTTTATCAAGGACAACAGTCGTCTCAAGGAGGACACTGTGATGGGCGTAGTGTTTTCCAGCATGTTTGGTTTAGGTCTGGTGCTGATGACTAAGGTTGAGACTGGGGTCCATCTGGACCATATCTTGTTCGGCGATGTGCTCGGAGTGAGCTGGACAGACGTGCTCGAAGCTGGGGGCATTGCGCTGCTGGTAATAAGCTTCATCCTATTCAAGGGGCGGGATCTGCTGGTGTTTGTCTTCGATCAGCAACATGCCAAAGCCATAGGATTGCCCGTAGGTCTGCTGCATTATGGTTTGCTGTCGATACTCTCCCTCACCATAGTCGGCGCACTTAAGGCCGTTGGCATGATTCTGGTTGTCGCCATGCTGATAGCTCCCGGGGCCACCGCCTTCCTGTTAACCCGTAAGTTTCAATCTATGATGCTAATCGCCCTGCTTATCTCGACCTTGACCTCCTTCCTGGGCGTCTATCTCAGCTTCTTCATCGATAGTGCCCCCGCGCCCACCATCATCATGCTGATGACGCTGATCTTCATCTGTGTGTTCTTCTATTCCGGCTATCAGACGAAACGAGCCTCCGCCGCCCTAGACCCAAAAGACCAGAAAAACCAACAAGATCAGCAGCACAGTTTAGAAACGCCCAAAGAGGCGTTCGCCGAATAACGAGTCAATCAGGTCAGATAAATGAAATGAGATAAACAAGGAGCGGCTGGCTTATACCGATTGGTATCAGATACTAAGCCGCTAATCTTGAAAAACGATATGGTAAAATACCTGTTGGTCTGTATCGTCAACGCCCTTTTCAGAATCTTCTGACGACACAAAGCAGAGGCTGAATCCAGTGTTAACTAACACAGCAATCGATGCCAGATTACTACTTTCAACACCGGCGACGATCTTGCAAACATGAATCAGACTATCTTTAACAGAAGACCTTACACTATTGACTGGAGATTTTGCCCAAGCCACCAGCCCCTTAATCATCTCACAAGCAAAGCCTTGTCCCCATTGTGACTCCGTGAGCAGATAACCTAAGTGTAATGTAACCACTTTATCGCTTGGCAACTCTTGCTCTTGATGCCGCTCCTCATGTAAGAAGATGAAACCTATCACTTGGCGGGTTTCACGCTTTCTCACCACTAAGAAACTGCACTCCTCGACCCTGGCCTCTAGCCAGATCTTAGCTTCCTCGAGATTATGAATATTTTGCCAACCCGGCGGCAAGGCGCGGGTCACATTTGGGGTGAGAATATCCAGTGTCATACTGGCAAGCTCTGCCATATCCGGCACTTGATGATTGGCTGAGTCAGGCCAAGCTGAAATAACCAACCTTGGGGTCTCGAATTGGTACAATAAAGCAGAATTTTCCATATGCCCTCTCTTAATATCAATCAATCTAATTAATACAAGTTAATATCAATCAATAAACCGGCTACGCAGATCTTCTGTAGGCAGCATACAGGCATCGCGTTTGCCGAAGAGTGAATAACGCCGACTCCCCAACCAGTGATAGCAATAATCCCTGAATGAACGAGGCAAGACCGAAAATATCCTCAGCAGAGGCCATAAACCGGATAGGTCTTTACAGATCTCAAGCGCCGCATCGGTACGGGTATAACATTTTCCCTGCTTGATAAGAAAGAAGGTATCGCCGTAATCATTCACAAGCGAATACCTAGCCATCAAGTCTTTTGCAGCCTCGCTTTGCATAGGCGTAAAGCAAAAAATTTGCTTAGGATCTCGCTTAATGATGAAGTTGACCGCGTTATTGCAGAGATTACACACACCATCGAAGATGATGATATTTCTGGTTTCCATGGCACTCCTTACTTTTTCTTATACAAAGTGGCTGCTGGGCTTAAGATTTACATTTAAATCCTGATTTCTGGTTCAGAAATTGCTCGGTTTACTGAGACGAAGTCGACTCGATAATATACGCAAAGATATTCCAT
This sequence comes from Shewanella sp. YLB-07, assembly GCF_009377275.1. NCBI lineage: Bacteria > Pseudomonadati > Pseudomonadota > Gammaproteobacteria > Alteromonadales > Shewanellaceae > Shewanella > Shewanella sp. YLB-07. The sequence goes on along the minus strand of NZ_VOQB01000001.1, from coordinate 505,430 downwards.
AGTTCCAATGGAAGGACAGTAACATGATGACAGTTAATGGCTACAATGCTTATTTAAATACAGACACACATATTAGTAAGCCATCACAGGTTCAAGCTAGCCATCATATTGCGTCAAATTCAGTCCAATCTCCGGAGCCCCAGAGTCATATCATCGACCCAAACAGCCAATATCAAGACCGAGTCACACTTTCATCGAGCGCTCAAACCGCTGAAAGTCCCGAGGCCGACACCTATGAACAACTTGGCTCACAAGCCAAACAAAGAGCCAGCTTACAAGATATAATGCAGGTCATACTGGATAAACGCACTGGCATTGACCGTGATAAATTAGATGAGATAGAGGCTCAAATACAGGCTATTGCAAAGAGTGACACCCTAAGCAAAGAGCAGAAGGAGGCACAGATCAAACTGTTAGAGGAGCAAAAGACACAACTAATTCAAGAGTTTGTCGAGAAAAACGAACAAAACCAGCAAGAATACGATAATAAAATCACGTCATAGCCACCGATGTTTAGCGCAACATTCATAGCGACTAAAGATAGCGGCAAAGCGGATGCCGTTTGCAGGCAAGGATTAGCCGCAATAACGGCAAGAAATAAATACCAGCAGCCAATCCTTGAAAATAATTAAATATAGCGAGCGAAAACTCTCACCATAGTGCCGTCCTTGATCGTAATTTCTAGCCAAGTGTCTACGTATTCTTTCCAAATAAGATCTCTGTTCATCAAGAACGCCTTGGCCGAATAACTCAGGTTAGTATCAGGCATTGCGGCGCATAGCTTAGGATGTTTCTTAGATTGCACCTGTACCTCAATACGATCGGTGAACATCACATCGGCGCGGCCGTCGATGATCTCTTGGAATACTGTCACATTACTGCCATGAACAATGACCTTAGCCTGCTTAATATTGCCATCGACGAAGCGCTGATTCGTACCACCTTTATTGACGATAACTCGCGTGTCCGGCGTATCTATCTTGGCTAAGGAATCATACTGACTCACGTTAGCACACAGGCTAATCGGTGTTTTCCCCCCCTCCAGATAAACATCAGACATCAAACCTACCTGTTGACGAAATAGCTTCTTCGAAATGCCACTCATCATGATATCAAAATCTTGGCTTTGCAGATCTGCTATCAGATCTGTCCAACTCGTAGATAAAAATACAGCTTTGGCCCCCAAAGAAGCGGCCAACTGATTTGCCAGCTCTATGTCTATCCCTCTTCTGTGCGTCCCCGCTAAATATGAAAACGGCTCGTAGTCGCCGGTGGTACCGACTATCATAATTTTTTGAGCCAGTATCTTGTCTAATGCCGACGAATAAACTTTAGGCTTCACTGAAGTTAATGCTCTGAACAACAAGGCTTTCTCTTCAAGGCTCACAAACTGGGTATCTATGGAATGATTAAATATCACAAAGTCATGCTCCCCCTGATGACTCGCAATCCTTTGAATAATCGATTTGCCTAGTACTATCAGTTTGGGACGAATTTCAGACAAGCTAAGTTCGGAACGAGTGGCCCCTTGTAACTCAGGAGGCAAACCATGCTCGGTCCATTGCTGATAATATTTCCCCTGTATCTTCTTAGCTAATTCGATTTGAACCCGAAAAAAGTTCTCGATCGCCTGAGATGCTATCCCTTGCTCCTTTGCCATCGAGACGCTCTTCTCGATCACCAATTTCTCTCTGGTGAGGTCTTCAATCGCTAACTTATGTTGCCATTTATATAAGGCCACAGCTTTCATGTAGCCAAGACGTGTATTCATTTCTGAATAAAGCGCCTGATTTTCATCATCCTCGGCATGAGCAGAGAAAGACAAGAGCGTCAGTAAACTTAAGCATAATACTGCGTATAGACGGACGGAATTAAGGGTATAAAAACGAAGAGAGGCCATAAAAAAGATCAAGATGACTGAAATGGAGCACAAAGATATCAGTTACACCTAATATTGCAACAGAGACAACAAGCTAGCCTGACTAATCGATAGGGTAACGACATTACCTAGCACTAGTACTGGCATTAAATGAGCACAATTTTGTACAAAAGCATTAGCCATTTATGCGCTATGATGACTCAGTACAACGAGGAGTATCATGGAACAAGCGGCACCTAAGGCAGACAAGCAAGATTCTGCCCGACAGAGAAACAATAGTGAAAAAGCGGAATTTACCTTGGCCCAAGAGCTGGGTGGTATTGAGCTACTCGATGCCAGCTATCAAAAACAGAACTTTTCCCGTCACAGTCATGAAGGCTACACCGTTGGTGTGATAGATACAGGTGCCCAGAAGTTCTTTCGTACCGGCAGCAATCACCTAGCGCCGCAGAACAGTATCATCTTAGTCAACGCCGATGAGGTACATAACGGCTGCTCTGCCACAGAGAATGGCTGGTCTTATCGCGCCATGTATCCTCTTCCCGAGCAATTTGCCTCGATCAACCAAGAATTAGGACTGGCCTCGACAGGCGCACCTTACTTTCCCGACGCTGTGGTCCACGACAAGTCGATGGCCGACATGCTCCGCATGACGTTTCAGACTCTTAAAGAGTCCGATAACCGCCTGCTGCGGGAATCTGTTGTCTACTCCACCATGATTAAACTCATGGCACGCCACAGCACACACAGAGGAGAAAACCAGACACAGGCCTTGGCTCAGCCTCAATTGGCACTGGTTAAACAATTTCTCGACGATCACCCCAACGCCGATATCTCTCTGGAAGAGTTGGCAGTGTTAGCCGGGCTCAGCCCCTTCTATTTAATCAAACAATTTCAGCGCACCTTTGGCCTACCGCCCCATGCCTATCAGATCCAAGCGCGAGTCAGACTCGCCAAGAAACGGATCCGAAATGGCGATAAGCTACTGGATGTCGCCTTAGCCTGTGGTTTTCACGATCAAAGCCACCTCAACCGTCACTTTAAACGCACCATGGGGGTCACACCAGGCCAATATGCAAAAGAGTTTACCAGATAAATGAGTGCAAGTTTGTACAAGCCAGCGGATCTCAGATAGGTTAACTTAGTGGTTAATGTTACCAATAGAAGTGTTCAAAAGATTAATGAGTTCCCAAATACAAACATTAAAGGCTGAGGGGAAATTTAACGGCTTCTTAAAGGGCACCTTAGCTGTGATGCCATTAACCATAGCCGTCATTCCCTGGGGCATTTTAGCAGGCTCCTTTGCACTTGACGCCGGACTGTCTCCCTTCGAGAGTCAGGCCATGTCGGCCATCATTTTCGCAGGCTCGGCCCAGTTGGTTGCACTTGGCATGATCAAAGCTGGTGTTGGCTTAACCAGCATCTTAATCACCACCTTACTCATCACCTCGCGGCACTTTCTCTATGGCATGGCCATGCGCCCCCAAATTAGTCCCTTGCCACTCAAGTGGCGGCTAGTCTTAAGCTTTCTGCTTACCGATGAACTCTTTGCCATCGCTAATCAAGGCAAGCAACACAAGCTGGATCCCTGGTATGCATTCGGCGGCGGATTTAGCTTTTATCTGGGCTGGAACCTAGCCACGGCGGCCGGTATTATCGCGGGTCAAACAATCCCAAACCTCGACAGCTGGGGACTGGATTTTGCCATCGCGGCCACCTTTATCGCCATTGTCGTTCCTTCGGTAAAGAAACCTTCAATGCTATTTTGTGTACTAGTCTCTCTCGTCGGCGCCGTTGTCTGTGAGCTATTAGCCATCCCCGCTGGACTACTCATCGCAGCACTGCTTGGCATGACCTCCGGCACACTCTACGCCAAGCTGACAGGAGAGAAAACATGATTTGGTTGACTATTTTAGCCATGGCAGCAGTAGTATTTGGCAGTCGATATCTGTTTCTGGAGCCAAGGCTGCCGGTACGATTAAGCAAAAACACCTTAGCATTCCTGAGTTATTCGGCCCCAGCCGTTCTCACAGCCATTTTCGCTCCCATCGTCTTTATTCGAGAAAATCAGTTAGATTTGAGTTTAGATAACAGCTATTTGATATGCGCAATCTTAGCCGCATTTTTGGCATATACCACACGCAGCGTACTGTTAACCACAGTACTGAGCATGGGGCTCTTCTTCGTTATTCACTAGGGTAAAGGAATAAAAATGACTTCGAACGAAAATTTGGAACACCCAAGAATGCAGGTCACTTGTCATGTTAGATACGTAATAAACCCGGAAATGATTGAGGAGTTTGAACACTATGCCAAACTCTGGATACCGCTAGTTGAAAAGTTTGGTGGCCAACATCATGGCTACTTTCTGCCTGGCGAGGGAGCAAATGATATCGCTATAGCCTTATTCTCTTTTCCTAGTTTGGCTGTTTACGAAATCTATCGGAATGATTCAGCCAAAGATGCTGATTGTCTCGCTGCATTTGACTTCGCCAAAAAACATAAATTCATTTTAAGATATGAGCGTAATTTTATGCGTCCTGTACTAGGCTAATATTTATGGACACTATTGCGTCCTAATTGTAACCGTACTTAGCCTCCATCGCCTCGATATAGTCCTGCATCTCCTCACCGGGCGTCACTGAAAAGTGCCGGCCTAAATTGGTGAGTCCGGTGATCCTATCGACCCTGAAGTTACGAAAATCATCTCTGAGTTCACACCAGGCGAGCAAGGTCCAGGTTCCCTTCCAAAAATAGATGGCCAGAGGGCGGATCTCTCGCTGAGTATTAGCCTCTTTGACATCCCGATATTCCATCGACAGGTATTCCCGTAATCTGGATGCAATTCTCAACACATCGAGAAATTTAAACTCATCGGTGTCGATATAAAAGTCCGGAGCAAACATCAGGGACTGATAATCCTGCAAACGTGCAGGTAAGACTGCTTCAACCTTGATCATCGCCTGCTTGGCGGCGCTGGAGAGCTCTTTACCGCCCCAGGCTTGTACCATACGCATGCCGACTTGAATCGCTTCAAGCTCGGCTTCATTGAACATCAAAGGTGGGACATTGACCTCATGGCGCAGCAGGTAACCGACACCGGCCTCGCCTTCGATAGGGATACCACTGAGACAGAGATCTTGCACATCGCGATATATGGTTCGGGTCGACACTTCCAGCCTCTCAGCCAGCTCTTTGGCCGTCGTTAAACGGCGATGACGCAGTAGTTGAACTAGCTGAAATAATCTGTCGGCTCGGCGCATGAGTCACCTCAATATTGAACATCAAACAGATGACATCCAGCTCTAAAACACTGGCTCTGCAAAACATATCTCTAACAAAACAAAAAGTGCCAAGCCCGATTGACTTAGCACACTCTTTGGTACGAAATTAAGGCTATCTAAGCTTGATGCCAATGTAAATATCTACACCGTCATTGGAGGTGTAGCACTCATAATCTGTGCTATAACTCCGCTCAAATTGGCAATTTTCATCATTAAAATAATGCCATACCTGACCCCAAAGACTGATCACCACAGCAGGCATCTCACCAATAGCACTAAAACGCAGGTATTCTCCGGCGGCTAACGTCAGTCCAGTCAGCTCCGAATTATCGGCTCCCACTTTAGTTAACCCTACCACTAATCCCGCGAGAACAGAGAACTCACCATTATGATCGGATTCATAGTCGTAATAACTGCCATAAACTGGCGAACTCATATTGCTCTGAACATCAGATAAGCTTATAAACTGCTGCCAAAGCGGCCCAATTTTCTGAGTATCGGCAACTTGCTCGGCACGATTTGATGTTCTTACCGCCAGTCCCCTTAACTCAATCACCTCTTGGGTTACCAAAACCGGCGAAACCACATCTTCCTTTATCACAGTCATCTGCTTTCCTTTAGCCTAAAGCCATTTTACTCACTCAAGTAATACCAAGCATGAGCCGGAACTAATCCGGCCCACCCACTCCCAACCTACAACTAGCCACTATTTATCTTTTGACCACAGGCCGACAGTATTGCCTTCGCTATCTTCGAATAACGCGATGAAACCGCACTCGCCTTCTTTGATAGGCATGACAGGAAGGAGCACTTTTACGCCAGCTTGGGTAATACTCTCAACCAGAGGAGACAGTTTCTCACTCAAGTGCAGATAAAGCACACTACCATGGGCCGACGGCTTCATCATCTCATGTTTAACCAAGCCAATACTGGCCGCTTCCTTATCCTCAGTTTCTAGAATCGCCATCTCCATATCGTTCATGACTTCGCGTCTAAAACTGACACCAAAATGCTTGCCATAAAACTCAACGGCTCTATCCATGTTTTCGACGGCTATTTCGCCCCAGACTAGCGGTGCTTGATGTAACATATTGAACTCCTTTCAATTACTAAGTTCACACTCAACATGAGTGCTTCTCCCTTAGCGACGAAACAAGGATAAACCAGGCCTACTGACAGCATAGTGTCAGTAGGCTTTCAGACAGGACAAATTTATTGCTTTATAACACTATTAGATATTTTCTCAGGAAGAACCTTAACAATCACTTCTCTTTCCTGAACTAGGTACCGGTTTGCAGTTTGAGTGATATCGGCCACAGTCACGGCACTCAACTCTTGTGTAAATTGATTAAATCGATCAAAACGAGCCGGGGCGCTATAAGCTTGGCTAGCCAAGTCTAACCAAAACCAGTTACTATTCACTGCATTTTTAACATCTTTAATGATAGGAGCTCTGGCTCTTAATAACTCATCATCTGTAATTGCGCCCTCTTTCTTCACCTCGTCAGTTATCAGTTTATAAGCCGCCTCAACTTTATCTATATCACCAAGCTTTATGTTACTGCTCATACCAATGAAACCGTAACCATCCAGAGAATCTGAATTAGTGCTAAATGCATAGGGAGAATAAGAAACGCCCATTGACTCTCTTAGCTTTTTCGTCAACTTTAATGTGAGTATCTCTTGCAGAAGTTGCAATCTGCGCATGCTCTTCACATCACGATCGTCATCAGTTTTCCAATAGGTGTTTAGCAACGCGGTGTCCACCCCCCCTCGATGAAACAAGATAACAGTTTGGGGCTCAGGAAAATCTATTCCCTTTAGATAATGGTGACTTGGGAGCTTAAACCGCTGTGGCAAAGCGCCAAATGTTTCAGCTACCGCTGAAATTGCTTTTTGATTATTGATATCACCCACAATCGCAATTTCAATCGGCCCATTCTTCATGATCCGTTCGATAACAGGTCTAAGTTCAGCAAATGTGCGCTGCTGAATCTCAGATAAGGGTCCAAGCCCAAAACGCTTATCCTCACCATATAAAGTGCGCATGAATTGTGTATCAATCACATGTTCTGGACTGGAGCTAGCCATTTGCTCACTGACTTTGATCTCATGTCTAAAAAAAGATTCCCCTTCCGAACGATAAGCCTGTTCCGTCAAGAGTGCAGTCAATACTTGCAGCTGCAGCTTTAATTCATCAGGCGTCGTACTGTAAGTTCCACCTAAACTGTCTAACCCGACGCCTAAAGCCATTGAGACATTCTTATCGAGAAAGATATTATGCAGCTCATCGAATGTGTGTTTTTTCAACCCACCTGACTGGTAACCATACTCAAAAAGATTAATTAACCCATCTTTGTCAGCAGGAAAATCCTCAAGGCCATGACCAACACGTAAAGAGATAAACACCTGTCCCTTATCAAACTCTGTTTGCTTTACGTTTACTACAACACCGTTGTTGAACTGGACAGATTTTATTCCACTCACTTTATTTGTTTTTTCAGATACAACTTTCCCTTTATCACCAAAGTTTACGTATTGAAACTCGACTTCTTCACGTGCCTCCAAGGGATAAACTTGAGTATTTAAGCTTTGGTTATATACCTTTAATATTGCTGCTTCTGCATCTTCAATTTCAATATTGCTTGTGAGATAAACACTGGGAGCAGCCCCTGACCATAACAGTCTAAAATGCTCAGCGACCTGTTCCGCTTTAATACCCACAATGTTCTTTTGAAAGAACGCTAAATTATCCTTCGCCGACAACACTGATTCTCGATTTTCAACAGCTTGAGTCACCGAGTCCGCAATAACATAATTCGGAACAGTCTCTTCAGATTGGACAGCCAGTTTCAAATCAGCTTCAAAGCTTGCCACTAACCGATCTATCTCCTTTTGCGTAAAACCAAACTCTAAGGTTTGACCTAAGCTTTGCTCAATCAACTCAAGTGCTGATGGCCATTGCTCTGCATCGATATAACTTGAAACACTACTAATGGTTGCCAGTTCCGAACGCTCTTGATAGGCCGCAGCTCCCGTCATCAAGTTATCGCTGTTAATAGCAATATCATTGAGTCGAATAGACAGGGCAGTATTAGCAAGATAAGTTAACAGATCACCAAGACGTTTTTTACGACTATCTGGCTCAACTTTAGCTGGTGTGATCACATTAATGGAGATACGACTATCGATACTCTTATCGATAAAAGCATGGGTACTAATTTCAGTATTGACGACCAATTTCCCAAAGTCCGGTTCATCGAGGCTTTCATCCGCCGTCCAATCTGAGAACTGCTTTTGAATCGCTTTTTTGACCCGTTCAGGGTTAAAGTCTCCTGTAACAATCAATGTTGTACGCTTTGGTGTGTAATACCTGTGATAAAACTCCACCAGAATATCTTGAGTAACAGACTTAATACCTTGAGATGAACCAACCGGGATCTTGTTGATGTAATCAGTCCCCGGATAGGCAAACCGAATCCAATCAAGAAAACTGTTAAATTCAGGCCCCTGCTTGCCTCTAACCTCAGCGTTTAATACCCCTCTTTCTCTTGCAACCGCAGCTTTATCAATCGTCAGGTTACTACTGGTTTCCCTCATAATAAATAAAGCTTTTTCAATAAGCTCTTCTTCAGCGCTAGGCAGTGACAACTGATAAACCGTCTGCGTAAAATCGGTGAACGCATTGGTATGAGCACCGAAAGCGAGCCCATCCCTTTGCAACATAGTGATCATTTCACCTTCAGGAATATTTTTAGACCCATTAAATGCCATATGTTCCAAAAAATGTGCCACACCTGGCTGCGGGCCTTTTTCCAATGCTGACCCTGCACGGATATGCAGCCGGATTTCCACCTCATCTTTCGGAGATTGACTTTGAATTAGTATGTATCTCATACCATTCTCTAACACATATGGCTTAACTCTGGGATGCAGTGTCAGATCAGTTTTCGGATACCAAAGTGCATCATTCTTATCTACTGGCTGTAAGGGAGCAGCATCGATAAATCCAATAGGAATAACCAGTGTAAAAATGATGACTAGTAAACTCGATCGAATACGCAACATATTCCATAACCTCATGAATTTATATAATTAAAATAAGAAGCGAATAGTATTTTAAAGTCTCTATTTTTATACTACTGCTAAAAGATTGGCGTGAGATTAGCACGAGGTGGATACAAACTGTTTCAATATAGGGTGGCATACTATGTAAAGGCCAATAGTAGATCACTATAAGATCAATTAATCACAGTAAAAACAACAACCAACCCAAAGCCGGATAAGTATTAAACAAAATAGATACAATAGATCAGATGTTCTGAAACATTACTTCTAATCGAAAGGTGATAATGGCTTGATCTAACCTGTCTGTGTCGATCTCTTTACTCCAGTTATACTCGGGGGTAATTTCGAAGAATAACCAGTCCCTGGCGAAATTTTGCCGATAGGTGATGGCGATTCTGGCATTCTCCACATAATGATAAGGCGTATCGACACCATAGATACTGGCAATATAGTTAAGTGCTTGCTTACTACTGATGTAATGGTAAAGGTTAACACTGCTGCCAAACTCCCAGCCATTATCACGATTTTCATACTGAGCGACCACGCTCCAACGCAATAAAAAATCTTCATCGAAGGAATGCTCAATATCGAACTCGGTAGACTCTCCGGTCACCTTCTTCTCTTGATAGATTTTCTGCGTGAGTCGAGTAATGGTGCCCTGGGAGATGGGATAGGTATAGCGCCACCTCGCCTCTAACTTAGGTTTAAAGTTGGCCTTAATATTGAAACTCACTCTGTCCTTAGCATACCAATCATATCTAAGCCCGATATCCCGTTCCCCCTCATCATCGGGCCCTTTTAGGAAAGCGAACGGATCGTCCTCCCCTTGAGAGTCGATGATCACTTTAAGCTTCTGGTTGACCCCGGGAAGATTGAACCTGGCATTGAGGTTTGCCCTATATTTGAACCCTTCCTTGAAGTAATAAGAGAAATCATTAGTCCAGCGAACTAAGGTCCCGGCCCGAGCATCTTCCTGAGTACGATCATCGACAAAAAAGCTGTCGAACCAGATAGCCGGCTGACAAAACTTAGTATTGAGATAATCAAAGGCTTGATCGAAAGCGGTATTATCTGCCGAGTGGGTTAAACAGGGATCAAGAGCCTCTTCAGCCTTATCGAGTGAGGCTTTCTCTTTTACTGGCTCTACATCTTCTTGTGCATCGGCGTCTTGTTCAGTAGGTTCTGGATCCATAGCTTCTTGCTCAAGAGATAGTCCAGCATTGCTCGCCACAACAGGCTTATTCACTTGAGTTCGAGATTGCATCAGAACAGGTTCCAGAGCTTGACCCTGAGCTTCAGCAATTGTCAAAGCCATAAAGGTAAGCGATAGTGAAAGTAGTAAGCTTCTAACCTGCAACAACTGTTATCCAATGTCATACAAATATGAGATATCAGATAATAACATCTAGTACCTAATTTCGTTAACAAAGTAGAGAAAGGTTGAAATAAAGCTTGATTACATTTTTAACTAGATTCATTTTCCTATTTAGATTCCCTGATGTGCCTGCCACTCCAGAAATAAGTGCAACTTCTTGAAAAAAGGCGAAATACTAAATAGCTCATTTAAAACCAACTGTATGGCTAGCGTATTAAATAAGTCAGTTCGTTGGAATAGCAATAGTTGAAGTCTTGGCTAAGGAAGAACGAACACCACCATAAACATCTATGGTTAAGCCCCTCTCATTAGCGTAACTTTTTGGTGTTAAACCTATCTGCTTTTTCAAGTGACGAATAAGATGAGGCTGATCGCTAAACCCAAACTCAAAAGCGACTTCAACCCAATCAATTTCATTAGCACTACGTTGATAAAGATATTCCAGCATCTCCTCTAACTTGTTCATCGTCTGACATTGTTTCAATGTTAGGCCTGTTACCCGACTAAAGCTTCTCTCTAAAGTTCTTTGAGAACAAAAAAGCATATTGCCAAGTTTAGAGATTGGAGATGCGTCCAGTAACTGAAGTACTTTTCGAGTAAGCCTGCTATGCTGATCCTCTTTGCAGTTCCCAAGCCAAGGCAAAAATAAAGTATCTAATTGATTACGACATAGTTCAGAATCACTTCTTGCCACTTCTATAAGTTTATTTTCATCAAGTTCATTTACATTTGACTCATTTGAATAAAATAAGTTAGCAAGATTAATTTCTTCAATAACATCTAACATCGAATGGGAATAGAGTGGAAAACCAAGGGAGTACAATGCGCCAACACGAAATTTGACTCCTAAATGAATAAATGGTTTTGAGTGATCGAGCTGAAAAGTTTGCAGATGAGGAAACAACAAATGACTACCATGGCCATCAACTGTGCCAAGGTCCATACCATAATCATAGGCTTGGTTGCTTGGGGATATGATTAAGTGAGCCGATGGATCTGGGTTTAACTTGGGATATTGATAACTTTCTACACTAGGGCATTTTTCAATAAGCCAATAACACTCAATATATTTGGCGACGTCTTGAGACTTGGGCGCCTGAAGCCAGTTGATCATTGTAGTCTATAACCATCATCTTGGATTACATTGTTACTATATGCTAAACCATGACTAATTACAGTTAGCTTACTCATTTAAGGCAAATAGCTTCATCCCTAAATAGGAATGAAGCTATAGGAATCCTTCATTAACCCTAGGTAAATTCACACTGAATTATTCGGTTTGAGGAGATAAATCCTGCACGGAAAATGGCTTTTTGAGCAGCAATATTGCTACTTTCTGTCGAACAAATCGGTATTAACCCTTGCTTTGAAGCCTGATTAATTAAGTGATAAAGAACACGAGTCGCAACACCTTTACCTCGCTCAGATTCAGCAACTATCATACCTAGATCCGCATAGTCAGTCTGATAATCATCGAATAACCGGCACTCACCAGTTGCTAATAATGTGCCTTCATACCAGTAGCCCCATAGCTCTTGGCGCTGAATCAAGTTACCAAAATATGCCGACAACCATTGTTCTGGCGCACCAATATTGGTCGCTGCAAAGCCAACGAAATCATTAAGTTGTTCCTGATACGCTAATGTCATTCCCAACGGTTCTATGGTCTCAATATTCTGTACCTTATTGTGCTGATACATTAAAGCATTGACCTTAACTGAAGACGTGTTATCTAAACAAAGTGATAAATAATCGGTCTCTGCAGTACTCACGAATGCCCCAAGTACTTTCCCAAATTCAGAAATATTTTCTTTCGCAATCAAAGTAAACAATTCTGTAGCTTTGGTTTTCGCTGTTGGAGATAGATAAAATTGCAACATATAGCCTTCACCATTAATGCAGCAGAAACCTACTAGGCGATTATTCTCGTAAAAAGCAAAATGGTCAGACATGGGGACAAAACCGAAATGCCACATGCCATCGAGTGGGGCCCTTGATAGCGAAAAATATTGCAGTTTTAGTTTACAGATCTCGCTTAATGACACAATTTTTTTAATTTCTAACATGGCTCTGTACCTAACAAATGTATTTGAAAAACTAACGAGGGAACTCGCTTTCGATAGGAAAATAGTACGAGATGGCCGGAATATAAGATTGAATAAAAACGACACTTTGAGCAATAAAGTGATAAATCGCATGAACTAGATGTGAGTACTATTTCTGTTGTCGAGCTTTTCTCTAAGGTGTCTACTCTGAAAATATGACCCGCATTCAGGGAGAACAAAGGTTCTTAAACAAAAAGCCAAGACACGCTTGGCTTTTCACCTGAAACAGTGACAGCTCACTGAATTAACAAACCTGCTTTATTGCCGCTGTTGTCGAAAAATCATGTTGTGTGGAAGCAAGAAGGTGATGTGCTTTCTTCTCGGCAACTTGATTGTTTAAGAAGTCATACTGGCGACTCGCTGCCGCAGTCTTGGAAAAATCGTGCTGTGCCGAGCTCTGTTGCACATTATTTCCCTTGGCAGGCTGATTATTTGAAAAATCATAGCTAGATTGCGCAGCAGCTGTTTTTGAGAAATCTGGAGTCTCGGCAAAGGCGGATGCAGAAGAGAGTACTAAGATGGCTGATAGGGCTGCGCTGATCAATAATTTCATGTTTAACTCCACAATTTAGGTTCGATTAATTATAAATAAGGGCTAATAATTTGCTGTTCACGAGGGCTATAAAGTTTGCCAACTAGCCTCCTCGTTTTCAATAACAGCAGGATAATCCCTCCCCTTAGTGGAGGGTCAAGCATGGATCTAGAAATAATTTATTTTCCCTAAAATAAGAGGAAACCAGCCCATTTTTAAGTAAAGTGATATTGGACAATTTCTCACTCTCAATGAAGGAATACACATGACGAATAAAGCAGATAGAGACATAGAGAAGGATTACCCAAAGGCAGAGTTCGTGGCTAAACTTCGCCGACTGGCTGATTCATTGGAAAGCGAGAGTAAGTTTGAGATTCAGATCGCCGGCGAGCGTATCTATGTGCCAGTGCGTGCAAAGTACAACATAGAGCATGAACGTGAGGGAGACGAAGAGGAAATTGAGTTCCAGATAAAATGGACTAACGTTTAAACATTCATGGCCACAAAAGGCATAATGAAAACCTCAGCCCGAAACGCTAAAGAAACAATAAAGGCCACTGTTTCGACTATAAATATACCCAGAGATTCTTAAGAAATCTCACCCTGTTGCTGTTTAATGCTCTTTACTCTCTCTGTTTAGAGCCTTTTTTCAACAGATAGCGAGTATGTTATTCCCTACTGACTGCGCAATCCTTGCCTATTTTATGATTACAAACTCTTATGACGATAAATCAAATGACAAAAACAAAAAAAGATCTTGTGGTCCGAGTAAAGCAAGACTTATCAAAATATCGAGCCGAACAGCTAAAAGAGATGACTGATTTTTTACTTAACGACATAGTTGAAATAGCGAAGTCAGGCTATATCGTTAGTTTGAAAAACCTAGGGAATATCCAGCAATCTCATAAAGCGGCTAGACCGGGAAGAAACCCCAAAACGGGCGAAGATGTGATCATAGCCGCCAGAAGTCGATTAACGTTTAAATTTCGTCCTAATCTCGCACAGACACCGGAGGAAACATGAACGTGAAAATCCACCTCATAGATTTGGCTCAGCGTTTAAGCCATGAATTCTCCATTCCCCAGAGAGATGCCATGCTGATAGTAGAGGCAACACGAGACTTTTTCATTGAATCAATCAGGGCACAACAGAGAATTGAAATTCGAGGTTTTGGGGTCATAAAGTATAATATCCGTCCCTCGGGGATTAAACGCAATCCCAAAACAGATCAACAAATAATCGTTCCTGAAAAAATTGTCCCTTGGTTTGTACCTTCCCGCTCCACCACCGACATAAGCCCATAGCATTTACCTAGCAACCAACTCCCAATTATTTCTGAGCCTAGCGACTATTCACAGTTGCTAGGCTCAGAAAAGAAAACGTAAAACGCCTTATATCAATAGCGATTATTGAGGTAAAGATGCCTGATGAGCCAAGATAAAGGTATCCATCTCTGCTTGAGCACGGATCTGAACGCTATCTAAACTGTCATCACTCGTCATGTTCGCGACCACTTCGTAGTAACACTTAATCTTGGGCTCTGTGCCTGACGGCCTGACGATGACACGTCCCCCTCCTTCCAGCTTAAAAATAAGCACATCACTGGCAGGTAGATCGATAACTTCAGTGGTGCCGTCTTTAAAGGTTCGCAAACCACAACTGATATCATCTGTGCTCAATACCTGCTTTGTGGCAATCACACTCGGTAGCTCCTTACGTAGATATGCGCCAATATTAGGCGTAGTGGGCTTAAGCGCTATGCTCACCTGTGCATTGAGGTGAAACCCATGCTCACGATAGATGGCTTCTAATCTGTCCCATATGGTCTTGCCTTGACTGGCAAGCTCAGCAGTTAACTGAGCAAACGCCACCAGCGCAGATAGACCGTCTTTATCCCACACCATAGAGCCAACCATGTAACCTAAGGCTTCTTCATAGGCAAACAGGCATTGGTTATCCTCAGTTTGCTCCGCCATGCCGACATTAGTCAGCCACTTAAAGCCTGTCAGTGTCGTCAAACAGGTCGCATCCATACTCGCCGCCACTTTCGATAATAGGCTTGAAGACACGATAGTTGTGCAGGTCAGACGTTGATTTTTAGCGGCGTGAGTCATCAAGTAATGGCCAAACAGCACACCCACTTGGTCACCGGTTAACATTTGATAATCACCGGCCTTTGTACGAACGGCAACCGCAAAACGATCGGCATCGGGATCGTTAGCACAAGCCAACATGGCGCCGTGCTTCTTCGCCTCGGCTATCACAAGATCCATAGCCCCTTTCTCTTCGGGGTTAGGGAAATTCACCGTAGGAAAGTCACCATTGGGCTCACGTTGAGCGGCCACAGAATAGACCTGAGTCACGCCAGCATCGGCCAGTACAGTCTCGGCCATCTCCGCGCCGACACCATGCATGGCGGTGTAAGACAGGCTTACCCGCTCAGGCTGAGTGTGGTTTTGCAGCACAGATGCATCCTTGATCCCTTGACGATAACTTTGATAGAAATCATCTTCCAACACGACTAGCTTACCATTGGCCCTGGCAGATTCGAGATCCAATAAATGGATTGACTCTGTCGCCGCCTTATCGATACACGCCGCAATACCTGAGTCGTGAGGCGGGATGATCTGTGCCCCGTTGCCCCAGTACACCTTATAACCATTGTACTGAGGTGGGTTATGACTCGCGGTCACCACTATTCCTGCCGCCGCATCGAGATGATTAACCCCGAATGCCACTAAAGGAGTCGGCGCTACCTTACAGGTCAAATAGACTTTGATTCCCATGGCAGTGAGTACGCCCGCCGCATCATGGGCAAACTGCTTTGAATCGTGGCGTCCATCGTATCCGATGACCACACCACGAGTGTCGACATCGCTAACCTGTTGCTTAAGATAGGCTCCAAGCCCTGCCGATGTCTGCTGTACTACCAAGCGATTCATCCCCATGGGGCCCGCTTCGACGACGCCTCTTAGCCCGGCGGTACCGAATGCGAGTCGACCCGAAAAACGTTGCTGTAACTCAGCTTCATTGCCAGTATCTATGAGCGCCTGCAGTTCCTGTCGAGTACGGGGATCTGGATCATAATCAAGCCAATGTTTAACCCTAAACTTTAACTGTGTATCCATAATTCACTTCACCTGGTATAGATTGTGCCGCCTGGCCTAAATTACCGTCAGCAGCTGGAAATAGTTATCATTAACCCTAAACCTAGCATCTATAGAGAACAAGCAAATTTGCACTTTAAAAAATGATTAATGAAAACTACCAAGCTTAATCAAAATCCTTAATGATGCCTAATAGACGTGCATAGGGCATTATCCCCTCCGAAGTCGTCAACCCTACTTAACTAAATCCTGATGGTTTTAACCTAAGTAGGCTTGCCCTGCAGAGGCATTATTCGTCTTAGCTTCTCCTTTATGGTTTTATTTTGGCCCTGAGTTTGTCAGGGCCGTTTTTTTAAACTCATAGAGCCACTTCTAAAGCCTACATTGACCCCCAGAGATTAAAAATGAACAGTTACTTCTATTTAAGTATCGCTATCATTTCAGAAGTCATTGCTACCACCTTACTCCCGGTTACATTGGGCTTTACCCGGATATTGCCTTCCCTTGGGTGCGCTATAGGTTATGCCAGTGCATTCTATTTCCTCTCATTAGCGACAGCCAATATTCCTACTGCCGTGGTTTATGCTATTTGGTGTGGAGCTGGAATAGTGCTGATCGCACTTATCGGAGCAATAAGAGGAGATATACCCAATATGGACACCATTTTCGGCATGATATTGATCATCATAGGCGTATCTTTAATCAATATGAATACTAAAGCCATATGTTGAAATAACACCAGTAGTGATTGGGCACAATAATCAGCAGATTTCATTATCAAATGATGTAAAATAGCGTCTAACACTATCAGCTATGCCTATATTTTATGCCCCAAGTCACTCAAAATGTGCTCGAATCCCACTTGACCATTAATAACCTCGAACTTGATGCTGCTTCATTATTGGCAGCAGAGACAAAACTGTCTAAGCAACAGATAAAGCAGGCGATGAACAAGGGAGCCGTTTGGCTTACACGAGGCAAACAGACCCAGAGACTTCGCCGTGCTAAACGGACTTTAAAGCTTGGCGATGAGCTACATCTGTATTACAACCCGCAAGTGTTAGCACACAGTGTCGATGCAGCCGAATTGATATTCGATGGGGGTCAATACAGTATCTGGTACAAGCCCTATGGCATGTTGTGTCAGGGGTCTAAATGGGGCGATCACACCACTATTAACCGCTACGCCGAGATTCACCTCGCCCCCGATCGTCCGGCATTTATCATTCATAGGCTAGATAGAGCCGCGACAGGCTTGGTTCTTATCGGTCACAGCAAAAAAACCACCGCGGCCCTGGCTAAGCTCTTTGAGCTAAGGCAACTCGATAAGTACTATCAGGTAATAGTAGAAGGTCAATTTAACTCGGGAAATCTGGAGTCAGTCACCATAGCGACAGATGTGGATAACAAAGCAGCCCGTTCACACGCTAGATTGTTAGCCTTTGATGAAGAGAAAAAACGCTCTTTAGTACAGGTGAAAATTGAGTCGGGACGTAAGCACCAAATCCGTATTCATATGGCATCTATTGGATATCCGGTCGTAGGAGACAGACTCCACGGCGTAGCGAAAGAAGGTGAATTGAATCTGCAGCTCACCTCTTGCTATCTTAAATTCACTTGTCCCATCACAGATGAAATTAAAGAATTTGAACTGCCTGAAAGGTTAAAGCCTAAACTCATCGCGTGCTGATACAGAATGAAAATATAAGTCTCCCACCGTTCTCAGTCTCAATTTTTCACAAAAAAAAAGCTCTATTCGGACGGAATAGAGCTAAAAAACATCCAAGACAAGCATGTTGATGAGAGCCGCACTACTGACTCACATCAAGAATAGCCCAAGCTAAACCTAAGCATGTTTCTTAAGTGTAGACATGCAGAAAACAAATCTCACCCAATGATTGAAACCATTAAGACACAAACAAGATAAGTGAATCGACTATAAATAAGCCTTTAGAATCGACCAGTGAGCGTAATACCTAAACCGACACCGTCGATATCTTCGTTAATGATTTTTGATATTGCGAAATTAGCAGAGAAATCATCAGAAATACGTAACCAATAAGCGGTTCTAATGTCGAAGTCACCATCTTCAGCATCGCGTGTATATCCAGATCCAACGGACCATGAGTTCGTTACATACCAGTCAGCGCCTAAGTTATAGTTATTCTCCGAATTGGCATGTACCCAGCCCGCCGACAGATCAATTCCAGGTGTTGAGTCTAGCTCTAAATAACGACGAATATTTAAGCCGTAGTTTTCCTCTGCATTATCATCTGTACCACCATCAAAAAAAGCTGAAAAAGATGTCTGCTCATTAACATAATAACCAAGCTCAACGCCATAAGTGTTGAGATCCACATTACCAATACTACTACGTTGATAGTTTAGACCCACAAACCAATTAGAATCGAAGACATAAGTACCATCAACGCCTACGGTATCAAGGTCCAGAGCATCAAAATTAGCATAATGCGCTCCAATATTAGATTCCTGGGCAAGAAAACCGTTTAGCGCATAAGGGCTAGTATTTTGTGCGACAGGATTGGCATAGTATCGATAATTAACACCCAAAATGCCGTCACCCATTTCATCTGAATTGGTAAGATAACCCACGCTAGCTTCATGCTGGTATGCATTATCCTGTGCAGCCATTGCATTTGCACTCAATAGGGCTATAACCAATGTTGAAGCAGTAATTAATTTCATTCTCTTTCCTTGACATGTCTAATGACATAATAATTGATGGTGTTCGATGACTTAACTGAGCCAATGTAAAACAACCATAACTATCTGATAAAAATATTTTTTATTTGTTTCCTAAGGGTAGGAAAAGAAAGGATCAGTGCTTCAATGTTTACAGTTTTGTATTTCAGAGCTTGAATTTAAGTCGTATTTTTCTCAATCGATGGGCTGTTCTACAAATAAACGGTTCTTTAACCGTTTAACCCAGTCATGACCAACTCCTAGCCCTATTTATGAGCCGTAGAGAAGCATAAATATCGACTACTCCAGCTGGCTATGTTTATCGCTACATATTCTGCATCTTCTTTGCGTGTTATTAGGTGATCTGCAGTGTCCAAGCTGATAAAACTTTTAGGGTGTCTTGCCTGAAAGTATACCTTCTCGGCCTGAGCAATAGACACTGTGGTATCCACTGGAGAATGCATAACCAACAAGGCTTTTTTTGTTAGGGTAAAACCTTTTTTAGCATGCAAGTCTAAATCATCTAGAAATTGTTTTTTAATGGTAAATGTATGCGGCCCCAAGGTCACATGAGCTAACCCTTCGGTGTTGATTTCGTCAATTGAACCGGAAAAGTTATGGATCACATGGTCGGCAGTTGAAGGCGCACCTATAGTAACAACAGCCTTACACTCTGGAATATCATCGGCGATTGACAGCATCGCGGCACCACCTAAACTATGACCAATTAATAGCTGCGGCGCATCGTACTCTCGTCTCAAAAAATCCGCTGCTGCTTTGAGATCGTCAAGGTTTGAGGAGAAATTGGTATTAGCAAAATCACCATCACTGCTACCAAGTCCAGTAAAATCAAACCTAAGTGTACCTATACCTTTCTCCATTAAAGCCCGAGATATTCTTGAGGCGGCAACGATATCTTTGCCACAAGTAAAGCAGTGGGCAAATAAGGCAAAAGCACTAACATTACCAGCTGGTTGCTCTAATAAACCGACTAATGTCTGACCATTACTGATAAATTCAACTTTCTCTTTCATGCTGGCATCCTCAATTACTGATTATTTAGCCCATCTATGGCCGCGACTAGCTCAAAAAACACTTGTATTTATTAACGCTGAAAAATAATAAGAGTAATGGTCTTTTCTGTTCACTAAAATGACATTTAAATATTGACCTCAGACATATTAAACTTCCTATTTAAAAGGATTGCACCCATTAATACTTGTTAGTGGCGTAATATTATTTAAAATCCCCTGTAGGTTCTCCCTCTATAGGAACATCAACTCGGTTGTACTTATTTATTATTTTTAGAAAGCTCCCACTTTCTTTCGCCTTCTCAAAACCTATCTTCAAACTCAGGTAAACATCAGGTTTAATTGATTTTTTACTAAAGGCAAAGTAAACCAAGTTTGTATGAATAACAAATGGATGTATCTTAACATTCTTGTATTCAGGATGAATAGCAATGGCGTGGCGCAACTGATAATACTCTTCCAAGAAGCCTATTGTTCTGCCTAAATTTAGGAGTTTTATTTTATCCTTATTGCCATTTACAGTGACAAAATAATGAGAAAAATCTGGCTCATTTTCTAGCTTTAGAGAAAATTCATCCCCATAGTGAGCACCACGTTGAATGGAAATTAATCCACCTAAATGGGTGAGGTCATCTATTGAGCTTATCGAAAATTTTGAATTTTCATCTATGCCAAGTACGATGGCCTCATTCTGCTGAGGCCCAATAAAATACATCCCTTGCTTTCTCTCTTCAGTGATAGAAACATTGAGTAACATATCTATTTCCCCATTCATCATCAGGTGAAGAGCCCTTTTCCTAGGGATAGTCATGTAGTCCGGAGTGCAGTTGATCGTATCGAGTAAGGCCTCTGCGAGTTCAATATTCATCCCCTGCCAATGCCCGCTACTATGTAAATAAGATTGAGGGAAAAAATCTTCAACTCCAACTTTAACTAGACAATCAGCTAGAGAAAGCTGTGGAATAACATAAATGAGAACGAGAATATTTAATTTCACCTTAACCCCCAGTGTTAATCACTACAAA
Organism: Shewanella sp. YLB-07; assembly: GCF_009377275.1. Taxonomy (NCBI): domain Bacteria; kingdom Pseudomonadati; phylum Pseudomonadota; class Gammaproteobacteria; order Alteromonadales; family Shewanellaceae; genus Shewanella; species Shewanella sp. YLB-07. Next base: position 484,321 of record NZ_VOQB01000001.1, on the reverse strand, counting down.
TCGATTATTTAACCATACTTCAAGATATAAAGACCGGAGAATACATAAAACCATTCCCAAAAAATAACTATTGAAATTTTATTTTGATTGTACAGGTCTCTGTTTACTGTCTAATGCTTGTTATTGCTACTTTATTAAATAGGAGAAAGAATAAACATGAACAAACCTCTATTGCAACACACTTCATTTATTCACGAAAGATTTGGAAGCTGCTTAGAAAAATCTGGCTCATCACTATTGTGTAATAAGAAAAACTTTGAAAAAGAATTAGAGAACAGAAATCTATTACTAATCAGCTTCCGCTGGGAAGACTGGTATAATTATAGCCATTTTATTGATAGACCTGATTATATCTCTGATTCCACGATATTTGAATGTCAGCTGATACTCACGGCTATTATCAGGCTTGAACGGTTTAGCCCTAAGACTCTGGATAACATGCGGCAACTTGGCGTACTAAAAGCTGTAATGGATCGGCTAAGTTGGTTTGCTAGTAGCCATTGATTGAGTGCCTGAAACTCATTGATTTGAAATATCTCAACGTTATGGCCAGCGTATTTTGATATAACAAACCTTGACACCCTACCAACTGGTAGGTAGCATTGATTGCATGAACACTACATACATAGATATTTTACAGTACGCTGATGAATTAATTCAGCAAAATGGCTTTAATGGTTTTAGTTATGCTGACTTATCCAAAAAGCTGGGTATAAAGAAAGCCAGTATACATCATCACTTTCCTACCAAAGCGGATTTGGGGATTGCTTATTGTCAGCAAAAAAGTGATGCGCTCAGTGAGTTACAACAGCAATTATCGATGAAAAAAACAGCCCGGGCACAATTACAAGGTTACTTTTCAGTGTTTGATGATTGTGCTGAGCTTGGAGGCATGTGTGGAATATTTTCTATGCAAACAGATTTGAAACTCCTGAGTGCAGAGTTGCAAAAACAAGTAAATAAACTGGTTCAATTAGAATTACAGATACTCAGTGGTGTGCTGCTAAAGGGCTTAACAACGGGTGAGTTTCGCTTTAATGGGGCACCAGAGCAACAAGCTGTCATTATCTGCTGCGCGATTAAAGGTGCGCTGATGTTAAACCGTAACCAGCAAGGGTTATATAAGCAAACCTGTGACGCCTGCTTGGATATTATTAGCTAAGAAGGAGGGGAAACCCTAAAAATTTTAACCATTACACCTACCTACTAGAAGGTAGCTTAACTTTAATTAATTAAGGATTTTATTATGCAACGCATTACTACGTTAACTGTTAATACCGCGACAGGTCAGGCACAAACTCAGCTCACAGCATTAAAAAAGGCGATGGGCGCCGAAATCAATTTATTTGGCGCAATAGCCAACTCTTCCAGTGCATTAGAAGGTTTTTTAAATTTTAAGGGATCCCTTGAAAAAGGCGTTTTAAGCAAAAAATTGTCAGAGCAACTCGCGTTAACTATCGCCGGGACTAATGGTTGTCACTACTGTGCATCAGCTCATGCTTTTATCGGTGGAAAACTCGGCTTGTCAGAGGCAGAAATAAGAGCGAATTTAAATGCCCGCTCTGAAGACAGCCAAACAAACACCATATTGAGTTTTGCTAGACAGGTGATAGAGCAAAAAGGCCGTGTCACGACGAAACAACTCGCAGCGACAGAAGCTGCAGGATTTAACCGAGAGCAACTTGTTGAGGTCATAGCACATATAGCGCTAAACACCTTCACTAATTATTTCAATGAAGCTTTTGAGATTGACATCGATTTTCCAAAAATCAGCCTAACTGAATAATCGCCGCCAAGTACATAGCAAACACATGTTGGGCCATAGAGCCCTAAATATAATCAGGCACATGCCACAGGAGTGAACCATGAACGTTAATACCATCCAACTGCAAACCTTATCGACCCTTGGCCAAAAAATTGAGAAGACGGGCTTACCCCTGATCTATATCACGCTAGGAATTATTTATATTTGGTTTGGGGGAATGAAATTCACCTCTGGCCAGGCCGAAGGCATGTACGGCATGATAGCTAATAACCCTTTAGTCTCGTGGATGTATATCATTTTCTCTAAACAAGGTTTAGTTGATTTTCTAGGAAGCCTGGAAGTGCTTATCGGTATCTTGATTATTGGGCGATTTGTTAATCCTGCTTTGTCCGCTATTGGCGGCCTACTCTCAATCACTCTATTTACGGTAACCCTAAGTATGATGATTTTTTTGCCTGGTATCACAACCGAAGCAGGCTTTCCGACACTGAGTTTCTTCGGCGAGTTTTTACTCAAAGATGCGGGATTATTTGCCGCCTCTCTCTTTGTACTTGGGCATAGTCTAACAACATGGGCAGCTGCACAACGTCAAGACTAATAACCTTGAAACTAACACTAGAGCAAACAAACTCGCTTATGTCATGCAGTAATGAAATGAAGTCTGGACGTAGAACGTTTTATTGCACCGCTCCACCGAGTTTTTATGGGGCGGCAGCAATAAAACACAACCCGATAACAAATAGGATGCACAACCAAGAGAAATAGTTGGCAAAATGAAGCCTATTTAGTAACACATAGATTAAGCCTCTTGATAGCTTACTCGACGAAAGGAAAGCAAGTCTTACTAGCTGAACAAAGGGAGGGAATATGCAAAATGTATTATTAGAAACAGAGCAGTCAATTAAGTCGTTAATCAACAAAGGCACAGCAGAAACTCTATTAGCGGCTAAGAACACATTGTCGCTCTATAAAATAGCTCATGATGAATTAAAGACTGATGAGTTACTCACCCTCCCCGAAGTATCACTGAGTGATGCCGTGTGCGTTCAGGCAGGCGCGGCACAAAAACAATTATGCCTGCTTAATGCCCGATTTAACTATTTAACTGAACGTTCGGAGCGATTGCTTTATGGTTACATTGATGAGGTTGGAGAGCTCAATACTGCTTCTGATGAGTTTTATCATTTGAGTCAATTCGTTTCAGAAACATTGACCAGCCTCAAAACCGATAAACCTGAATTTACTCTAAGGATAAAGGAGACCCATGAAAACTTAGCTAGACTAGAGCAAGTGTTAGTCGAGGCGATTCAAACACTGATTAATCGCTTCGAGCTGTTATTGGTACACCAAAGCGAGTTATATCATCGTTACTCAGCACTCAACACACAAAATTCAGATAGGCTGAAATGTGCACAGCCATGGAGTGTGAAGCTTTTCTTATGCAGCTTGGGTAACAGATTTCAATCAGTATTATTCTAACCTTACTTACTACATAACAACTATGGCAACATGTCAGTGCATAACCGCCTAGAGGTTATTGTGAAGCCATAAAGCTGAAAATATTATTCCCGCTAACCAAAATACAGGAATGGAAAATAACAAGCTCACACCCCAATAAAAATACAATCAAGATAAATAGAACTTTAGTCATCAAACTTTCCTTGGTATTTTGTGTATCACCTGACAACTCTGAGCGTCTTAATTGGGTTTTAAGCCGCGGGCATTAGGCACATCGATAGGTAAGCTGTAAGTTGCCGCGCCTTGCTGGCTGACTTTGAACGCCCCCAAAAGGACACCGTGCTATTTTCAATAGCCTGGGCCTGTGGAATGAGCATCACAGAACTTAGAGAGGAGCACAGAAGGGCCACACTCAACACATTAACAGCACGATACCGCATCTTACCTACATCCTTATAGAAACAACCGCTTATAAATTCAGTAACAAACTACTGTAAGTCATAAGTTTTTTCTGTTTCTGCAAGGTATCCAGGTGGCTTAATCTAGAAGTTCTAATTTTTAAAAGCCGAAGAGTCAATTCTGGAGAAGAATGCTTATAGATGAGTTAGAGTAACTTCCCCATCAACAAATACCGAAAGCTAAGCTTCTTTCCTTAGTGTTAACACTATTTCATCATAGAGCAAGTGCGCCAGAGACCCTTTAGTGACTGAAGAGCTGGTCATAACACCTACATCTAGGGCCGGTAATTTAGGCAACCTAGTATTGTTTAGCACTTGAAGATGCGCCGGTACGCTGCATCTTGTTAACACCGCGATGGCCATGCCACTCTCGACGGCGGCCAACTGACCGGCAATATTAGGGCTGTTGTAGACGATGCGATACCCGAAGCTAAGTGATTCGAGTTTATCAAGTATCTTAGCTCTAGCCTGACTGCCAAACTCATACATGGCGACGGGCAGCGGACTCCGGTTCCAAATCTGCTGAGATTGCTTGCCAACCCAGACCAGCTCTTCGGAAAAAAGAGACTCCCCGCGATCGGCTTTATCTTGTGTGATGACGGCAATATCCAGTTCATTGGCTGCTATCTTAGGGATGAGTTGTGACGAAGGCTCGCAGCATAAGGTAATTTCTATAGAGGGGTATTTCTCGGAAAATATGCTGAGTAAGGCAGGCAGATAAGCCATGGCATAATCGTCAGGAATACCTAAGCTGATATGTCCCTGGACATCAGATCCCATAAGTTCCCGCATAGAATTGCGATAAACATAAAGAATTTTTTGCGCGTGAACCAGCAACTCTTGCCCCGATGCATTCAGGCTCAAGCGTCTCGACTCACGGCTAAACACGGCTCGCCCTAGAGTGTCTTCGATATTCTTGATATGCATGCTAATCGCAGATTGTGAGCGGTGCAGAATCTTTGCCGTCTCCGTCATAGAACCAGTCTTGGCGACTGTCACGAACGAGTGGAGCCAGCTTATTTCAAGGTTAAGTTCACTCATTATGATTTCTCTTTGCGACATGGTTTACATAGCAACTGAAATAGAAGTAACCAAAAAGAATTATTCAAATACTAGCCGTCTTTTCTTGCTTAAATACACGTCTCTGTGACGAAATGACTACAGCAAGAATAATGGCAAAGCCACCAGATAATACAACTAAAGAAGGCTGCTCAGAAAAAATAATCCAGGCTAACAAGATGGCATAAATGGGCTCTAATGCAATAACAGTGGCGGCGACTTTAGCCTTAACGCCTGATACGCCATAAATAAACAAGGTATAGGCAATGCCGGTGCATAAGATACCTAATACAGCGAGTAATAAGCACTCTTCTAAGGTGATATTTAACATGCCTTCGAAGGAAAATGGCAACAGCAGAAAAGTAATAACCAGGCATTGAACCCAAGATGATTGCATAGGATTAACCCCGTCAACCAGATAGCGGTTGGTAAGCATCATGATGCTGTAGATCACACCGGATCCCAGCCCCCACAGCATGCCTAGGGCTGATTCATCTGACAAATCAAAGTTTGGTGTGATTAGCCATATCCCAATACCTATCAACAGGATAATAACCCCATCATGAGCCGTAATTTTCTCTTTGAAGAAAAGCGCCTCAAACACGATCACAAAAGCCGGGAAACAGGCAAAGCCCAATGTACCTATGGCTAATCCTCCTAGCTTGACTCCCATAAAGAAGCTGAACCAGTGCAGTGCTAGTAGAGTGGCAGACACAGATAATTTGAGCATCTCATTGACAGATAATGGCGAGAGTAACTGATGTCTAAAAAACGGCACTAAGGCAGTAAGAGTGAGTGAGGCAAACAGGCAACGAGCGAACACTATCACCACAACCCCGACCGCCAGTTGCTCAGCGATTAATGCTGAAGCGCCAAAAAGAAAAGCCGCTGTCTGTAACGAAAGCTGATACTTAGAATGCATTAGCATTCACCCTAGTTAGAATTTATCAGAAGAGCTTAACCAAACAGAACTGATTATAAAAACGAATAATAATGGATAATAGCATTCGAAAAACGAATAGATAATTAGTCCAACCTCTGCCAGACCTCAACTTCTTTAAGCACGCCCTGCTCGATACGTTTGGTATGCAGCTGTTGGCCTTTCATCTGATACTCAAACGCAAATGACTCTCCAGGCGTTACGCCGAAAGAATTAAGTTGAGGATACTCGATATATTGGCTATCGGTGAACTCATAGCGCCCCGAACCTGCGGCCCAGAACTCTTGCCTCTTCTTACCATCAGCTTGCTCAATCTCTTTCATGGTAGTGAAGCTAAAATGAGAGGACGAGATAACCTTGATGGCTGTCAAGTTAAGGTTTTTATAGTCCTGCCATTCACCTCTGTCATCCAGATACTTGCCCGATTCTAACTGCCAACTGCCAATAAAAGGGTTAGTCGAAAGCTCAGTTGCTAGCGCCGTAGAGCTTAGTAAGAGTAGAGAGAAAATCAACGAGAGTGAGACCAAAACAGATAAGAGCAGACGACTTGGAGCGAACATGTTTCTTCCTTGGTAGCGCTTAGGCATGTTCATTCTGCATGCCTAAGCTAGATTGATTTAAGACTTAAGATACTGTCTCAGTTTCACCATCCCTTGGTCAATGCTAATAATAGGAGAATATCCGAAATCTGTTTTCGCGGCCGAAATATCGAAATAGTGACTAGTAGACAATTGCTTAGCCACGAAACGGGTCATCATAGGCTCATCTGTCTTACCAAGGACACCATAGACGCTTTCGAGCACGACACCGACGGCATAGGCTAGGCCAGCAGGAACCCGCTTGGTCACTTCCGGTAAGTCAGCGCAGGCTAAAATCTTATTCAGCATGGCAGCCATGGTGATTGGCTCGTCATTACTGAGGAAGTAAGCCTTACCCGCGGCCGACGCATCCTCACAGCACAAGTTAACGGCGGCTAGGATATGAGCATATGCAGCATTGTCCACATAAATGGTATCCACCAATTTATCTTCTTTGCCGACTAACTTGAGTCGTCCGGCTTTTGCCCTCTCAATGACACGCGGCACCAAATGAGGATCTTCTGGCCCCCAAATAAGATGAGGGCGCAACGCCAGAGTCTTCAATACTTGGCTATTGGCCTCGAGCACCATCTGCTCCGCAACCGCCTTAGACTCACCATAATGATTTAAATAGTTAGCGGCGTAAGGCGCACTCTCGTCGATCCCGGATTCATCCTCACCGGCAAAAGTCACACTTGGCGTACTGGTGTAAATAAGTTTGCTGATCTTAAGCTGCTGACAAGCGCTGATGATATTGGCCGCGCCATCCACATTTGGTGAAAAGTAGCTCTGTTTGCTGCCCCAGACACCCGCCTTGGAAGCCACATGAAAAACCAGATCGCAGCCTTTCATTGCATCAACAACAGCAGCCTCATCGGCAATATCGCCTCTAACCATAGTCACGCCCATGGCCGTTAACTCAGAATATTCACCTCGGGCAAAGCCTGTCACCCTAATCCCCGCCGCCAATAAACGTTGGCAGATTGCCTTACCTAAAAAACCGCCAGCACCTGTGACAAAGGCATGATCCACCTTACCTTTAAGAGCCAGGACCGCTGCTTGTTCCAGAACATGAAACGCTTCTAAAGCAGATGAAACAGCGTGTGTATCGACTGAGACATGAGTCGCTGACATGGATTACTCCTTATGTTTATTCTGGGCCCAGACTGCCAGTTTCTCACGAAAAATCTTAGCGTTATGACGAATGTCGACAGGAAATTCAGGATGAATGAGAAAACGTTTGATACCCAGAGTTTGGCTATGTTGCTCGGCGATGGCATTAAGCTCAGCATATAAACCGGCGCCTAACGAGCATGCCAGAGATTTATCCAGCTCAATACACAATAGAGGCACAACCTCTGGGGTACCAGCGTCGCCATTAACCTCAACCCCAACTAACGCGCTTCGCTTTACTTGGGGGTGGGTATTGAAGATACGTTCACAGGGGATGGAAAAGTAGCGTTTACCACAACTGGCATCGACTCTATGGGCCTTACGGCCACACATCCATAGCTTGCCTTCACTGTCGAGATAACCGAGATCGCCCATACGATGGCGTATCGTTTCACCATCTTGAATCTTAGCCTGCTCGGTCGCGCTATCACGGCGATAGTAACTGCGGCTCACCATAGGTCCTTTAACGACTATCTCACCTATCTGACCGGCCTCTAACCTCAATGACTCGCTCCAGTGCGTGAGCGGTTTCTCGGTGATCTCTATGATGGCAATATCCACCCCAGAGATGGCGTCACCGACACAAATCCCGCCGCCATTATCTGTGATGGCACTGGTGTCAAACAATGCCTGGCTGCCCATCTTACTCAGGGGCAAAGATTCAGTGGCACCATAAGAGTTAAGCACTTCCACACCATCACTCAGCATCTTACTAAAGTGCTTGATAGAAGAGATAGTCGCCGGAGCACCTGCGGATATGACACGTTTGATGCTTAGCAACTTATGGTAACTAACCTCATCGTCCAGTCCTTCTTGTACGCCCGCTTGCCCCAACCTCTCGATCAAAGCCGGATTGACAAACATGTTGCTGCATTGGTACTTCTCGATCGCGGCAAACAAGTAATCAGGATTGGCCGTTATCGGCTTGCTGGCATCCATCTCTGGAATAATCGAGGCCATACCCAGTGCGGGTCCAAACAAAGAAAATAGCGGAAAAGTAGCCAGGTCACGTTCACCAGGCTTAATGCCGTAATCATCTCTCAGAGCGCTTATCTGAGCTTCAAACATCTTGTGGGAGTAGACCACACCCTTGGGCGTTCCTGTGCTACCACTGGTAAACAAAATAGCGGCCATCTCATCTTGGTCTAGCCAGTGCATGTCATAGGGCTCTGATGAGCCGCGTGCTGCGATGGCTTCCAGTGTCACTCCTCCAAACAAACTGCGACCGCCTACGGTCACCAGATGCTTAACCGACCCCTTGCCCCAACCAAAGAGCTTGCGGGCCAGATGCGCCTTAGGAATACCAATAAAGGCATCGGGCTCAGATTCGATGAAACATTGCTTGAGATTCTTCACTCCCATGCCCGGATCCACCAAAATAGGCACAACACCCGCCTTAAACAGGGCGAAGGTTAACGTAAAAAAGTCGACGCTCGGGGTCACCATCAACACGGCCTTCATGCCACGCGTTATCCCATAAGCATTTAAGCCATGGGCTAAACGATCACTTTGTTGATTGAGATCTGAAAAGTTGAGCTCTTGATATTCCAGCGTCTTGACGGAGAAAATAGTCCCGCTAGCTGTTTGTACCACTACGGCGAGATCTTTAGGGGAATGGCTTGCGGCGCTAATGAGGTGACGACAGAGATTAGCGTCCGCTCTCGTGTTAATGTCGCTGTTTTGTACTGTTGAAGAATGGCTGGCAGTTAAAGAGGCTGACATGTTCGATGACCTTTCTCATTGCTTATATGAAATAAGCGGTCAATCTTGACCGCTTATTTGTATTTTATCCTCTCGCTAAAAGCTGACTGCGAGTATTAAACAGCGGCAGAGTCGCTGTTCATAAACTGAGTGATATGTCCGACGACTTCATCAGTGGCATCTTCAAGAATATAGTGACCGCAATCTGCAAATTCATGCACGCTCGCATGGGGCATCTCTACTTTCCACTGGGCCAGAAAATGCTTATCGAAAACGAAGTCTTTCAGGCCCCAGCAGATCATAGTCGGCACATTAGCAAACTTTGGCAGACTGGCGGCTATTTCAGAGACCAGCTCATAGTTTCTATCACCCTCTTTGAGGGGAATATCCTGTACAAACCTCAAGGTCGAGATCCGGTTAGCCCAGGAATTGAAAGGCGCCACATAGGCTTTACGTATCTCACTCGCCATAGGTTTACGCTTAACACCGACATAGGAGGCTATGGATGAAAACGCGTTGAAACCTCGGACCATGGCCGTGCCTAGTAAGGTGTTACGACAGATCCATAAGGGCCAGGGAAACGGCTTAGATTGAGGAAGATGAAACGCGCCGGTATTGAGAATAACCAGACGTTTTATCCGCTCAGGGTAGCGCGCAGCATAACCCATGCCTATCATCCCGCCCCAGTCGTGTACGACTAAGGTGATATTCTCTTTGACGTTTAAATGTTCGAGTAAGGCTTCGAGATCGTCGATACGATTCTTTAATGTGTAGTCGTAACCACTGTCATCCGGCTTATCAGACAGGCCACAGCCGATATGATCCGGCACGATACACTGGTGGTTACTGCTCAGAGCAGACACCACATTTCGATAATAGAAAGACCAGCTAGGGTTACCATGAACCATGACTACAGGCTCACCTTGGCCTTCATTTACGTACTGTAGCTTATGGCCGTTTCTGTCGAGATAATTTCGCTTGAAGGGAAACAGAGTGTCTAACATGACTCTTCCTAAATATTCTTTGCATCATCACGCCTCAAACTTGAGGCGCATAACGTGATTATGTGAGGTATGGAACTGAAACGCGCAAAGTTCGCACTAGTTGGCTGCAGCTCGTTACCACTTGATCCCAAGCATCATGCAGTTAAGTCCGCTGCCTATGCCAAGAAAACTCACCTGATCACCTTTCTTAAGGAAACCCTGATCGTGGGCCATTGCTGCCGTGACAGGCAGAGAAACCGTGCCCATATTGCCCAGTAGTTGGTAAGTAGGAAACTCTTTCTCTTGGGGAATAGCCAATGCATTGAGCACTTTCAGGCGATTTGATGACCCCACCTGATGGCAAATCACTTTATCGACCTGCTCCACCACCCAGTCACGCTGTTCGAGGAAATGGCTCCAGGTATGACGGGCAAGCTCTACTCCCTCTTTGAGTAGAGTCACACCATCGGTGCGCATAAACTCGCGGTAGAGATGTAAACCCGCTTCCTGAAGACCCCATTGACACAAGTTATGGTGTTCAGGTGCAGAAAGGTGGCTCGCACCTAAAAGCTGATGTTGACGCTCGGTACTCAATGGCAAGCTGCCATCGGTAAGCAAGACGGCTACCGCTCCCGAGCCACCAGTTAGGGTTGCCAGAGACTGGGCATAGTTCTGCATGGTTTGATCGGCCAACATATTGTCTATGGTGATATCGACAATATGGCGGGCTGATTCACAGGAGACCACTAAGCCGGCTTTAATTTGACCGAGTTCAATGCGGTTAGCGATATCTAAGATCCCAGAGAGCACACCCAGACAAGCATTACTAATGTCATAGATGGCGGTGTCTTTCGATACTCCAAGCTCGGCAGCGATACGGCACGCCGTAGCCGGCTCGTGTTGATCACGGCAAACGCCGGTATAAACCACAGCGCCTAAATCACTCACTTTCACGCCAGTTTCATCAATAGCCTTATGAGCCGCTGCCAGAGCACCGTCTGATAATCTATGGCCCTTTGGCCACCAGCGACGCTCGGTGATCCCAGTTAATGCGGCAAGTTGCCCCATTGGGATTCGAAACTTCTTATATAGAGGTGCCAAACGAGATTCTAATTCGGAAGTTGACACAACTTCAGGTGCCAGTTCATATGCCAGGCTATTGATAAATACTCGGGAATATTTCATGAAACAGTATTATTTCGCTCACAATATCGGCGCGACTTCAGCCAATAAGTATTATTATTTAGTATTAACCCATCATTTGAGCAAGAAAAGGCTAATGATTCAATAAAAAACCGTCATAGGTGCGATTTATTCACTAATAAACTGCATTTTTCATCAAAAAAATGCAGTGTAAAAGAAATAAATTCATATGACTTAGTATATCTTCACTATAAAAACATAGACTTAGTTCATCCTTTATCGGTTAAACATTCGTTTGCTGGTTTTTCCGCCAAAATCAGTGAATTCCTTGGGGTAATGGCCTCACTGCAGAACCTGGTGAGCTTTACCGAGTAACCTTGCTCTTCGAGAAAGCAGACTCTATCGAGCAGTAACCAATGTTCCAGAATGTCACGAAACAGATGGGCAACCAGATCGATTCGTCGAGTGAGTCTCTGTCTCTGAACGCCTAACTCAAGGTAAAAATCAACATCCAGAGCAACAGGTAATTCTACAGACTTTTTCCCGGCCGCCCAGTGACAGAATGCCTCAAAACCTTGGTTCAACTGACTCTGCTTTATTGATGGAATCGGGAGATATCGCCTGCTTCGGTTCACATCTCGCTGCAAGGAATCGAATCCCAAACGCCAAACGATCTCTCTGTGGCGATATTCGACCTGTTTCGCATTGGCAATGGTGCTGTGTTGCAGTGGCACTTGCAGATCATGTGGAGATAACATCAATTCACTATCTAGTACCACTTCAGACATCCCCTGATACTGCTCAGCTTGAATAAGATGATAACAACAGGGAGAAATAATAATAGATCGGGTGTTTGCCTGAGATGCCAGCCTTAACAGGCGCACATGGAGATCGCCACAGGCATGAAGTGCAACGGCCTGCTGATCCCTCTTTAGCTTGGACTGCTGAGGCGTAAATGCATCGGCGCAGATAAATTCTTGAGGCAGATCCCACTTACCGGCAAATTTTGCTCCTTCATCACACAGACTCTGCTGCCATTCCAGACTCACCACAGGACGAGAATGAGCCTTGGCGATGAGTCGACCAAGATGGCCCTTTCCGGCGCACCACTCCAGTACTTCGCTGCTATCTTGCTTGATTTGAGCCGCAAATGCCGTGATCTGTGACCATTTGCGCCCTTTTATTCCAGCGCTTAAATGGGAGACTTCCCTATCCGACAACTGCTGAACCGAGTGTTGCAATTGGCTTGTGTTCCCACCAGTTAACACGGGGTCCACTTGCAGGAGCAAGTCTAGTTGCCACGCCGACCCATTTCGCTTTAAATCTCGCAGTAGCGCTGGCAGCAGCTCAGTGTTGAGCTTAGCTTGACCCTTATCGAGTTCATCGATATCGACATCAGATATCGACCACACTTTTTCCGCCAAACCAGGGAACTGTTTCTCCCAAGGTAATTGGGTGCAGTCGAACGCCTTCACCTGCCATAGCGCACGGCTCTGAACTAATAATGTATCGAGTTGCTTGAGTCGATGGCGATGGGAGGTTGCTTGCAAGGTGTTGGCACTCATTTTTATAGGTGAAAAACAGGAACAAAATCAGTTCCTAGGCCCTAGGAACTGTCTCTTTACTAAATTTATTGGCTTTCTTGCTTTCCATGCGTTTACACAAGAAAACACCAAGACCCAACTGGCTGAAAGGCGAAGAAAACCACTAGCCTGTTCATTAGCAACCTGCTATCTATTAGCTTTTTACTGCTTTGCTACTCAATTAACTCTTCTTGCTTTCCATGCGTTTACCCAAGAAAACACCGAGACCCAATTAGGTGAGAGACGAAGAAAACCACTAGCCTGTTCTAGCTATGAATCTTCTAGCAATTAAGTTTTTATAACCTTACTACTCAGCTTACTCGTCTTCTTGCTTTCCATGCGTTTACCCAAGAAAACACCTAGACCAAGAGGAGCGAAGAAAACCACTAGCAAGAAGAGCACGAAATAGAGGATCAGACTCTTAAGAGTCTTGGTCAGCTCCTGAAACACTACCTCTACCGTGTGTTTGGAGATCTCATCCAGATTAGCCGCCGCGGCGACACGCTCTCTGGCTACCATCTCTTCCAAAGCCAGGCGCTCATTCTTCACCATTAACTCTAGTGCCTGACGTTCGACCGATAGTTGCTTAAGCTTGTCGTCGGTCGAATCGCTGAGCTGCTGCAGTAAGGGGCTCAGCTCACGTCGCATATCTACGGCTAAGCTTTGCATCATCTCAGGGCTCTGTGCCATCAGCTCCTGGAACCTTGCTGATGTCTCACTGATGCTCACAAGCGTTGCCTGGATTTCTTCGGCATTGATATTGGAATGCAGTGCATAGAGCTCGGCTTTCCAACCTAAAATTTTGGGCATCTGTTCAGAGATCATCGCCATACGGTCTGAGATATCACTCATCACTTCTGGCACTGAACCGAAGGTAGTCACGGCTTCAAATTCATTGATCTCTCTGAATGTTAACCAGTCATTGAATGCCGACTTGCGACTAAATGTGATATCAGTAAGGGGATTATCCAGCACGTACTGCTTGATAAATTCGCGGTTCTTGTTGAAGTCACTCTGGGAGACGAAACCTTTAACTGTTTTCTCAAACTGAGCTTCTAATGCCCTGCTGGTCTCAATAACCAGCGCTTGTTGCTCGCCAAACAGGGCTTTACCCGCGCCAGTGTCATAAAAGTCACTCATCTGCGCCGTAAATGCCCAGGTATCGACCATGGCTGCTACTGGTGAGGCCTGGAAAATAGTCCTCTGTAGTGCCTGTTCAGCATTTATCTTCCACATCAGAGCGTTAGATTTCAGATAGATATCTTGCTCGTCGTTAGATTCGATCGCTGAAATCTGGTCGGCAGTCTGTTCGACCTGACTGTAAAAAGTGCTGCTAAAATCACGACTAAATACCCGCATATTTAGCTGCTCTTGTGGCAGAGGCACCACACCACTTTCAAGTTTTACCTCTAACAGAGAACATGCCGTCGTAAGCAGACCCAGCACGACAAAAACACTTAAGCGTAGCAACGCTTTCATAAAGCCCCCAGTAACTTTCCACAATCCATTGAAAAGCTAAATAAATGAAAAAACAAATCGATAAAAAATTCAATCGAGTCTAACATTTGAGGTCTGCTTTACCTATAGCTTACAGTGCTATAGATCATTCATCAGCTCAATATACCCCACTCTGTTTTCATTGGGATTAAAATATTAACAAACTAATAAACATCAAGTTTACAATCAAACAACCATAGGCTTTAGCTAACTGAGGATTATTCTCACTCCCCCTTGAAAATCGTGACAAGGATCACTAAAATCTCGGTCAATGATTTTGGAATTACAATCTGAGCCGAAACCTATGATTCACTCGCCTTGCGTGGCCAAATGTGGTTTAAACGATGATGACATCTGTATGGGGTGTTACCGGACTATCGATGAGATTGTCGGCTGGAGTGCGGGTGACGATGGGTTTAAAACTCAAGTATGGGAGAAACTAGCCCTGCGTAAGACCGAACTAGCCAAAGGTGAGTTCAGCGAAAGTAACAGCATCAGTCGACAGAAATGGCTAGAAGCTGAGGCTCGGATAGCACTGAACGAGCGTTAATTGATATAAAAATCGATAAAAAGAGATATAGGCGATACTGGCACATATCTCTTAATCGTCTTGCCGGTAAACTACTTCTTCATCATGCCTTTAAGATCGGCGAAGGGATTATAGGTTGCCGATTCTACTTTTGTTTCAGTCGTCGCACCGTACTGAATCAACTCTTCAAATTTCGAATGTTCATTATCATGACAATAAAGACAGAGTAACTCCCAGTTTGAGCCATCCGATGGGTTGTTATCATGGTTGTGATCTCTATGATGCACGGTCAACTCTCGCAGATTTGAGTGAGTAAACTCACGAGTACAACGGCCACACACCCATGGATATAACTTCAGCGCCTGCTCACGATAGCCCGTTTCGCGCTTCGCTTTATAATCTCTGGCTTCAGCTAATACTTTATCTAGTTTACTTTGACCTTGACTTACCGACATATACTTTAATCCTGCTCACAGCTATCGAAACTGACTTCATCATTACCGGCACGATAGCAAAAAAATACCCTGTACCGATAATAACATCGCTACAGGGTAAATTTAACTGTTTAACCGACTTTCCACGAAAAGCCTATTGCTAAAAAGCTTATGCATCCCCACCCAGATATTCTGAACTTGAGATATGCAGGTAATAGTTATACTTCTCATACTGAGTCACTACATCGGCCAAGATCTGTTTCTGAGTGAACCCCATCACGTCATAGTGCTGGCCGCCATGCTCAAGGAAGACTTCGGCGCGATAGTAATCAGTCTCACCATCGTCGACTTCGCTGACTAACGGATTGGTAATGGTGAAGGCTCTGATACGCAGACCATAGACAAAATCGTTATGATCTTCACTAGGGATAACAAACCTGACTCGATTATCAAAATTGACAAACTTAGCCGGAATACCACGACGAACGAAGCTCTCACACACCTTAGTCAGCGCCGGCGTCGCCACCTGCTCGAGGAACTCCTGTACATCATCTTCACTGGGATGGGACACCAGGACATCGAGATGATCTTCCCAGTCCACATCGGTCTTACTGTACTGCACACTGGTATTATGTGACTGCACACTATTGATCTTGATCCAATCATCTCGCAGTGCCCTATAAAGACCTAGGCACATCAACAACATCACTAGCAAGAATGGCAGCGCACTGGCAATAGCCACAGTCTGCAAGGCCTGTAGACCACCTGCCAGCAAGAGCACTGAAGCAACCACACCCTGAAGTAGAGCCCAGAAGACACGCTGCCACACAGGAGCCTCTAAATCACCTCCCGAAGTCAGATTATCGATCACCAAGGAGCCTGAATCTGACGAGGTGACGAAGAAGGTGATCACTAAGCACAGGGCAATAGTCGACAACAGCGTCGAGAAAGGCATGTGTTCGAAGAAGACAAACAGGGCGACAGACACGTCCGATGAAACCGCTTCGGACAGATAAGTAGCGCCATGATTCATGATGGCATCTATAGCGGTATTACCAAAGACCGTCATCCATAAGAAGGTAAAAGCCGATGGCACAAATAACACGCCAATCAAGAACTCCCTAATGGTTCTGCCTCGGGAAACTCGTGCGATAAAGGTGCCGACAAAAGGTGACCAGGAGATCCACCAGCCCCAATAGAGCAAGGTCCAACCGCCTATCCAATCATTCTTCTGTTCATAAGCATATAAGTTAAATGTCTTACCCACTATATCACTCAGATAGGCACCGGTATTTTGCACAAAAGCCTGTAGTAATTCGACCGTTGGTCCAAAAATAAGCACAAAAATCAACAAAAGCACTGCCAGCCCCAAATTGAGCTCACTGAGTCGTTTAACCCCTTTATCCAAACCTGAGAATACAGACAGGGTAGCTATCAACGAAATCGCGATGATCAAGCCTACCTGCACCATAGCATTCACCGGCACACCGAGTAGATAGTTAAGACCCGAGTTAACCTGCAGTACGCCGAAGCCCAGAGAGGTAGCTACGCCAAACATGGTACCTAGCACGGCAAACGTATCAACCGCATGACCTATGGGTCCATAAATACGCTCACCAATCAAGGGGTAAAGGGCACTTCTCGGCAACAGAGGTAATTTATGACGATAAGAGAAATAAGACAGACTCAGGGCAACGACGGCATAGATGGCCCAAGCATGGATCCCCCAATGAAAGAAGGTTATCTTCATCGCATCTTTTGCCGCCTGAATCGTCTCAGGAGTAGCATCAGGTGGCGACATATAGTGCATCACAGGTTCGGCAACACCGAAAAACATCAGGCCTATGCCCATACCAGCAGAAAACAGCATGGCTATCCAGCTCTTATAGCTGTAATCGGGTTCAGCGTGATCTGGCCCAAGTTTGATATCACCGAAACGGCTAAACATGACAAAGATGATAAAAATAAGGAAAATGGCTACGCCTGAGATGTAAAGCCAACCAGCTTTAACCTGAAACCAAGTCTGAGCCGTTTTGAATACATCTTGGGCTTGTTCTGGCCACACAGAGCCGACGAACACCATCAAGATGATGAGAAATAACGATGGAAAAAAAACAGGTGGATTGATACTGGTCTTAATAGACATATAGCTCCCGCACGTTAACATGCGGCGGCACACAAGTAATGATGACGCCACTCGGATCCCGAAGCACGACACACTCACACCATGACGCATCAAATCCGACACAGGTTAAGTATATGCAGCAACCGGGAAGTTGCATTTTGTGGTAAAGCCCACTAAATCCTTCTGGCATACGATTAGGTATTTAAAAGCCTTTCATCCGCTTAATAGATAAAAATAGGAAATTTAGCGTAAAAGATGCTGAAACAAATCATATTGAATAACCCAGCCCAAGACTCTCACTAAAGTGAGTCCGGCTCACGCCAGCTCCTGAACACAAGATCCGAATCCAAATTGCAGACTCCAGGTGTTAGAGCGGGCTGCTGCCCAGCTATTAAATAGAATTTGCGTATCGATTTATCTACAGAGCTCGGTAATCATATCCTTGCTCTGTCAAAAAAACAGATACTCACAAAACTCGCTAATATAATAACCTACTATGCCGATCCAGTAATGTGCGGCTAGACAATTAAAACAAAAAAGCAGCGATAAGCTGCTTTTAATCAAGATTTACACCATTGTGGGCTCAAAATTTAGCCTAAAGACTCAGATCTTTTTCATCTCTTCATAAGATATGAGATTGCCGGACATCTTTTCTATTACCAGACTTTTCGCTTAGCCAAGTTATAAGTTCAGGTCTTTTTCCATCTCTTCATAAGATATGAGATTGCCGGGCATCTTTTCTATTACCAGACTTTTCGCTTAGCCAAGTTATAAGTTCAGGTCTTTTTCCATCTCTTCATAAGATATGAGATTGCCGGGCATCTTTTCTATTACCAGACTTTTCGCTTAGCCAAGTTATAAGTTCAGGTCTTTTTCCATCTCTTCATAAGAAACGTGGCGTACATCTTTTCCTTTAACATAATAGATGATGTATTCGCAGATATTCTGACAGCGATCGCCGACACGCTCCACCGCTCGTGTCGCCCAAAGCACATCAAACACCTCAGGTATTGAACGGGGATCTTCCATCATATAGGTCATAAGTTGGCGGATGGTACCTTCATACTCTTTATCTAGCTTAGCGTCTTCCTTATGTAGCGCGAAAGCTGCATCAGCATCCATGCGAGCCAAGGCATCTAGGGTGCCGTGAAGAAAGCGGGTCGCGTGGCGTCCCATGCTATCGAGACTCACCAGAAGAGGCTGTTGCTTTTTCAAACGTTTATCCAGAGCAACCTTGGCAATTTTCACACAAGCATCACCGATACGCTCTAAATCTGTGATGGTTTTAGAGATGGCCAGCACTAACCTTAAATCACTCGCCGCAGGTTGCCTTTTGGCGATGATACGGGCACATTCCTCATCGATCGCGACCTCCATACCATTAACCTTATGATCGCCTTCGATCACGCTCTGGGCGAGCTCAGCATCTAAGGTTGCAATAGCATCCAGAGCTTGCTCCAACTGACGCTCTACCAGGCCACCCATGGCCAAGACGCGGTTACGAATATCATCCAGCTCGGCGTTAAACTGACCCGAAATGTGTTTATTTAAATTCATATTATCCATCGGTGTTAACCCTTTTTCAGTATCTCATCCCCAGGGAGCTTAGCTCACTGGACTTGGATTGGTTGACTCACTCTAATTAGCCTTAATTACCCGTAACGGCCGGTGATGTAATCTTCCGTTTTACGTTTCTGCGGCGTGGTAAAAATGGTGTTGGTATCGGCGTACTCAACCAGCTCGCCCATGTACATAAATGCGGTTTGATCTGACACCCGAGCCGCCTGCTGCATGTTGTGGGTCACTATCACCACGGTATATTTTGATTTAAGCTCACTGATCAGCTCTTCAATGATCAGGGTCGAGATGGGATCCAGAGCCGATGTGGGTTCATCCAGTAGTAATACCTCAGGCTCGATAGCTATCGCGCGAGCAATCACCAGACGCTGTTGCTGACCACCTGAAAGGCCGAAGGCGTTATCATGAAGTCTGTCTTTCACTTCATCCCATATCGCGGCACCGCGAAGAGAGCGCTCGGCAGCGTCATCAAGATCGCGACGATTGTTTATCCCTTGGAGGCGCAATCCGTAGACCACATTCTCATAAATTGATTTAGGAAAAGGGTTAGGACGCTGGAATACCATGCCAACGTTACGACGCAAGGCGGCAACATCGATCTTCTTGTCATAGATATTTTGTCCGTGAAGCAGGATATCACCACTAATATGGCAGTTATCCACCAGATCATTCATCCGGTTAATACAACGCAGTAGAGTCGACTTACCACAACCACTAGGGCCGATGAATGCGGTAACTTGTTTCTCCGGTATCTTCATCGATACATCAAACAGGGCCTGTTTATCGCCATATTTCAGATCTAAGTTACGGATCTCCAGGGCTGTTTCTTCCTGGCTCAAGTTTTTCAGGTCCACTGATTTAGTACTCATCGCTGACTTATCTATCGAAATCATTTTATGTCCTATCACTTATAGATCTGCTACGCATCTCTATTTGAGTCACTGTGTGACAACTTTTTGGTTTATAACTGCAACTTAAAAGTATGATTCTGTTTCTCTATCATACTGGGTTTGCATTACTCCGCTAGCCAATATTAGTGCTCGAGTGAGCGATATTTCTCACGTAGATGGTTTCGAACCGCAATCGCCGTCAGGTTCAATGACACAATGACAGTAACCAGCAGGAACGAGGTGGCGTAAACCAGAGGTCTCGCGGCCTCTACGTTCGGACTTTGAAAGCCCACATCGTAAATATGAAAACCTAAGTGCATAAACTTTCGCTCCAGATGCACGAAGGGAAAGTTCATGTCTATGGGCAAGGTTGGCGCAAGCTTAACCACACCCACCAACATCAAGGGAGCCACTTCACCCGCGGCGCGCGCCACAGCCAGAATGAGTCCTGTCATGATCGCCGGGCTCGCCATAGGCAAGATAATGCGCCACAGAGTTTCCGCCTTGGTAGCCCCTAGTGCCAGGCTAGCTTGGCGTACCGAACTTGGGATACGGCTCAAGCCTTCCTCGGTCGACACGATAACCACAGGTAAGGTCAAGATAGCTAAGGTCAATGCAGACCAGAGTACACCCGGGGAGCCAAATGTCGGCGCCGGCAGCGCTTCGGGAAAAAAGAGCTGATCTATGCTGCCACCGAACATATAGACGAAGAAGCCTAATCCGAATACCCCGTAAACAATCGAGGGCACACCAGCCAGATTAATCACGGCGATGCGGATCATCTTAGTGACCGGGCCTTTCTTGGCATATTCATGCAGGTAAACCGCCGCAATCACCCCAAAAGGCGTCACGATCACAGCCATCAACATCACCATAAAGACAGTACCAAAAATAGCCGGAAATACTCCGCCCTCAGTGTTGGCTTCACGAGGATCGTCACTGACGAAACGCCCAACACCGACGAACCAATGGCCCAATTTATCCAGCGGGCCCAGACGATTGGAATAAGTCACATCCAAAATGCTGTCCAGCTTGAGGGTAACCTCCACGCCGCGCATGTCTTTGATAACGACCGAATCCCGACCCGCCTCTTTCCTGAGTCCGAAGAACTTTTTCTCTACAATCAGATATTGAGCCTGTAGGTCCGCCCGTTTCAGGGCTAAGTCGGCCTTAATCACTGGTGTTAGCTTACCATCGAGTTCATAACCACGTCCCTGCAGACGAAGCTTCTCAATGGCGTAGTTTATCGAACCAATCTCCCCCTTCTGAAGATCCACCGCCTTATCATTGAGCGCCACAGAACGATCTATGTGCGACTCGAACGAGGCTTCGACATTATCGAAGTCGAGTCGTTTACCATTTTCGATGACTGCAACAGGGTAGCCGTAAAAATCGCCATTTTTGCTGCGCTCGATGACCGCGATATCTTCGGGTCGACTGCGAGAGATGATATCAGTGGCTAGAATCCAACGAAAATCCAGGCCAACAAATTCACGGTTACCCGTTTTAACTAAGTAACGGGTAACCGTATCACCCGGCGCCTCTTCAAACACATGACCAGCCGAGATCAACTGCTCTGTGGGCACCTGCTCGGTGTCGTATATCTCCCCGATAAGCGTATATTGGGTCCCCTGTTGATCTTGCATCTCCCATTGATAGATCTCAGCAGGCCAAAAGTAACTCAAGCCCCGCCATGCAATCATCAAGAGTAGACCCAATACTGCAATCAAACTGATGCTGACCGCACCACCTGTCATCCAGATCCAGGGAGAACCAGACTTAAACCAATTACCCATGACACTGACTCCCTACATCTAGTGCTGAACATACCGCATCATCTGTCATATCACAGTCCCAGGGAGAACCTGACTTAAACCAATTACCCATGTGAGTTTCTCCATACATCTAGTGCTGAACATACCGCACCACCTGCCATATCACAGCCCCAAGGAGAACCAGACTTAAACCAATTACCCATGACACTGACTCCCAAGAAGTAGATCAAACTTAGCAACAAGCACCATGTCATTCATTCCCAAAGCCCAAGGAGAAACAGATTTAAACCAATTACCCATGAGAGTGTCTCCATAAGTTCAACTGTAAAACCCATATATTCATGTTCATATATATATTCATCATTTCTTTGCTACTAAAATGAGCGATTAAAGTGAGCTATAGCGTTCACGTAGACGCTGTCTCACCACTTCGGCAATAGTGTTGAAAATAAAGGTGAAAATAAACAGTACAAAAGCCGCCAGGAAGAGTACCCGATAGTGAGAACTGCCTATGGCCGACTCAGGTACTTCGACGGCAATATTCGCCGCCAGGGTGCGCATGCCCTGAAACACACTCCACTCCATGATAGCCGTGTTACCTGTCGCCATGAGTACGATCATGGTTTCACCAACCGCGCGTCCAACTCCCATCATAATGGCGGAGAAGATGCCCGGACTTGCAGTAAGCAATACCACTCGAGTGAGAGTCTGCCAGGTGGTCGCACCCAGCGCCAAACTGCCATTGGAAAGATGACGAGGCACAGAGAACACCGCATCTTCGGCTATCGAGAAGATAGTTGGTATGACTGCAAATCCCATGGCGATACCCACAACCAGCGCATTACGCTGATCGAAGGTGATACCGAGTTCATTGGTGATAAATAATCTTGAATCACCATCAAAGAAGGCGATTTCCAATGCTGGACTGATAGCGAAAGAGAACCAGCCGACGAATAAAATCACCGGAATCAACATCAACTCCTGATAGGCTTCAGGCAAGTACTCTTTAGCCTTACCTGGCAAGTTATGCCAGATGAAAGCACTGGTTAGTATCGAGAGCGGCAAGAGAGTGAGTAAGACTAAGATCCCCGGCAAGTGGTCCTCTATCAAGGGCGCCAGCCATAAACCGGCAAGGAAACCGAGTATTACCGTAGGCAAGGCTTCCATGATCTCGATGGTTGGCTTGACGATGGAGCGTACTTTAGGCGTCATAAAATAGGCGGTATAGATGGCACCGGCAATCGCCAAAGGAGTGGCAAACATCATGGCATAGAAAGCGGCTTTCATGGTACCAAACGCCAATGGCATCAGGCTCAACTTAGCTTCAAAATCATCGGATCCCGAAGTCGACTGCCACACATATTTTGGCTCAGGATAACTTTCATACCACACCTTGCTCCACATGGCGCTCCATGACACTTCAGGGTGAGTATTTGAAACACTGAACATATGTAACTTGTTGTCAGCTTCGACCACTAAGGCGTTAGAGCGTGGGCTGAAGCCCAGGGTGCCGGGATTCTTTAAGTTAAAATCTTTGGAAAATAGTTTTCTTTGGCTCGTGGTATAAAGCAACGACAACTGGCCATTATCGCTGATAGTGACAAAGCTCTTTCGATAAAATTCAGAGGCAACACTCTTAATGCCGCCATGATTTCTAAATTCGCGTATCTCTTGATACTGACGCCCTTGCTTACCATTCACCTGAAAATACTGTTGTACCAAACCTGAATCGTAACTCACCAACAGAGAGCTTGCCCCTGCTAGCAGGCTAACATTTGTGACGTTGACACCAGTACGCCCCAACTCTAATACTTGACTCAGGGAGACAGCTTCGGCATCTCGAATATCATAGACGAAGAGTTTATTGTCTGATCTGAGCAGGAGTTGACGCTGATTAGGAGTCATCAATTGTTGCTGAACACGTACCGGAGCATCGTCGATGATGCCGTTATAAGCAGACCATTCGACCTCTTCGGTCATCATGTTCTCTTCACCCTCCTGACGTGACAGACGCCAAATATTATCATCTCCCTGATAAGCAAAGGTCATCTTATCGCTACTGTAATCGAATGCGAGATTGTTTATCGATTGCCCCTGTTCATCGACAGTCATAGGCGTCTTGCCGTTAGGGAATCTCAAATTAGGTGTGATGAGTCGCTTATTGTCTGGATAAGTCACACCAAACTCGATACCTGCAATGATCACCTGACCATTATCGAGTCCGAAAGCAAACCTCTGCTCACTTGGCACCGAGGCTGAACTACTGACAACTTGACTACCCTCGGGAAATTCCAGCTGTTCAGTTTCAATTAATTTTGATGAGCTAACATCATAAAAATCGACTCGACCAGTTTGAGAGACACGGTACATGATCTCATTTTGTTCATCGCTTCCAACCATCAGGGCCGGAACTGAATCCTGGAGGTCCACGCTCGATACTGGTGACACTTCGGCATCATCGAAGATAGGCTTGATAACATAGAGCAGATAAAAGAAAATTAACAACAGAGCGATAAATACCATAGCTCCGCCGATAGTCACCCCAATTTGAGTCAACTTATCCTTAATTGCCCTGCTGCTTGAGCCTCTCCCCATCAGTAGGTTATGAGCCTTAGAATCAGGTTGTTTTACCTGAGTTTCCATTAGAACCTCGTTTATTAAATAGCCAGTAGACTTTTCACTGGGATTGTTTCAACTGCTATGCTAACAATAGCTTAGAAACATTCTCATTATTCTGATGTGTGGCATTATATGACGTAAAGATGACACTAGTGTTACAGTGCCTAATCAAGGATGAAAACAATTAAAGACAGGAGAAATATCAATATGTTACGTTATTTAGTTACACTGCAGGTTGCAGATAAAAAAGGACTAGTTGAACAGATAGCCCACGCGGTGAGTCGCCATGGCGGTAATTGGCTGGATTCTGAACTACGTCATATCGATGGTATCTTCGCCGCCATACTCCTGTTAGAGGTGCCTTCGTCCAACTGGGACATCTTAATCGAAAGCCTGGAATGTATCGAAGGCTTGAGCCTGACCTATGCCAAGACCAGCAAACAGCCCAATAAACTACAACATCTTAGCTTCTCACTCGTCGCCTATGACAGACCCGGTCTGGTACACGAGATCTCCAACAAAATAAGCGCCCAGGGTATCAATATCGAACACTTCAGCAGTCGTTATGAGACAGCCTGCCACACTGGCATCGCCTTATTCAGAGCAAACTTCGATCTCGGCATGAAAAACCCCGAGCAAGAGGAACAACTATGTGAAGCACTTTATGCATTAGGTGATGATGTGGTACTCGATAAGATAAGCCGCTAAAGCAGACTTGACCCAATAGCTATCCGACCCAAGAAAAAATAGACTCAGTCTCTACATCGAGGAGAACCTTTCTCTTCGATGACTTTATCTTCGATTACTCCCCTGCTCACTTAGCCTTCAGAATGCTTCTTTACATAATCACTTCGCAATCGGTTAAATCAATCAAGAATCAAACCAACAATCTGATATGATGAGAAACATAAGATCGTTAATGTCATGCTCAAAATTATAGGGAACGATAGAGTTTCCAATGATAGGAAAAAATATGTTAGGAACCATCAAGAAGATGCGCGCCACACTGGATGATAACCAGCAGGTGCAGTATCAGTTGCCTATAGGCGATGATTTATTAGACATGAATCCGCTAATCGGCACCAGTGTCACCCTCACACATACAGGCAAAATATGTTGCAGTAACTGTGGTAAGCGCACCAAGAAGAGCTATTCTCAGGGCCATTGTTTCGTCTGTATGAGAAAGCTGGCCAGCTGCGACATGTGTATCATGAAGCCCGAAACATGTCATTTCGCCGAGGGGACATGCCGCGAGCCTGAATGGGGAGAGGCTAACTGTTTCGTGCCCCATTACGTTTACCTGTCAAATACCTCAGGACTCAAAGTTGGCATCACACGTCACACCCAACTCCCGACCCGATGGATTGATCAGGGTGCCACCCAAGGTTTAGCTATCTTGAAGGTGTCGACCAGACAGATCTCTGGACTCGTCGAAGTCGAACTAGCCAAGATGATCGCCGATAAGACCAATTGGCGCACCATGTTAAAGGGCAATGCACAAGACATAGATCTAAAAGCGAAAGCCGCAGAATTACTGCCGGAAGTCGAAAACAAGATCCATGAAATATGCATGGCACATGGCGACTACGCCATTGAGAAGCTCGATGAAGAGATACAGAGTATCCACTTCCCCGTCACCGAGTTTCCAACCAAAATAAGTTCGCATAACTTCGACAAAGAGCCTGTGGTCAGCGGCATATTGCTCGGCATAAAAGGTCAGTATTTAATCTTCGATACTGGTGTGATCAATCTACGCAAGTTCACCTCCTATGAGATTAGCGTCGGCTAAGCTGAGTCAATAAGCAGTTTAAATAAAAAAGCTCATGAAAATCATGAGCTTTTTGTTTAGCGATTAAGATGGATTATTCCTAATAAATATTAGTGTTTATGATCTAAAATAGTCACTTTATCCCCTTGCTCAGCCAGATAAAACACCACGATTTTGGCCGGCTCTGAACTGATGTTTTTTCCATAATGAGAGGTATTAACCAGTTCGATAAGCGTGTCTCCAGCTTTCAGGTTTTTCTTTTTACCGTCGCGGGTGTACACCATCAATTCACCACTTAGGAGTATGCCGGCATTAATCACCGGATGCTGATGCCAGGGCAGTTCCTCACCAGGGGCTATGACAATCTCTTTGATCGTCACTTCAGGCTGGGTCAATGAGTATGCAGGCAGTTTATTCCCGTCCCATGACTCGGTAGATTTGATCAGATCCTTAGAGGTGGCGGCACCAGCGGTCAATGATGCGAACATCAGAGTGGCAGATAAAAGCTTTAACATGAACATATCCTTACTATCAATAAATTTATCCAATCAGATCTGAGCGTTTTCATCGGTCATCATACATAAAAATGTGATCAGAGGCACAAAACCACGTCAAATCAAATACAAGCTGCAACATGGGTGAATTAAATGTAAATAACCTTTCAATGATACCGATAACGATTATCATTCGCGGCACTTTTGTTACATTCAGGACCACACATGTCATTCTCACTTAGCAAAACGGCCATTGCCACGCGATGCGCACTGCTTTGCCTCGCACTTCCCTCACTCTCCGCCTTAGCCGATGATAACGCCCGCTCCATGGAACGTATGATTATCACAGGAAGCCGCAGTGTCGAGCGCATCGATGAAGTGCCATCTTCGGTCACCCTGATCGACAACAAGATGCTTAAGCAAGATATGTTGGTCAGCTCAGAATTGCAGAACATACTGGCGTTCCGCGTACCGGGAATGGCGCCAAGCTCAGGCACCTCCAGTAACTCGGGGCAAACATTACGTGGTCGAAAAGCGCTCGTCATGATAGATGGAGTGCCACAGTCGACGCCACTAAGAAATGGTCAGTTAGGCATTCGTTCCATCGATGCCGGAGCCATAGAACGCATCGAAGTGATCAAGGGCGCGACCTCAATTTATGGTAATGGCGCATCGGGCGGTATCATTAACTACATCACTAAGAAGGCCAGTAGTGACGATAAAGCCAGAGTCCAGCTAGGCGCATCGAGCAAGTTCAGCGCAGTAAAGTTCGAAGATACTCCAGGTTATCGCTTCGATGCATCGATAGACGGTACTGTCGATAAATTCAGTTATGTATTGAGTGGTGCAATAGAAGAGACAGGTTTACAGCGCGACTCGGAAGGCGATGTGATCGGCCTTAAATACGGATTGTCTGAGAGTAAATCGAAAAACTTATTCACTAAACTCGGCTATGCTTTCGACGAAGAGAAGTATCTTCAGCTGACCTATAACTATTACGATGCTCAACAGGAAGCAGATTATGTTGATGTGGTCGGTAGCGTCAATAGTGGCGTTAAGACCTATGCCATCAAAAACACCTCGGGTGATGCAAAACTGGGGGTACCTCAAGGTCCCCGCGGTAA
The DNA here is from genome assembly GCF_009377275.1 of Shewanella sp. YLB-07. NCBI lineage: Bacteria > Pseudomonadati > Pseudomonadota > Gammaproteobacteria > Alteromonadales > Shewanellaceae > Shewanella > Shewanella sp. YLB-07. The sequence goes on along the minus strand of NZ_VOQB01000001.1, from coordinate 456,647 downwards.
CCACAACCTGATGCTAAAATATGTTGATGAAGAAATATTTTCCAATACTCAGCTAACAGTCGATGGCTATGCCCAAGTTATCGAAAACATGTTCTTCTATTCGCCAACTCTGTCGAACCCCAGTGAAGGTTATGCCGGCGGCCAGTCGCTGATTAAGTCCGATAAGAAAGGGTTACGAGTCAACTTCAATACACAAGTTGATTGGGATGATATCGAGGTCAGCTTCATCTATGGCCTGGATGCCCTCAACGATGTTAGCTCTCAACCCTTGGATGACGGCCGGATCTGGGTGCCAGAGATGGACATGACCAACTTGGCCGCCTACCTACAGACCAAGATAGTGATAGACGGAGACTGGATTGTTAAAGCCGGTATTCGTCAAGACAGTGTCGATCTCAGCGTCGATGACTACCAGACACTGAAAGTGTGCAAAGGTGCCGATACCTGCTCAGTCCCTATGGACGTTAAAGGGGGGGATATCGATTATGACACCACCACCTTCAATGTCGGTATCAGATACAATATGAATGAGTATTTCAGCCCATTTATGAGCTTCTCTCAAGGCTCCGACATCTCAGATCTTGGCCGATTATTGCGTACCGCTACCGTCGATGATATCTCGCTTATTCGTACCGAGGCCTCAATCGTCGATAACTATGAACTAGGTTTGTCGGGGCAATTTGCGAACTTGACCTATGAAGTTGCCGCCTATCGCAGCAATTCAGACCTAGGTACCGGCAGTAAATATATAGTGGAAACTGGCGTCTATATGCCAGTTCGCGAGCCACAGAAAATTTGGGGCTATGAAGCTCAGCTTAACTATCAGATACAAGACAACTTAAGCACCAGCGTCAGTTACAGCTGGGTAGAAGGTAAAAATACCGATAAAGATACTTATCTCGACGGTAAAACCATCTCGGCACCTAAGTTCACCGCGACACTCGACTGGCAGCCAATAGAGAAAGCCAGAATCGGCCTAAACTATCTTTATGTTGGTGATCGTAAACGCTTCGAGCCAGTCGATGGTAAGTACGTCGGCACACAAGGGCCTGTTAGCAGCTATAACATAGTGAATTTGAGTAGCAGTTATCAAATTGACAACTGGCAGTTGTCTCTGGGAATCGAAAACCTGCTTAATGCAGACTATTACTCGGCTCGCTCCCAAGCATATACCTATTCAGGTTATAACACCAAGGGATTAGGCACTACAATAAACCTTGGAGTGAAAACCAGCTTCTAATTTAACCCATGATTATTGATGAAGGGCGAGCATTAGCTTGCCCTTCTTTTTAGCCATTTTGACTAAGATATTAATAAAAACCACGAAGAGATGACCTCCTCCAGTTACAGCATAATACCCTTTTCACCCCGCTTCTCAATAACAAATCTAGTCATAAATATGGCTAAACACTAAAATTGCAGATACACATAAGCTAACGGTCCAAAAAATATTTTCATTAGCTGCCGCTAAAGCTCCCACTGTCTTAAACAGGTCCGACATCTCATGCCGCCACTCAGCTTACTCACCAACCGCACGTTTTAAACACGCCCACAGCTCTTGTCCTACCTGAATTTTAATAGAAAACATAGCTTGATCCCCCCCGTTTATTAAGATAACAATAATGACAAGCGTTCACTTTTTATACAGAGCGCTAACAATAAAATACTTATTCAACAAGACAAATTAACCAGCCCCTGGGGAATAACATGAACAGATGGACCTACACACTGACAATTTTGCTCTTGAGCTTATCAAGTTCATTCAATGCGACGGCCAGCACGTCAACATCGGCAACACAATATCCCATAGTTCTGGTTCACGGCTTATTTGGTTTCGATGATATCTGGGGTATAGATTACTTCTACCGGATACCACAAGCACTACAGCGACAAGGCGCACAGGTATTTGTCGCAAATGTTTCACCGGCGAATTCAAGCGAGGTGCGAGGGGAGCAATTACGCAGTTACGTCCAAGCCGTTCTTGCACAAACTGGCGCCGATAAAGTCAACCTGATAGGTCACAGTCACGGCAGCCCAACCATACGTTACGTCGCCAGTGTCAGCCCTGAAATGGTGGCATCGGTGACCTCTATCGGCGGCGTAAATTGGGGCAGCAATGTTGCCGACTTCGCTCGCAGTGCAATACCAGTCGACTCGGCAATAGAATGGCTTGCTCAGCAAGGTTTTAATACCTTAGCCTCGATCATTGCCGGGATCTCCGGCAATAGCGGTCTGCCGACTGACACTATAGCAGCGATGGAATCACTCACTACGGCCGGCTCTGTCGCATTTAATCAGCGCTATCCAGAAGGCATACCAGCCCAATACTGTGGCCAAGGTTCAGCACTCGCCGACAACGGTGTGTACTACTTCTCCTGGTCGGGTTCCGGTCAACTCACCCACGTGTTCGATGTCAGCGATTACCCATTGAGTCTAACGGGTCTGCTATTTAATGAGCCCAACGATGGACTGGTATCAAGTTGTAGCTCGCACTTAGGCTTAGTCATCAAAGATAACTACAAGATGAATCACTTAGATGAAGTGAATCAGACTTTCGGTCTGGTTAGCTGGTTTGAAACCAATCCTGTCACTCTATACAGACAGCACCTAAGCCGCTTAGCCCAACTCGGACTCTAATCTATTTAATAGGATAGGTATAAACATGAACGACAGAACTAAGCCAAGCCAGAAATTCACTAAGCTTATCGGCATACTTGGGCTGATTTCGTTAATATTACTCAGCCTTGGTTTGGTTCTGTATCCGACTATCACTACAGAAAATCGAAGCTCGGCAGCCAAGTTAACCAGTAAAACACCAGAACAAGAGCCATCACTTAGGTTACAGATTGAAGATGCTCAACCCTCACAGTCACCTAAAGTGATCTGGCAGCCATTAAAAATGGAGCTGGCACTAAGATGGAAGTTCGATGACATCATCTTAGAATACCAACAAAATCAAACGCCCTTAGAATCTCAGCTAATCCAGCTGGCTCATACTCTAGCGCTAGACTCGACTGAACTAGCCTACCTTTTGGCCTTATTCGGACGTTATCGTGACTATCAATTGGCTCTTATTGAGATAAAAAATCTCAGTCCCAGCATAGATGAAGATATGCAGATGAGCCAAAGCCTTGCGTTTATCGAGCAGGCTCACGATAGCCAATTTCAATTTTTCAGTGAGCAGGAGATCCAAGCCTTCTTCGCACAGGACAATGCTTACGACCAACAGGCGATAGCCAGAGCGGCCATCAGACAAGATAACTCCCTGACCCCAGCACAAAAGCAGCAATTACTGGCACATCAGATAAGTCAGTTAGATGAGTCAGAGCAACAAGCGTTGCTTCCCAGCTTTCAAGCCGAAAAAATTGCCGCTATGCTCGATAACAGGCAAGTTCAACCACCGGAGATGACACCGGAAATCTCAGCCAGAGTAGAGAAAGTAAGAATAGCGCAAGATGAGTGGAAAACGCGGGTAAGAGGCTATCAAGAGTTTCAGCTGACGATAAAGGAAGAGTATGCGGATACAGAGGAGTACGAGCTAAAAATTGCAATATATATTAAGCAGAATTTCACCTCGACAGAGGTAAAGCGATTGCAGGTTTTTTTAACAAATCCCAGTCTATATGATGCCAGCTAAAGCCCCAAATAGAACAAGCCCTTGCGGGCTTGTTCTATGCGGGTCTAATACGAATTAGTCTTTGTCTGCCAGTTTCTTGCCCATAATGTCCAGCTTACCTTTCTTAGAAAGCCCGGCAATGGCCAGGGTCTGGCTACCGACGCTGTCATAGGTTAAATCGATAGACTCGATTTTAATATCACCTTTAGGTACGCTGATACTACGGCTCGACAGTCCCTTGGTTAACAGACCTAAATTGTCCACCGTCTTGCTCGTGCCGTCACTCATATGCAGTACGACTTTATGCAGGTTCACCGAACCTTGGGTGCACTTTAACTTGATATGAGTGACACTTTTCTCGCTGTAATGAGGAGTTACCGTATCGGTTTCAGTTTTATAATCGACGGTCTTATCTGCAATTTTAACCCAATCTGCAGACGCTAAACCTTGAAACGAAATCAGCGTTAATGCCAATACCAAGATTCGTGTCATTGAAAATTTCAAAATCCTTCTCCTAAACTTCTATCTTTAAAATTAAACGCTAGGAATGCTTCCCAACATTAAAGAGATAAGTTCGTCAAAACGTTGCTGTCTCTGTTCACCAGACTGCTTAAAGTCGGTAAAACCTTGTGCTAACACTCGCCAAACTGGCTGTAGTTGCATAGGCTTAAATAGCGCCACTAACACTGAGCCTTTCTCATACTGATCGCTATCGATACCAGCAGTCGATAAGCCAGCCACTAATCCGGCTTCCTTCAAGATCTCGGCATCACTCATGTTGGACTCGAGTGCCAAACCAAACCCTATCAGCAGATCCGGAGACTCATCGATGGACACGAGTCGATAACCTTTAGACTCCATCATCTGAGTGATCGAGGTGCGCATATGACGAACGACTTTTTCACTGTTAATTCTCTCATCCGCAACCACATTTTCCAATGAGGGATGCCAGGCAAAACGAGAAGTTTTTTCAGAAATGAAACCTAGATCACCCGTAGTCACCATAGTCGTGCGCATTGGGCTGGTTTCAACATGGTCCACAGTGACGCAAGCCGTCAAAAATGTGATTAAAAATAAACAGATTAGTTTTTTGATAATGAGGTTCCTTTTCGATATCAGAGCTTGGCACTCAACAATTTTTCAATGCATCAACAATAACATTGCAAAGGTTAACCTAACCTGACTCATAAGTAACCAAAATGGAGAACATTTGCCTATGGGCCATCTAGAATATTAGCACTTAGAATACTTGTCTTAGCATGCTTAACTATCGACCAGGTTATGAAAGTGAGTCCCAGTTGCAAATTTAGCTTCACTGTCTCACCAATTTAGCTAATATGGCTTCCCGATTTCCCCTACAGGTCCAGTATGGAACTCATTTTAGCTATTGCTCTGTTTGCCTTCTCGTCCGGGATAACTCCGGGGCCAAACAACGTTATGTTGATGAGCTCAGGGGTCAACTTTGGCATTAAACGTAGCCTGCCGCACTTAACTGGGATCTGCCTTGGTTTCCCTTGTATGGTACTTGCCATAGGTTTAGGCATGAGTGCCTTATTCCAGACCTATCCGGTCATTCATTTAGTCATCAAATATATAGGCATTGCTTATCTGCTCTACCTCTCATGGCTTATCGCCAATAGCAGCAGTAAGATGGAAGGCAAACAGACATCGAATCCATTAAGTTTCATACAGGCGGCAGCCTTTCAATGGGTCAACCCTAAAGGCTGGATAATGGCCGTGGGCGCAATAGCCACCTTCACCAATCTTGATACCGCATTAACACCCCAAGTATTGACTATCGCGGCTGTTTTCCTCGGCGTGGCCTTTCCCTGCGCCATGACTTGGTTAGGTTTTGGCGTCGCCTTAAAACGCCTACTCAAAAATGAACGGCAACAGAAAATCTTCAACATCTCTATGGCACTCTTACTCGTGGTGTCGATCATCCCCATGGTGTCGCCATAAGCCAAGTTATTTAGTAGGATAGGTAGTAAGTTCAGCACTGATCGCTTGCGCACTCTGCCTTTCCTCCTTATCCTTGCCCACGATGTATCACCAAAACAGATTAAGGCTAGCCCCGCATGTCACAGCACGAACAAGACAAAGAACTTCAGCTCATCGCGCAGCAGACTCAAAGTTGGGTAGAGCAAGTGATAATGAAGTACAACATCTGTCCGTTCGCTCGCCGGGAAGTCGAACGTGGCAGCATACGCTACGCGGTGATCGATGAGTCCAAGATGCATAATGTACTCGAAGCCTTGATAAAAGAGTGTAAGTTGTTGGATGACAATCCAGATGTTGAGACCACCCTGTTTATTGTCCCCCGTGGTTTCGAGGGCTTCTACCCTTATCTGGATCTGGTCGATGTCGCCAACAATCTGCTTATCGAACAAGGCTATGAAGGCGTATACCAGCTAGCCAGTATGCATCCGGATTACTGTTTCGACGGCGAACCTATGGATGAACCATCGAACTACACCAATCGCTCCCCCTACCCTTTACTCCATATCATTCGGGAGGCCAGCATGGAGCAAGCACTAGCCAGCTATAAGGATCCTGAATCCATTCCCGAGCGTAATATCGAGTTTACCCAGCGTAAAGGCAGTGACTTCTTCGCCAAGCTACTCTCCCAATGCATGAAGAAATAAGCCTTACAGATATCCATCAATGAGCGCATTCTCTGATAATAAGACATGCGCTCAAAACGTCTCGATTTAAAAAGCTAGTCGAGTGAAGGCTATTTATTATACGCCTGCAAACATTCGACGATAAGATCGACAAAACCCTCACGATCCACATCGAACAACACCTTGGCATTCGGCTTATTACCCGACAGCTGATAGCGGTCCACGACTGTCATGCCTTGGGTATGCTCTCCCTTAGTCTCGATACCAACCCACACATCTTGGGCAGTAAACAGCTCAGGTTTCAGCAGCCAGGCTATGGTGCACGGATCGTGCAGCGGCGCCCCCTTGAGTCCCCACTTAGGGTCTTGATGATAGATCATGAAGAAATCCAACAGACCTGCGACGCACTGAGCAACCGGATTATCTATGGCGCGAATTCGCTCTATATCTTGCTGCACAATATACGCTTGGTGAGTCACATCCAATCCGCACATGACGATGGGGATACCTGATTTAAACACCATATCGGCCGATTCAGGATCGACAAAAATATTGAACTCGGCGGCCGGCGTCCAGTTGCCCGCAGCCGCGGCGCCTCCCATCAAGACTATGCTGTCTATCTTAGTGTGCAGCTCGGGATGGCTAGCCAACAGCAGGGCGATATTGGTCAAGGGGCCCGTGGGGTTAAGAATAACCGGAACCTCACTGTCTCGAATTTTCTGCGCCATCAACTCCACCGCGCTGAGCTCGACCGGAGCGAAAGCCGGATCTGGCAGCTTAGGGCCATCCAGTCCGGACTCTCCATGAACATTATCGGCAATGATCAGCTCTCGAGCCAGAGGCTTAAGGGCGCCACCGGCAACGGGCACGTCATATTGCTCCAGCAAGGTCAGTATGCGTAGCGCATTATTCAGTGTCTTATCCGGAGTCTGATTTCCTGCACTCGTGGTCACAGCCAGCACATCCAAGGCTTTAGTGCTAAAGGCAAGAATAAGGGAGATGGCATCATCATGCCCGGGATCACAATCACAGATAATGGGACGACTCGTCATACTATTTACTCCTGAAAAACCAAAAATGACCTAAGTGGCCTAATAATTTACCTAATTGAATTAATATCAATCGCTATGAAAGAGTGTACCTGAGGTTAAAGGGAAATCTGTGAGTCAGTCTGCAAGCTGAAAATCTGGAGCTAGCTGAACCAGATTGAATCATAATAATTTACACATGGGGATGCACATAAGCTCAATACCCGTTGGGTGGCGCCAGCGAGTCTCATCTCCGGCGTTAAAGCCTAACTTTTTATAAAAACCGACGGCATTTAATGAAGATGACAGTGACAAGGTCTTAACGCCCGCTTTTTTGGCCTGCACTTCAAGCTCGATTGCAAGCAACTTACCTATGCCCATGCCTACGGCTTCGGGGTCAACAAAGACGGCCTCTAAACGACATTGAGCCGCATCAATAAAGCCAAAACCCAGAATCTTTTCTGGGGTATCCCCCTGGATATTGCTACCGCATTCTCCCAGAGCTTCAGCGACTTGTTCTACAGAGAGTTCATCGACCAATTCAACGGCGACAATAGCGCCGAGAGATAACAGGACCTCAGTGAACGCTTCCGGCATGGGCGAGCCAGCCCAGGTTTGCACCTCGTATCGGGTATAATGCGTACTGCATCCCTCTAATATGGCATCAGTCCTTATCTGCCAAATCCGGCTCACATCCTGTGATGTCACGGCTCGTGTCGTGATCATGGCTTCTCCTTTAGTTGACCGTTTTTTAACTGAATATCAAAAGCCTGCGGGGTTAATTTCACAGCTATTCTCATCAGAGTCAATCCAGCTCTTTAAGAGGATTAACCTTATCTACAAATAAAACTGGTATAAGATTGTACAAACGAGCTCAGTCTTATCGCTTCTATCCTCTGATTAGGTGACTTTTGCGCTAGGTAACCGTAGTATTTGCCAGAATATACTTTCTTCTATACAGCAAATTTAAGAGTATCAAATGGCTAAAAAGTTTTATGTGGTTTGGGTCGGGCGCGAAACAGGGATTTTTACCACTTGGGATGAAGCCAAGCGTCAGGTCGATAAATTCCCTAAGGCCAAATACAAATCTTTCAAGACAAAATCCGAGGCCGATGCCGCATTTTCAAGAGGCGCATCGAGTGCCTACGCCGCTAAGCCAGCTAGCTCATCTAGCGCAAGCAAGAGTCAAAAAGCTCCGACAGCTAAAACATCAGCTTCTAACGCTGACTATGATGTGGTGATCTATACCGATGGTGGCTGTGAGCCAAACCCGGGTAAAGCAGGATCTGGCGTTGCCGTGTATAAAGATAATGAGTTGTCTGAACTCTGGTACGGGCTATATAACAGCTATGGCACCAACAACTCAGCCGAGTTAAATGCATTGCATCAGGCGCTATTAATCGCAAAAGAGAACTTGGCAGCAGGTAAATCGGCACACATTCGCAGTGACTCCCAATACTCGATAAATTGCATCACCAATTGGGCCTATGGCTGGAAAACCAAAGGCTGGAAACGCAAAACTGCCGGTGACATCAAAAACCTGGATGTCATTCAGGCATCACATGCCCTGTATGACGAGCTTAAAGAAAAACTGGTTATCTCCCATGTTGCGGCCCATATAGGCATAGAAGGTAACGAGTTAGCCGACAGAATGTCTATCTATGCCATAGATAAAAAAGATACAGAGTTTTGCCGCTATCCTAAGCCGATAGTGCTTGCTGAGATTTTAAGTTTACGCACGGGGTAATACCCCTTTCCAACAGCCAGGTCGACAATCGAATCTTAAAGAGCAACAATCAAGTGACAGAGCAGAAAGTATTTATCATAGGCCTACCGAGAACGGCCACCACCAGCGTCTGTGTCGCCACCCTTTCTTTGGGGTTTAAAACCGCGCACACCGCCTACACCCAAAGAGCCATGGATGAGGCCCAGATCATCGCCGACACACCGATTTTTTGTGATTATCAGCAACTCGACAAAGTCTATCCAAATGCTAAGTTCGTTTACCTTACCCGAGAGTCGGATAAGTGGCTGCCTTCTATTCGCCAGTTGTTAGCGCGCATGTTTACCAACTTACAACGCAGTGACGGTGGTTTTAACCCGATATTAAAGCGTTGCTATAACGAGGTATTTGAACCGCTGACTTTAGATAATATTGCCAAAGACAGCTTCTTGCTTGAGTGTTATCAGCGTCATTACCAAGGCGCATTAGACTATTTTAACGGCCGAGAGCAAGACCTGCTGATTATAGATGTCGCTGATGCTGGAAACTTTCAACGGCTAGCCAACTTTTTAAGCATCACAGATATCGCCCCCTCGCAGAATTTTGAACATATCAATATTGGCGGTAAGGTCACAGCCTGGAAAAAGATAAAACATCCGTTGAAAATAGAAGCGACCGAGAAAGGTAAAATCGACAGCATTAAGCGATGAAGCAAGAGTCGACTGAAGCATACACTAGGTTAACGCTTTGCTACTTGGCCTAACTTAGGTAAAATGCCGTTTTTTCTCGCCGAGAGCACTTATGTTTGATTTGAAATACCACACGCCGTTTAAGTGGACCGAAAAGGTATTAGCCGATTTCGATACCTTTTTACAAGATCATGCTTCGGCAGAAAAGAAAGCATCGGGCATGGCCATGTCTATGTTGTCCCATTATCCTCAGCATAAAAAGCTAGCCCGTGCGATGACAGATCTGGCCCTCGAAGAGCTGATCCATTTCAAGCAAGTATTAAAGCTTATCCACGGCCGCGACAATGAACTGGGTCGAGATCAAAAAGATGAGTACATCACTCAGGTACGCAAACTTCATAGACACCCAAGCGATCAACTGTTTTTAGATCGCATGCTCATCGCCGGTGTCATCGAAGCCCGAGGTTTTGAGCGTTTCTCTCTCGTTGCCGAAGCACTCGAGCCAGGTAAAGAGAAAGACTTCTATGAAGCCATTGCTAAGTCGGAAGAGAAACATAAAGAAATGTTTGTCGAACTGGCTTATGAGTATTTCGATAAAGACTTGGTTGATACACGTTTAGAAGAACTGCTTGTCGATGAAGCCAAGATTTGTGAAAGCATTCCTTTCACCGCAGCACTGCATTAACCATTTTAATGTAAACAAGCCCCTTTCTAAGGGGCTTTTTATTGTCTGTTCCTAGCCAACAAGCATTAGCCAACAGGCCTAATCCACGGGCTCTAAGCGTTTAATGTCTTGTTGCCATTGCTCAGCAATAAAGTCGATAAACTGTCTCACTAGAGGTAGTTGATAACTGCGGGACAGATACACGGCCCACAGGGGACTACTGGGAAAGTAATAATCCAAGAGTATTGGTTGCAGCTGTTTAGCGGCAATGATTGGGTTAGCGAGATCGCAGGGTAACCTGACAACACCCTTGCCTCGGATAGCAGATCTAAGTAATAAACCCACATCATTACCTTGAATATTGCCTTTCACCTCAACCGAGAATTGTTGATTATCACGGATAAAGCGCCACTCAGACATGCCAAGATGCACTAAACAGTTATGCTTGGTTAGTTCAGCTGGCGATACGGGCTCGCCATGCAATTTGAGGTATTCTTCCGACGCGCACAGCACAGAATCAATCGAAAACAATTTACGTGCTATCAGGCTTTCATCGGGTTGCTGAGTATACCTAAGCGCTATATCGATGCGCTCGTCCACTAATTGCGAGTAAGTATCCGAGGCAAAAATATCTATGTTGACCAAGGGATGAAGCTCGGTAAAATCTTCCACTAAATCAATCAACATATTTTGTGAGAGTCCGATTGGCGCTGTAATTCGAATCGTTCCCGATAACTTATCTGCCTGAGACAAGGCCTCGAACTCCAATGCCGCGGTTTCATCTAAGATCCGCTCACAGCGCTTTAATGCCGCCTCCCCTGCATGGGTCAAACTCACCTTCCGAGTGGTGCGATGCAATAGCCTCAGCTTCAACCAAGACTCAAGGTCTTGTACATGGCGAGACACCTGCAGTCTGCTCAAGCTCAAATTATCAGCAGCCTGAGTGAAACTGGCAGTATTGGCCACCTCGACAAAACTTCGCATTGCAGTAAACCTATCCATCACACCCACCATTAGTATCTTACATAGATACAATCTACATCATTAATCGATATTTATCCCATATTCCCCTGCTAGTAGACTGCAATGGTTATCAAAACTAAATACTGATCTCGATTGGTATTAAACGAATAAGAGGATTTAAAATGAAAATTGCAGTCATAGGCGCATCGGGTTGGATTGGCAGCCATATCGTTACAGAAGCTAAAAACCGAGGCCATCAGGTTATCGCCTTAGTGCGGGACACAACTAAGATCACAGATACCGACATAGAAGCTCGCCGCTTCGATCTACTCAATAGCCAGGCAGATTTAGCCACAGCGGTAAAAGGCGCCGATGTGGTCATCTCGGCTATCGGCGGACGCGCAGCCGGTAACCATGGCATAGTCTCTAAAACGGCTGAGAAGTTACTATCCGAGCTGCCTCACGCTCACATTGAGCGACTATTATGGGTTGGCGGTGCAGGCTCTCTGGAAGTCGCGCCCAATGTTCAACTGGTAGATACCCCTGAATTTCCTGCAGAATATCACACAGAGTCAATTGAGATGGGTAAGGCTCTCGAGGTATTTCGCCAGAGTAATAGTCCAATTAACTGGACCTTTATCAGCCCGGCGGCGCTGATTTTCCCAGGAGAAAAACAAGCTCAATATCGTGTGGGGGGAGAACAGTTACTCACAGATGCAGAAGGCAATAGCAAGATTTCGGTGAGTGATTATGCACTGGCCATGATCGATGAAGTCGAGACAGGCAAGTATCCGCGGCAACGTATCGGGGTCGCCTATTAATAGATGATGATCATAAGAAAGACAAAAAGTCAGCGTGACAAATACACTGACCTTTTCACTCTTATCGATAACGAATTTCGTCAGCTAACGGCTACTGAGAAGTTAGTCTCGACAATATCGGTTCGCAGATGCTTTATCTGTTGCTATTCATCCGCATTCAAACAATCTTTTAGAGGCTGCATTACTCTTCTAGACCTGCGACGGCCTGATATACAGCACCATTTTTCTGTCCGCTAACACTGGCAACATAATAGGCAGCAAGCTCATCGGCTGGCATACCTGTACTGCTGTCCATACCCAGCATCTCCATCGTCTCTTTAACAAAGCTTGGGCTCACGACGTTAAGCCTTTTACCGTCGATTAACTCAAGTGCTGCAGCGCCAACGAAACCATTGACCGCCGCAGTCGCCATAGAGATAGCAGCCGTCCCTAGTGAAGGATTATCAGATGACTGACCCGAAGTTAAGGTAATAGAGCCCCCGTGATTAAGATATTCAAGCCCTATTCGTACCAGATTAACCTGCCCCATCACCTTACTGTCCAGCACAGTCTGGTAACCAGAATCAGGCATGTCCGCAAGACTCCCCATGGCGCCATTGCCCGCCATGCTCACTACGGCATCCACCATGCCCACCTGCTCAAACAAGGCTCGAATCGAGTCTTTGCTTTGAGTATCGACAGTAATATCACCTCGGCTATGGCCCACTGAGATAACATCATGATCCTTTGCTAAACGATTAACCACTGCCTTACCGATAATGCCGTTCGCACCAATTGCTAAAATTTTCATTGTTTTTGCTTCCTTCTAATTAGAGTCAATTCTTGTATATAGATTAAAATTCGATTTGTTGTCACCCATTCACCAAGCGAGTCTTCAATTCATATTTAATCGATGTCGCTGCTCGAATGAGATAACTTTAAGGCATCACCTGTTCACAAAAAAGCATAGCTTTTAGCACAAGATGGTCATATTATTAGACCATGGTGAATTTAGAACATCTTCAGGTTATCAATACCATCTGTGCAGAAGGCAGCTTTCAGAAAGCCAGCGAGAAACTGCATAAGGTGCGCTCGGCTGTGTCCTACTCAGTAAAACAGGTCGAGTCTTATTACGATATTCAGATCTTTAATCGTCAAACCTATCGACCTGAACTCACGGCAGACGGAAAACTCTTAATTGTAAAAATTAGGCAGCTACTCAAGCAGGCCAGTGATTTTGAAACCTACGTGAATGAGCTAAAGGGTGAGTGTGAGACAGAGTTACGCTTTGGGGTGAGCTCCAACTTCCCTCTGGATAGAATCACTGAGCTGCTGCTCGAATTGAAGCAAACGTTCCCGAGCACCACGATTCATCTGGAAATTGAAGTCGCATCAGGCGAGAGAATGTTACTGGATGAAAAGGTCGATATTGCAATCTATGGTGCCCCGTTTAAAAATAAAGCGGTGGACTATAACCTAATCGATACCATGAATATCCCTCTGCTAATATCTAAGCTGCTCCCCCTTAAAGATCTCAATAAAGTGACAGAAGATGAGCTTGCCGCTTATCCTCAGGTGATAGTCAAATCGACCGACAGTAAATCACCGGATACCAGTTTTATTGATGCTACTCTTAAGTGGTATGTCACCGACCTTCATACAAAAAAGACCTTAATCACTCAAGGTCTGGGCTGGGGACGACTGCCTGAACATCTGGTTAAGAAAGAGCTGGAAAGCGGGGACTTGATCACACTGGATACCTTAGGAGAGTTCAAACTTCCTATGTATGTCTCTAAACTAAAAAACAGAGCATTAGGGCCTGTCGCCCTTAAGATTTGGAATTATTTTCAATAGAATCACCTCTTCAAATGATGTTCAGAACATCACCCGGTTCTGTTTTATCTACATAGTTGGCTCATTGAGAAACAAGAGGAGATACAGATGCACCCAAGCGTTTGGCTCAAACCCGGCATATTAATCATTTATGGCTCGGCGCTCGATACTGCCCCCCATAAGCACCATGCGATTCAACTGATATTGCCAAGCCCAAACGCCTCTTATCAGCTAAATAATACAGCTGGAACTGGTGCGCTGGTGATCGATGCCGACGTGGAGCACCAACTTTCCATGGCATCTGGCTGGATACTCCTGATCGAACCTCTGAGCCATTGGGGGAAAGCCCTGCAAGAGAAGCTTGCTGGCCGCCCTACATGCGACATAGAGCAGCAATCATCCACTATGCCATCAATTGCAGGCAGCGACGACCAGCCCTTTCCCCTATTAACACCACTCTTTGAGCAGCTAGGTCTAGGCAGTTATCCCAACACATTCACCAGTCAGCCCACAGACAAACGTATACAGAGTCTGGTTTCGCAACTGGACAAGTGCATTAATGGCGATTGCGTTAAGCCCAGCAATTGGCGGGCTGCGCAGGTTGCAGAGCAACTAGCTCTATCTGAGAGTCGTTTTCTCCATCTATTTCGCGAGGAGATGGCCATAGCCTGGCGCCCCTACTTGCTATGGCGTCGAATGTTCTGCGCCATTAATGCCTTAAAACAAGGTAGCAATGCAACTCAGGCCGCTTACTTAGCAGGCTTTGCCGACAGTCCTCACTTAAGCCGGACATTTAAAAATAATTTCGGCATGACAATTCGCCAAGCATTAGCCCTACTCCAGCTTAAATCCTATTCCAACTTAAATAAATAAGCTAAATATCCAATCACCCAAACTACCGCTTATCCGATCAAGTTAGCCAGTTTATTCAATTTATCTGCAGCACTAGCTTCTAATATCGACTCATACCCAGCGTACAGATTTGATATTGGAGATACCCATGACAACAACAGCAAAGCAAAACGAGATAACTAAACAGCATCTACAAACCACTGCCATGTTAGATTTTAAGCATCCGAGTATTCAGAGCCTAGTCGATAAACGAGACTGGGCACAGCTGAGCCAATATGATGCTATCGGCGCAATATATACCTATGTCCGTGATGAGATTCAGTTCGGCTATAATGCCGATGACCGCTTATCTGCCAGCCAAGTATTAAAAGATGGCTACGGCCAGTGCAATACTAAAGGCACCTTGCTTATGGCACTGTTTCGGGCGGTAGGAATTCCCAGCCGTTTTCACGGTTTTACCATCTTTAACGAGCTCCAGCGCGGCGCTATTCCTAACTACCTATTTTCGATAGCACCAAAACGGATCATCCATAGTTGGGTGGAAGTAGAGCTAGATAATCGCTGGATAAACTTAGAGGGTTATATTATTGATAGTGACTACCTTGCCCAAGTACAGCAAAGTTTTGGTAAGCAGTGTCAGCAGTTTTCCGGCTTTGGTATTGCGACTAAAAGCCTATCAAACCCGGATATCGACTGGCGGGGTGAGGATACCTATATTCAAAGCGAGGGGATAGCCGATGATTTTGGTTTGTATATTCAACCCGATGATTTCTACAAGAGTTATGGCAGTAACCTATCAGGGATAAAGAAATTCCTATTTCGTTACCTGCTACGCCATTTGATGAATGCGAATGTTAACCGTATCCGAGCTAAAGGCATTTAAAACTAAATCACGTGACATTAGCCTAACGATCTAGAGTGTCGACATTCCAAGCGGGGATAGTCGACAGCTGATAACCCACTAGCCAATCCGCCTAGCAAGGTCTTCAACTACATTGAGTGCCTATTCCAGCTGAGCCTTGGTCACATAAGACGCGGGTCCAAATCTTAGTTGGTTGCCGCGACTGTCACACAAAATGCCTCTTTCAGCCAGTTGTTATACCCAGTCGCTCGCTTTGGCAGTGGTTAAAGATAAGAAGCCGGCATTGTTAGCCATAGTATGGGATGGCAGTGCTAGGCAGCCGTTACTGAGTCCCATGGCTTCACCTTGCCATAGTTGTGTTATCTGTTGCTGACTGATTTCCCTAAGCTTGGTGTCCGTGAGGTTCTGAGCTTCGAAGAAATCGAATACTTCTGCCGCGCGGTAATGACTCACAGGATCATAGGTTGAACCCGCAAAGGCACTCTGACCCGGACCAAACCCCACTTTGCCAGGAGCCTGGTCAAGTACATCAAACTCGGCATACCAAGCGGTAATAATAGGGCTGCCTTGATAGTTTTGCGGAATCCGCATCATGCAGTTACCCTCACCTGCTTGGCAGTACTTATAGCCACCAGCAACCACAGATGCCGACGCTAACTGCCACTCATTGAGATTGAAAGGCACCACATTCAGTGCATTCTCCCTCCTGAATATTCTTTACCGCGCTACTCAATTCATATCCCGCCAGCTTGAGCCACAGTTCGCCTGATGGATCACAATAAACAGCATCTCATCATGCTTTGTAGGATATTTTTCAGACGCATACATGACAGAGTCATTCGAAAATAACTTACGAACTATAAGCGCATCATGCTACTCGGAATATCGAAGAACTATATAGATACGTTCGCCCACAAATTGGGAGTTGGTATCTGAGGCTAGAATATCAACCTAAAGTGGCCACCCAGAAAATCTTTAACTAAATTTATTGGCATATTTTGCGCAAGTCATATTCATATTGGTTCAGCAGATCTAATCGTCCAGGATAACTTACCAGCCAGAGAAACACCTCAACTTCAAATGTTGAAACTCCTCTAAAATCTGTCACAGCGCTTGATTTCAATATCCCCAGCATAGGTCAAAACTCGCCTTTTCTTAAGGTGAGATTCAAAAATTTTCGTGTCAACCAAAACTCAGGATCTTGTACATGACGAAACACTTGCAGCCTACTCAGGTTCAAATTATCCACAGAGATTATGAAACGGAAACGTAATATTGTAAGGTGAATCGATGTTAGAGTTTTGAAGTATAAGCATACTGACCAATTGTATTTCCGAGACAATGAAAAGTTTAAACTTTAATTTTTATTGAATTACAATAAGCTACAATATGAATTAATTCCCATGCAGACACTAGGAGATATAATTCATTACACCTAACCTTTTTGTTTCCCAAATGTAATTAACATTGTCAACATACCCCCTAGCCAACTATCATAGTGAATTACACATTTTCGATAAAACCGAAACTAAACACATACCTGAACCCAATAACGATTTAAAAAAAACCATTAAAACCAGAGTCCATCAAATGAAAATATTGTTCTTTCTATTCTTTATATCCACTGCACCTTTGGCACATTATGATGATGCCTACCACCATAGTCGAGAAGACCTGCCGTATAAATCGACATGGATGATTGACATCCCAGAATCAAAATCAATATATGAAATATCTATCCCAGGAACTCATAGATCTGGAAATATCTATGGTGGCCCAATAAATAAAACGCAAACACTATCAATAACACAGCAGTTAAATTCAGGAATCCGTTTTTTGGATATAGAGCTTATACATAAATATGGTTCGTTCGTAGTTCCTGATGGGACGCTATTCCATGAAACTATGTTTGGTGAAATTCTAGATGAGGTTTCTTTGTTTTTGCTGCAGAACCCTTCTGAATTCATATTCATTAATGTGTCAGGATATGACAAACATAAAAATAAACATAACGACAGAAGCTTTAAAGACACATTCAATGACTATGTGAATCGATATTCAAATATAATTTGGAGTAATGATGGGATTATTCAAACAATCGAGAGTGCAAGAGGGAAAATTGTTTTTATTCAAGACTTGCCAAATGTAAAAAATAATAAATTTGGAGTACCCTACTCTTCGTTTGACACTCAAGATTCTAACTTTGTTTCCACAAATTGGAAGCTGTATAGCAAGTGGGAGAAAGTAAAGTCTCAACTCATAAAATCCGACATAGTAAAAAGTAAAACCATGAACTATTTAAATGCTTCAGGGGGGAGCTTTCCCTATTTTGTGGCTAGTGGTCATTCTAGCCCCGGTACTAATAGCCCTAGACTGGCGACTGGCTTAACGACTCCTTGGTGGAAACATTCTTATAAAGACTTCCCAAGGGTTAGTTGCTTCATAGGTTTTTGCACTATCGCTTTTGAAGGAACTAATGTATTAACAACTAATTGGATAGTAAAGCATCAACCTTCCTATACTGGCATTGTTGTTTCTGACTTCCCCGGAGTTAATTTGATTAACGCCGTAATTAACGCTAACTTTTCAACTCCCCCTCCCCCACCATTGGAAGATGCTCAAGTCGATTATATAACAGGAACAATTAATGGTAATGATGTTACATTTAATGTAAAACTCACAGCCCCAACAAGTCGCGAGAGAGTTTTATCTCTAAATTTCTCCAATGAAAATAACAGTGTTATTAATATCGATTTTAGTAGTTTATCTTATGTGAGTTATGATAAAGGACAAACTTGGCCTATAATTTTAGACATTGACAATACCGAAAACCTACTTATACCTGAGGGCATAAATGAAATAACCATAAGAGCATTAACTTTAATTGACAGTAGCATTGATGGAGATAAATTTATAACATTAAATGCTTGGTTAGATGAAATGCAACAAGACAAATCGAGTTATAGTATAGACATTAGTCGCTCTTACTCTGAAAATAGCATCATGATTAGCGATATGCTTACAGACAAACAAGTATTAATTGAAGGGGATTCGAATACTAGTCAAATTATATTTGATCAAGCTACTTACCGTAATACGCCTCTACACATTCAGCTCATCACTAACTCTGCACAAATCTGGAAGGACCTACATGCTGATGTAGAGCTAATTTACATAGATTTGACTAGCACATATCAATACGATATTAACTTAATAAATTTCAAAGTGTTAAACATACCTAAGGATGTAAGTAAGGTTAAAGTAACTTACTATACTTTAGATGATAACATTCCAGAATCTCAAGAAGTTTTTTATTTTTCAGCTTGGATTTCAGGAGATAAAGAAAATTCTTTCACCGCCGAAACAACTATAATAGACAATGACTAATGTAGATACTATAGCTAGTCTTGTTATATCTTTGAAAAGAATAATCTGAGGTGATTATTCTTAACGTTCTACAGGCCTAACATGTAGAGTCTTGGTTATCGATACTTTCTAGGTAACCAAGATTATTGCTAAGAACATAAAATACCTGAACAATAACAGAACTCATCGAGATTTATCAACAAAGCCAACTGACCATTATTTATTTGCTTCCAGCATAAACTCATGACTAAGATCCAGTCCGGAAATGTGTTTCTTTCTCGATGTAACGGTAATGAATTTGGAAATGAGATCTAAACAGATCCCCCTTGCGATAACCAAGATTAAACTAGCTATTAATACATACCTTAAACTATCATTTACAATAATCTAAAATTGGAATCTGATAACCCACTATCACATCAATATTGTGCTTAAGGGAGAGTCACTTTTAAGCGAGCAAAAAACTACACTGTATATATATGGCTTTGTTCTTTCTTCCACACTTTTGCGCATTGAACAATAGCTAGCCAATCCGCTTTGCTAGATCTTCAACCACATTGAGTGCCTGTTCCAGCTGAGCCTTGGTCACATAAGGCGCGGGTCCAAATCTTAGTTGGTTGCCGCGACTGTCACACAAGATGCCTCTTTCAGCCAGTTGTGATACCCAGTCGCTCGCTTTGGCAGTGGTTAAAGATAAGAAGCCTGCATTGTTAGCCATAGTATGGGATGGCAGTGCTAGGCAATCATTACTAAGTCCCATGGCTTCAATACCTTGCCATAGTTGTGTTATCTGTTGCTGACTGATCTCCCTAAGCTTGGTATCTGAAAGGTTCTGTGCTTCGAAGAAATCGAATACTTCTGCCCCGCGGTAATGACTCACAGGATCATAGGTTGAACCCGCAAAGGCACTCTGACCCGGGCCGAAGCCCACTTTGCCAGGAGCCTGGTCAAGTACATCAAACTCGGCAAACCAACCGGTAATAATGGGACTGCCCTGATAGTTATGCGGGATCCGCATCATGCAGTTACCTTCACCTGCTTGGCAGTACTTATAGCCACCAGCGACCACAAATGCCGAGTCTAATTGCCATAAACTGAGATTAAAGGGCACCACATTCAGTGCATGATAGGCATCCACTAAACAGGGAATATTCAAACTGGCAGCGGCTTTGGCGACGACTCCAACATCTTTGAAAATCTCACTGGTACCAAAAAATACCGCAGAAACCATAACAGCATCGGTTTTGTCATCTAGCTTGTCGATGATTCGTTCGGCTAAGCTAGCGCTTGGCTGTACTGGCACCACTTCAATTTCAATATTCAGCGCTTTTAAACGATTCAGCTGCCTACGCAGCGAGTGAAACTCACCATCTGTGGTAACGATTTTTATCGGCCTGTTAGCCGGTCGTTTAAAGCAGCTCAGATCCGACAAGAAGCGTAATAACAGCTCATGAGTAGAGGCGCCTAATGCGATCTGAGCATCGCGCTCACCCAGCAGCCTACGGTAAAAATCTCGTACTCTATCGGCCTTTTCAAAGGCGGCCTGCCACTTATCATCGATATGTTTTGCCGCATCATCGAAGCACTTAAGTAAGCCTTGCTTGGCTACATCCGGCCAGGCTTGATGTGAGTGTCCCGACAATAAAATACGTTCGCTAACCTTAAAATTTTCATAGTGAGGCTGCAGTGATAACGCGATATCCTGAGTCATGCTTTCTTCTCCAAATGCCGGTGCTGTTATTTTTATTGTTAATACAGATTAACAGTGCGTCTCTATCTGTATGAGTCAGTACCTATAGATGAGTTCTAAGCTCAAAAAGCTCTGGGAAGAAGCTGATATCCAGCGCTTTTTTCAAGAAGCCAACACCCGATGAGCCTCCTGTGCCCATCTTATTGCCTATGATCCGCTGCACCGTATACATATGCTTGAAGCGCCACTGCTGAAAACTATCTTCTATATCTATTAATTTTTCTGCTAACTCATAGAGTTGAAAATGTTCATCGGCATTTCTATACACGTTTAACCAAGCATTTAAAACCGAGTCATTGCTCTGATAGGCTTGACTGAAGTCTCTGGTTAGCACGTCTTCATCTATGACTAGGCCATTGTCATGCAATAACTTAATGGTGACATCGTAGAGACTGGGCGCCTCTAGGATCTGTTGCAGCTCCTGATGCACCACTGGGTCGCTTTCGTGAACCTTGAGCAGGGATGCATTTTTATTGCCCAGTAAAAATTCGACTTTACGATATCCATAGGACTGAAAACCGGAAGAATGCCCCAGCGCATCCCGAAATTTAAGATAATCCACCGGCGTCAAGGTCGACAAAATATTCCAGGACTGAGTCAGCTGATTAAGGATCTGCTTCACCCGAGAGATGACCTTGAAAGCATGGCCAAAATCTCCCTCCTGAATATTCTTCACCGCATTAGTGAGTTCATGTCCCGCCAACTTAAGCCATAGCTCACTCGCCTGATGAATAATGATAAACAACATCTCATCATGTTGATTAGATAAAGGCTGCTGCGCCGATAGCACCTGATTTAATTTCAGATAGTCGCCATAGGACATATCATCTTTAAAATCCGTATGGATATCATCTTCCATGGCCCGATAGTTATTGTGGGGACAGCTCATACTCGTAGCTCCAGTTAATCTTATAATTATTGTTATAAAATGATTACAGCCATTATCAAATAGCCATCGTCAGCATTTAAATAGTCAGACAGATTTAAGCATGAACATAAGTTGAAGTCAGGCATGGGGAAATATTAAAAAAAGCTGGCCTGTACGCTTGAGTTAACAGTATGTAAACAGAAGATATCAAGGTAATAGGAAATATAAGCCTTAACCTGATATGAAAACATTTTGCTCCAACTACCAACAAGTTATCTGCAGCAAAATGTCCTAAGTTATCTAGAAGCTTAAACGTACATGCTTCCTTTGAGTACAGTCACGGCTTGACCAATTAATTTGACCCGCTGATTTGGCAAGCACTCAACATCCACAAAACCACCTCGCTCAGAGGCCTGATATCCATTCAACTTAGTTTTCCGTAGCTTATCCCCCCAATACACGGCCAGCGCGCAATGGGCTGATCCGGTCACAGGATCTTCGTTAATACCGACCCAAGGGGCAAAGTAACGGGAGATAAAATCAACATCTTCTGAAGCAGACTTAGCCGTCACCACAACGCCACGTCCCGGTAACTGTTTTAAGCAATCAAAATTAGGCTCGAGGGCGATAAGCGTTTGTTCACTGTCTATCTCAATGAAGTTCTTCGAATCAAAATAGCTATGGGAAACGACTTGGACAGCACTTAATCCCAGAAACACCAACATCTGCTCATCAACAGGAACATCGAAATCTAAGCAAGCAGCAGGGAAGTCCATCTCAATGTGATTGTTCTCAATTTTTACCCGTAAAACACCGGATAGCGTATTGAAAGCGAGTTCATCACCCACACCGAACAGGCCCTTCTCTTTTAGTACATGAACGACTGCCAATGTTCCATGGCCGCAAAGCTTTACTTCCACTTGAGGCGTGAACCACCTTAACCTTAAGTCACTCAAGGATAAGAAGGCGGTTTCAGAGACAGCCATTTCAGCAGCAATCGCGAACATCAGCGCTTCATCCAAGGCATTTTCCGTGATACAAACACCCGCCGGATTGCCTTTAAACACCTCTAATGTAAATGAATCGACTTGAAAAATTTCTAATTCCATTAAACTGCCTTTCAATTGCGCTATATAACAGTCCAACGGCAGACACCTTTGATATCGACTGTGGCCCCCAGGCGTTCATAGAACTTTATCGCCTGATGATTATCTTGTTCCACTTCCCATTTTATTCGTTCAAAGCCTTTAAGTTTGCAGACACTTTTCGCCTTTTTCATCAAGGCCTCACCCACCTTTTGGCCTCTATAAACTTCCCATACAAACACATCATCAATATTCATGTATGATGTCCCCAGCCAGATAGAGTAATTCCATGTATAAGAGGCATAGCCAGCCACTTCGCCATCGACTTCTGCCAACAGAACCCCAAACGCTGGATTTTCATTAAAGCCTGATTTCAACAGTTCATTCTTATCAGTGACAACATACTCCTCTTGATCGTGATGCCTCGCAATAGCGATGATCAAGTCATAAATAGTATCAATATCTTTCTCTTTGGCTTCTCTCACGATTAGCATTATTTATCCTTAATAGGTTAATGGCTCAACCAGTACCATAGCGCCAGCGAGGTTTCTTGTGTGTTCGGTCTCGCTGGAAATGCATTAAAACAAGTCTAAGCCAGGTATGGCGGCGGCTTCTGGGTGAATACAGTGATGTAAGTAAATTGCGAGACCGGCATCCCCCGTCCATAGCGAATATCGACCTTGGCCATATTGTGAGCGGGCAGATTGGCACTGCTCAATAGCGTGCATGGCAAACTTTCTTGCCCTGTCTAGCCAAACAGGATCTCCCCACCTTAGATATAAATATAGAAAGGCATAACCATTACCCGATGTGCCGTGGCAGATATTAGCGCCCTTCACCAGAGGGCCGGCTTGCCATACCAGCTCACCAGTCTGCGCGAGTAATTCGTCGACTTGCTTAGCATGAAGTGAATCGATTTGAGGCGTTCTCGCCATAGCGGTGACAATCCCCGCCGCTCCGTGGCACCATTGCACCAGCAGCTTTTCAATATTAGGTTTACTGCACAGGATCCAGTTGGCTAGCTCCGCTTCTTTTCTCGCCGATCCTTCTCTTTTAGCCGAGATAGTTAGCGTGGTTGCCGTGCGTTCTATGATCAATTCAGTCAAGTCATCCGGGAGCAGATCTACGCCTTGCAAGAGAATATTGGCATTACCTGTGATGCCATGACAGGCACCATAATAGTGCCTTTTAGGGCCGAAGACCTGACTCTCCCAAAGCCACTCTCGGGTTTCAGTGTCTTGTCTCCAATTATCCATGAGTGACTTGGCGCCTTTAACGTATACATTCTTCCAACGAACGTCGCCGGTTTTACGATAAAGAGCCAATGCAGCGTGCATCATGCCACTCTGTCCAGATGTTATCTCATACAGAGGCAGCGCTAACGTTGCTTCCATGCACAGTAGAAGCTTGTCTGATAACGCCAAGTTGTCTGGCTGCGCTAACACCCCAGGCATAATTATGCCTATCTCTCCAAGTTGTAAACCAGGCTCTACTGACACATCAGGGGCTTTCAAGAAGGCTCGATGAACTTCAGGCAGTAAGTGGGACAAGTCAGTAACTTGATAGCCATAGCATTTCAGGATCTGTAGGGCATGAATGCATCCCGCCGCTCCTGCGTATGCTGACCATTTAGGCCCGGAATTAGAATAACTCTCGGCGTCGAGGGGATGCGTCGGCCAACTGGCATTAGGTAAAACCGACTGTTCAATATCATCAATTATGGATGTAATTTCTGACTGCACACGATCTTGTTCCCATAGAGTTTCGGTAAGTAATTCGTGACGAGATGGTTCAAATAACATGTGTGTCCTTTCCATAGACGGGATTAAACAGCAAACTTAATAATGAAGCCGTTATGGCTCATTAATGGGAGTTAAGAAATACTGATATTGACTGATAGTATGCAGAATACTGGGAAATGTCATTGTGCCCGGCACCTTCGATAAGGACCACCTCAGGAGCGCGGTTAACCAATGACTCTATTAGCTTGTCTGTGTGTATTCGACGAACGACCTTATCATCCTCTGCCACTAAAATCAGGGTATCAGAGTAGATACTCCCGGCGCGCTCTACCGAATTGAACTTGTCTTTGAGTAATATGGACATGGGGTAAAATGGAAATTGTTTTTGGGCAATGCTTTGAATGCTGTCAAACGGGGTCACCAAGACTAACTTCTTCAGCGGACGCTCCGATGCGATATAAGTTGCGACACCGCTACCTAAGCTCCGACCGATAACAAATACACTCTCATGGGTCAAGACCAGGCGATCATACAGCGCCAAGGCATCAGACAATAATGCAGCTTCGCTAGGTGAGCCCTCACTGCCACCATAACCTCGATAATTGACCAAATATACCGAATAAGGCGACGACTCTAGTTCTGATAACTCTGGCTCTAATAATGTTGGTTCAAATGCTTGTTCAAATTCCGGTGCTGTAAAAGCAACATTTTCGGCGTTACCACCAAAATAGATAATCGCCTTATCCTGACCCTTGTTTAATACGATACTAGTCGTCGATGCACCATCATTTTCAAATGTCATGTCACCGAACCTGTGCTCTACTGCTCCTGTTGGAAAATAGATAAAGCTACGTTGCATCAGATAGAGCATCACTCCTAATCCAACATAGGTGACGATAACGAGTATCAAAATTCTATTCATATTTTTAATTTCCGCAAGAGAATGACCACCTAGGTATCGGCCCAACTTTCAAACCTGTTTAAGCTCATTTAGCTTGGCTAAACAGGCATTGCAGCCCCTCAAACTTAAACCAGGATTGATGATTAATGGTGAGGTCTATTTTACTTTTTAGCCACTACAAACCTGACATTGCCGCGTTTATCGTGAGTATCAGCACTAAGATTAGCGAGTAATTCATCACAAAATTCGGTGTACTCTTCACCTAAAAGCTCCCTTAGCTTTTTCATTCTGCCAAGCCTTGCTGACCAGGCTGCTATAATGTCTGCTGACGCAGCACCAGAAAAATTAAGTTCAGGATCAGATACATCACTATCGACATGAACGATATCAAATCCTGCCTGTTGCAACATACCTTGCATCTTACCGCCGAAGTCAAAATCATATAAACCAGAGCCATATGACGCAATTTCAAACGCCAGCACTCTGGTGTAATACTTACTTTCTTTGGCCAGATTACCTGAGATAAAGCACGACACATCTAACAAGGCAATCCAGCCTCCTTCGTTTAACACCGAATATAATGACGTTAAATAACTGATTGGATCACTTAAATAAGATAAAGAGTAGCTTGCCCAGATGCCGCTCACCTCGCCAAAGGAGGCAAAGTTGACACTCTGAAAGTCACTCAATACAAAGGTTTCGTTACTGCTTTTTCTGGAATCACAGAAGGTAATAAACTCATCATTTATATCGACCCCAACCACATGTTTAACTTGTCTAGAAAGTATCCGCGAAACACCACCGACCGAACAGCCAAGATCAACAATAGTGTCGCTAGCAGTTAGCGGAATAATCTCAACAAAGCGCGCCCAATCTCTCCACTCCTGCTGTTTTTTATACTCATGAAATAGGCTCAATAGTGACTCCATAGATATTATTGAAACTAAGACTCGGTTTTTTAATTTAGTCACTCATTGTTAATCGATAACGTACCGAGTCTGTTTCAAGATATCAACAGACGACTAGCCTATTAGCTAATTGACTAAAAAAAGCTTATTCGAAGACTGTAAAGCTGTGAAACTAGGCTTTTAGGCGGATAAATTATTAAATTAAAACAAGACTTGCTAAGCTAATTTTAAAAGCCTATTTCTAACGAGATTTACAATGGTGCGTCTGATTTAATTGCATATCCACCAAGGGAATGTTTAAGATATTTCCATTATCCGCAGTGATCTCGGCCATGAGTTTATCGTGATATTTTTGTGGAACTGATCGAGTGGGTGGGTGCTCCCTAATGTGCATTAATGACTTAGTCCTTGTTAACCAAATCATGAAAATGGTATTTCAGCCATTAAACCTATTAAGTTATTATCTGGATCTCGTAAGAAACCGATCCATAGATCATGATCTTCCATCTTGGCGGCCATTTGAGGCTCTCTCTCAAACTCAACACCTTTATCTTTTAGTTGCTCAGTTGAAGCATGAATATCATTGACTTTGTAATAGATCACTGAGGTCTTATGATCTTCCTCTTTTCCTTGAAGAGTCGTCAACATTAGCCGAGTTCCCCCACAATTAAAAAACGCTAATCCTGGAGGTACTTCGAACAATAGTTCTAATCCGAGGGTTTCACGATAAAATTGCACCGACTTATCTAAATCAGTACTAGCTATGGCAATCTGACCAATTTTCTCAACTTCGATACTGGCACTCATACTCTCGAATCTTCCAAGTTAGCGAACCTAAACATGGATACCAAAGTTACAATAGTTTCAACCTGCCTACAACTTACTGGGTTATAAATGGCCAAGTCGAAACGAGCTTCAGGTTAATGGTAAGCCCTCAATGAGCAGTGAAAAACAATATTGATGATTAACACATCCAGTGAGGATAGAGACAACAAAATCACAATGAATTGAACATTCAATTGTAAATTTTCTTGATATTAGCTTGGTGGTCTTTTACCTTCCAAGTCAAACGTCTGAAAATATTATATATTGTCATTCGGTTATTTTAATTCTAATCAAATGCACCACTAACCAACTTTAAGTAATATTATGCAACAAAGCATGAGTTACACTCACTACCAAGGATGGCAGTACATTATCCCTTTATATAGGGAGTAGTAACGCCTTACATTATTATGCAAAAAAAAACCTTACCTCGTTCTATCATCGCCAGCGTCATATTTTCTGCAGGTTTATTATCTTTACCAACTCATGCGAATCAAGGGCCAGATAGGTTAATTACAGCTGAATCTCTCCAAGTTACGGAAAATAGTAACCCCATTATTACCGACACTTATAGAAGCTCCTTCCTTCTAAATAAAGGCCAAAGAAAGGTGCTTTGGAATACGTTTAAACGACCTGTAGATTATGATCGATTAGCCGCTTTCGTTGCTATTTCTTATGGAGATTTATTGAGTGTGTCATGTAAAATATCTCTATTTAATGGTAACAATACACGGCCTTTTAAGGTTATTGATTGTCGCCGCAGTCAGCAATGGAATCCAACTACCCCTAATGTGCCGGTTTTCAACACCTCATTAAGAGCTAAAATTGAGCTTTACAATGCTGATTTCACCAAACCCAGTAAGCGAGTTTCGCTTATATTGACGCCTAATTTTGCCAATCAAAATGACATTGATCAGGACGGATTGCCGGCTTGGTTTGAAAGATTCCATAACCTATCTGATAATGATGCTGTAGATGCTGCATCCGATATAGATCAAGACAGTTATACCGCACTTGAAGAATATCTTGGTGGTTCAAACCCATTAGATACTAACAGTGTCCCAGTCAATCCTTAGGCTCCACTTCGTTATGTAAGAGGCACTTCATTCTGTCTGATTGACAGTGAAGTTAACTATATAGATATACAAAAATCACATTAAAAACAGGGTTCGCAGGAACCCTGTTTCAAAAATTAAAGATTCACCCTTTTCACTTTTATCTTCTTTTACCAAATATAACCAGACAGCCATTCTTATTCTAAGGTCGATGCCAATCACTGCCAGATAAATTTAACGATGTATCAATCCGCCCACTTATGCTTAGTCGGGGGGATCTTCATCAGTCAATCCTGAGTATCTTACTTGTTTCTTGAACAAAATCTTACAAAGCTACTGGTTCAGCGCTAGATAGACCTCACTCGGTTGTACGCTCATTTCGTTCATACCAGCTGTAGCTCGGCCGGTTTCAGTACGTTGGTTTGTAACAACATTCATGTCTCAATGGTAATTGACGCCATATTCGTTCTATTATGATGCTTTTAATATTTACCCCTTGGTAACGGAGTAAGCATGGAGTGGTTCTTGAATGTTGAAGCGCCTTTGATAAACTAAACTGAGAGCATTGTTGTAAATCTAGGTTACTTCATGATCGTGCGTATAAATACTCTATTCTTACTCATTATTCTCTCAAGTGCATTACATGCAGAAGTTGTGGTTACCTACCCTAAGGCGCGATCAGCACAAGATGTTCGTAGTAATGACCTTATTGAACTACTCACACTTTCTCTTGAGGTTACTAAGGAAACACATGGTGCTTATAAGCTGCAAGCTTCAGGCGATTTTATGAATGAAAAACGCCAGCGTGTTGAATTGAGTAAAGGTGAAAGATTAAACATTATGTGGTCCTCTACTTCTACAGCGCTAGAGGAAAGTTTATTGCCTATTCGTATTCCACTGCGTAAGGGGTTGCTCGGTTATCGAATATCCTTAATCAATAAAAACAATCAGGACAACATTGATCGGGTAAAAACACTGAATGACTTAAGAGGGCTTACCATAGGTCAGGGGCATGGCTGGGGAGATTCGGCCATTTATGAATCTAACGGCATCAAGGTGAAAGAGGCTGACTACGACTCTCTGTTTAAGATGGTGGTACAAAATCGCTTTGATCTTTTCCCCAGGGGTATTAATGAGGTCTTTGATGAGTATCGAGAGCGGGCAGTTAAAGCGCCTAGTTTAGCTATTGAAGAGAATCTACTAATTGTCTACCTGTGGCCCTATTATTTCTTTACCAACAAAAAAGACTGGGTATTGGCTGATCGCATAGAAACAGGTCTAAAAAAAATAATTTCTGACGGTACTTTTGATAAAGTTTTTTTGCGCCATCATAGTGTCTCGATTAAGAAAGCAAACATGAGTAAGCGCAGGGTTTTACGGATTCAAAATGTTTTTTTGCCAGAAACGGTACCCGTGGATGATAAATCCCTGTGGTTCGACCCGTTTAAAGAGTTTTAATTAAATTAGCCGACTCTTCACTCATAGAGCCTCGCTTGTCGGCTCTGACTATTCGCCCAGTATCATCAACAAGTTGCAGATAATCTTTAGTATTGAACATGAGTCCTTTAGGCATTGTTTTATGCTCGTTGCCGACAAAGGGCAATAGCGTGATGTTGGCATAACTAATCCCCCTCAACGGCCCTCACTTAAGCTTAGTAAAAGTGATCTTCATCTGACAATCTTGGGTGATGGGTAGAGCCTGACTCCACTTAATTAACATGTTTAAACGAAAAAAGGGATATCTCAGATATCCCTTTTTCATGTCTACTCACCCTATACAGGGATGTGATTAGAACTGGTAATGCATACCTAACGCGAAGTTAGAAATATCGGTATCGACATTTTGAAAGCTGTTAGAATACTCTGAGTCCAACTCACCGGTCACAACATCATAGCCAAGACGAATGTTCAGATTCTCAGTCACAGAGGCATTAACCCCCACGCCATAGGCCCAGCCGAAGCCAGTAAAATCTTCATTTCTTGAGTTATCGGGCCTTGAAACAACGGCCATAGAAGCAATACCGACTTTACCATATACTGCAAATGTATCATTAATCTGGTAGGTGAATTTAGGGGTCAATGCGAAAGTACCGGCACCGATGTCTTCATTACTGTCACCCAGATCGCCTGAGACGAACAAGTTCGCTTCTAAACCAAACCACTCGTTAAAGTTATAACCGCCGTATGCCCCCAAGCCTACACCAGTTTCACTACCTTTAGCCTTTATTTTAAGTTGACCTAAACTGCCACCGACATAGAAGCCGGTGTTATCGTTGGCTGCCGCCACATGACTCGATGCAAAAATAGTTAATAATGATGCTGCCACAATAGAAAGTTTGTTCACAAAACACCCCAAAATAATTACAGATGTAACACCTGTTTCGTTAGTGCGCGCAGACTAATGCAACTCAACCTAGAACGCTAATGAATTCAACGGGAATCTAAGGCGTGTTCAGCAAGCATTCAGGTTCAGTTCACTGGAGATTCCGTCATGGCGAGAAAGTCATTTATGTTGGTCAACATTGGAGGTAGCAAAACCTGTAGAATAATTAATTTTCCAAGCAGACTAACGGCTTTCTCGGGGTTGGCGACGATCCTTACACCGTGAGCCCCTCCTCTACTACAGCTTACTTAGACCGACTAGAAGAAAAGTGACACCTGAATTAAGAGTGGCGAGGAACAGGCTAGATAACAGAGCAACATCGGTTATTGGCAATCGGTTACTCATTAGAAGAACTGTGAAAATATAGCCAGAAATGTAGCATCAGGGCCGTTAGGTGGTTTTTGTTGGAGTATGAGGATTGCAATTTCGCGGCTAAAGCCGCTCCTATATCAAAGGTAAATTCCCGCTCAAAAGCATTCGGAAATGACTGATAATCAACAAAAAATATAATCAAGCTTCATCAATAGCTAACTCTCATCTGGTACTCGAACCCAGCCTTCCATCAATATTCTGGCACTGCGGCTCATGGATACCTTAGTGACTGTCCATTGACCATCGACTTGTTCTGCTGCTGCACCCACTTTCAATGTACCCGAAGGGTGACCAAAACATACTGAGTCCGCTTGGCTTTCTGTTTTAATAAGAGTGCCAGAGTTCGCAGCTAGGTTTACTAAGGTGCCGGGGATGACAGCTGCCGTGCCTATGGCAACTGCAGCGGTGCCCATCATGGCGTGATGCAGTTTGCCCATGGAGAGGGCCCGTACATTGAAATCTATGTGCGAGTACTCAACCAGCTTACCACTGGATGAGGTATAACTGCTTGCTGGCGAGACAAAGGCAATCTTGGGTGTATGTTGACGAGATTGCGCCTCATCAACATGGGCGATTAGGCCCATTTTGACTGCACCTATGGCGCGCAGCGATTCAAACATCTCCAGAGCTTTAACATCACCGTTTATTGCTTCTTGCAACTCATCACCGCGATAGCCGATATCCTCAGCATTGACGAAGATGGTCGGAATACCGGCATTGATCATGGTGGCAGCTATTTTTTTTGGCTCAAGGCTGTTTCTAGGCTCAGGGCTGTTATCGAGCTCAGGGCTGTTATTAAAAACACCAGCAGGTAAGCTTATCTCATCGACTAGATTACCCGTTGGAAACATGCCAGGCTCCCCTTCTTTGGGCTTATCTGCAGGGTCAATAAAATCGACACCTATTTCAGCGGCCGGGAAGGTCACACCATCGAGTTCAAAATCACCCGTTTCCTGCACTTCACCATTGATGATAGGCACATGGGCAATAATGGTCTTACTGATATTAGTCTGCCAAATTCGTATTACGGCTATACCCTTTTCCGGAATACGGCTGGCATCAACAAGGCCTGCATGAATGGCGAAAGCGCCGACAGCGGCGGACAAATTTCCGCAGTTGCCACTCCAATCGACAAAGGCCTTATCAATCGCCACTTGGCCGAATAGATAATCCACATCGTGATCGGCCTGAGTGCTTTTCGATAATATGACCGTTTTGCTGGTGCTTGAGGTTGCACCTCCCATGCCATCAGTCTGTTTACCGTAAGGATCTGGGCTGCCGATAACACGTAGAAGCAGTGCATCACGGGCCGCCCCAGCTACCTGCGCCACCTGTGGCAAATCAGTTAGCGAGAAGAACACGCCCTTACTGGTGCCGCCACGCATATAGGTTGCTGGCACTTTTATTTGTGGTAAATGTACTTTGTTACTTGTCATAAATTCTACCATTGCAATGCTAATTGGTTCTTATTGGAAACAGGTGAGATAAAGCCAGAGCACAGTGACTAGGGCTTTATATCGTTACAAAGATGAGTTTCGATGACATGGCCAAAAATGTTCCATACATTTTTCGGCATTCCCTACATCCATATAGGTCAGATGTCATCGCAAAGCCTTTATCAACCCCGCTTACAATTCACTATGTTAATTCACATTTGAGTCAAGAAAATCTTGGGCGAAGCGCTGTAGGATCCCACCTGCTTCATAGATTGTCACTTCCTCTGCAGTATCTAGGCGGCACTTCACTGGGACTTCAACTTGCTCACCATTTTTACCTGTGATGATTAGCGTCAATACCGCTCCAGGCGTGCGCTCGCCAATCACATCGTAGATTTCGCTGCCGTCGATACCGTAGGAGTGACGGTTATTTCCACCGGTAAACTCCACGGGTAATACCCCCATGCCCACCAAGTTAGTGCGATGAATACGCTCAAAACCTTCGGCGACAATCACTTCGACGCCGGCAAGACGTACACCTTTGGCGGCCCAATCACGACTCGAACCTTGGCCATAGTCGGCTCCGGCAATAATGACCAAAGGCTGCTTACGCGCCATATAGGTCTCGATAGCTTCCCACATGCGAGACTCAATCCCTTCGGGTTCAATACGCGTGAGTGAGCCTTGCTTAACCTCTGCTTTGCCATTTTTACCGAGCTGAGTCACCATCTCATTAAACAGCTTAGGGTTAGCAAAAGTAGCGCGTTGGGTCGTTAAATGATCGCCCCTATGGGTCGCATAGGAGTTAAAGTCAACTTCCGGTAGCCCCATCTTATCCAGATAAGCTCCGGCGGCGCTTTCGAGCATGATGGCGTTCGAGGGAGACAGATGATCGGTAGTGATGTTGTCACCAAGCACAGCCAGAGGACGCATGCCCTTCATGGTACGCTCGCCCGCGAGTGCGCCTTCCCAATAAGGAGGTCTGCGGATATAAGTACTCTGTGGACGCCAATCATATAGCGGATCGTTGTCACTGCCGTACTCGACTTTAATATCGAACATAGGCTCATAGACCTTACGGAACTGCTCAGGTTTAACACTTTGAGCAATGACCTTATCTATCTCTTCATCACTGGGCCAGATATCTTTCAAGGTCACATCATTGCCCTGGCTATCTTTGCCGAGCACATCTTTTTCGATATCGAAGCGAATGGTACCGGCAATGGCGTAGGCGACAACCAGAGGAGGTGACGCTAAGAAGGCTTGTTTGGCATAGGGATGGATACGACCATCGAAATTTCGATTGCCCGAAAGCACCGCCGTGGTGTACAAATCTCTGTCGATCACTTCTTTTTGAATCACAGGATCTAACGCGCCGCTCATGCCGTTACAGGTGGTACAGGCGAAACCTACGATACCGAAACCCAATTGCTCCAACTCTGACAACAACTTGGCATCTTCAAGGTACAACTGCACGGCTTTGGAGCCTGGTGCCAGCGAGGTTTTCACCCAAGGCTTACGGGTCAAGCCTTTGGCATTGGCATTACGGGCGATAAGGCCAGCTGCAATAACATTGCGGGGGTTTGACGTGTTAGTACAGCTGGTGATGGCGGCGATAATACAGGCACCATCTGGCATCAAGTCTTTGCCATCGGCATCTTGACTCATATCGAAATGACCACTGATCCCCTTCTTGGCAAGATCACTTGTCGACACACGGCGGTGGGGATTAGAAGGTCCGGCGATGTTACGGCCAACCGATGACAAGTCAAAATGCAGTACTCGCTCATACTCGGCATCTTTTAGCGTGTCGGCCCACAAACCAGCATGTTTGGCATAGTTTTCGACCAGTTTTACCTGGCTATCATCCCTGCCTGTCAGCTTAAGATAATCTATGGTCATCTCGTCGATATAGAACATGGCGGCAGTGGCGCCAAATTCCGGGGTCATGTTAGAAATCGTGGCGCGATCGCCCAATGTCAGCGCCCTGGCGCCTTCGCCATAGAACTCTAAATAGGTCGATACGACTTTTTCACCACGCAAGAACTCAGTTATCGCCAGCACGATATCCGTCGCGGTGATCCCACTCTGACGTTTACCCACCAGCTCGACTCCGACAATATCTGGCACACGCATGTAAGAAGGACGTCCCAGCATGACACTTTCAGCTTCTAAGCCGCCCACGCCTATGGCGATAACCCCAAGGGCATCTACATGTGGCGTGTGACTGTCGGTGCCGACTAAGGTATCGGGAAATGCCACCCCATCGCGGGACTGGATAACGGGAGACATCTTTTCTAGGTTGATCTGATGCATGATGCCGTTACCGGGCTGAATAACATCTATATTTTTAAATGCCGTTTTAGTCCAGTTGATAAAGTGGAATCTGTCATCGTTGCGCCTGTCTTCGATGGCGCGGTTCTTCTCGAAGGCATCTTTCTCAAATCCGGCGTGCTCCACCGCTAAGGAATGGTCGACAATCAGCTGAGTCGGCACCACGGGATTGACTTTAGACGGGTCGCCGCCCTTGGCGGCAATGGCATCACGCAGACCAGCCAGATCGACTAGCGCCGTCTGGCCAAGAATATCGTGGCACACCACACGGGCCGGATACCAGGGAAAATCCAGATCTTGCTTACGCTCGATAATCTGTTTGAGTGAGTCGGTCAGCTTAGCAGGCTCGCAGCGACGAACCAGATTCTCGGCGTAAACACGAGAGCAATAAGGCAGCTTGCGGTATGCACCCGGGCTGATAGCATCAACGGCAGCCTCTGTATCGAAGTAATCGAGTTTACTGCTGGGTAGAGATTTACGGTATTGGGTATTCATCTTTATTTACTCAATTAGCGGGAAGCTAGGTCCGAGTTCCTAGAACCTAGGAACTCGGACCTAGCTTCTGGCGCTTATCTTGTTTCGATTGGCGTCACTTTACGTGGCTCGCTGCCGGTGTAATCGGCGCTCGGGCGAATGATGCGGTTATTGGTGCGTTGCTCCATCACATGAGCCGCCCAGCCAGTTAAGCGTGAACAGACAAAGATTGGGGTAAACAATTTAGTAGGAATACCCATGAAGTGATAAGCCGATGCATGGAAAAAATCCGCATTACAAAACAGCTTCTTGCTGTCCCACATAAACTCTTCACAGGCGACGGAGATATCGTAAAGGCTGGTATCACCATTCTCCTGCGCTAGCTTCTCAGACCAGGCCTTGATGATCACGTTGCGTGGATCTGACGTGCGATAAATAGCATGACCGAAGCCCATGATCTTCTCTTTACGCTCAAGCATGCCCGCCATCTGCACCTTGGCATCGGCAGGAGAGCTAAAACTCTGGATCATGTCCATTGCCGCCTCATTCGCGCCGCCATGCAGTGGACCGCGCAAGGTGCCTATGGCTCCAGTAATACAAGAGAACATGTCAGACAGGGTCGATGCACAGACACGAGCGGTAAAGGTCGAAGCATTAAACTCATGCTCCGCATAGAGGATGAGCGACACATCCATCACGCGGCGATGCTGCTCAGAGGGGGCTTTACCATTGAGAAGGTGGAGGAAATGACCGCCGATAGAGGCTTCATCGGTGACGCAATCTATCTCGACGCCTTCATGGGAGAATTTGTACCAATAACACATGATGGCCGGAAATGCGGCGAGGAGACGATTGGCGGCGCGATTTTGCTCAGAAAAGTCATTCTCTGGCTCTAAGTTACCTAGGAAAGAACAACCGGTGCGCATCACATCCATAGGGTGTGCATCTTGAGGTATGCGCTGCAACACCTCTTTAAGTGCCTGAGGCAGATCACGCAGGGTACTAAGCTCGGCCTTGTAAGTCTCGAGTTGATCCACCGTAGGCAGTTCGCCATTAAACAGCAGGTAGGCGACCTCTTCGAAGCTGGTATTATCGGCCAAATCTGACACATCATAGCCACAATATGTTAAGCCGCTGCCAGATTTACCCACGGTACAAAGGCTAGTTTCACCGGCGCTCTGACCACGTAGTCCTGCACCACTCAGTTTTTTATCTACCATTGCTCTTTCCTCTATTTGTTTTTGTGACCTCGCCTCTGCATTTCCTTCACAGAGTTTTGATAACGGGTCATCTATTTTTATCATGCTTTATGTAAGGTTTTATGACGCTCACTCTCCCTGGCAAGGTCACTATTGCTAAACACTCGCCAGGCTTATCTCTTTTTAACGATTATTAAACTATTTGTTCTTGCCTTCGCTAAAGAGCACATCTAACTTCTGCTCATAGGCGTGGTACCCCAGATAATCATAGAGTTCCATGCGAGTCTGCATTTTGTCGGTAACCGCCTTCTGATCGCCATCTTTTAGAATCGTTTCATAGACCATTTCAGCCGCCTTATTCATGGCCCTAAATGCCGATAGCGGATAAAGCACCATGGCACAACCCCACTCACCCAGCTGCTCTTTATTCCATAACTCGGTCTGACCAAACTCGGTAATATTGGCCAGGATAGGCACATCTAATGCCTCGGTAAAGGCGCGATAATGCTCCTCTGTTTTCACCGCCTCGGCGAAGATGCCGTCGGCACCGGCGGCAACATAGGCTTTAGCACGCGCGATGGCAGCCGCTAATCCCTCTTGGGCGAAGGAGTCGGTACGCGCCATGATGAAGAAATCGGGATCCGTGCGAGCATCCACAGCCGATTTGATTCTATCGACCATCTCTTCAGTCGAGACGATCTCCTTATTAGGCCTATGACCACAGCGCTTCTGGGCAACCTGATCTTCCATGTGCACGGCTGCCGCTCCCGCCTTCTCCATATCACGTATGGTTTTAGCTATGTTGAACGCCCCACCCCAACCGGTATCGATATCCACCATTAAAGGCAGGTCACAGGCTGATGTGATGCGTTGTACATCGACAATCACATCATTTAGCGAGGTCATGCCTAAGTCGGGTAAGCCGTATGAAGCATTCGCTACGCCGCCCCCGGAAAGATAGATGGCCTGATGACCTATCTGTTTTGCCATCATGGCCGTGTACGCATTGATGGTGCCCACTATCTGCAAGGGGGCGTTGTCTGCTAATGCCTGGCGAAACTTTTTACCTGCGCTCATGCTTTCCTCTCTTTATTAATGCTTAATACCATTCCATATAAGTATCTGGTTAGTTCAGAGACTCTCAGTGCGGGTTTCAAAGCCCTTTATGCTACGTTGAATGTTTTCGATATAGAATAACTATTAGCTTCAAACATTCGCCTTGCCTACAGCGCTTTGAACTCCCGCTGAATGATCAGATACTTAAGCGGAATGGTATAATACCTAAAACGCCCGAGGCCGCCTTGATTAACGACTTTGGGCTAAATTCTTCTCAATATTGTTCTTCGAATACATGATGTGACGACGCATCAAGATCTCAGCCAGCTCCTCATCACGATTGGAAATGGCCTGTACTATATGTTTATGTTCATCGAATGCCGTGGTAACCCTAGGTCCCGCCATGCCAAGTTGCACACGATACATGCGCACCAGATGATAAATGCCATTGATGAGCATGGAGATAAGGTGTTTATTCTTGCTACCGAGAATGATGCGGTAATGAAAATCGACATCACCAGCTTCCTGGTAATAGGACTCGCCGCCTTTGACTTCATCAAAATGGGAATTTAACAGTTGGTTGAGATCATCTATCTCAGTGGTGCTCATGTTTTTTGCCGCTAACCTTGCCGCCATACCCTCGAGCGATTCGCGAACCTGGTATAACTCAATCAAACCCTCTGTGGATAATGAAACCACTCGGGCGCCAACGTTGGCTTTACGCTCGACGATATGACATGAAGCTAATCGATTGATCGCTTCACGAATGATGGCACGGCTGACGGTATATTTTGTCGACAACTCTGTTTCACTCAGCTTGGCCCCCGAAGGGATCTCTCCTTCAACAATATCTTGCCTTAGCTGAATAAAGGTCTTATCTGCCGCAGTAACAGGCTGTTCGGTGAAAAATGTCATACGTTAACTAGGACTTCTTTTACATTGGATTGTCGACAATATAGTCAAATCTTATGGATTGGTCAAACATAAACCAGTAGATTGTCGACAAAATATCTGTGGTAGCAAGTTTACATCTAGCAGAAAATCCCATTCCCCCCGTCCAGACGGCTCACTTTTCAACCTAAGCAGAGGACTCCCCTTAAAGATGTTACAAATGACTGTAATAAAACCATCAAGCACGGCTTTGCCTATAGGGTCGCCTATGAGACAATCGGGCCATGAAAATTTATGCCCATATTCACAAGGCCCCCATACGCGTTTTTCGCATAGGCAGAAAGCGATTCTGGATCCGTTTAAAACGCGACATGCTTATTTTGAAAGATGCATTGTCTCAGGAGAAACAGGAGACCAAAGATATGTTGGTCACCTATAAACGTTACACAAAGAAGCAGGCCAGCCGTGAAGAGCTAGCCGAGGCCAATAAGCAATTCGGTGATCTGTTAAAGGGATTAGGCTTGGGCGTGTTTGCCGTGCTGCCGTTCGCCCCGCTGACCATACCTCTGGTGGTCAAACTTGGAAAGATGGTAGGCGTAGATGTGCTACCAAGTTCATTTAACAATCTTTCCAGAAAGAGAAAGAAACGCTCCGAAAAATTGGCTGAAAATGAAAAATAGCTAACGTCGTTTTAAATCCCCCAACCCTCAATATTCCCCACCTCTACGCTTACTGACCTTTAACCCGCTTTAATTGCCTGTTACCCTGTTAGACAATAAAAATAACCCTCCTCAAATTGATACAAGCAGCGAGCACGAGTCCAACATGACTGAATTATTGATCTCAGGTGCCCTTGGCACCCCTCTCACTATCTTACACACAGATGCATACTCAACTTGGCTAGCCGAGCAAGACACTCAGACGACAAACTGGCTGGCTACGACTCAGTTTGACGGAAAAGGCATGAGCCTGATCCCAAACGGCGCAGGTGAACTCTCTCAAGCCATTTATGTGAGCTCCGAGCTAGACTCCTATTGGTTATGCGGCGATCTGGTAAACCAGCTACCTGCCGGCCGCTACACCATCCAGGGCAGCGAAGAGCAAATCAAAGTCGCGGCATTTAGCTGGGGTCTCGGTGCATATAAATTCGACCGTTATAAGCACAATGACAAAGTTTATCCTCAACTGGTATTGCCAACTCAGGCTCAGGCTGACGAAGTGAAAAAACTGGTGCGCTCCGTTGCTATTGTTCGCGATCTAGTCAATACGCCAGCTGCAGATATGATGCCTCAGCACTTGGGTGAGATTATGGAGAATTTGGCCAGTGAATTTGGTGCAAGCATCACTCAAATCGTTGGCGATGAGCTGCTCGAACAAAACTATCCAACTATCCACATGGTGGGCCGTGCAAGTGAAAACCTGCCACGCCTGATCGATATGACCTGGGGTGATGAAAATGCACCTAAAGTGACTTTAGTCGGTAAAGGTGTGTGTTTCGACTCCGGCGGACTGGATCTGAAACCCGGTGCAGGCATGCGTTTGATGAAAAAAGACATGGGCGGCGCCGCTCACGTTATCGGCCTGGCTCACCAGATCATGGCGAGCAACTTACCTATACGTTTACGCGTATTGGTACCGGCAGTCGAAAATGCAGTATCGGCAAATGCTTTCCGCCCAGGTGATGTGATTAAGACCCGCAAAGGCATCACGGTCGAAATTGATAATACCGATGCCGAAGGCCGCTTAGTGTTATGTGATGCATTAGCCGAAGCCAACAATGACAAGCCTGAGCTGATGATAGATTTCGCTACACTCACTGGCGCAATGCGCATCGCCCTAGGCACCGAGCTTCCCGGTTTCTTCAGTAACGATGATCAAGTGGCAGCCGATATGACTCAGTCAGGCCTCAAGGTACAAGATCCTATCTGGCGCATGCCACTGCACAAGCCATACCTGGAACTCACCGGCAGTGACATTGCCGATTTAGCCAACTGTGGCCGTGTTCCTCAAGGTGGTGCCATCACAGCAGCACTTTATCTCGAAGCCTTCGTCGATGAAAATATTAGCTGGTCTCACTTCGATGTGATGGCCTGGAACACGCGTAAGCTTCCCGGCCGTCCAGTCGGTGGCGAAGCCTTCGGCATCCGCGCCGTATTCGATTACCTGCAGACACGTTTTTCAAAGTAAAATGGCTTTAGGAACTAGATTCTAGAATCTAGGAACTTTTTAGGCGCTAGCTGAGCTATTGTTGACATCCCTCTTACACCATCCCTGGTGTCCGGGGATAACTACATCCCTGTACAAAAAAGCCCGAACTCAGTTCGGGCTTTTTTGTACAATCTGTTTAAGCCTGGTCAGGCTTAGGTGTCAGCTTACGCATCAACACCTTTACTTCTGAGGAACTCATCATAAGTTCCCTTGAAGTCATTGATGCCATCTTTAGTCATTTCTATGATGCGGTTAGCAACCGATGAAACGAAGGCACGGTCATGACTGACAAAAATCAAGGTACCTTGGTAAATCTCCAGAGCATTGTTCAATGACTCGATAGATTCCATGTCCATGTGGTTTGTTGGCTCATCCATCACCAAAATATTTGGCTTCTGCATGATAAGCTTGCCGAATAACATACGGCCCTTCTCACCACCCGAGAGTACCTTAACCGACTTCTTGATGTCATCAGAGCTGAACAGCATGCGACCCAAGTAACCACGAACCGACTGGTCGTCATCTTCAGGCTTACGCCACTGGCTCATCCACTCAAACAAGGTCATGTCATTTTCAAAATCTGACTCATGATCTTGGGCATAGTAACCGATAGCTGAATTCTCAGACCATTGAATGGTACCGCTATCCTGAGGAATATCATGGGTCAAGGTACGCAGTAAGGTTGTCTTACCGATACCGTTCTCACCTAAGATGGCGATACGCTCACCCACTTCAACCATAAGGTTTAGCTTGTTGAACAGTGGCTCATCGAAGCCCTTGCTTAGCTCTTCGACGATCAAAGCATTACGGAACAATTTTTTCTCTTGCTCGAAACGAATAAACGGATTAACACGACTCGAGGCTTTCACTTCATCAATCTTGATCTTATCGATAAGCTTTGCACGTGAGGTGGCCTGCTTAGCCTTAGATGCGTTAGCAGAGAAACGAGCAACGAAGCCCTGAAGCTCGGCAATTTGCGCCTTCTTCTTAGCATTATCAGACATCAAGCGTTCACGGGATTGTTGAGCTGCCATCATGTACTCATCATAGTTACCCGGGAAAATACGCAGCTCACCGTAATCGAGATCCGCCATATGGGTACAGACTGAGTTTAAGAAATATCTATCGTGAGAGATGATGATCATAGTGCTGTTACGCTGGTTCAGCATCTCTTGCAACCAACGAATGGTATCTATGTCCAAGTTGTTGGTTGGTTCGTCGAGTAGCAATACATCAGGATCAGAGAACAGGGCTTGTGCCAGCAAGATTCGAAGTTTGAAACCCGGCGCAATTGCGCTCATAAGACCAAAGTGTTGATCAACAGGAATGCCCACTCCCATCAGGAGTTCACCGGCACGAGATTCGGCTGTGTAACCATCCATCTCGGCAAATTCCATCTCTAGATCGGCAACCTTGATACCATCTTCTTCTGTCATTTCAGGCAGAGAGTAGATACGATCACGCTCTTTCTTGACTTCCCAAAGCTGTTCGTGGCCCATGATAACGGTATCGATCACGCTGAACTCTTCATAACCAAACTGGTTCTGACTCAGTTTACCGATACGCTCGTTGATATCCAGAGAGACATTACCCGCAGTCGGCTCAAGATCGCTACCCAAGATCTTCATAAAGGTTGACTTACCACAGCCGTTCGCGCCGATCAGACCATAACGGTTGCCGCCGCCGAATTTAACTGAGATGTTTTCAAACAGTGGCTTAGCGCCAAACTGCATGGTGATATTAGCTGTAGTAATCAAGTGTTAGATCCCAAAATTTGTTATGCGATTTGATGTATAAACGAGCAAAATTAAGCGCGATATTATAGCCAGCAGTCCACAAACAATCAACTAAAAGCGAACCAGCTTACGACGAGAATTTACCGTTACAGCAAGATATGATGAAAGGAACCCGAACAGATTTTATTCGGGTTCCTCAGACAACAAGCATTTAACTCATTACTTGTTCAACTTCACATGTCTTAGCCTGTTAGCGTTAGTCACTACTGTTAATGAGGATAAAGCCATCGCGGCTCCTGCTATCACAGGACTCAGTAATATTCCGGTTAGAGGGAATAGAACTCCAGCGGCGACTGGTATGCCTAAAGAATTATAGATAAACGCGCCGAACAGATTCTGCTTAATGTTCCTCATGCTGGCGTTAGCCAAGGCAAAGGTATCGGCCAACACTGACAATCGTCCAGTTAGTAAGGTCAAATCGGCACTCTCGATGGCGACTTCGGTGCCATCTCCCATGGCGATACCCACATCGGCACTCATTAAAGCGGGGGCATCATTGATACCATCTCCTACCATGGCGACGACTTCTCCACTTTCTTTGAGTTCGATAATCTTAGCCTGTTTCTGCTCGGGCAAGACTCCGGCAATGACTTCATCTATGCCCACTTCATCGGCAACGGCCTGCACCGTCTCTTGCTTGTCGCCGCTGAGTAATATCACCCGTTTACCGGCACGCTTGAGCGCGGCAATAGCTTCTTTGGCATCGGGTTTCACCGGATCACTGATGGCAATAACACCGACTAAGCGTCCGCCTTGTGCCACATAAACCGGAGTTTTACCAAGCTGGGCCAAGGTCTGAACCTCATCTTGTAAAGCGTCTACACCCGATATGCCCTCCATGACCATCAAGCTCATATTGCCTATGGCCAGCTCGACGCCAGAGACTATGCCCACTATGCCCTTTCCCTGAATATTGTTGAAACGTTCGGGTTCTACCAAGCTTAGCTCTCGCGTCTTGGCTTCATCCAGCATAGCCTGGGCCAATGGGTGCTCAGAATGTTGTTCCAGACTCGCCACCAGGAATAAGAGCTGCTCAGATGCAGAGGACTCACCACCACTTTCACCGTCACTGCCACCATCAAGCAAGCGAATGTCGGTTACCGATGGCTTACCCGATGTGATAGTGCCAGTCTTGTCCAGCACCACACAGGTCACCTTACTCGCAGTTTGCAAAGCCTCACCATTCTTAATCAAGACGCCCATCTGTGCGGCTCGTCCGACAGATACCATGATAGACATAGGTGTCGCTAATCCCAGGGCACAAGGGCAAGCTATGATAAGCACGCTTGTTAACACCACTAGCGCATGTGAT
The DNA here is from genome assembly GCF_009377275.1 of Shewanella sp. YLB-07. Lineage (NCBI taxonomy): Bacteria > Pseudomonadati > Pseudomonadota > Gammaproteobacteria > Alteromonadales > Shewanellaceae > Shewanella > Shewanella sp. YLB-07. The sequence continues at coordinate 413,032 of NZ_VOQB01000001.1, read as the reverse complement.
ATCTGAGGCGCAGGTCCCGCTAAATACCACACCACTGATGCGACCAGGGCAATAATCACCACCACAGGGACAAAGTACGCCGATATCTTATCCGTGAGTCTGCCTATGGGCATTTTTGATGTTTGTGCCTGCTGAACCAGGTCGATGATTTTCGATAGACGAGTATCGGTTAACCCAGCAGTCACGCGGTAGATGATGCTGCCATTGCCGTTGACGGTGCCAGCACTGAGCGTATCGCCAATGTTTTTAGACACAGGAATAGGCTCACCGGTTAACATGGACTCATTAAGATTCGACTCTCCACTCAATACTTCGCCGTCCAAGGCGACTCGACTGCCAGGTTGTAGTCTCAACTGGTCGCCGATCTGTATTTGCGCTATTTCGACCTCCTCATCTCCAGAGTCGGTCAGCCTTATTGCGGTCGTGGATTGTAATCCTATGAGGCGCTGAACCGCTTCACTGGTCTTGCCCTTAGCCCTGAGTTCCAGCGCATGGCCCAAGTTAATCAAACCCAGAATCATCACACTGGCTTCAAAGTACACATGACGGGTTTCGGCTGGAAACCAGGAAGGCATAATTACCACCAACATAGAATAGGCCCATGCTGTGGTAGTGCCGAGCACAATTAAGGTGTCCATGTTGGCGCTGCGCGCCTTAAGTGCACGCCACATCCCTTTATAGAAGTGCCCGCCTGTGGTCACGAGTAAGATAAAGGTGATGATCCCCATAACTCCCCAAGCCAATTGCTGACTGGGATTATTCACCATCATCTCACCGCCCAATAGCCCCCATAACATCATAGGTACACCTAAACCCAATCCCAACATAGATTGGATGATACGGGTGCGGTACTCGACTCGCTCAGCCTGGATTTTCTTCTCACTGGCTAGCTTGGCATCCAGCACGAGTTCGCTGTCGTAACCAACACTTGCTACGGTCACTATAGCGAGTTCACTGCTGATATCCCCTTGAATCTGTACCTGCTTATCGGCCAAGTTAACCCGTGCAGACACATCTGGGAGTGATAATTTTTCGAACGCACCTTCAATTTTAGCCACACAACTGGCGCAGTTCATTTGAGGTACATATAAAGTCATGCTATTGATATTTTTCATAATCATTGATTCCCCATACTCAAACAATTGAGTCTCGATCAAGGCTATTTAAGTAAGTTATTAAAATAGGTTGTTCCCATTTTACTGCACTTAGGTTAATGTCTCCCCTAATGGGAGAGTCAAAGCTTTATTGTAAATTTAATACACTTTGTTGAATTTGACTCTCACTCGTTTACTTTTGAGCACACTGTGATTGGTATTAAATGACATAAGAGGCTTATGATGAAAATTGGTGAAGTAGCAAAAAAGACTGGTCTATCGGTTAAGAGTATTCGTTATTACCACGACATAGGTCTTATCTGCGCCGCACGTGGGGAAAATGGCTACAGAGAATATGATAAACCTCAGATCGACTCCCTTAACTTTATCAGTCACAGTCGCGACTTAGGTTTCTCTTTAGATGATTGCCGCTCTCTGCTCGACCTTAAACTCAATCAAGACAGAGATGCCGAAGATGTAAAACGTTTAGCTAAGACTCATCTGCAGATGGTGAGTAATAGAATAACCAAGTTGAAGGAGCTCGAGAGCCAATTAAAGCATCTGATTAAGGATTGTCGCGGCGGCCATCAACCGGACTGTGCCATACTGAGCGGACTCAGTGAATAGTCTGGCTAACCCACAAACTTGATGGCCTGTTTTATTAAATAGCTCGCCCCTGATTCCTAACAGATCAATCTAATGCCGGCATTTAGTGTTTTTTTAGCCGGTGAACATTCTCAATTTTCAATGTAGGAACATCACCTGCGGGAGTGAACCCAAATACCTTGCCATAAAAATACAGCTCGGCTTCGATAGCGGTCATTTGATTTACCGGATCCCTCAAATTATGCCCCTCGCCCTCGAATTCGAGATAGGCTACGGGGACCCCTCGCGCTTTGAGTTTGTTAAATACCTCTGTGGATTGCTTAGCCAATACCACGGGGTCATCACCTCCCTGAATTAACAACAAGGGCTCATTTAGCCTGTCGAGGTGATGTAATGGAGAGCGTTCACGATACACGTTATTTTCGGCTGAATTTTTACCAACCAGCAATTCTAAATAACTGGACTCAAACTTATGAGCATCTCGGCTCAATACTTCCATATCACTGATACCAGCATAGCTCACACCAGCTTTAAATGTATCGTAGAACACCAGTGCCGAAAATACGGTAAGTCCTCCGGCGCTAGAGCCTCTAATCGCAAGCTTAGTGCCATCAACCCAGCCCTTGTTGACCAAGTATCCGGCCGCCCGCACGGCGTCCTCCACATCGGCGACGCCCCATTTTCCATAGAGGCTTTGACGATAGGCTCGTCCAAAACCAGAGCTGCCACGATAATTGAGATCCAGCACAGCAAAACCACGACTGGTCCAAAACTGAATATCACGCCTAAATGCCAAACTGGCTTTTGCAGTTGGTCCACCATGCAACATGACCAGCAAGGGGGGCCTAGAGTCTCTGAGGCCAATGAAGTCAGGATTTCTCGCGCCATAAAAATATCCATAGATAGTGACACCGTCACTGGATTTCAGGCTGACACTTACGGCTCTGGAGATATAATTAGGATCGACTGTCGCAAGTTCCGGTGAGTAGATAAGCGCCACCCCTCGTCCTTTCACCTTATAGATCCCTTTTTCCGGAGTCACTTTAGCCCCGACGAAGTAGATACCGTCTTCCCCCTTCACCACCTGAGATATCTCGCCGAAATCCACGGCAATGGGCTCGGTGATACCGGTATCGAGAAAAATTCTAATCAGTGAAGCTTGTCCTTTATCGCTGTAACTGGCGATAATGGTATTCTCTGACTCGAAGGCATAATTATGATTACCCAGCTTCCAGTCAGGTACTGCAAACTCGGCATCTTTATCCAGCACTTGCTCCAACTCGCCCTCGGAACTGATGCGATACAAGTTCCACCAATTGTCAAAATCGGCCACGAAGTAGAGCTGACCACTAGGGCTAAATGATACTTGTGTAATGGAGCCATTTTTATCGGACAATAATCGCTTGGGATTATGCACCCCACCTTTAGGAGCGAGTTCGCCTATCCAAAGCTCAGTATTATCCCAGGGCATATTCGGATGTTGCCAGGCAATCCAAGCCAATGTCTTCATATCCGGTGATACCCTGGGCGATGAATAGAAATCATCCCCGTCGATTAGGATTTCACCTTCCCCGGCAAAGTTAAGATTAAGCGCCACTAGGCTTGAAGTCGGCTCTCCACTGTTTCTGTGGTCTTCACGCACACAGATGAGTCTTGATCCTTTTGAATACCGTACACAATCGGCATGACGAGTACCGGGCATAGTTAAAGGGACGGGCTCTTGGTTAGGCGCGAAGCGATAGAGCAGCTGATCTTCTGCTTTGGAGGCAAAAATACTCTGACCAATAGCAAGAAATGGCGAGCCGCCATATTCATGTACAGTAGATCTGACATCGAATGCCGAGCTCACCGCATCGCTCAACTTTGATCCAGTCTCCAAACGCTTGATGCCAATCTTGCCCTGGGCCGATGAGTCCGATTGAACAAAATAGAGGGCACCGTTGACGCTCTGTAATTCACCAAAATCATCTGATAAACCATAAACATCTTCCGCTGTTATCGGTGACAGCCAGCTGCCATAAGCCGCAATTTTAAGGCCACTTCGTTTATCAACTTTTTCAACATGATCCGGTTTACCACATGCTGCTAGAAAACATAGTAGTAACAATGACAATAAGGGAATAAAATAAAAATGGGGTCTCACTGTTGGCTCCTGTTTCCATAAATAGGTAATCATTATTTTCGAGTTAATTTCTGCTTAAACCATAAAAGAACCGCTAACTGTCTGGTCTGAGTCAGGCCAAAATAGATACAAATCCAGGGAGACAGGAGAAGGTACCATGGCAAAGCCGATGTATCATTGCCCTTGAACATCAAGTAGAAGAAACCCGAATAGATAACGATCAAGCCCACGCCCCCCACCAGCAACATCAAATTTCTTGCCGTTTTTTCCAGCCAGACCATCTTTTTATCGAACATCAACTCAGCTTTCCCCCATAGATTAACATTGAACATTATCACGTATCATAAGCACATATGTAAGTTCTTGTATAAGTGTAATTGTTAAAGCCTGTCACAGGGATAAATACAGATCTTAACGAATGAATCGAGAGCAACAAAAAACGGGCCTAAGCCCGTTTTATTATTTATCATACTTGTCTTAGAAATTAGAGCCTAGGAACTCGTTCCCAGGCTCTAGACACTCGAGTCTATATACGTATGCCACCATCAATCTCGAAGACACGGCCGTTAACATAATCGTTCTCTATGATGAACTTAACCGTCGATGATATCTCGCTAGGTTGACCCAGACGGCCAACTGGCACCATTTTCTCCATACGTGCTAGCGCTTCAGGCTTCATCGCAGCCGTCATTTCAGTTTCAATCACACCCGGCGCTACCGCGGCGCTACGAATATTGTATCTTGCCAACTCTTTCGCCCAGCCAACAGACATAGCAGCCACACCCGCTTTAGAAGCCGAATAGTTAGTCTGGCCCATATTGCCTGCCTTGGCTAAGCTGGAGATGTTGATGATCACGCCTTCTTGCTTAGATTCGATCATAGCAACCGCAGCTTCACGTCCACAGAGGAATGAGCCGGTTAAATTGACGTTAATCACCGCCTGAAATTGCTCATAGGACATACGGTCTGTCACCTTACCCTCTTTGGCTTTGACTAGCATGCCATCGGATAAGATCCCTGCATTGTTGATAAGCACATTCACTTGACCGAAATCTTCCAGAATGAAACCGAACCCCGCCACCACATCTTCTTCAGAGGTAATATCAAAGGCATAACCTTGTACTTCAGCTCTGTCGCCAATATCGGCGCAAGCACGTTCAAGCTTCTCTTGATCGACATCGATAAGGGCCAATTTAGCGCCAGCTTCGGCTAAATCCACCGCCATAGCCAAACCAAGTCCACCAGCACCGCCAGTAATTACCACTACCTTATCTTTTAAATCCATCGTGTTACCCTTTGCTTTTAATTTGTTGTAAATGAGAAAACTGTTCAAAAATACTAGAAAAATCTCGTGTGCCATTGCCTTGACGAGCATGGTTCACATATAAACTGCGTGCAAGCGCGCCCATTGGCGTACAGGAGTTAGTCAGTAATGCCGCCTCTTGGGATAGGCCAAGATCTTTAACCATAAGATCGACCATGAAACCGCCCTGATAATCATTCGACGACGGTACAGACTCCATCACACCCGGACAAGGATTATATTTATCTAGCGTCCAATTACCACCACTACTGACCTTCATTATCTCAGATAACACCTTAGGATCTAAGCCATGGTCAATTCCCATCTGCAGAGATTCGCTGGTGGCTATCATCAGCACTGACAAAAGCATGTTATTACAAATTTTGGCCACCTGACCGGCGCCCGGTCCACCAGCGTGTAAAATATTGGCACCCATATGACTCAGCACCTTAGAGGCTTGCTCAAACCCGCTGTCGCTGCCACCACAGATAAAGGTTAATGTCCCGGCCGCCGCGCCTGCTGTGCCACCCGATACGGGCGCATCGACAAACTCAAATCCTTTACTCGCTGCAACTTCGGCGACATGTTTAGCGCTCTGAGCATCTATGGTCGAACAATCGATCAATAAGGTCCCCTCGGCCACCACATCGAGCAAGCCCTTATCAGAGCTGCCTTCACCTAAGTAGAGCGAGCGAACATGTTTGCCGGCCGGCAGCATGGTTATTACCACATCTGCACCAGATGCAGCGCCGCAGGCACTCTTGGCCGCAAGCGCGCCAACGTCAGTAAGAGACTTCATCGCCTCGGGGACGAGATCGAACACCTTAACCATCACGCCTGATTTAACTAAATTGGCCGCCATAGGCGCGCCCATATGTCCCAATCCGATAAATGCGATACTTGTCATCTAACACTCCTTACCTAAAGTAAATTATTCCCCGAGACTCATTTCAATAGCGCTTACAACAGAGGCTCCTCCAACTGAGCTAAGGGGTGCGATGCTAAAGACCAAGGTGAACTCAGCATCTGCTCGATTAAGCTAGTGGGCACATCCGCCACTTGGTTAAATTTCCACTGGGGATTGCGATCTTTATCGATAAGCAGCGCCCTCACTCCTTCAGAGAAATCTCCCAGAGCACAGCAGTTCACACTCAAGCCAAGCTCAAATCTAAATATCTCAGCCAGACTAAAGTCTATACCTAAGTGCGCCTGGCGATAAATAAGTTGCAAGCTGATGGGGCTACCAGACAGCATGGTCTTGATGGGGCGCGCTAACCAAGACTCCTTAAGCTTAAGCTCGCCGACTCGAGCCATTATCTCGTTGAGCGAGCCCGACATCAGTGCATCAATGTCATCTTTATGAGTCTCGAGCTGCCCCTTGGCTAACCCTGCGCTCGCTTTGACTCCGGTGCGATTGAGTTCATCGCTCAGCAAGCTGTGATTAACCTCGGTATCATCTCCCCAATTCAGGCAGGCCAAGCTATCAAGCAAGGGCTGTTTATCATCATCTTGAATATAGTGATTAGCTATCCCAACGTATTTTGCATCGGCAGCATTCATGTTATAAGCCGTCAGTCCCAGAAACAAACCTAGCTTTCCCGGCATGCGATTAAGAAAGTAACTGCCACCAACATCGGGATACAGGCCTATGGTCACCTCAGGCATGGCGATACGTGAACGCTCGGTTACCACACGATGACTCGCCCCCATCATCAGGCCAAGCCCCCCTCCCATAACGATACCCGTTCCCCAAACTAAAATAGGTTTAGCATAGGTATCGATAAGATAATCGAGTCTATATTCCTGCTCAAAGAACTCTGTCGCCTGCTCGGTAAGTTCACCCGGCGTTGCAACAGATGCATAATAGATGGCCCTGACATCGCCGCCGGCGCAGAAGGCTTTCTCACCTGCACCATCTAACATCACCATGGCGATAGCATCATCATCTTGCCAGCGCGTAAGCTGCGCAAACATCAACTGCACCATCTCGAGGTTGATGGAATTAAGGGCTTGCTCCATATTCAGGGTCATCACCCCAATCTGCTTGCCAGAGGCTGTACCTAAGGTTTGAAATACCACACTATTGGTTGAATTCGTCATCAGCAGTTCTTCCAGTTAGCCTTACGCTTTTCTAAGAAAGCCGCAACCCCTTCTGCCTGATCTTGGGTATCAAACAGGTCCGCAAACAGCTCTCGCTCTATGGGTAAGGCTTGGTTTCTCGGCATATTTCGCCCGGCTTGGATCAGAGTCTTACAGGCTTTAATACTACTGGGGCTCTGCTTAGCCACCTTGGCGGCTAGCTGCATGGCCGCATCGAGAGAGGCTCCGGTGTCTACCTCCTCCTCGACCAGTTTTAGCTGCAGCGCTTGCTGTGCGCCCACTCGCTCACCACATAAGATCATTCGCTTAGCCCAGCCTTCTCCGATGAGCGCCGCCAGATTTTGCGTCCCCCCCGCACAAGGAAGCAGACCCACGGTCGCCTCGGGCAAGGCCATCACCGCCTGAGATTCGGCGATGCGTAGATCACAGGCCAGAGCCACTTCTAAACCGCCGCCCATGGCATAGCCATTGATTGCCGCGATTGAGACACCGCGAAATGCACTCAAGGCTTCGAACGCTTCACCGAAACACTTGGCCATATTGGCAGCATTCTCTTTATTGCCATCGGCAAACAACTTGAGATCGGCTCCGGCGGAGAAAAACTTGTCACCTTCACCAGTGATAACCAGGGCATAAATTTCCGGATTATCATTGAGTGCCTCCACCTTCTGCTTCAGCAGCTGCAGGCTCTGGGCTGTCCAGGTATTGGCCGGCGGATTGCTCATGGTGATCACTGCGGTATTGCCTACAATCTTCTCTATCAGGGCTGTCATCTGTTACTTCCTTTTATGAGTCTAATTACAAGATCTGTCCGGCGCTCTCATCGAGCAAACGTCTCGCAATAATCAAGCGCATGATCTCGTTAGTCCCTTCCAATATCTGGTGTACGCGCACATCACGCACATAGCGTTCTAAGGGATATTCACGTATGTAGCCATAGCCGCCGTGCAGCTGCAACGCCGCATCACAGACTTGAAAACCTATATCGGTAGCGAAGCGTTTCGCCATGGCGCAGTAGGCGGAGGCTTCCGGATCGCCACAATCGAGTTTAAAAGCCGCCAAACGCACTAGCTGTCTTGCCGCCACTAATTCAGTGGCCATGTCGGCGAGTTTAAATTGCAGCGCCTGAAACGTGGCGATAGGTTTGCCAAATTGCTTGCGCTCTTTCATATATTGAGTGGCGCGCTCAAGCGCCGCCTGAGCCGTCCCCACTGAGCAGGTGGCGATATTGATGCGTCCGCCATCTAGCCCCTTCATGGCGAAGGTGAAGCCTTGCCCCTCTTCACCTAATAGATTTGCTACCGGTACTCGCACTTGGCTGAAGGTGATCTCGCGGGTAGGTTGAGCGTTCCAGCCCATCTTATCTTCCGCCTTGCCATAGGTTACCCCTTTTGCATCGGCGGGGATCACTATGGCTGAGATGCCTTTAGGTCCGTCTTGTCCGGTGCGGCACATGACCACTAATAGCTCGGTCGCCCCCGCCCCTGAGATAAACATTTTAGTGCCGGAGATCACATACTCATCGCCCTCTCTCACCGCTTTGGTCTTAAGGGATGCAGCATCGCTGCCCGCGCCCGCTTCGGTTAAACAATAAGATGCCAGTTTCTGACCCGTGGTTAATGACTCGGACCACTCCTTTCTCAAGGTTTCGGTGCCAAAACTGGTCACCATCCAGGTCGCCATATTATGTATGGTCAACATGGCAGTGGTGGATGTACAACCCATGGATAGCTGCTCGAAGATAATCGATGAATCGAGACGTGACAGTCCCATGCCACCTTCACTTTCCGGCGAATACAGGGAGCAGAAACCCAGCTCTCCGGCGCGTTGAATGACATCTTTAGGGAAGTGGTGTTCTCTATCCCATTGAGCAGCAAATGGGGCGAGTTCGTCTTGTGAAAACTGTTGGGCTAGATCGGCAAATTGGCGCTGATCATCACTGAGGTTAAAATCCATCGATGTCTCCTACGGCACTTTTATAATAGAGCTCAAGCTCTTTGTTCTAATGTGTGCCTGCCTGTTTATTGAATCATTGATATTGTAATCATCCTTAGGTGGATAGCGTATCCACCTAAGGTGCTTAAGCGTTACGAACTGTCAGCCCTGTTACTTGAGCTCGATCGTCATGTTGGGCGCTGCATGCTCGGCGTCAGTTATCTGTGACTCGAACCAGCGCGCCGTGATGGTCTTAGTTTCGGTGTAGAAACGCACCGCCTGCTTGCCATAGGCATGCTGATCGCCATAGAAGCTACCCTTCCAGCCGGTGAAAGAGAAAAATGGCAATGGCACAGGAATGGGTACATTGATCCCCACCTGACCCACTTCTATCTCATGCTGATATTTACGCGCGACCGCGCCACTGGCAGTAAAGATTGAGGTTCCATTGCCATAGGGGCTGTTATTGACTATCTCGATGGCCTCTTCCAGGGTATCGGACTCCATGCAGCACAGCACTGGACCGAAGATCTCTTCTTTATAGATGGTCATCTCGGTGGTGACATTGCTAAACACAGTCGGACCCACCCAGTTACCGGATTCATAACCTGGCACGGTAAATTCAGAACCGTCGAGTAGACACGTGGCACCTTCCGCCTTACCTTGCGCGATAAGCGACAGCACTCGCGCTTTGGCTGCTGGGCTTATCAGTGGGCCATAGCCCGCCCCTTTATCATCCCACAGACCGGGTTTTACCTTGGCAATCGCTTCCTTGAGTTCTGGGATCCATTCTTTGGCCGCGCCGACAAATATCGCCACAGATAGCGCCATGCAACGTTGACCTGCCGCGCCAACCGAGGCTCCGACTAAGTTATTAATCACTTGCTGCTTATTGGCATCAGGCATGACAACGCAGTGATTCTTAGCCCCAGCAAACGCCTGTACACGCTTGAGGTTATCCGTGCCTGTCTTGTAGATATATTGACCCACGCCCACAGAGCCTACGAAAGAGATAGCCTTAACGTCTTGATGATTCAGCAGCACATCTACCGCTGTCTTATCACCATGCACTAACTGCAACACGCCCTTAGGTGCCCCGGCCTCTTCGAACAGCTCAACCAAACGCTGAGGCGTCATGGGATCTTGCTCAGAAGGCTTGAGTACGAAGGTGTTACCGCAGGCGATAGACAAGGGGAACATCCACAGCGGGATCATGGCAGGGAAATTAAACGGGGTAATACCGGCACATACGCCCAGAGGTTGACTGTAGCTATAAGTATCTATGCTTCTGGCCACATTCTCGACGGTTTCCCCCATTATCAGGGTCGCGATATTACAGGCATGTTCGGCCACTTCGATACCGCGCCAAACATCGCCTTTAGCATCATCAAAGGTCTTACCCGTCTCTTGGGCCAGAATAGTCGCCAACTCATCATGGTGCTCTTTCAGCAGATGCTGATATCTGAACATCACCCGGGCACGCTCGGAAACAGGCACTTCTTTCCAGGTTTTGAAGGCTGATTTGGCACTGGCTATGGCAGTTTCCACCTCCTGGACGGTAGCGGCATTAATCATGGCGATGGTTTCATTGTTGGCAGGGTTAGTTACCGAGATTTGTTGCTTCCCGATACCATCGATAAACTGGCCGTCGATATAATGTTTCACTTGAGTGGTCATATTGCTTCCCATTAAGACTGCTTGGAACAAGTTTGCTGTGGTTTATTATTTTTTTATCCACATAAGCCTGTTGTCTTGTTGATTGCGGCACATGAGTGACTAGTTATTTACTCACATAGTGTTTGGTATTTATTCGTATACTTCTCTGATTATTCTCTATCTTTAACTTTCATTGGTTTTTCATTACTAATAAAAAAGGCTTATCTTTTCAGATAAGCCTTATGGTCAACTTAAACTTCGATTGCCATGGCAGTGGCTTCGCCGCCACCGATACAGAGCGATGCGACACCGCGCTTGAGCCCGCGGGCCTTAAGTGCATGTATCAGAGTCACTAACAAACGCGAACCTGAACAGCCAATAGGATGGCCCAGTGCACAGGCGCCGCCATTGACATTGACCTTAGACTCATCAAGAGAGAGCTCAGAGATGGCCAACATGGTCACCATGGCAAAGGCTTCGTTGATCTCAAACAGATCCACATCATCCTTACTCCAGTTCACCTTATCGAACAGCTTGTTCATGGCGCCAACTGGCGCCGTGGTAAACAGTGATGGCTCCTGGGCATGAGTAGCATGTCCCTTGATGGTGGCGAGTATCGGCAAGCCCTGAATATTGGCCTGTTTCGCCGTCATCAACATCAGCGCCGCCGCGCCATCTGAGATTGAACTCGAGTTGGCGGCGGTTATGGTGCCGTCTTTGGCAAAAGCCGGACGCAGGGTGGGGATCTTATCGGGACGGGCATTACCCGGCTGCTCATCAGTATCGACTAAGGTATCACCACGGCGATTCGATACTGTGACAGGCGCTATCTCTTGTTTAAATGCACCGGACTCGATGGCCTTGTTGGCTTTATCTAATGAGCTCAGAGAGAAAGCGTCCATCTGTTCGCGAGTAAGCTTAAACTCATCGGCGGTGTTTTGTGCAAACGTGCCCATGGCACCGCCGGTATAGGCATCTTCCAGTCCATCTAAGAACATATGATCCATTATCTTACCGTGACCCATACGCATGCCGCCGCGGGCTTTATCGAGCAGATAAGGTGCCAGGCTCATGCTTTCCATACCACCAGCGATGACGATATCGGCACTGCCGGCCTTGATAAGATCATGGGCCAACATGACTGTCTTCATACCTGAACCACAGACCTTATTGACTGTCGTCGCGCCAACCGACAGGGGTAAACCTGCACCTAGGGTCGCTTGACGAGCCGGCGCCTGGCCTAGACCCGCAGGAAGTACACAGCCCATCAAAACCTCATCGACAGCATCGGCGGCAACGCCCGTCTGCTCAATCAGACTCTTGATGGCTGTCGCTGCCAGTTTAGGCGATGGGACGGTAGATAGGGATCCCTGAAAGCCCCCCATAGGGGTGCGCTTGGCTGCCACAATGACGATCTCTTGACTCAATTGCTCTGTACTCATTATCCACTCCGTCTTTTATCAGCTAGTTAGCGTCAGCCAAAAATAGGTGATCTAGTTCAAGTTCTATAACTAAAGAATAGCACTCTGACGTTTACGCGAACGTAAAGCAAGCGGAAATAGCAAGATAAGAAAGGAAACAGGAGAGTGATATTGTCACTCAAGATTTACACAGGCACTTGCTGTTAGTCCGATATGAGGAAATTGACGAGCTAGCTTAAATTACTAGCCCTTATACATATTGGTATTTAAGTTTGCAGCACTAGAGAGCTGCCCCTTGCTTCAATTGACACAGCCTATACTCAGACTCAGTTTTGTGACGATACTCTTCTATCAGTTGTCGTTTTTGTTCATCCTGGGTGTCTGGTGCAATTACACCTTCATTAAGCAAACTTGTTTCAATTTGTCGGACATTCATTTTTGGCTTCTTACAAGACGAGACAGTTTTCCCTCTCCCCTGACATTGACGGTACTTATCATTTTTCTGCTTGATATAGTCCCGAATTGCCCGCTCCTTTTCTGTTTGAGTCATGGAATCTGTCAGCACTCCGCTTTTAGTCAACATAGGCTCTAATGACCATATATCGACAACAGGTGAAGGCTGCTGACAAGCCTGAGTTAGCTTGGGTTGAGCCAATGCAGGCGACGCCGTAATGGCTAACAGAGATGCATTAACTAAGAATATGGCGATCAGTTTTATTGGTTTCATCATCTATCCACCTTTCACTCGATTATTTTCGACAATAAAAAAAGCGCTGAAATCAGCGCTTTTTTAAGGGCTTGGTCTATTTATAATTAACGATAAATATAAACAGAACCTACGCTTCTGTCTTTACTCTGATTGATCAAGCGAACCTTCAGGCCGTAGGTCGGAACATTACGACCCGCATCAGGAATATCAGTGCCGATATACCTTCTACGGTCATTGAACAGACGTTGACCACGAACACGGTTATCACGCAATGTTATGCCATACTGCTCTTCAAGATCTAAGAACATCTTGTCATTTCTATCTATGCTGAACGTCGCATCATGGATCTGATACTTAGTCGAAGCAGGTGCACCGTCACTCCACTTGAGTGTCTTCTGATCTGCATCGACAACCCCTAAGAAACCATCTCCAGGGTGAATACCTACCCAGTTATCTGAATACTTGTTATCAACATACCAAATGAGAAGTCCTTCTTCATAGCTCATGCTTTCACCGGCAACATTGATGTGGGCAAGGCCACTGTCTACGCCATGGTGAGTACGCCATTCAAGCAAGTAATAATGATCCGTATAGGTACTACCTGTATCAGCCATAAAACCATCGAAGCTAAATGGCTCAGAAGTCGAGTCATCGGCATTCGCTGTAACCACTGCGACACTGTCTAGTTCGACACTGAAATCATCGATATAGATACCCGCATTTGCCACACCGGGATCTGTGCTATACATGACTGTGACATCTACCACCTGACCAGCAAAGCTAGTCAGATCGAACTCAGCATCGATCCAGCCATTTGATGTACCCGTTATACCGTTGCCTAAGTTATTGTCATTTGGGTTGGTATCTGTCGTCAATGAACTAGGTATAGTCACCAGGCCAGCTTCAGTTACGATGGCCAAATAGGCATAATCCCAATCGGCCTCTATGTCATACCAGGTCTTAAACTTAGCTAGGACTGACGTTGCATCGGTCAGATCAACAGTCACATACATGCTATTCTCAAGATCATTGCCTGAACCACTGAAGTAAGCATATTCACCGCTCACCGGCGTGGTGATCAGACTCTGCTTCTGGGGAAGGTTAATGCGAATTGCATCATGGTTAGTGCCCTTGCTTGACGCTTGGTCGAGTAAGCCCTGAACGCCACTTCTCGGAATCTCATCGAAGTTAACCGTTGCGCCATGTAACCAGTTACCACCTAGAGAAGCCTGTAACTGCTCCTTGGCCCAGGCACTGAAACCTGTTGGCTCAGTACCGCCTAGACGACCCGCCCAGCTACCAGAAGACATCACAGACCACATGGAAACTGGCTCGCCTTTACCTGTGTATTGAGTATCGTACTCATCAGGCAGGCCTAGATCATGACCATATTCATGGCTAATCACACCAACGGCACTGTCGATAGGTGCGATAGTATAGTCATAGGCAACCATGGCTCCGCCCCAATAAGGAGCATCTGAGGTTGCACCAGGAATCGCCCAGACACCACCTAGATTCCAGCGATGTGCCCAGATAGCATCTTCACCTAGTTGACCACCGCCGGCTTCTTCACCCACACTGGAATGGAACACCATCACGTGATCCACTAAGCCATCGGCTTCCCAATAATCACCATCGCCATCAAGATCGTATCTATCTTCGATATCGAACTGAGAAAGATCGACACTTGGATCGGCTGAAGCCGCCGCTAACGCTTCACGAATTAAGCTACGTGCGTCGCCATCAGGATTGCCACCATAGTAAGCCGCGTTTTCTGTAGCCATATACCAACCGGCTACATCACCTGTGAGTGAATAACTTCCACCAGACTGCTTTTCATAAAATTGCGTAAATGAGTTGGCATGATGCCCGTTAGGGGCTACCCAGCCATTGGCACCGAACAAGATTTCACGATAATGATCTTGATTATAATCTTCATAATACATACCGGAATCTTCCGGCAGGATTGAGTTATGAGGGAAATCAGGGAACTCCATCAAGATGGCCAGCACACGGCCCTGACGCGTTTCACCGCTATAGTCTTCCAACATCATATTGTCAGGACGATTTCTACGCGATGAACCTAATTTACCAGGCTTCTTTCCCCTGTCCTTGCGGGCTTTCTTGCCAGATGATTTGATCTCGCTATCCATGGCGAAATTACTCGTCGCTTGGGCATCTAAGTTTGCAGCTCTCAGCGCCTCTTCCTGTTGACGAGTGTGTAGGAAACCGCGTAGCGCGACCTCGGCTTCTTTAAATGAAGCCCCTTGAGATATTTTCCCTGATTTTTTTAACATTTGAATCAGTCTTTGCTCGTCGGCAATGACCAGATCGAATGCACCTGATTGATGTGAATGTTCACGCTCTGCTGCGAGCGCATTACCTGACAATCCTGCTAGCGCTATGGCTAGTTGCAATAGTTTTTTATTCAACACGTGAATCCCCTGCGTTAACTTCCAGTTGTTGAGATAGAGTTCTGCCTCGGGATACTAGTTTTGCGCTAGTTTTTTATGAATCGAGGCAAGGTAAAAAACTCTACCTGAAGGAAGACAAGTGAGACAACAAAATAACAACATATCATTCACAAGTCGTATTCGTTCGCCCCTAGACCAATCCTTTAGTCTAGATGAGTGATTGACGAGATCGCAGAACCTGGCTGGAATGAAAATCGACGTTATTAAGCTAAGGTCTTAACAAACTGTTTCTTTTGATTTTAAAAAAATTAAGACGATGAACACGCATATAAATCAGCGTGTTTTATAGACAAGTCAGCCAGCACTTTAGACTGAGCCAAGTCGGGAAGTTATAGCCTTTACAACTAGAACAGGCTTAGGTGTAAACCTGATATTCCACAGTCCAGCGATTCAATCATGGTTGATCGCAGACAAAACAAAAGCCACCTAGGTAGCTTTTATGTTATTCAATTGATTCTTCAAAATACCCTTATAATTAGAAAGGTTACACTTCCTCCTCCCAGGGGGTGATGGCACTCATATCATCCAGATTATAGGGGGTTAACTGATATACATAATAGTTGAGCCAATTACTGACCAACAAGCTGCCATGTCCATGCCAGCGAGCGACAGGCTCCTGTTTAGGATCATTATTTCTAAAATAATTCTGTGGGGTTTCAGGCTCAAGCCCCTCGGCGAGATCCCGTAGGTACTCATCTCTAAGCGTCGCCTTCTGATACTCGGGATGACCCATCACAAACAGATTTCGGCTATTGGTACTGAGCACCATATAAGCCCCAGCCTCATCGGATTCCGTTAACACCTGCAGAGCGGGGTGGGCCTTAAGTTCATCAATATCCATCTGAGCAAACCGGGAATGTGGCGCTAAAAATTCATCATCGAAACCGCGTAACAGAGGGTAATGTTGACAGGTTCGCTGATGCAGGAAGACCCCTGAACGTTTAGACTTGAGCAGTTTTCTATTCAAGCCATACAGGTGATAGAGTGCCGCATGAGCCGCCCAACATAGAAAAAGCACAGAGGTAACATGGCGTTGAGACCAGTCGATAATTTCACGTATATGATCCCAATAGGTCACGTCTTCAAACTCGAGCTGCCCCAGAGGAGCCCCCGTGATGATCAGGCCATCGTAATTTTTATGGCTAACCGCCTCAAAATCCCGATAGAAATTATTCATATGATCGATAGAGGTATGCTTAGATTCTTTATCGTGGATCCGCAGCAAATCCACATCCACCTGTAGTGGTGTGTTCCCCAATAAGCGCAGTAACTGAGTCTCTGTCTCTATCTTATTGGGCATCAGATTCAAGATCAGCACTTTCATCGGACGAATGTCCTGATTCGCGGCTCGAGTCTCGGACATGACGAAAATGTTTTCTGACTCTAAAATACCTGCCGCGGGCAGATTATCGGGAATTTTAACCGGCATACAGCGCCTCATCCTCTATCGTTTGATTAACCAAGTAGTAGAAAAATGTGGCTAAATCAGTAATCCGGCTTAGCGACCCACTTTTTCTACCATGATAGACATAGGCACTGTTGAGCCTAAATCTATGTTGTACGCTTGAGTATTGATAAACATCAGCTTGTCATTGAGGCGAATGCTTGCTCCTATCGAGTAGGTATGACCCGCTTCAAATTGATCTCTGTTTATCAAAAAGTGAAACGGGGCAGGAGAAGTCACATCACTTCTCTCAATCTCAGCCATTACCACTGCAGGCACATCCATCAAGGACACATCTTTGACCTGGACCGTCAACACAGCATCTTGTGGCAAGGCGATGCGCTCCCTGTACCAAATCTCTCCCTGTATCTCGACAACCGCGTTGGGTGTTGCGCAGCCTACTAAAGTTGCAGCAGCCATGACCAAAGGTAAAACCAGTTTCAACCATTTTTTCATTGTATCTCTCCTAATCATACATTAAGACCTCTAGATGTCCATACGTCCATTGTAAAATGACTGGCTCAAATATTATTCTACTATGCGCTTAAAACTAAAGCAGACCACATACATTGGCATATTGTAACCATGGCCAGTTAAATTCCCACCAAGAGAGCAGGCTTCGAATTAAGCTGAATGAAATTTTCTGGTTTAGCTTTTGGCTGAGTGGGTATTGGGGAGTGTGTTTGAAGGTTTAGTCTTCATTGTAATCTATCGCCTGCAGCGTGCTTAAGTGCAGATACTTCTACGAAACGGTGAATATGGCGTAGCCATGTGCTTATGAACGAGAGGCATGGATGCCGAACTGGCCTTTAGATAGGATATCATTCAAGCACATCCCTGTGGGCTCTGCCAAATCATCTGACCGCCACGGATGGTGGAAATGCCGAAAAATGTAGGGAACATTTTTGGCCCTGTTTTGGAAGCTCGTAGCCGCATCTACACCTGGCTGTTCTACAAGAATGGGGTCTCTTCGATTTAGCTTTATTACTAGGCTTCCTAGCTCACTTCTGCCCCAAAGTTAGCGAGCCTTCGAATGAAGACTGATTACATTTTTTGTTCGATTCACTTGGCTTAATTCGTATTGGGATTTGTGATTGAAGGTCGTACCTTCAATGTAACCAAACGCCTGTCCGGCGAGGAATGTGCAGCTACTTCTGCGGCGCGCTGTGAATATATCCCTATACGCTCTGCGGCTTCATCCTTGAAGCCGAAGTCCGCAGCCGCACCTGCACTCGGTTATTTCTCTCTTCGATTGTGGTTATGGCTAGTGTTCCGTAACTCACTTATGCCCCAAAATGAGTTAGCGCTTGCACTTGGTTAAATATCTCCTCAACCTTTTTTCGATATTTATTCTCATCAGCGGGAAAGGTCATTTTATCTGTTCAGTAGTGTTTAGACTGTGATATTAGATTTTTGCAGACATCACAGAAATCACGTCTAACGGCTCACTAATTACTATTGAGCAAAAATGCAAATTAGTGTAAATTCAAAGGACTAAAATAGATTACGCATGGTTTTAGGACAAGTGGGCACACAAAGTGTGCGTTTTCATTTCGCACAAAATGTGCATTGGAGGTAATCGTAAAAACCGTTGTGAGTTAAACAATTAGCTATTCGTGTTTTTACTGGCCTAATGAAGTAACTGCGCATGCGCATTATAACAAATGTCATGTTTAAAAAACTTATATTGTAAGTATATTCGCGTGGAGTTTGAATGAAAAAGAAGTCAACTATTTTTATTTCATATAATCATCAAGATAGGGAAATTGTTGATAATATTGAAGTTTTCTTCAAAGATGTTGGAGTTGAACTGTTTAGGGATATTAGACGTTTAGAATACAAAGATTCCTTAAAGCAATATATGGACTCAGCTATTGAGAAAGATTATTTAATGGTAATCGTAAGTTCAGATTACTTTAAATCTGAAAACTGCCTTTATGAATTCAATTTATTATTTGATGAGAAGAATAAAATATTACCCATTGTTAAGGATTCTGAAACATACTCAGAAATTGTTAGCACAAAAATTGCTAAATTTTGGAATGAAAAATTCAAACAAATTGAGATGGATATTCGAAGTGTTGATGATTTGAGGATGATTAGTCAGCTAGAGGAACAAAGAATAAAGATTGAAAAAATAAAAAATAATATAATACCAATTGTCAATTTCATAAAGGATATGAATTCTAAAACATATAAAGATTTATCTGAAGAAGGTTTTAAATCATTATTAGATTTCATTAAACTACCAGAACTATACGTGGCTAAAACCCTACACGTTATTAACAATAGAGACAATGAGAGAGAAGTACTTGATCAACGTGATTTATTTGAGATAGAAAAGGTACTAAAAAGTTCATGTGATAATAAAACGATAATTGAAAATTCATTTAGAAAAGCAGTGATACTCGCGAGGTATTCACATGATAATGATGCAAAAGTTATTTATGAAAAACTATTGAATATGCAATTGTTAGATAATGAACGATATGTTACGTTGTCAAATTACGGCTTGTTACTAACAACTATATATGCTAAATCACAAGATGAAAAAACGTTAACTTATGCAAAATGTATTTATGAAAAACTTGTAAGTGAGTTCTCAAAATATAAAGATGTTAATAGTAATTACGCAAATTTCGTACTTTTTCATTATAATGACTATGGCACTGCGAAAGTATATTATGAAAAAGAATTAAAAATAAACCCAACACATGTAGAAGCATTACATGGTTATTCTGTGTTGCTTTCTATTAGATTAAACAATCCAAAACGGGCAAGGGAACTGTTAGAAAAAGCGTTATTTATTAGACCTGATGATAATAAATTACTATGTAACTATGCATTATTACTTTCTAATAACATTAGGAACAGTTTGGATGCTAAGACGGCCTCACAAGCTTACGAGAAAATTATAAAAACTGAGAAAATGGATAATCGCTTATTGTACGCAGCATACAAAAATTATGAAACATTATTGAATACTGTTATTGGAGATTCAAAATTAGCTGATGAGTGTAAAAGAAAAGCTTTTGTTTTAGAAACTCAAATTCAAGGGCTATAGCGAAAATTGAACATAAACAATTACATCAACACTATTTATTACACTCAGCGTTGTCAGTTTACCGAGTGTTTGTCATTTTAAGGCGTAATGGTTTCGGCGTTGCTCACACCTCAGTGCGGTGGTACGGCATCCCCTAGTTGCTATACTTTCCCTAACCAAAACATTATAAATTAGAGTTTTAACACTAAGCCATTTGTGTCCAAAAATATGGAAAGCATCATTATCTGATTCAAGTTTTGAGCTGATTTTCTCTGAGTTGTAGGGCGACGGTAAAGCATGTCATTCAGAATTGTCCCAAAATGTGTTGGTAGCAACAACTAGGCGATCCAGAACCAGTCAAACATAGCCTGACTTTTTCTAATCGATTTTGACCGTTTTACTCACCGCCCAAAGACTGATTGCCCTATAGCTCGTCGGAGAAAAAAGTAGTATAACTGAGGTTGTTGGGATTCAAAGCGCAGTAAAAGTATGACTAATAGTGTAAACAGTCGATTCCGTAGTTGTCCTGTTTGTAAAGCAGCAATAGGTTCGTAAGCCTAAAAATGGGCATCAAAGGCGTAAGGCTTCTAAGAGGTGGTAGAAAGAATGAGATATTCCGATCATCAACTGAGTTTGCTTAAAAGTCATTGTGAGGAGCTGCTAGTTTTTTGCCAAGATAATACTCGTTGTAGTCTAGATGATACGGATCATCTTGGTTTTATGTCGCAATGTTTTTTGAGTAAACAAAACGATCATATGTCTGCAATATTGAGGTTGCTTCCACACCCTGATGTACAACTAATTTCAAGAACAATGATTGAAGGATTAGTTCAGCTATTATGGTGTTTTAAGGAGCCTGAACAGGCTTTTAAATGGAGGGGGTATGCTTGGATAAATGATTGGCGAGTTGCTCGTGATATGATCAATAACGGAAGGGATGTAGACCCTGAGTATGCTAGCCGTATCGAAAAATTTATTATCGAGAATGGCAATAATTTCAAGTTAAATAAATTCAAAGACAAGCCTATTCCTGAAAATGAAGATCCTTTTCATAAAAATTGGCGGTGTGGTAAATCTTTGAAGGCTATTTCCAAAGATGTTGGTGGAGTTGATCTATACGCTGAACTTTACTCGCCATATTCTGATTGGCAGCATTGGGGGGTAGCTTCAATCGGGCAAATGATAGAAAGAGATGGTAATGGGATTATTTATCGAGATAGTGTAAATTCTATGCTTTGTTCTCCTCTCGCAGTCGCTTTTCAATGCCTATACCAAGTCATGGAACGGAACAATTCACATCACGAACTTGGTATAAAAAATGACCTTGAGAATCTAAAAAATGAATATATTTCTATGCTTCAAGCCTAACAAACGGCTGCATTTCATTCCTGCTTTGGCCTACAGACTAACTTCGATCGCCGATGAGCCGAGTGTTAACGCATCTCTAATTACAATACTTTATCTAACCAAAAGCTCAAGAGTTAGAGCCTAAACACTAACTCATTTTTGTCCATTTATGACTTAGAGTGATCGCTCTAAGTCATTTCTGCCCCATTGTGCGTTAGATTAAATACTCATTCATATCCTGTTGATGTGTATTTTCCCTACTAAGAGTTATCCTATCGGACTTCGTAAAGCACTCTCTCATCATATTAAACAGGCTGAATTATATCAACTTAGCTTCCCTTTCCATCTAAGTTTCGTTAGGGCGGTACCAGATAATATACATTTCATCGTCTTAGAAGTACTATGTTCAAATATTTGAACTGTAGGTGATTTTCATTAATGGAACTAAACAATCTACCTGAGCTAATAGCTATCGTATCCTCGCCTCTTGTCGCCGTGCTGGTAACTTTGTGGCTAAATAAAAAGCATCAGGTTAGACAAGATCGTCTAGATATCTTCAAGACGTTGATGATGACTAGGGAAAACAATGCAAACATGGATTACGTTAAATCTGTAAATAGCATTGATGTAGTATTCTATGATCGCAGTAAGGTTCGAGAAGCGTGGAGAAATCTATATGATGCATACCATATGTCGCCGCCAGATCTTCATAAAGTTCAAAATAGCCATACAAAATTGTTGGAAGTGATGGCGAATGAACTTGGCTACAAAGATCAAATTACGTGGGAGCATATCACGTCTTCTTATTCTCCAAAATGGTTAAACAACGCGCGTGAAAACGAAGCCAAAGCTAAAGAGTTGCATTTGAGACTCCTCGAAACAACATTGCAACAGCAAGTTAAGGCTAAAGACGAACTGCAATCCTAACTGATCTGCTCCATCAATATTGAACAGTGAGTGAAGCAACTTTCCATGCAAGGTTATTTGCTGATTATTAATTTAGGAAAGTGACTGACATATTACTGCTCTTTTACGTGTTAACAGGATAAGTAAATTCATCATAGATCAGCCAATATGGTCTTACACTTTCTAATCAACTTTGCCATTTGACTTGATGCCTATAGATGCCTATAGATGCCTAAAGACTAGGTACGTATATAATTAAATACCTATTAAATACTCATTTTTTTCATTATGTAAAACATGTAAATTCTCAACGAACTAAACTGTTCACCATAAGAGACTGAAAATAAAGTTTATTTTTTCGCTAATAGAGTTTAACGAGCCCCTAGAATTTTAAATTATCTAAATTCTAGTTTTCCCATTCCACATTCAATTGCCTGACGATGGATTTAGTGGTAAGTTACTAAAATCACTATGAATAAATATCGATTTGACGACTAATCAACCTTAGTGTTGCTAGAGTGTTTATCGGGATTTTCGCTAATACGCGGTTATGCACAAGGAAAGACATTTGAGCATCGAGGAGTTTAAACAAGTTCATCCTTGGCCTGACCAAAGCGAGGTCAGTGCTCTTTTTCGTTTTATGCCGATATGCTCAGAAAATACTGAGTTTCTAGAGCACCTTTTCATTGAAAATAAGTTATATCATTCTTTGACTAGTGGGTTTAATGATCCATTTGAAGGTAAGCCTCACTTCACGATGGATAATTCAAAAAACAACGCTAGGGCAATAAGGGAACACCTTAAGAAAGTTGCTCGGAATAATGGAATGAGTAGGAAAAATGCGGAAACTTTGATAAGTAACTCTATGAAAGACCCAAACTTCATTCCTACTTCAATCGCATCTGCCACTGCGAAGATATTTAACGAATTAAGAATTTGCAGTTTTACCACTAATAAAAAAAACTTACTGTTTTGGTCTCATTATGCTAACTCACATAAAGGAATTTGTGTTGAGTTTGATGCCACCATAATGCCGATTGCGTTTGCATATAAGGTTGAGTATAGCAATGACTATCCTCAGATTACCTTTCCTTTACCTCCAGATGAAAGAGCATTCAAGCCAGTATTAGTTAAAGCAAAAGCTTGGGAGTATGAAGATGAATACAGGACCATGTTCGTACCAAGTGCAATGAGATTACCTAATGATGGGGAGTCACTATTGCTGCATTCTAGTACAATAACGGATGTATACCTAGGCTCAGAAATTAGTAATATAGATAAACAAGCAGTGTTAGAAATAATTTTAAAGAGTAATTTCAATCCAAGAATTTGGCAGGCTAACTTATCTAGCAATTCCTTCGATTTAGAGTTCATACAATTAAAGAAGCGTCCGCTGTCGAACTTGTAGAGTCGCGTCCAGTGTGAATGCATCAGAGGAATTTGAAATTACCATGGCGTTTCACAGGGTTTAATCTCATGCGATTAAATATCAAGCACTTTTACCCTTTGACCTAAGGTACTGCATCGTTATAGGCACACTCTATATTGTTGGCAACGTATTGATAGAAACCATGAGTTGCCAGCTTAATTTGAGTTTTTTGTGTTCGCCAATACCTTTTAACACTATTTTTCTTTTGAAGATGACGATGACGATGACGATTTGAATGATACCTTGGGATTCCCTAGATATGGGGGTTATATGCCAACTGGAGTGCATAGCATGGAGATAACAAAACCTTTACCGCCTAAAGATAATGACTTTGAAGCTTTAAAAGCTGGTCTAACTAAATATAATGAATCTTTTACTGGGGCCGTACATAGAGAGACAGTTTCGTCTTTTGTGAAAAATGATTCTGGTGTCATTGTTGGAGGTATTCTGGGAGAAATAAACTGGAATTGGATGTACATTCAAGGGCTTTGGGTTGATGAAAGTATTCGTAAAGACGGTTGGGGAGCAAAACTTTTATCGGAAATGGAAAAATATTCTTTATCAAAAAATACGACCAATATTCGCCTCGAAACAACTACTTTTCAAGCTTTAGGGTTTTACGTTAAAGCAGGCTATTCAGTTTTTGGTGAGTTATCTAATATGCCTCAAGGACACACAAGTTATTTTTTACAAAAACAACTGAGCTTATAACAAGCCCATGTTACGGCCTGTCCTATTGCCATACTTTCCCTAATATCAAAAATCATTTTAAGAGCTTTAACTTTAACCCATTTCTGTCCAGGAACAAGTTTGGCCACTTGTAATCACAGTATAAGCCGTCCCCGTTAAAAATAGTTATCAATAAGGATTATTATCAGTAAAACTAAACTTGCTCACTATTGTGTATTGTTTTTAGTATCTGTGGTTTCTTGCTCAAACTGGAGGGCTAGGCTGGCCCTATGTTGATCGAGTCTATCAAGGCTTGCTTGGTAGCTGTCAAATGAGGGCATTCCTGAACAGAGAGTAATTTTCCCTATGGGATTGAAGATATACTGACTAATGGTATCAATCGATAGGCTGATTTGGCAGTCTTCCTGGGGCTTTGAGCCCAAGAGAATCACTGCGTAGCGGTTGGCTGTATCTTGGTGGGAGCATCAGAAACTCGACGGCCTGTATTGCTATGTCTGTGTTGCTATCGACGACTTGAGTGGCCTCAGTTATCTTAGTGAAGTAATGCCACTCACCCAATTTGGCATTGTTTAGCGATAACACTTGAGGTGACATGGGCAGTTGCCAGATTTCAGGTATAGCGACGGCCTCTTGTTCTAGCGCTAACTGATTAATAATTATTTCGCCAAGTTTCATATTTACCGACATAGCGCCAGCGCTGGCCACCTTACTGCTCAATATATGAGTGTTTACAGATAACCTTTGCCAAAACATCATATCTTGCTCGATAGCTTGAGCGGTCAAGCTCGGCGCTGTGCTATTTCTATTTTGATAAACATCGAGAAGATAGAGTTTCTGTGCGGCTAGCAGGCTTCGAAATGGCAGGGAATTGATAAAGGCGTTGTAATGGGTGCTGTCTTGCCAGTTACTAATATCGAGTAGCTGTTGATACCGTTCGATTAGCCATAGGTTTTCAATTAAAAGCGCTTTAAGCTGGCTTTACAAGCCATCAAAAAATCATCTTCGCTCAGGCAGTTTTCTAGTGGCAATTTAGGTGGCTCATAGCTTGCAGTTTGCAGTTTGCTTAGCATTAGCTTTTTCCATAACGGTTAGGCTTTGCAGTTGTTGCAGACGCTTTAGCCCTTCTGTTATCGGAGAGTCCTCCTTGGGCACATCAAATCCCAATGCAAAAACATAAGCATTGTTATTGAGGTTGTTGAGGATGGAAGTAAAAGCAAAACGCTTGAGGCTAAAAGATAATTTGCAACTTGTTAGCTGACAATATACCTCTCGCTTCACAGCGATAAGTCATTAGCCTTGTCCTCCTACTGATATCTTCCTATCATGGGCTACCCAAATTAAGTCGAATAGCCTAATGACCAAAGCAACTGCCATTATCGTGGGGGCGAACTCCCTTCTGAGCCGTGAAATTGCCAAACAACTTGCGAGTCAAGGTGTTGAACTTGCCCTACTGGCACAAGACCCGGATTCACTGCAAGAGTTTGTCGACTCGCTTCCTACTCAGACACATGTCTTCCCACTCGAAATCACTGCACCGCAGAAGATCATCGCCACTCTCGAACAAGTCTGGGAAAAGCTAGGCGGCGCGCATTTAGTCATAGTGAATACCGGCTTAAACAGTTATGACCCACAGCTCCCTTGGCTGCCTGAGCAAGATATCATCACAGTCAATGTTCAGGGCTACGCGGCTATCTGCAACACAGCATTTAAGCTATTTAGAGATCAAGGCTATGGCCAACTCGCGGCAATCAATTCCATTGCCGGCCTACGTGGTGGCCCGAGTGTGGCTTATCATGCTTCTAAAGCCTTCGCCAGCAACTACTTAGATGGCTTAAGTATGCATGCCCAAAGACTAAAATTACCAATTACTATTACAGATATTCAGCTAGGTTTACTCGATAAGGCCGCGATGCAGCAGAGCCGTTTATGGTTATCCCCACCCGATGAGGTGGCTAGGCAAATCATTAAAGCAATGCAAAAGGCGAAACGTAAGGTCTATGTGACTAAGCGTTGGCTTCTGGTGGCCTGGTTGACTAAGCTATTGCCTGAATTTATCTACAATACGCGTCACTGGCGTACTAAAGCGGAGCGCCTCGCGGCCAAAGCCGAAGGCAAGAAATAAGTCGATAACTGCTCTCGTAATAAGCAGTGAAAGCAAAACAACAAAGGAGCCAATTGGCTCCTTTGTTTTGATTTACGAAGCAGGTTTTACTAAACTTGCTTTACGAATCTTTTTTACGAAACGAGTTTAGAAGGTATAACCTACGCTGACCATATAAACCCAAGGGTCGATATCGGTTTCGATAGTCGTCGGCGAACCGCCAAGATTGAACTTCACGTCGGTACTGATTTGTGCGTACCAGACAGAGGCATTCACTAGCCAGTTCTTATTCACTTGATAGTCGATGCCAACCTGAGCTGCTAGCCCCCACGAACTGCTCATACTCAGATCCGATAACGCCCCACCCAGATCATTGGTGAATTCATTGTCGTAGAAGTTAGTGAAGTTAACTCCGCCGCCTATGTAAGGACGTAACTTGGACTCAGCATTCCCAAAATAGTATTGGACTACTAAGGTAGGCGGTAGCTGCTTAGTTTCGGCTATCTTACCTTCACCAGGCAGAGAAATATCGTGACTGAATGGTGTCGCCGCTAACAACTCAATGCCTATGTTATCGGTCAACATATAGCCGAAGTTAAGCCCTAATTGAGTATTACTGCTCACGCCGAATTCACCGAAGTCCGCTACCTGCTCACTAGAATCGTTCGGTGCGACAACGGCAACACCGGCACGAATGATAATGTCACCAGCTTGATGAGCCGAAACAGAAGCTGTAAAACCTGTAGCCAGTAGGGCGGCCGCGATTAATCCGGAAATGATATTTTTTTTCATCATACTACTCCATTAATACAAGACTAATTGTCGTTTTTATTATCATGCTTATTACATTTGTCGGCATCCTGCCAGATCTAAACCTGTAACAAGTTGATCCAAATCAATAAGCAAGCTAGATACCTACTTATAAGTACCCCAAGGTGACATGCATCACACTTTAATAACAAACATTGAAGATGCACCTTATAATTTAATGACTTAGATCTCACTGCTAACAAAGTCCTAGTGTATTCACTAGGACGTAGTAAAAATTAGGCTACAGACAGAAAAAGTGAAGGTTAACCAAAAGAAACACAGTGGGAGGGATCAGGCTAATTGTAGTTTAGGGTATCGAGTTAACCAGGCTTTCTGGTCTTTTCTTACATTGAATAGTGACAGCTCACGCTTAGGATTATGGGTGAGCTTTAAGTCGAACAGGCTTTCAAATCCAAAAGGTGCAACAAAATCGAAGCGATGATCTTGTCGCGATACATGAATACCAATCGCCGTCTCACATTCTGGCCAGAATGACATGGCATGTTCACAGCTAGTGTAAGGTGCATCACAGTTTCGAATATGCATTCTCGCTTGATTCTTAACCGACCAGGGCAGATGAGGCGCCCATGACTCTAGCTGCTTTTCATAGGCTTTCTCTCGACTCTCACTGAGATCATCCGCATCGAAGTAGATGAGGTCGATATCATTAAGAAGATGGCTCGACGCCCCATGTAACCTATCCCATACCAGATCGCGCACAAACCCAGCAGCTAATAACCATTGAGGCAGATTGAGCTTAATTGCAAACTCTATGGCTTCCATCCTGACTGAATCCTGTTGCAGCCATTGCTCGATCTCATATTGCCTTGTCGACCTTGAATTCACTTTTTGTCCAAGTTAAGAAACTGATGATAAATACTAATCTATACCCGATATGAAACCTAGAAGACTGGGCTATAGTTTGACAGTAAAAGGCGCTATGCCATCCCAAACAAAGGATTGCTCCAGATTGCCATTACGCAAAATATCAACAGTAAACGCTTTCTCCTGTCGGTGAACCTCAATATCGAAGGGCCCGTTAAAAGCGTATATTTTCCGTAATGCCATTTTATCCCAATGCTCAGGCAGACGCGGGGCGAGCAGAAACTCATTGAATCCCATAGGCTCTATGCCGAATAAACCTTCAACAACCACCCTGGCATATAGACCACTTTCTGCCGATAAGTGACGTTGCTCTCCCTCAGGCCAAGCCTCTACAGCATAAGGAACGTGTTCCCCAGTCAATCGCTTGTAACTGTAGTGCTCGAAGTAGGGCCAAACCCGCTCAAGTTCACCGACTTT
The DNA here is from genome assembly GCF_009377275.1 of Shewanella sp. YLB-07. Classification (NCBI taxonomy): domain Bacteria; kingdom Pseudomonadati; phylum Pseudomonadota; class Gammaproteobacteria; order Alteromonadales; family Shewanellaceae; genus Shewanella; species Shewanella sp. YLB-07. The sequence goes on along the minus strand of NZ_VOQB01000001.1, from coordinate 384,540 downwards.
CATTAAGGCTCTAAATCCATACAGGGTAGAACGGTCCCAGAATGTCTTATCACCTTCTTCAGTCAGCAAGCCATCTATCGTCCATAATTTGTCAGACAATAATGCATCGATCGTCCCCTGCTTATTCGCATCGAAACCGAAGGCTAATGGCAATGCAATCCAGGCCCTGAGCTTATTGTTGCCCTCAAAATATCGGTAAGTCTGATAGCCGCTGATTTCAGCTGAAAAATATTTGATAATTGCAGATTTTAACTGCTTGGCTTCTTCCAACAGGCCCTCAGAAGATTCACCTAACGCAGATTTGAGTCGAGCGGCTCGTATTAGACCGCCATAAGCCAAGACATTGGTGCTTAAATTTGCATTACCAGCTGGAAAGCGCCCCTCAAGCTCATCGCTATCACTGGCGATCACCCCACTCTCTATTCGCTGTCGACGGTTATATTCAAGACACCAATCGATGAGGGGCATTAACTGCTTAGCCGCTGTGGCATCGCCTAGGGATAGCGAAAAATCACTGGCCCCATAGGCAATCATGGCGCAATCTCCACGATCACCAGCCCCGTTCCAAAAACCTTTCCCTTCGGCGATGATAGAAGATGGCAATGGCTTATAATCTGAATTCATGTAACGAGCAAACCAGCTAAAACTATTTAAGGCCGACTCAACGCCTCGCTTATCGCCTAAGTAAGGGAAGAATGGATTCACATACTCGGCTTGATCATTAGCCCAAATGGCGGCGTAATAACGCGTACCACCTGGGCCGTGAGCTAAACCGCCTCGAGTGGAAAAAATTGATTCTGTGGCTCTGAATTTTGCAAACTCAAACATCTGGTTAATCTTGGGATCTGGAGTCTCAAGTTTAAGTGCGCTGCGCCAAGCTTCTACTTGTAGTGCTCTTTGCTCAAGTGCTCGTGCAGGTTCGATATAGATCATTTCATCGGCTAACTTGGCACTGTATACAATAAAGTGCTCCACAATGTCTCCGGCAGAAAGCCGCCTATTTAGCTCATCTGCATCAACAGATATCTGGTAGCTGCCATATTCACCTTGACTCGCTAAAGTGGTCTCCAATTCTCTCAATGGGGTTAATCGCAAACCCAGAACATCTGAACCTTGGTTTTCAAACTGCCAACGCTCAATCAATGCGGGTTCACTTGGGTGAACAGAAATGGTTCGGGTTAACTTGAGGTCTGTGCTCAGCATCTGTACTAAGGTCAACTGGCCATCAAACATCACATCCTTGAGGCCGCCGTGTGTGACTCGCTCCTCATCGATATAAATATCGGGTGCGACTTGGCTTGAAAAATTGCGAATCAAACTGGCATGGGTATCGTTTGGCAGCGTGCGCAACATGGGCCAGACTAAGGTTTTTTCGAGCACCAAGTTGCCATCTGTTCCCAAGCCATAATCAATAACCGCGGAGACTTGCAATCCACTCATCTCTAGCTGATCTTGATGTGGTGAATTCACAGACCAGTGAATGCCGTTATCAGTAAGCTGCCAAAATTGATTAAACGTCGCTATCTTTGCCGGGATCTGTACCTCTTCGACCTTAGCTATTTTGGCATCGTTAGTGGATATATCCTTCTCATCAGTGCAGCCAGCAATCAAGAACAGTATTATCCCGGAGACAAGCAGTAACAATGCCTGGATATCCTGATGAGTGGCCTTGGACTTTCCCCCACATAAGAGACCAGTCTGGCTATTCGGTTCATTGCAGTTAGACCGCTCAGAGCTGTTATTTAGCTCAAGGCTATTGTCTGGCTCAGGGCTGCTCATTAGTTCGAAATTTTTAATAATTTGATGGCTACCAATAAATCGCACAAGACACTCCATGTGAAAAGGTTAACACCAGCTTATTGCATACAATATTCACAATCAAGTAACATTGCTTGAAAATAGCTAATCTAAATAATTACCCTCATCATCTAACTTCCCATCTAACGTCCCAAATGTCAGCCACAAAAAAGGGGCCTTAAGCCCCCTTTAATTCAATGATGTATTAATGAACTAAGTTAACTACCTAACCGCCTTCATCAATACTTCCGTAGTGTATTTACCATTGCTAATAATTGGGAATCTATCATAAGTCTGAAAAATAACCTGATTTTGATACAGGATCATAGCAACGACCCCGTAGTTTATATTTTCTTCTACCGTTTCAGCCGGTAAAATAAATTTAAACGGCACCGGCGCTCTGGCAATATCGAAACTTTTCTGCGCTACTATTGCACCAGGAGTGTCCATATCTATGATGGCGATGGTGATCTTGCTCCCCTGGGGCAGATTAATCTTCTCCAAATATCCAGCAGCACCATTAATGATAATCGGCGGCTCTGCCTCTACTGTCACGCAGGCCGAAAGCGATAGGACACAAACCAATAATATTATGGTTCTTTTCAACATTACCAACATTATAAAACCCTTATTTCAACAAACGGCCCAATTGAGCCATCAATATTTCCCTGTCTCGCCTGCGCTATTTTGGCGAAACCATGCGCATTAAACCTTCTTGCGTCGCAGATGCCACTAGCTCACCTTTCTGATTGAAAAACTGCCCTTTAACAAAGCCTCTGCCACCGCTGGCGCTCGGGCTCTCTATGCTATAAAGCAGCCAGTCATTCAGATCCAGTGGTCGATGGAACCACATAGAATGGTCGATCGTCGCCATACGCATGCCAGGAGTCAGAAAGGAGACCCCGTGAGGCTGCGCTGCCGTGACCAGAAAGTTGAAATCCGACGCATAAGCCAACAAATATTCGTTGACCGAAAAGTCTGTTGGCACTTGGCCATTGGCCCTGATCCACACATAGCGTTTAGGCTCTGTGATTGTCGATACCATAGGATTACAGGCATCGACCAGACGCATCTCAATCGGTGCATCTGCCATAAATTTTTCCAACATTTTAGGTGGCACTTTATCTTGAAGTGCCATGGCCAGTTCCTGCTGGTTCAGTAAACCCTCAGGGCCAGGTACATTAGGCATTTTATCTTGATGATCAAGCCCCTGTTCAAACTCTTGAAATGAACAGGTCATGTAGAAGATAGGCCGACCTTTCTGAATCGCCTTGACTCTTCTTGCACTGAAACTCCCACCATCACGCATGACTTCAACATCATAAACGATAGGCAGTTTCTCATCACCGGCACGAAGAAAATAGGAATGCAAAGAGTGGACCTGACGTGATGCCGAAACAGTCTGTTTGGCTGCGCTTAAAGCCTGCCCCATCACTTGACCACCGAAGACATGGCCGAAGCCTAAATCTTGACTCTGACCTCGAAATAGCCCCTCTTCGATTCGCTCTAAAGAGAGTAAAGATAATAGATCATTTAATACCTGACTCACTGCATGCCTCACACACCTAATCAACAGCCACACAGCTTAACTCACATAATGGTCTTCAAGCCAGAGTTTTACTGAGTGAGGAGGGGGAAAGCCGCCCTAGTGACACACAAGCTAGATACAGCTTATCCGTTCATTCTTAGAGCTTAGAGAGTCTGACACCAAACTAAGCAAAAGATTCCTGTCATAGACAAGTTTTCATTCAATTGTAATATGACGCTCGCCTGCTCCTCTCTTGGCCCAGGCGAGTATTTGATCCTCACCACTTCGGTGTAAGTTAACTGGCTGCGCCTGATATATCTGCTGCCAACTATCTTGTATCGCCTCAGGCTTACATGCCTCGGCAGGTAAATAACAAGACTTGAACTCGGTAAATTGACCGTGACTGACACTCCCTGCCGCTGTGAGTAAATGCTGACCCGTAGGCGCTTCTGCACCGCAGAGGAACATCATGCTCGCCGTGATTGATGATTTAGAGAAAAGCGGCTTTACCGAAGATGCGAGTCGATTTGCTGTCATTGGAGTCAGGGCGTGGGGCGTTAAGGTGTTGACCTTAATATTGTGATCAACTCCTTCGAGGTAGAGGCTGTTAACTAAACCTATCAAGCCCATCTTGCTGGCACTGTATGAGGTTTCATGCATATCGCCATACAAACCACTGGCCGCACTGATCATTACCACCCTGCCATAGCCTTGCCGCTTCATCTGCGGCCATATCGCCTTGGTCATGTAGAAGCTACCATTAAGATCGGTATTTAACTGATGCTGCCACATATCGACAGTTAGATTATCAAAGTCGCAGGGAGCATGAATTCCAGCATTATTGACTAGAATATCGATACGCCCCCAGTGACTAATGATCTCCGCCACGGCCTGTTTGACGCCGGCGAAGTCGCTGACATCTAAGTTAAATAGCATAGATTGCTCACCCAGCGCTAGCACGGCTTGATGGCTGCTCTCTAACCCAGAGCTGACTCCAGTCTTATCAGTACCAGAGTCAATCAATGCCACCTTGGCACCACGCTCGGCTAAAGCAAGGGCATAGGCTCGACCTAAACCCGATCCCGCTCCCGTTATCACAGCGACCCTATTATCAAAACGCATCGATACTTTTCCTCAATGAATAGCCTCTAAACGAACTGTAAACATGGATAAATTAAGCATGTAAATCAGTGTAAAACTATGACTCCTTCGGCTGAACCGTCTTACCCAGCTAACTTGTCAAGTTTAAGTATAGAAGCATATCTATTGGGTCATTTCTTTGAAGCCGATAACAAAATCCGATTCCTTTTAAACATTTATCCTTAATCTTGATATTTAAGCCGAGTCACGTTCAATAAGGCGATCGCTTAGAGTCCTTCATCTTGATATGATATGACCATTAATAGCCAGTGGGCATCTGCATATAGATGCTCCCCCATAAGAATCGAATAAATGAACCCTTGGATTTTGGCCATAAGGCCTCGTACACTGCCGGCGGCAATTGGGCCTCTCTTGGTAGGAAACATATTAGCCCTCAAATTAGATCAGTTCAGCTTGTTAATCGCCTGTACATCTATGCTTTGCGCTATCTTGTTACAAATTGCAGTTAACTTGGCTAATGATTACTTTGACTTTAAGAGTGGTGTCGATACCGAAGAACGTTTAGGACCGGTGCGGGTGACCCAAAGTGGCTTGCTTACACCAGAAAAAGTCCGCAACGCCATGGTGCTTAGCTTGATACTGGCGCTTATCGTTGGCTCATATCTCATCTACCATGGAGGTTGGCCCATTGCGCTGCTTGCGATTGCCGCCATTTGCGGTGCTCTTGGCTATAGCGGAGGTCCATACCCGCTGGCATCTCACGGTTTAGGTGAAGTGGCGGCCTTTGTCTTTTTCGGTTTAGTGGCCGTGGTTGGCAGTTATTTTCTACAAGCAGGTGAAACCAGCACAGCGGCCTGGATATTAGGCAGTGCAATAGGCTGCTTAAATGCGGCGATAATGCTGGTAAATAACACCCGGGATATTGAAACTGACGCCAAAGCGGGTAAGCAAACCTTGGCCGTTCGTATGGGGGTAGGTCAAGCAAGAGTAGTCTATCAAGCCTTGGTTTACTTACCTTTCGCGCTTATTATTGGCAGCTTCTTTCTCGGTTTTCTACCTGGCACCCCAGTCCTACTCGCGGGTTTTTCATTGATATTAGCGCGTAAACTAAGCAGTGATTTTAGTGTGACTTCAGGAGAGGCGTTAAACCCGTTACTCGGCCGCACCGCTAAGCTCACCATGATTTTCAGTGCCTTGTTTAGTATTGGATTATTCTTTGTCTAAGAGTCATGCTGACGAATGTCTGCTGAATAGAGGCGCTTTATGCGCCGCTAAGCTTAGAAGTAGGATTGTGATATATGACCTGTAACAGCTGCGAATCATCAATTTTCAGGCAAAAACTGGGTCGCTGTAAGGCTTGTATGTGGCAACTGGCAATATTGTCAGTTATAGCCTGGCCCTTGTGGTGGTTTCTCTATAGCGAACGAGTTTCTCATGTCGAGTCCATTGCCCTACTGTTTTTTTGTATCAGCTTCACAGGGCTTTTGCTGCTTCACCTCTTGGTGCTTGGTTATCGTTCACTTACACACAAAACTTAAACTCTCTACTTTAATGCAAGGCTTCACTCACAAGTTCCAAAACCGCTGATTGTAACTTGTCGCTAATCTCGAAGAATCTGGGACGAAGTGCAAATTCATCATGTAAGCAGCTGTCTCTCATTTGCAATAACACAGACAAAAGCGCTTGCTTGCCCGATATCTCAGCATCATCACTTAAGTGTTTCGCATTCACTGACAAGAGATCGTCCACTAGGCAGCCAAAGGCTCTGACCTCTATGGCTTGCATCGCTTCTCTTTGTAGCTGAGGTAGGACAGATAGATCCGACGAGGCACCGAAATCACCAAATAGCATCTCGGCATCAGCATTAATCATGGTGTTATGGGCATAAAGATCCCCATGGCTCACAGCTTGACTGTGCAGATGTGTCATCGTCGCCGCCATCTGTAGCACGACTTTTGCGATTTGTGACACGCTAAACTGAGTCCCGGACTCGAAGGTGTCTCGCGTACAAGTCACCAGAGATGGTGGTAAACCTAAGTTAAAGAAACTCGGCGGGATCAATTCCATCACCAGACCCAGATGCTCTTTTTCGTTTATCTGAGAGATGACTTTAATAAGGTTAATATGCTCGCCCGCCTGCAAACAACAGGCGAGTTCATCGGCAGGATAACCATCACTGGTGACCTCCCCCTTAAACAGTTTTATCGCAATCAATTCTGGCGTGCCAAGTAACCTGACGGGTTGACGATTCCACTTGCCCTTATAGATGACGCCGGATGCTCCTTCGCCAAGTTGCTCGGCTAAGTCGATATCTGTCATCTTGACCGTGAGCATCTCTGGTACAGCTAAGGATATTTTATCCATGGAACTAAGCTTATTACCATCAAATGCAAGCCAAGCAAGTTTTGGCAATTGCAGTAACCAATCGGGCAAATGAGTAAGCTGGTTTGCAGATAAACGTACTAGCTCTAGATTTTTACAATTGGCCATCGACTCAGGCAGCGACGAGAGACGATTCCCTGCCAGAGCGAGTTTCTGTAGGCGATACAGTAGCCCCATGGAATTAGGCAGAGTCTCGATTTTATTATCAGTTAAAATCAACCAGCGAGTCTGCACTGGCAACGCATCTTCATCGACAGTGCGAATCTTATTCGCTTTAAAGCCTATCATCTCAAGCTTAGGGCAATCGCCTAACACCTTAGGCAAGGTTTCAAACTGATTGTTTGAGAGAAACAGGATCCTGAGCTGAGTCAGCCGACCCAAATCATCGGGTAAACTGGATAAGCAATTATTAGAGAGATCCAACACTTCCAATGTGTCAGCTAAATCGAAGATCTCCTTGGGGAATTCAGTTAGGTTTTCGGCTAACTGTAAACGTATCGTCAATGTTAACTGTCCATTTTTAAGTGCTGCTAATGTTTGCAAACCTGATCACTCTACTTAATGCTGAAAATAGCGCGACATGATATAGCATATCTTCATCTTGAGAAAGGGATGAAAAATGCACTTACCGATCCACCAGTTCCTTCTTCAACCAGCATCGACTATGCCCTTTCGGATAATCTGCTAACTCACCAAACACCGAATAACCAAGGCTCTTGTAAAAATCCACAGCCTGAAAGGTAAAACTAGTTAGGTGAGAGTGAGTGCACTCGAGAGCAATTGCTTTATCTTCAATCGTCTCTAGCAATTTCTTACCGAAACCTTGCCCTCGCAATGACTCACTCACCCAGAGTGAATCAATCCACAGCCAGCCCCAATTATCACAATTACCTTGTACCCCGCCCAATATTTCTCCCTGCTCATCACGCAATAAGAAACACAGTTCATATCGACCCGTTTTGCCCACTTTGGCGCTAATGGCTTTCTCTATCCCGTCCCACAATATTTGCTGTTCATCTTGTGTGAGCGTTTCTTGAAAGTGTATCTCGTGGTTCATGGGTAACTTGCCTTTTGTTACTTTCTTGAAATTGAACCTAATCATTCAAGCTTGGAAAATCAAATAACAAAGAGAAACATGACGATAATTCAACTTAATAGCCTGATGCAGTTAATAAATCAGGAGAAAAATCGCCATTAGTGCTCAGCTAAGTAATCCATCGAAACCTAATGTATGGCATTACTTACGGGATGCGGGTAAAATCGCCCCTCAAAAAATGATAATCGAATAATTGAGTGAGTTAGTCTGGGATGAGTAGAAAAATTGAGTTGTTAGCGCCTGGCGGTGACGTTGAAGCAATAAAAGCCGCTATTGTTGCCGGTGCCAACGCCGTCTATTGTGGCTTAGACACATTTAATGCCCGTAATCGTGCCGCCAACCTTTCATTTGATGATCTCTGTGGCATCTTAAGGCTCGCTCATCAGTATGAATGTGAAGTGTTCCTGACTCTGAACGTGGTGATATTGGAGCATGAACTACCGGCACTATTTAAGTTACTGAATCAATTAGTCAACACCAGCTTAGATGGCATCATAGTTCAAGATCTCGGTCTGTTTAACCTGGTTAAGAAGCACTTCCCGACTCTAGACATTCACGCCTCGACTCAGCTAACCACACATAATGAAGGCCAGATACACTTCCTCAGCAGAATCGGTGCTTCACGCGTCAACCTATCACGAGAAATGAACTTAGGTGAGATAAAGTCACTCACGGCTCTGGCCCATGAACATGATATGTTGACCGAGGTCTTTGTTCACGGCTCCCTTTGTATCGCCTTCTCGGGCCAATGTTATTCGAGCTCAGTCAGCGTCGGTAATTCAGGTAACCGAGGCCGTTGCAGTCAGGCTTGTCGAGATGAGTACGAAGAAACGGCTGCGGGCAATAAATATCCTTTAAATCTAAAAGACAATTCAGCCTATTTTGACTTACCAGAGTTAGTCGATGCTCAGGTCGACTCACTTAAGATTGAAGGCCGCATCAAGGGTGCACACTATGTCTACACAGTAGTCGATAGCTGGCGCAAGCAGATCAACCAGTTTGTTGATACCGGTAAGTTACTCGAAGATGACACTAACCTGTACAAGGTCTTTAACCGTGATTTTACCAACTCATTCTTGAAGGGTAATCTCACTAAAGATATGTTTATCGATAACCCTCGAGATAACAGTGTTAACCATGCGGTAGAGAAACAAAACGCCATCTCAGTGGTGCAGATCCAAGCAGTAAAGCAAACACTCAAAACCGATAAAAATGAGCTGGGTGCCAGCCTTGAAGATAAGATCAAATATCTTAATATCGACAAGATGCTCCTCAATTTAAGTTTCACGGGTCAGTTAGATCAACCGTTCTCCATACAGGCAAGAGTCGAGACCATTTCGAATCAGGTCGAACAAGACAATCAAATTCAAACATTCTCAATTCAATCGGATTCCGTACTGCGTGCCTCGGATAAATCGCCATTAGACGCAGAGGCACTGGAGAAACGCTTCAGAAGTTTCAATAACGCCGATTATGTCATACAGGATTATGACTTCTGTGAATTGTCTACTGGCCTGAGCATTCCATTTAAAGAGCTGACGGCGCTAAAAAATAAGCTAGCCTTTCTACTCAATAACTCGGTGGATGTGATCCCACCCGTCGAGCTACCAAAACTTCAACAGCATGCCAAAGTAAACGAAAAACCAGGCCTCTCTTTGTTGATTTGTGATGAGAAAGATGCCCACCTCGGCGATGTTACCGATGCGGACATCTACTTTAAGTTGCCCGAGAGTTTTAAGAAAAACTGCGATAAATATATCGAGCTATTGCAGCGTAACCCGAGATTCATCCCTTGGTTTCCGGCGGTATTGATCGGTAAAGACTATATCGAAGCCGTGAGAATTCTTGAAGAAGTTAAGCCCGCACGTATCGTCAGCAATAACACCGGCGTTGCCTATAAAGCGTTCGAGATGGGCATCGAGTGGATAGCAGGACCGTTTTTAAATACCACTAACTCCTATGCCCTTAGTACCCTTCAGGAAGACTTGAACTGTGCTGGCGCCTTTATCTCTAACGAGATTAATCGTATGCAGATAAGGAACTTGAAACGTCCGGCAGGGTTTAAATTGCTTTACAGCATCTATCATCCCATTTTGATGATGACCAGCCGCCAATGTTTTTTCCAGCAGACTGTAGGCTGTAACAAGCCGAGTATCGAAGATGGCTGCATGCTCAAATGTGAGAAAGCCACCACGATAACCAATGTCAAAGGGATCTCATTTGCCGTCGATAAGCAAAAAGGCGGTTACCCGAGCATCTATAACGACGAACAGTTCTTAAACTTGGATGTGATCAATGACTACTCTAGCCTGTTCGATGAGTTCTTTATCGACTTGACCGATATCGGCTCAGGCTCTAAAGCCAAGCTGGATAAGGTTCAGCTTATTGAACATTTTGAAAGCCTGCTACTAGGCAGTGAAGACGCTAAGGTTCAGCTAGATACCATGGTGACCGTATCGACTCATGCTCAATACAGACAAGGTCTGTAACCGATTAATATCATAATTTAGAATAAAGTAGGAAGAGCAACCTATCTGTATTTATCAAGATAGGCTGCTCTTTCTTTGATAAGCCAGTTTCCTCATTCCCTCTGCACCTATACACTTATTCGCCTATAATCGACCTAAATATTTACCGATTAGTATTAAAGAGCCGATAATACCCATGAGCCAGCTCCCTTTACCTACCCTATATTCACTGCAGCACTGCCCCTATGCCATGCGAGCCCGCTTAGGCTTGTTACTTGCTAAGCAAAAGGTGATGCTCAAAGCCGTAGTCACTAAAAATAAATCCCAGGAGATGCTAGCTTTCTCCCCCAAGGGCACGGTACCCGTGCTGGTACTTGAGGATGTGATAGAGGATCGCGGTACGAGTGTGAGTGGAATCGAGGTTAAGGTTAAGGTTGAGGCCGAGAGCGCAAACAAAAGAAAACCGCCAAGGATCATAGATGAAAGTGTCGATATCATGCTTTGGGCACTGAATATAAACGACCCCGATGATCTGCTGTTGAGCCAAACACCTGAAGCGCTACCCATCATGCTCGAATTTATCAGCTATAACGATAAAGTATTCAAGCCGTTACTCGAGCAATATAAAGATGCCAAACGCTACCATAAAGACACCGAAGCCGATTTGAGAACAGAGTGCGAGTCATTTATACAAGCCTTAGAGCTACGCCTGTCACAACATCAATACCTAATGGGCGACAACCTAAGTTTACTTGATTTTGCACTACTGCCCTTCGTGCGTCAGTTCGCTCGAGTCGACCGTCATTGGTATTTGCAATCTCCCTACCCCTTACTTAGACAGTGGTTAAAAGACCATTTAAACCGGCCGTTGTTTTCCAGAATGATGAAAAAGTTTCCGCTCTATTCAGAGACTGGAGAAGCGTATCCTTTTGGTTAAAAAATATGTAGCTCGCCTGATTGATGTTCCATGTAAAGTGCTATGCAATACCAATTCCATTAAATTTATAATCAATTCAGAGCTCTCTCAGGGCTTTAAATTCAAGGCGCATTGTTGAAGAAATGGTTATTTCCTTTTGAGGCAATGCAACGCAGAAGTGGAAGTCCTGAGAAGCTCACGTAGTGCGGGTTTAAAAACACTTTATGCTGCGTAAGTGGCTCTCGATATACGACTGCATGGATGCTGGAGGTAGAGCAACGCAGGAGCTTGTTGCCGAGAATAACTATTAGCTTCAATCCCCTTACTTGCCTACAGCGTTTTTAACTCCCGCTGAATGATCACTTACTTAATGGAACTGGTATTAGATACAGCAATGCACATACCGACCAGCTAATATAAGCTATTCCTATCAATTGATCGTCTGTAGAGGCATACTGATATAGTTATGCATTAACCTCTAGCTTGAATAAAGGTCACTGCGTAACCTCAGCCTTAGGTTGGCTCAAACTAACTTTAGGTTTAAGAGTTTACCTCAAAAGGAAAGTATTATGAGTAAAGGTCAAGACAGTAAAAAAAATGTCAAAAAGAAACCACTTTTAACAGCAAAAGAGAAGAAAGCAGCAAAGGCTGCGAAGAAAAGTTCAAGCAATTCTCTAGCTCATTAAGCACTAGATGGCCATCAATATTTTTCGATGGCCTTATTTTTACTCGTCAAAAAATCAACTAAAGAATTCATTCTTAATAGACTGCAAGCACCTAATCTTCTTAATAAATACAGGAAATTCTCTTCAGAAGAATCCTTCAGAAAATTTATTTTTCAGGAGAAAGCCGCATAAATCAGTCGATGACGGCCTTAGTCGCCTTCTTCATCACACTGTCATGTTTTTTCGGTTTGGCCATATCCACCGCTTTACCCGCAACGCCCTCATCAGGTAACGCTTCATTCACCGCTTTAGTCGTAGCGTCTTTAGCCGTTTCGGCAGGAGAGCATCGACCTTTAACGCCGACAGTGGCATTTGCAACTGCACTTTTGGCGGCTTTCTCAGGAGTACAATCCGGATTAACGATTCCAGCACTGGCTAACTGAGAAAAACTCAACATTACACCCACTAATACCCATTTACATACCTTGTCCATCACAACACCTCGAATACGAAAATAAATTGAACCGAATATCATATTAGCACCGGGCCTTACGGCTCTCAATAAAGAGACTTTAATAAAGAGATCTCAAAACCAAGATATCCGGCTCAGACTTTCATTAAGGTCAAAGCCGAAGTCAAAACCTAAGTCAAATCTGCGCTCACGAATCTGACCCTCTAATGTTTCCAGCTGGTATTTCTCAAGCTGATTTAGCTGAGTTAAATTTGATTTATTTCTTTGGTAAATGACTGAATGAGTTTAAAATAACCAAAAATATTAAGGATGATACTCATGAGATTTTATCGGTTAAATTCATTGACTCTGGGCCTAATGACCAGCTTGTTCTTAACAGCTTGTGGCGCTGGTGATTTGAATCCCCCCCTCATCACCAGTAGCTCAGTGCCAGATGATGATATCAAGGCCATTTCAGCCAAGATAGAAGCCAGTTATCCCAAGATGGATAAACAGCTTAAGCTGCAAATATTAGATGTGGCGGTTAAATCCATGGAAGACATGGTGTGGATTGAAGGCGGCAGTTTCATAATGGGCGATATTCGAACCCCTTGTGACATTATCGATAAAGGTCGCATGGACTGGACCCCTGAGGCAACATGTTATAGCAACTTCATCTCCAGAAAAAATGGCGCAATTTATCAGCACAAGGTCACACTGGATAGCTATTCATTGGCCAAATATGAAACCACACATTATGGGGCCGATGCATATCGTTTAGCCCATGGCATAGAGCTTGCTCGTGCCGAAGCTCGTGTATTGTATGAGGGATTAACTCAACGAATTAAAAATGATCCCTCGCCAACGAAACGCTGGCAAGAAGCCAAAAACTACTGCCTCTGGCTGGGCGATCTCACTGGCTACAAGTTTGACTTACCTACCGAAGCCCAATGGGAGTATGCGGCGCGCAACCGCGGAAAAAATATCTACTACGCCACCAACAATGGTTATGTGCAGCGCGTCAATGGCACTTATTATGCACCTGAGTTAGGCCGCCATGTCGACATCCTCCCCGAGGAGGTCAATTACGGCTCAGGATTTGACGAGGTCGGTAGCTGGCCGGCTAACCCATTGGGCATTCACGACCTGTCCGGCAACATGGAGGAATGGGTTAATGACTGGTTCTCGGCGGATTATTACCAACACTCACCAGAAGATAATCCTCAGGGGCCGGAAACAGGCACCGATAAAGTGGTCAGAGGAGGCCAAGGTCTGGTCGTCACCACCCGCGCCTTCAGCCCAATAGATCCAATTGATAGTAAATATACTTTAACAGGTTTTCGCTGCGCAGTGCAGCAAAGCACTCCTGTGATTGAATAATATTACCCTTTACACATAATATGTATCTCCCGGCTGATATCCGTGTAGCCGGGCTATTTGCTGGCCGATTTGTTTTTTGTTAGGACTATTTCTATCACGCATCTCACTTCGGCTGCGCACTTGGTACACTTTAGGTAATTGAGGTGCGCTGCTGGCTTGAACATTGGCGCATCTTAGCGCAGCTAAGGCATCGAGCCAGACATTAAAGTCATGCTGTTGGTGTCTATCTAAGATGGCATTGATGCGGTTTAAGTTCGCAAATAAGGCTTTATCTCCCGATACCTTAGTGCCTCTGACATTCATGCAGGCTAAGCTTTCTTCGAACTTACGCCAACTCTTGATGCTAGTGCTCAGCAAGAGATAGATGGCCATTTCCTGTTGCTGCTCCCAGTTAAACCAGAAGGTTGTCACTAGGGTGTTGAGTAGCATGCCGATAGTTTCCGGTGGTAACAAACGTGGAGGTATGCCGGCGTAATGTTCCTGATTAATTATCCGCTCGGCAACCCGCAAAGCCTCGGCTTCCTGATACTGTTGCGATTCCCAATAGCGAACTCTCTCACGCCACCAACCATCAATAGCAGTCGCTCCTGACATCACCGCTTGTTGCAAATAGAACTTGGGATTTTTGACCAGTGCGTTTGTTTCATCCAGTAGCTTTTGCGGCACAGCGAACGCATAGTAACTGGCACGTTGCAAATATTCATATGCCAGAGGGTCAATATTATCGAGCACGTGATAATCCACCACCTCGAGTGCGCCCCATATCACCTTGACGAGTTCCCAGAGTTTTTCAAAATCCACGGTAGTACCAAATCCGCCACTGCCACCAGGGCCCCAGACTAGACGGCCCGAGCAATAGAAGTAAAACTGCCCAGATTCCAGAGCCAATTGAAACTCGCCGCCAATCCCAGCACCAAAGGAAATGTTACCCTCGGCCTTAATTTCAGCCAGGGCACTGAAATTGGTGGTAGCAATATCATCGGGTGATTGCCATTCGAGTGCACCTGCAACCTGGCCGCCCGCTTGTACTCCAGCAAAACCTTCCGCTTTTACCCCGAGGCCACCTGTCGCATTGGTGGGGGCAAGCTGAGTATTGGCTGATAATAAAATCCCAGCCCCCGATGCCTGCTCTTGATTACTGAGTTTTGCCTCACCATTGACAATCACTCCCGCAAAACAGCTCAAGGTCACGCCGACAGAGGCGCGAAAGCAACCAAAGGAATAGAGTGCGGTTTGTTTGTTACTGTCGAGATAAGCCAAGGTTAAGGCATAGCCTTTCTCATAGGGCATAAAATACTTGCCTTCCACCTTGCCTTCGGCCAAAGAGAAAGTGGCATCACCGCCGATACCAATATCCACTTTTCCTTCACTGGGTTCAAAACTGGTCTTAACGCTGGCTTGAGCCGAAAATCGCAGCAACTGCGCTTCTGCGCTAACTGCAAAGCGGGTATCCCCATCCTCATTTACCCACAACTTTTTAGTACCTTTCCACTCCTTCCATTTCCAGCCAGGGTGTGCCCACTTCTTGATATTGCCTTCTAACTTACCCAACATGCCATTGCTTTTATCTTTGACCAGGCCCTCACGTATATCCTCAAACATCGCCTGCTGTATGCCAGCTACATCACGATTAGCTATCAACTGACGTAATCGGGTCTGAGTCGGATTTGTTCGCCAAAATCGTCTTTCACGCTCAAGAAACTCCGCGCGGATATACACCAATCGATTTTCACTCACCAACATGATTTCGATGATGCCTCTCTGGCTAGGGCGGGAACTGAGCTGTCCACTCACGTTACCGAGGTTATCGAAGTTAACGCCTTGCTTAGCTGAGCTTTCAGGTGAAGGTTTACTGGGCACTTGCGCGATGAGTTTTTCTATCTCTGTATCGATACTCTTGAGTCGCCGGCTCCGCAGCGTTGCCATCGATGACTCTGAGAAAAAGGGCACATAATCAGCAAGCAACTGACGCGTACGACGTAACTCGGTAATTTTTGCCACCAGGTACTGTTTATTTTGTGGCTGAATAGCTGAAGACTGGGTTGCCCCCTTACTTGACTCAACACCAATGGCCCCGGCGTGCACCGCTTTAGCGACCCAAGCCTGTTTTCGGCTCAGATGTTGTTCAACATCGGCTTCGCTGGCTTCTTTGTTATCGGGCGCTTTATCTAATACTGCTCGGTAATCTTCAATGAGCTTGTCCATAGTGGAAATTTCTTGCTTGAGCAAGGTCTGGGCATGCTCATCAAGGACGTAATAACCATCAGGCTCACCACCGGTTAGAAATAATACATCGCAGGCATCCATCCCCTTACAAGCAGGTTTGCCCATTACACAACCAGGCTCTACAGGACGCACTGGCTCAACCGGTTCAATGGTCAGCTCAGGCTCCGCCGGCTCAAAGGTGCTCGGCAGTGTTACGAGCTCGCCAGGATAAATGACGTCTGGGTTTAATTGATATTGCGGGTTTAACGCTAACAGCTCAGGAAAGGCAATATTTTGCTCAATGGCGATGCCTAATAGGGTATCGCCCTGTTTAACGGTATAGGTGGTAGTCATAATGAGTGGTTCCGTTATCCTGAATGTACAGAAGGTGAATGGGCAGTACTTTGCTGCCACTGGGTTAACACTTGCTGCATTGCCTCACCCTGTTGGGCAGTCATTGTCCAGCGGATAACATCTGAGTGTTGAGAGGGTGAGGAGGCATTGGCCACAGAAGCGGATAACCATTGCTTGTCAAACCAGATGAATGAGGTGATACCTTGGAAAAAATGTTGTTTATCTGTCGTGCTCATCACCATCATCAAAGGCAGCAGCATTCTGGGTTCATAAAATCTGAACAGGGCAAGGTTTTGGCCGCTATTAATGGTCAGGCATTCAGCCAGCAAGTCAGCTAGCGCTTCAAAACTCAGGCCTGATTGAATAAAACAGCCAATAGAGAACCGCTGGCTAGCGGATTTAATCCGGCTTATGAGCTGCGTCCGCTCAGCAAGCTCAATCAATAGCGGCCCTTCTTCGGCCAGTGATTGGTAAGGCGTATCAGAAAACAGGGGAATAGACCTTGCTGAAGTGCCCTCCTCATACAACCATTGGGTAATATCCGGACACAATAGTGGCTCTATAATGGCGTATTGTGCACTGTCGATACGGGCCGCGCTCTGCGTGATGTCAGCCTGAACTAAGTCGAGTGTATGCTGCATGTTTGCTCTCCATTGCAGTGGCAAAGCTCGGTGACTAACGCCCCCTTTTGCAATATCGCCGGGTAATCCAGTACCGTGACGCTTTCCATGCTGGCAGCAGCCAGCGTCAACTCATCACTCTCTGGTAATATTACAGCATCAACATACCCCGGCAGTGCAGCTAATTGCCCCGCATAACCACTGCCAGAGCCTGCACTACCGCCAGAGTTTAGATTGACGGCAGGCCCCACCAAGTGCACACCAGCAGGATCTACCTTAAGGAAGCTGCCACCTACTTTTAGCGTCAACTCTGCACCAGCCTCGATGACAATTTTAGTGCCCGCCTTAAGATGCACTTCAGTGCCGGCTTCCAATATAGATTTTTTGCCTACTTTCTGTTGTTGGCTACCGTCGATATTGATGCTGACATCTTGCTTCACAAGAGACCGACTATCTCCTTCAACGGTGAGATGGTCATTGGTTTTAATGCGGGTAAAGCGCTCATTTTCAATGTCCAGATGGGCATCGTGTTTGATGTGTATGCTCTGGTCATGTTCAACTAAGGTATTAATGTCCTTCTGGGCATGGATATATATTTCTTCCTGGCCAGCCTCATCTTCGAAGCGCAGTTCGTTACTGCCCTCGCCCTTATGGGTTTGAGTCTTCAGTACGGTACGGGTCTTATTAGCAGGCAGCGGGTAAGGCACTTGATTGGCACTGTGAAAAGTACGCCCTGTAATAATGGGTTGGTCGGGGTCACCCTCTAAGAAACTGACAATCACTTCATGACCAATTCTGGGAATGGCCATCATGCCATATTGGCCACCGGCCCAGCCCTGGCTGACTCGCACCCAACAGCTGGAATTATCATCGCTATAACCATAGCGGTCCCAGGGAAATTGTACTTTTACTCGGCCAAACTCATCACAGAAAATCTCTTCATCCTTAGGACCGACCACTGTCGCACTCTGGGGACCTGTGACCAAAGGTTTTGCATTAGGCTCTGCTTGCCAGGGCGCATTACCTGGAATGGCGGTGAATGTGTTGCTATAGGTGGTGACGGCTTGAGTATTGGCTTCTTCCGCCGCAGCGCCTTGCTCACCTTTGTGCGTCACGGTCACCATGAGCCAGTCACGATTCAGCGCCACATCACCATGCTCCATCAGATCAAACTTGCTGCCGCTGACGGCCTGCATGAGGTTGCTTTTGCCCGAGGCCACTTGTGCATCTCGGCGCAGGAATTCCTGACGAACTTGCGTGAAGGGGATACCACTCTCATCGTCTTTATAACGCCCGGGATAATCGAAGTGTTCGTAATCGAGACGTTGAAAATCCAGCGGTTTTCCCGTACTGGTTTGCAGGAAGCTGTATTGGGGCTTCTTGAAGCTGTTATCTTTGAGCGTGACGCTGGCAGGCTTTATTTGGTGCTGGTAGCTAAATGAGCTAATGAATGGCACTTCTGCAGCGCCGCCATTGACCGCGTTATAGGGGAATGGCGCGTCTACATGAGGCTGCTTAGTGGTGCTGTCACTGAACACCAAGGTATGACTCTTCTCACTGTGCTGAAAATAATAAAACAAGCCCACTTCTGCTGCTAAGCGGGAGATAAAGTCGAAATCAGTTTCCCGATACTGGACACAATACTCACGCACCTGCGACTCTAATCTGGCATCACAACTGAACGCATAATCCTTAATCCCCATTTCGGTGAGGAGCGTGGCTATGATACTGAGCACGCTTTTTTGCTGGAATATGCGACTATTTTGCCTGAGCTTTAATCTTGATAGTGCAGGCACTAAGGTGATGTGGTATTGGGTATGATGATTTCCCGTGTCAGCTTTACTGAACTGACTGACAATGCCGTGCACCTGACGTTGCAGCTCACCGCTTTGATACCAAGTAAGCAACCCCGTCTGGTCGACAATCGACTCAGGCGTCAAATCATCCAGTCGGCTCAGCAAGGTGAGCTTGACCTCAAAGGGTGAGGATAACCCCTCTTTAAAATCAAACGCTAACACCTCAAAGCTGTCATCACTCACGCCTTCGGCGCTAAAGTGGTAACGCAATCCATTTCCAACAGCAATCATCGCAACATCCTAATGCAATTTAAGGGGTGATCCCCTTCCAAAGGACCAACAAAAGAAGGGGAGCGTGTCGAGCAGCAAACTATAATGCAGAGAGCGCAACTCGACGGGGTGTTCAGCGCCATTTGAAAGGAGTCAAAAACAACGCTGAACATATCAGCCCTCAGGCTCAGGGTACCGACCCTGAGGGCAAATCTGGGTTGAAGTTAAATCTTATGCTTCAATTGGCTTACGCCAGTCATCAGCACCAGAGGTACCGGCAGTGACGTGATCCCAATCAATCTTGCGATAAGCCATAGACACTGTGAGTAGCTGGGTAAAATCTGCTTTACTGCTGTCCTGGCAATGAGGCATATGACATTGAATGTCGATAATGGTGGCGCCTTCAAGCTTGGTGCTGAAGAAATGTTCCTGCTTACCCTCAACTGAGGTGCGGTACCACTTGAGCTCCACTTCTGAGATTTTCTCACCTGACGCCAGCGAGTTGTACATCAAAGGAACGGCTTTATTGAGTGCCACAGTGAACTTAAAGGGCTTGTGGATACGCTGACCAGAAGGCTGTCCTGATTGTGGGTCTGTAGGCACAGTGACAACATGGTCAAATTGCTGAACCAGCATCTCATCTTCATGACCTTCGACAAAAATGTCACCGACGGAATCGGCAGTGAAAGCACCTGCTGTAATGTGTCCCTGGGTCTGTCCTTTGATGGAGATATAACATGGAGTTGGCATTGGTTATTCCTTTATTAACAATAAATTAACGAGAGCGTGTGGTGGCCACCCGCTAATAAAGCAAACACCATGCCAATTGCATAACCCGATGAATTTACAGAACTCAGAAAAATGGGGGATGTTGAGTTGGGCAAGATATGGCCCAGACTTGAGCAAGATCTTGCCCTGCGGGCAATAAATGGCCCAGGTTTTCTGGTGGGAATATGAAGTAAGGGATTTAAAAGTATGATGATTACGAATATATAAAATCTTTAACTGCTGATTGAACTCCCTCAGCTTTCCACTTCCGAATGCAACTAAATAGAATAATCTGCTTTTCTTTAATGACCTCTGGTCATCTTAAGGTTAAAATCCCTCCGTATTTTTCACCCTTATTGATCGTCCGCTTTATCGCACTGACTTCCTCACCAGATATGATGAAGCAAGTTTGCGCTTCACGGCTAAACCTTCATGACAATAGACAAGCAAATGCATTCCCCAGAACATTGTTTTACCTCATTTAAAGCGTCAATCTCAGAATTTACTCTTCCGCAGCGTTTTACCTTTCCGTTTTATTATGAGCCTCATCCTCTGTGTCTGTTGGCCGCAAGCGAGTTGCAGCAACACCTAGAAAACCAGACTGATTGGCAACATAACTTTGGTCTGGAAAGCGACAATACTGATAGCTTAGGCAAGATGTTCGGTGTGCTGTTGGTGAAAAATCAGCAAGGTGAGCTAGGTTACCTGTCGGCTTTTTCCGGCAAGGTAGCGGATCAAAACCTGCTGCCACACTTCGTCCCTCCAGTATTTGATATGTTGGCTAAAGACGGCTTCTTTATTCCCGAGCAAGACAAGATAAACCTGATAAACGCTGAGATCACAGAACGTAAACGCGATCCAGAACTGGCGCATTTGCAATCTATGTTAGCCGATGAAACTCAACTCGCTGAAACGCAGATAGCCACCCATCGTGCATCTATGATTGAGAATCGTAAACAGAGAAAGGCGCAGCGTTTGGCGGGTGAATCCCTCGATGAAGACGCCCTCAAACTACTCGGTATTCAGATGAGTAGAGAGAGCGTGCAAGATAAGAACCGCTTAAAGGAGCTAAACGTCTATTGGGATGAACGACTGGCTGCCGCTAAGCTAGCCCATGGCCAAGTGAATAAACGCCTGTCGGCCTTAAAGCTTCAACGTAAAACCATGTCCGCCGCCCTGCAACAACGTCTGTTTGATGAGTATGGATTTTTAAACATAGAGGGTAAGCAGAGAAGCTTAGGTGATATCTTTAAAGGCACCATACATAAGGTCCCACCAGCAGGCTCAGGCGAGTGCGCCGCGCCTAAACTGTTACATTACGCCTTTAAACATGGAATGACCCCACTCGCCATGGCCGAGTTTTGGTGGGGAGTCGCCCCAAAATCGGAAATAAGACAACATAAGAACTACTATGGGGCTTGTCAGGGAAAATGTCAGCCAATCTTGGGGCATATGCTTGAGGGTCTAGCTACCGATGAAAACCCGCTACTGACCAATCCTGCCGAGGGTAAACAGCTCGAAATTATCTATCAAGATAGAGACATGTTAGTGGTCAACAAGCCCGCAGAATTCTTGTCTGTTCCGGGTCGAAACATAGATGATTCTGTATATTCACGAATTAAACTGCTTTATCCTGAGGCTACGGGCCCACTTATCGTCCACAGACTCGACATGTCCACCTCAGGCTTGATGGTAATAGCCCTCAACAAGGCGGCCAATAAGAGCTTGCAGAAGCAATTTATCACTCGCACCGTTAAGAAGCGTTATGTCGCCCTGCTAACCGGTGAATTAACCCAAGATGATGGTATCATCAGTTTACCGCTTCGCGGCGATTTCGATGATAGACCCAGGCAACTGGTATGCTTCGAACATGGTAAGCCAGCAGAAACCAAATGGCAGGTCATTTCTCGGCGCGATGGACGCACTAAAGTGCACCTATATCCCAAAACGGGGCGCACCCATCAACTTAGGGTTCATAGCGCTCACCCCCAAGGCCTTAACATGCCAATCGTCGGTGACGATCTGTATGGCAAGAAGAGCCAGCGATTACATCTCCATGCCGAGTTATTGGAACTCAATCATCCTACAACACGTGAAGCTATGAGTTTTAGCGTGGAGGCAGATTTTTAATCGTCATTGCTATGAGCTAACACGCACAAAAAAGGCTTCCCATGGAAGCCTTTTTTACGCTTTGCAATAATTAGCAAGGAGATACCAAGAGTCAGACCTTAATCAAGTCTCTGGCAGCATGGCTCCAGTTGAGGTGATACTTCTCACCCGCAGGCTTATCGGTGCGCTCAAACGTGTGGGCACCGAAGAAGTCTCTCTGTCCCTGTAACAGGCTAGCTGGCAAGGTTTCACAGCGATAACTGTCGTAATAGGCCAGAGCCGAACTGATACAAGGCACAGGAATACCTTTTAGTACCGCCGCCGATACAGCCTTACGCCAATCCAGTTGTTTCTCAGACAGGGCAATGCTGAAATCATCGGCCATCAACAAGTTGTCCAACTCAATGCCATCATTCGCTGCAGCTTGATAGGCTTGAGTGATAGATTGCAGGAACCTGGCTCTGATAATACAGCCAGCACGCCAGATTTTAGCAATTTCGGCGAAATTTAACGTCCAACCTCTGTCTTTCGCCGCCATGGCCATCAGCTGGAAGCCTTGTGCATAACAGGCAATCTTGGCGCAATAGAGGGCATTTTCAAGCTGGTCAATAAAAGCATCACGCTCATCAGCGGTTGGCTTTTCAGCCGCTGGACCTTTTAGCAGATGACTCAATGTCTGTCTCTGCTCTTTTTGGGTACTGACGGCGCGGGCATAGACGGCTTCGGCAATCGTTGGGGCGGGGCAACCTATCTGCAAGCTGCTAACCGCAGTCCAGAGTCCTGTGCCCTTCTGCCCTGCCTTATCGAGGATCATCGAAACCAGAGGCTTACCAGTAATAGGATCGGCCTGTCTCAAGACTTCCGCGCTGATCTCCATCAAGTAGCTATTCAGGCTGCCTTGGTTCCATTTATCAAACAGATCCGCAATCTCAGTCGTCGTCATGGCAAAGCCATCACTGAGTAACTGATAGGCTTCACAGATAAGCTGCATGTCAGCATATTCGATGCCGTTATGAACCATCTTCACATAATGACCAGAACCTGCCGGGCCAATATAGGTGGTACATGGCTCGCCTTCAGTGACCGGGTTTCCCGGCTCCTGACGCTCTATGGGCAAGCCGGTTTCGGCATCCACTTTAGCCGCAATCGCTTCCCAGATAGGTTTAATTCTATCCCAGGCCTTGATGTCACCGCTTGGCATCAATGATGGGCCGAAACGCGCGCCCATCTCACCGCCGGATACGGCGCAGCTGAAGAAGACAAATTTCTTCGAGTAACGCGCTTCGCGCTCGACAGTGTCGGTCCACAAGCTATTACCCGTATCGATAACGATATCATCAGACTCGATACCCGCGTCGATGAGTGCATTACACACACCATCTACAGGGGCCCCCGCTGGCACTGAAAGCACCAAGATACGCGGTTTTTCGAGGCTAGATAACATTTCAGAAAGATTATTACAGCCATTGATACGCAAAGGTACTTGGGCTTGCTTGCTGGCGGCGTGCTCAGATTTCTCTTGTTGCACAACACCTTGCACCTTGTCTGAATCTAGGTCAAACGCAGCGACGCTGTATTGGTTATCGGCAATATTAAGTGCAAGATTCTTGCCCATAACACCCAGTCCAATAACGCCGATATCATGTAATTTGGTGTGGTTTTGCATTGATTATATTCCGCAGGTCACAGAGATAATTTACCCTATCTTGTTATTGACTAAAACTCATTCCAGTCCAGAGGAAAGGCAAGAATATTAGCCCCTCTTTTATAAGAGGCTGCTCATCTAAGGAGCATAGACGATAGGTTATATTTTGGCGGAGATTATACAGACTTTGGTAAGTTAATTACTAGGCTTTACGCTTGAATGGCGAATTAGTTTCATGTTTATCAAAAAAACCTACAATGCTAAACACGTTAGCATTGTAGGATTTCCCCTCAGATTAGCAGGCTCACGCTTAAGCAGATCACACTAGGGAGTCCGCATAGCCCATGCGTGTAAGCGTATTGCGAACCAGGTCTAAAGTGTGGGGATCTTCGATAGTCGCCGGCATCTTATAACTCTGGTTATCGGCTATTTTCCTCATGGTCCCTCGCAGTACTTTGCCCGAGCGCGTCTTAGGCAGTTTTTGAATGACACTGACCAGACGAAAAGAAGCCACCGGACCGATCTGCGCTCTCACCAAGGCTATTAACTCTCGATGCAAGTCCTCATCACTTAAGTTTACGCCCTTCTTTAATACCACTAAACCCAGAGGCAACTGGCCCTTTAATTTATCCTCGACGCCGATGACGGCAACTTCGGCAACCGCCTCATGTTGACACAAGACCTCTTCGAAACGCCCGGTAGAGAGTCTATGACCGGCGACATTGATGATGTCATCGATGCGACTCATGATATAGAGATAAGCGTCTTCATCCATATAGCCTGCATCTCCGGTAAGGTAGTAGCCAGGATACATGGATAAATAGCTGTCGAGATATCGGGCTTCATTGTGCCAAAGCGTGGTAAGAGCCCCGGGTGGCAGAGGTAACTTGATCACCACATTTCCCGATTGGCCTGCAGGCACTATTTCCCCCTGCTCATCGAGCACTTCGACCCTAAAGCCTGGCACAGCCAGTGCCGGTGAGCCAGGTTTTACTTGAACCGGCGCAGTCCCCATCAAGTTAGCCGCTACGGGCCAGCCGGTTTCAGTCTGCCACCAGTGATCGATCACTGGTTTTTTCAGCCGCGCTTCGGCCCAGTGTAAGGTATCGGGATCGCAGCGCTCTCCCGCCAGAAACAGGGTTTTTAAGCAAGACAGGTCGACGTCCCTTAAGAAGTCACCATCTGGATCGTCACGTTTTATGGCGCGTATGGCGGTCGGAGCGGTAAAGAAACTTTTCACCTTGTACTTTTCAATTGTGCGCCAAAATATGCCGGGATCCGGCGTACCAATAGGTTTGCCTTCGAACAGGAGTGTGGTGGCGCCCATCAGCAAGGGACCATAGACAATGTAGGAGTGCCCCACGACCCAACCGACATCCGATGCGGCCCAGAAGGTATCGCCGGGAGCAATATCATAGATATGTTGCATCGACCACATGAGTGCGACGCTATGACCGCCGTTATCACGCACCACGCCTTTAGGCTGACCCGTGGTTCCCGACGTATAGAGCACATAGAGAGGATCGGTAGCGGCGACAGTCTGACAAGCTATGGCGTCAGCAGAAGCTACCGCAGTCTGCCAATCGCTATCCCGTCCCTCAACGAGCTCGGCGCTATATTGGCTGCGATTTAAAATGATACATTGCTCGACCTTATGCTGAGACTGAGCAATAGCGGTATCGAGCAAAGGCTTATAGGGCACCACGCCGGATGGCTCGACGCCACATGATGCGGATAAAATGAGCTTAGGTTTAGCATCATCGATACGAGCAGCCAACTCACTGGCCGCAAATCCACCGAAGACCACAGAGTGGATAGCGCCTAAACGAGCACAGGCCAACATGGCATAAGCCGTCTCCGGGATCATGGGCATATAGATGATCACCCTATCGCCCTTTTTAACACCATTTGCATGCATATAGCCAGCAAGACGACTCACTTGAGCCAACAACTCATCATAAGTAATGCCATACTCTGTATCCGTCACAGGGCTGACATACTGAATAGCGACCTGCATGCCCCGGCCTTGCTCCACATGACGGTCGACAGCGTTGTAACAGGTATTGCACTGGGCTCCAGAAAACCAAGAGTAAAGCGGCGCATGGCTCTCATCGAGCACCTTATCCCAAGGCTTATCCCAATGGACAGCCTTTGCCGCATCGCCCCAGAAAGACTCTGGCTCAGCGAGAGATCTGGCATGTAAGGCTCGATGAAGGTCTTGATTAGCTTGCGACTCTACTGCTTCTTTAGGTAACATTTCGCTACCTGACGTACGTTCCGACATCTCCATTGC
This sequence comes from Shewanella sp. YLB-07, assembly GCF_009377275.1. NCBI lineage: Bacteria > Pseudomonadati > Pseudomonadota > Gammaproteobacteria > Alteromonadales > Shewanellaceae > Shewanella > Shewanella sp. YLB-07. The sequence continues at coordinate 358,696 of NZ_VOQB01000001.1, read as the reverse complement.
TCTCCCCTAATACTGATCGGTATGAATCGCTGATATATTAATATTCTTACCTTGAATCCTTAGCCGATTTCTATACACATCTCTTACCGATACTCTGTATATAAAACAGCCAAACCAAATTCCATTATGCTGGCAGCTGCACCGATTCCCATTAGACTTTGGGATAAGCTTTAAGCTGTAAATCAACGAGTACCTAGTCTTAGATGTAGACTCCATGCGCTTAGGGACTCGCACCTCAAGCCTAGCCTCTCTAGTTAAGTGGCACATTTGCTTGACGCTCACCCGCGCAATTGAGATTAAAAATTCAATGTTCAAAATGGCCATTACCTTTACCTTTACGTAAACTTCATATATCGTTCTGGAAAAGTTAAATATTATGGTGTTTTTTATGAGTGAAAATCAGAGCCCCCAGACAACTTACTCTATTAGTGATCTTTCGAAAGAGTTTGATATTACGACGCGTAGTATCCGTTTCTATGAAGATCAGGGCTTACTTAAGCCTAAGCGTCGTGGGCAAACTCGCATCTATGGGCTAAAAGATAGGGTGCGTCTTAAACTGATCCTCAGAGGAAAACGTCTGGGCTTTTCACTCGCTGAGACTCGCCGTCTATTCGAACTCTACGATGCCGATAAGAACAGCAGCTCACAACTTCAAACCATGTTAGATCTCGTCGAAGACAAGAAATCGTCTCTACAGCAGCAGATGGATGACATCAAGGTCGTCTTGATGGAGCTAAATTCTGCCGAGCAGCAATGTAGGACGGCACTGGCACTCCAAGAAAAATAAACACCAGCAATGACAAACCCAAGTTATAAAGATTAGTGACCAACTAAAGTTACTAAGCAGAATACAAACAATAATAAAAATCTACTCATTAAAGATTTAAGAAATTGACAGGACACAAGCAATGACTCAACTCTACTCATCTCTTAATTTCGGCCTAGGCGAAGATGTCGACATGCTGCGTGATGCAGTACAGAACTTTGCCGCCAATGAAATTGCCCCCATCGCAGCAAAGACAGATGCAGACAACGCATTTCCTAATGATCTCTGGCCAGTGCTGGGTGATATGGGTCTGCTGGGTGTGACTGTATCTGAAGAATATGGCGGCGCCGAAATGGGCTATCTGGCCCACGTGGTTGCCATGGAAGAAATTTCCCGCGCATCTGCCTCGATTGGTCTGAGCTACGGCGCCCACTCTAACTTGTGCGTTAACCAAATTAACCGCAACGGTAATGCCGAGCAAAAAGCCAAGTATCTGCCTAAATTAGTCACAGGTGAGCACATAGGTGCCCTCGCCATGAGTGAGCCTAATGCAGGCTCAGATGTAGTATCCATGAAGCTGCACGCTCGCAAAGAGGGCGACAGATACATCTTAAACGGCAACAAGATGTGGATCACCAACGGTCCCGACGCTCAAACCTATGTCATCTATGCTAAGACAGATCTGGACAAGGGTGCCCATGGCATCACGGCATTTATCGTCGATCGCGACTCTAAGGGTTTTAGCACGGCGCAGAAACTCGACAAACTAGGCATGCGTGGCTCTAACACCTGTGAACTGGTTTTCCAAGATTGCGAAGTGCCGGCAGAAAATATACTCGGTGGCCTGAACAACGGCATTAAAGTATTGATGAGCGGCCTGGATTACGAACGTGTGGTGCTATCCGGTGGCCCCCTGGGAATTATGAACGCCTGTATGGATATCGTCATTCCTTACATTCATGAGCGTGAGCAATTTGGTAAGTCCATCGGACAATTCCAGTTGGTACAGGGCAAGCTTGCCGACATGTATACCGGCATGAACGCAGCTAAGTCTTATGTCTACAATGTGGCCAAGTCTTGTGACCGAGGCGAAACCACACGTAAAGATGCCGCCGGTGCCATTCTCTACTCCGCCGAGCTCGCCACTAAGATGGCACTGGATGCGATTCAGTTACTGGGCGGTAACGGTTACGTCAACGAATATGCTACGGGCCGACTCCTGCGTGATGCCAAGCTCTATGAAATTGGCGCCGGTACCTCGGAGATCCGCCGTATGTTAATCGGCCGAGAGCTGTTCAACGAATCTAAGTAGCTCCGCCACACACAGAGACGATGCCAATGTTCATTTGGCATCGTCATTTGACCTCAGTTTTGCTCAAAAGGATTGAAACCGTGACGCAACTTAGCAGTCGTATAAATTCCCGCAGCGATGAATTCAAGGCAAAACATGAAGACATGGCTGCCCTTGTTGAAGATCTTAAACTCAAGCTGCAACAGATTGAACAGGGCGGCGGCGAGGTTGCTCGTCAGCGCCATCTATCCCGCGGTAAGATGTTACCCAGACAAAGGGTCGAGAAGCTACTCGATCCCGGCTCGCCGTTTCTTGAGCTCTCTCAGTTCGCTGCCTATGAGTTATATGAAGATGTCATCCCAGCTGCCGGCGTTATTGCCGGAATAGGTCGTGTTAGCGGTGTCGAATGTATGATCATCGCCAACGATGCCACGGTTAAGGGCGGCACTTACTATCCTGTCACTGTTAAGAAACACTTACGAGCGCAGGAAATTGCCAGTCGCTGTCATCTGCCTTGTATCTATCTGGTCGATTCAGGCGGAGCCTACCTGCCCCGCCAAGATGAGGTCTTCCCCGACAGAGACCATTTCGGCCGCATCTTCTACAATCAAGCACAGATGTCAGCCAAAGGCATTCCTCAAATTGCCGTGGTCATGGGCCTATGTACCGCAGGTGGCGCCTATGTGCCTGCCATGGCGGATGAGTCCATTATCGTCAAAGAGCAAGGCACCATCTTCCTCGCTGGACCACCTCTGGTAAAGGCGGCAACCGGTGAAGAGGTCACGGCTGAAGAACTCGGCGGCGCCGAGGTGCACACTAAGATCTCTGGGGTTGCCGATCATTTGGCGCAAAACGATGACCATGCATTAGAGCTGGCACGTAAAGCTGTGACTCGTTTAAATCATCAAAAGACAATTGCAGCCCAGCTCAGTCCGGTAAAACCGCCTAAGTTCGATATCAATGAGCTCTACGGCATAGTCGGCACAGATCTTAAGAAGCCATATGATGTCAGGGAAGTGATTGCCCGTGTGGTCGATGACTCAGATTTTGATGAATTTAAGGCCAACTACGGCAACACCTTAGTCTGTGGTTTCGCCCGTATTCACGGCTATCCCATAGGTATCGTTGCCAACAACGGCATACTTTTCTCTGAGTCGGCCCAGAAAGGCGCCCACTTTATCGAGCTCTGTTGTCAGCGCAAGATCCCTCTCTTGTTCCTGCAAAATATTACCGGCTTCATGGTGGGTAAAAAATACGAGCATGAAGGCATAGCTAAGCATGGTGCCAAGATGGTCACCGCAGTGTCTTGTGCCAATGTGCCTAAATTTACCGTCATCATAGGTGGCAGTTATGGCGCGGGTAACTATGGCATGTGTGGCCGCGCATTTGAACCTACCATGATGTGGATGTGGCCCAATGCACGCATTTCTGTGATGGGCGGCGAGCAGGCTGCCGGCGTGTTAGCCACGGTGAAACGTGATGGTTTAGCCCGTAAGGGTGTCGAATGGTCAGATGATGAAGAGCAAAAGTTCCGTGCGCCTATCGTCGAGCAATACGACAAAGAGGGTCACCCCTACCATGCCAGTGCCCGCTTGTGGGATGACGGCATTATCGATCCGGCACAAACCCGGGATGTGGTGGGTTTAGCTTTATCTGCTGCGCTCAATGCGCCGATAGAAGAGACTAAATTTGGTGTGTTCCGTATGTAATGGCCTTGGCCATACTGACCGACAAGCCTGTATTGACTAAGCTGTGAGTGCTGAACCATGACGACACAATTGATAGAAGATTTTAAATACGTTTCATGCCAACTAACTAATGGCGTGGGACAGATGATCCTCAACCGAGCCGATAAGCATAATGCCTTCGATGAGGTGATGATCGGCGAAATGATCCAGACCCTCGAACATTTTGCTAGCAATAGCGAATGTCAGGTACTGGTGCTGAAAGCCAATGGTAAAAACTTCAGTGCAGGCGCCGATCTCAATTGGATGCGTAAGCAGGCCAAGATGGATTTCGAGCAAAACTTGTGTGATGCCAATGAGCTTGCCAAGTTGATGTCGACCTTAGATAAATTCCCCAAACCCACAATTGCCTTAGTCCAGGGGGCAGCATTTGGTGGCGCATTAGGGCTTATCTGTTGTTGTGATATCGCCATTGCCAATGAGCGAGCCAGTTTTTGCTTAAGTGAAGTCAAACTCGGACTCATCCCGGCGGTTATCAGCCCTTATGTGGTACGCGCCATGGGTCAACGAGCCTCGCGTCGCTACATGTTGACTGCCGAACGATTTACTGCCGAAAAGGCACTGGGTCTACAAGTCATTCACGAGATTAATGACGATCTAGAGGCCGCCGCCGAGCCGATTATCCAAGCCCTGCTCGCTAACAGCCCACAAGGCATGACATGGGTGAAAACCTTGCTGTCTCGCCTCGAAGATGGCGTTATCGATGACGCGACTCTAGAGCATACCAGTGAACGAATCGCAAAAATTCGGGTATCAAATGAAGGTCAGGAAGGCTTAAATGCCTTCTTCGACAAGCGCAAGCCAAGCTGGAGCAGCACTCAAATCGATTCAAAAAATATCAGTGCGCAAGGAGCCAAATAATGTTTAGCCAATCCTTAATAAAAAAACTATTAATTGCTAACCGTGGTGAAATCGCCTGTCGTATCATCAAAACAGCCAAGGCTATGGGCGTTCGCACCGTGGCTTTATACAGCGACGCCGACGTCAATGCCCGCCATGTGGCATTAGCCGATGAATCCTTTTACTTAGGTGGCAGCGCGCCGGCAGACTCTTATCTTAAAGCCGATCTGATCATAGATATCGCCAAGAAGTCTGGTGCACAAGCCATACACCCGGGATACGGTTTCCTCTCAGAAAATGCCGAATTTGCACGAAAATGTGAGCAAGCAGGCATCATTTTCGTCGGCCCTACTGCCGATGCCATCGACTCCATGGGCAGCAAGAGCGCCGCAAAAGATATCATGGGGGCGGCAAATGTGCCGCTAGTCCCTGGTTATCATGGTGATGCCCAAGATGATGCCCTGCTCGTCAAGGAAGCCAACAAGATGGGCTTCCCCTTACTGATCAAGGCAACCTATGGCGGTGGCGGTAAAGGCATGCGTATCGTCGAGACTAGTGCTGAAGTATTGGAAAACATTCACTCTGCCAGACGTGAAGCCAGCTCCTCTTTCGGTAACGACAAACTCCTGATGGAGCGCTACTTGCGCCAACCTCGTCATGTAGAAGTACAAGTCTTCGCCGACAACTATGGCAACTGCATCTATTTGTCAGATCGCGACTGTTCAATTCAGCGTCGCCATCAAAAAGTCGTCGAAGAAGCCCCAGCCCCAGGCCTGAGTGACGAACTCAGAGTCGAGATGGGTGAAGCAGCTGTCGCGGCAGCCAAAGCCATCGACTATCGCGGCGCAGGCACCATAGAATTTCTACTCGATACCGATAACAGCTTCTATTTTATGGAGATGAATACTCGTTTGCAGGTTGAGCATCCGGTAACTGAGATGGTCACAGGTCAAGATCTGGTTAAATGGCAGTTAATGATAGCCAGCGGTAGTCACTTACCCTTGAAACAAGATGAAGTGCGTATTCATGGTCACTCATTCGAAGTACGTATCTACGCCGAAGACCCGCAAAATGACTTCCTGCCCGCCAGCGGAAAGCTTAACTTCCTGCGTGAACCAGAGCAGAGTAAGTTTGTACGAATCGACTCGGGCATTCGTGAAAACGATGTGATCAGTAACTTCTACGATCCTATGATCTCTAAGCTTATTGTGTGGGACGAGACTCGCCCACGAGCATTACAACGTATGGTCCACTCCCTGGAGTCATACCAGATCAGTGGCTTGAAACACAATATCGAGTTCCTGGCTAACATCACCGAGCATAAAGCCTTCAGCGATGCTAATTTCAGCACCGACTTTATCGAGCGCTACGGCGATGAACTTATCGGCCGTAGCTTATCTGCGTCGAACGATGAACAAAATTCCTTAGCCTTAGCGGCGCTCTACCAACTCTGCGCCCGTAAAGTCGCCGCTAAAGAATGTGCGGTGAACAGTCATGATCCTTACTCTCCTTGGGGTACTGTGAGTGGATTTAGGCTCAATAGCAACAGTATCCACCAGGTCTCACTGCTGGACGATAAGCATCAAGTTCAACATTTAGAAGTCAGTGAAATGATGATTGCTGGTCAGTCTGTCTATCAGGTTCAAATCGATGACAAGGCTTACGTGCTAAAGGGCGAGCTCATCGATGAAATGCTTCACGCTGAGATTGCCGTTAAAGACGAGCATGACAAGGCTCTAGCTATCAAGACATCCGGTCATAAAGTGAAAGTGCCGGTCAGCCAGGTTGAAGAAGACTTCACCCTCTTTATCAATGCCACCAGCTATCATTACCGTGCGATTCAGACTGAGCTTGTTGAAGAGCAAGAGTGTCTCGAAGATAAGCTCAAGGCGCCGATGAATGGCACTATCGTGACTCACCTAGTCAACAAAGGTGATGCCGTAACAGCGGGTCAAGGGCTGATGGTGATGGAAGCGATGAAGATGGAATACACAATTGAATCTCCCTTTGATGGCGTAGTTAATGCGTTCTTCTTCGAGCCAGGCGAATTAGTCACTGATGGCACCATATTAGTAGAAGTCGAGCCAGCTGAGACTGAAGAGAAAGTAGAAGGGAAAGCATGAAGATGACTCATGTAATACATGCAACTGATAAGCGGAGAGCCTAATAATGTTCCCTAAACAGGTCAGCATATTTGAAGTCGGCGCTCGCGACGGCCTGCAAAACGAAAAGACAGTCAGTACTCAGGACAAGATAATCTTGATACAAGACTTAGCCAAAGCAGGCATTAAACGCATCGAAGCGGCGAGCTTAGTATCACCAAAATGGGTACCACAGATGGCCGATTCAGGTGAAGTATTACGCAATATTAAGCGTGAAGCGGATGTGACCTATAGTGCGCTGACCCCGAACCTGAAAGGTCTGGAACTCGCGCTTGACGCAAAAGCCGATGAAGTTGCCATCTTTGGCGCGGCGTCCGAGAGTTTCTCTCAGCGTAATATTAACTGCTCAATCCAAGAGTCCATTGTGCGTTTTAAGCCACTGATGGAGCGTGCTAAGGCCGAAAACATTCGGGTACGAGGCTATGTGTCCTGCGTCTTAGGTTGCCCCTATGAAGGTGAGATTGACGTGAATGAAGTGGCTCGCGTGTCTGAAATCCTTTACAAGATGGGCTGCTATGAGATCTCACTCGGTGACACCATAGGCGTTGGCACGCCAAATAATGCCCGTAAAATGGTGCAAGCAGTCAGCCAAGTCGTGCCAGTGGATAAACTCGCACTACACTTTCATGATACCTATGGACAAGCACTGGCGAATATTCTGGCCTGTCTTGAAACCGGCGTCAGTGTCGTTGACTCATCGGTAGCTGGACTCGGTGGATGTCCCTATGCCAAAGGTGCATCGGGTAACTTAGCCACCGAAGATCTAGTCTACATGTTACATGGACTCGGAATAGACACAGGCATAGATCTCACTTTACTTGCCCAGGCAGGTAACAAGATAAGCCAGGCCCTTGGCAGACAGACAGGCTCTAAAGTTGCCCAAGCCTTGCTCAGTTAAGAGCCATCAGCGAGTAAAAAGCAGCGCGAACCTAGAACCTACAGAATTAACACTCGACCCTTCTACAAAGGAGATAAGAATAATGGCAGGACTGAATAAAGTCGTACACAGTTATGAAGAAGCCCTTAAGGGCCTTTCCAATGACATGACTGTGATGGTAGGCGGATTTGGCCTTTGTGGTATCCCCGAAGGCTTGATCTCACATATGGTCAAAATCGGCGTAACAGGATTGACGGCCATCTCTAATAACGCCGGAGTCGATGATTTCGGCTTAGGCTTACTGCTCAAGAGCCGCCAAATCGATACCATGATAGCCTCCTATGTCGGTGAAAACGCCACTTTCGAGAAGCAGATGTTATCCGGCGAGCTCAATGTGATCTTGACCCCCCAGGGCACACTCGCCGAGAAAATACGTGCAGGCGGCGCAGGCATCCCCGCCTTCTTCACCGCAACGGGTTACGGTACCCCCATTGCTGAAGGCAAGGAAACCCGTGAGATAGAGGGGCGCCATTACGTACTTGAGCCATCACTCACCGCAGACTTTGCCTTAATTCGCGCCTGGAAAGCCGATACCATGGGTAACTTGGTCTTTCGTAAAACCGCCGCTAACTTCAACCCTATGATGGCAACGGCCGGTAAAATTACCGTAGTCGAAGCCGAGCATATCGTTCAACCCGGCGAATTAGACCCAGATCATATCCACACCCCGGGGATTTACGTTAATCGTGTCATCCAAGGCACATTCGAGAAACGCATCGAGCAACGTACTGTAAAGCCAGCTGAAGCATAAGCAGGAGGGAGAGATAATGGCATTAACAAGAGATCAACTCGCACAACGTGTAGCGGCAGAGCTAAAAGATGGCTTCTACGTTAATTTAGGCATAGGTATTCCAACCTTAGTGGCTAACTATATTCCACAGGGAATAGATGTAATGCTGCAGTCGGAAAATGGCCTACTTGGCATGGGAGAGTTCCCCACTGAAGAGACCATAGATGCCGATCTTATCAACGCAGGTAAGCAAACTGTCACCGCCGTCGACGGCGCTTCATTCTTCTCATCGGCTGAAAGTTTTGCCATGATCCGTGGCGGTCATGTAGACCTTACCGTACTCGGTGCCTTCGAGGTTGATGAGCAAGGCTCTATCGCCTCCTGGATGATCCCTGGTAAGCTCATCAAGGGCATGGGCGGCGCTATGGACTTGGTCGCTGGTGCTGACAATATTATCGTCACCATGATGCATGCAGACAAGCGCGGAAACTCTAAACTGCTCGCTAAGTGTGAACTGCCGCTAACTGGCTTTGGCTGCATCAAACGTGTGCTGACCGATCTGGCCTTTATGGAGATTAAAGATGGTGCCTTCCACCTGCTAGAGCGTGCTCCGGGTGTCTCTGTCGAAGAGATAGTTGAGAAAACGGCGGGTAAGTTAGTTGTTCCTGAGCATGTACCAGAGATGAGCCTATAGCTATTCGCTAATTCCAGGACAAGACATACAAGTATTAAAGGCCAGTGAGAAATCACTGGCCTTTTTTCATTTTAAAAATCGACTAAAATTAATCTTTACGCAACATACGTCAAGCAAATGGCATGTAACAACTTTCAATACAAGTAAATTTTGTATATCTTATACGAACAGTTTGATAACAACATACTAGATGTGATGGATCACTTTGCAATGCATGAGCATTGCTCATTATGCTCTCATTTGAGGAAGGTAAAGTGGCCATATTTAGTCAAATTAACAAGGGTTATCTAGATTCAGCTTTACAGTTGCTAGCTGTAAACTTTCGCTTTTTAAGCCTGATGATCACTGCCACATTGTTAACAGCTTGTGGTGGTGACGACGATGGCTTTCCAAGTTATGAAACCTTCTCGCCACCAACAGCCACACAGCTATCGACCTCCCCTCAAGCTGAGGTCGATACCATTTTATCCCTAGATTACCAGTTTAATGATGCCGCTAACCGCCCGGAAGGTGGCAGTAAAGTAAGTTGGTATCTTGATAATCAACTGCAAAACCATGATAGTCAGTTTACACCGAGCAAACTTCATGAGGGGCAATGGCTCCACTTCTGTGTCACCCCTATCGCAGCTTACGGAAACAACAACACTGGCTCACAAGTTTGTTCTATCGCAGAACTTATTTTACCAACATCAGGTAGTGTTCCTGTTGCTGAAAATATCCTCATAATATCCCCATTGCAGCCAGGTTCTAAGATTGAAGGGTCATACTTATACACGGATGCGGATGATGATGCCGAAGCTGCTAGCCAGTTAATCTGGCGCTTAAACTCCTCAGAAGTCGCACAAGGGCTGCATTATTTGCTTCCAGTGAATTCAGAAGGTGCAATACTTAGCTTTTGTGTCACGCCAAAGTCTTTAACTGGTGAGCCAAACATAGGTGCAGAAGCTTGCGATACTAAAACTGTCATTGGTAGTTATACGCCCCCAACAGCTAGCAAGTTGCTGATCAGCCCGACTCCCGTGATAGGCAACCTGCTCAATGGCAGTTACCTGTATAATGACGCTAACAACCGCCCCGAGGGAGATAGCTTACTGAGCTGGGAAGTAGATGGCACCGAAGTCGCCACAGGCTCAACAGTAACACTCGTCGTCGCTGATGAAGGTAAAGATATTAGTTTCTGTGTTACTCCATTAGCAACTTATGGCCAGAATGCAATAGGGCTCCAAGTCTGCTCAGCCCCCTCTAACATAGATCCAAAAGCTGGTAGTGCTCCTGTTGCTAGCAGCTTAGCTATCTCATCGCCACTGCAACCCGGGCAAAGTGTCACAGCCAGTTATTTCTATAGCGATGCCGATGGTGATATTGAAGCCAGCAGTCTGACTCAATGGCGAATCGATAACCTGGCTAGCGGCACAGGCTTAAGCCTCACTTTACCCATAGACAGCGAAGGGAAAACTCTGCAATTGTGTGTCACCCCGATTGCGCAAACTGGCTCCCCTAAACAAGGGCTACAGGTGTGTTTCTCACAAAATATCACTGGGACCTATAGCGCTCCGACTGCAACCATTTTGTTAATCAGCCCTGCTCCGGTGGTAGGTACCTTACTCACTGGCAGCTACCTGTATAATGACGCAAACAGCCGCCCAGAGGGAGATAGATTACTGACCTGGAAGCTAGATGGTACTGAGGTTTCAGCAGGAGAGACACTCACTCTCGCCGCCACCGATGAAGGTAAAATCCTAACGTTTTGTGTTACCCCTGTGGCAGCCTATGGCATCAATGCCAGCGGTACACAAGTGTGCTCGACGCCAGCGAGCATTTTCCCCAAAGCAGGCAGCGCCCCTGAAGCAAGCGGCTTAACCATCTCATCGCCACTGCAACCCGGGCAAAGTGTCACAGCCAGTTATCTCTATAGCGATGCCAATGGTGATATTGAAGCCAGCAGTCTGACTCAATGGCGAATCGATAACCTAACTAGCGGCACAGGCTTAAGCCTCACTTTACCCATAGACAGCGAAGGGAAAACTCTGCAATTGTGTGTCACCCCTATTGCGCAAACGGGCTCCCCTAAACAAGGGCTACAGGTGTGTTTCTCACAAAATATCACTGGGACCTATAGCGCTCCGACCGCAACCATTTTGTTAATCAGCCCAACTCCCGTGATAGGCACCTTACTCACTGGCAGCTACCTGTATAATGACGCTAACAGCCGCCCAGAGGGAGCTAGCTTACTGACCTGGAAGCTAGATGGTACTGAGGTTTCAGCAGGAGAGACACTCACTTTCGCCGCCACCGATGAAGGTAAAATCCTAACGTTTTGTGTTACCCCTGTGGCAGCCTATGGCATCAATGCCACCGGTACACAAGTGTGCTCGACGCCAGCGAGCATTTTCCCCAAAGCAGGCAGCGCCCCTGAAGCAAGCGGCTTAACCATCTCATCGCCACTGCAACCCGGGCAAAGTGTCACAGCCAGTTATCTCTATAGCGATGCCAATGGTGATATTGAAGCCAGCAGTCTGACTCAATGGCTAATCGATAACCTAGCTAGCGGCACAGGCTTAAGCCTCACTTTACCCATAGACAGCGAAGGGAAAACTCTGCAATTGTGTGTCACCCCGATTGCGCAAACTGGCTCCCCTAAACAAGGGCTACAGGTGTGTTTCTCACAAAATATCACTGGGACCTATACCGCTCCGACTGCAACCATTTTGTTAATCAGCCCAACTCCCGTGGTAGGCACCTTACTCACTGGCAGCTACCTGTATAATGACGCTAACAGCCGCCCCGAGGGAGCTAGCTTACTAAGCTGGCAGGTTGATGGCACCGAAATCGCCACAGGCTCAACAGTAACACTCGTCGTCGCTGATGAAGGTAAAGATATTAGTTTCTGTGTTACTCCATTAGCAACTTATGGTCAGAATGCAACTGGAGATCAGGTTTGTACTCTTGCCGCTAACATTAATCCAAAAGCAGGCAGCGCACCAAGCACAACTAACTTAAGTTGGGATACTTTCGTCAAACCCAGTACCTTTTTAACTGTTAGCTATGACTTTATCGATTCTGATGGCGATGCTGAAGGGGTTAGTCTGTTCAGTTGGAAACTGGATAATGTAGAAGTCAGCCAAAACATCTCATACACACCGTTAGCAGACAGTGGCGGTAAAAGCCTAAGTTTTTGTGTTACAGCTGTCGCCGTGAGTGGTACACCAAAAATAGGTTCACAAGCCTGCATCACCACAGACATAGCGGCTATCTTGCTCACCGGTGAATTAAAACTCAATCAAACTTTAACCTTAGATGTGAAAGGCTATAGCGAAACTGGCGTCACCTGGAAGTCGACCAACCCGGCTGACAATGCAGTAAGATCCACCAGCAACACCAGCTATACTATATCCCGCTTACCCATTACTCAGTCAGCATTCAGACTGGTAGGCTACGATGTGGAGGTCTGTGTGACCACTGTTGAGGAGGGAGAGATATGTAACTTAGTATCCCAATATCCTGTAACGAGTGTCACTGGCGGACTGCCTATGACACTCGATGGTAGCAACCAGATAACCAGCAGGGCCATAGCGTCGGTTGATTATATCGAGCTGACCATAGCGACGGTCACCAAACGATTACATCGACCACTTAGCATAATCGAGTCGGTCCTGCTTAATGCGGCAATACCAGCATCGCCACTTCATGATGGTCAAGACTCTGAAATTGGCAGCAATGTACTCTGGGGGTTATACACTTGGCCCAATGCCGATGCTTTGTGCACCACTCGTGGAATGACACTCGCCGTAGAGGGTAACACTGATGTCTCAAACCCCTTCGGCTTGAAGCAGTTTTATGATGCTGCAGAAGCCAGTTACCCTGAATTTGCCAGCGCTCATGTGGGTAATGCCCTAGGCTGGGGAGTGGATAACGAATATTACTGGAGCAGCTCAGATATCGGCGGTGGCAGCCACAGAGACTTCTATATGGTGACCGGATCGCCAGGGAGCATCGCCGACACGACTCCAGAATACGCTGCTTGTCTTGAGCTAGTGCCTTAGAAACCAGCAGCCAAACCAACCTAAGAACAACAAAATAAATCCAACCGACACAAGTTAAAAACAGAACCCGCACACAATAAATAAAACCAGCAACATATTAAAATAGTTCAGTTTTATTTATCGATTTGAGTGATACATTCTTGATAAGAAAGTTTAATCTAAGTATATTCCGCGAACAATTTGTTAGTGATATATATAAAGTGTCTTTAAACAAAAATCAAACTGGCTTTACCTTAATCGAGTTAGTGGTTGTCATCATAATCTTAGGCATACTCGCAGTTATTGCTACTCCTAAGTTTCTTTCGCTAGGCAGTGACGCTCAGAAAGCCAATCTTGAAGGGATAGCTGGTTCCATCGCCTCAATGAATCAACTTGTACACTCAAAAACCCAACTTGATGGCATTGCCGATAGAGAAGATTGCGATGGCACATGTAACAACAATCCAAATTGGGATCGACAGGTAGGTTACTTCTACATAGATGTATCAGATACACGTCTGTATGTATCGAACGGCTATCCAAAAGCTACTGGTACCTCATCTTCAAATACGCTAGTAGAAGATAACTATAAAAGTGTAATGGGATTATCTGATAATGATTTCGTGTTTGGAATAGGTTCATTTTCCTCTTTTGCTATTATCCCCAAAAAATTTGCAGACAAGTTAGCAGACATTCGAAGTGGTAAGTTCAAATGCCACGTCGAATATCGCTCCCCAGTGCCAAAATTTGAATATTTTACCCGTGCTGTTACTGATGATTGTTTTTAATTAGCCACTCGCGCCTAGTTCTAGGCTGCATCTATCACTTAGTGGCTAAGAATATAATCAACAGCTTGCTTCAACTTCTGGTTGTTAGGATCTGAAATATTTGTCACCCAGACAACCTCTCCACGGCGATTGATAAATACCGTCGTCGGGGTGCCGGGAACACCATAAGCTTTAGCGGCACTCTCCCCTTTCACTAAGGTTGGGAACTGAATACCTCGCTCCATTAACGTCTGGGCAGGATCGGCTCCCTCATCTTCATTGAAACTTATTCCTAAGATCTGCAAGTCGCTATCACTGTAGTCCACACGCAACTTCTCCAATCCTGGCTGCAGTTTCTTACAATAAGGGCACCAGGTCGCCCAGAAGTGTATGATAGTCGGCTTACCCTTATATTCTGACCATTGGTGAACCTTGCCTAGGGGATCGGCTAATGCGAAGTTAGGTGCCAGTTTCACATCCTCGCTGAACTCTAATGAGTTTACATCCGAGTTTATGAAAACAAAGGTTATTAAACCCAAGATAGTAAAAACTACAGCCGCTAAACCAAAAGCCTTGATGCCAAATTTCATTTGAATAAATCCTCCCTATAATATCAACTGGTGTAAGCCTCCAAACAATCACCGAAGGCAAACCGACTACTGGCAGTCCAAGCTATGAACTCACTTGCAGTTAATTCATAGCTATAGACCGAATACTTAGCAATTAACATTCAGTAAAAATAAAATATGTTCAGCAGATAAAATGAAATTTTTATGGGCTTTACACTATCTTTGTTTATAAGCTAGGCAATGAAATTAACAATATGCAGCCGACATTTCCGAAGAGTAAAGAACACATTTTCCAAATAACCGCCATTTTTAGCATGGTATTTGCGCTTGTAGGATTTAGCTACAACGTCTGGCGAATGGAGGTCACTGAATATAACTCAACAATGCGCTCGGCAAGCTTTGAGCTCTTGCTACAACTGTCTGAGCTGGAAGGGATCATCTACGCGGCCTATTACGATAAAGATCAAATCGCCGGAAACCCGCGAAAAGGTTGGATTAAAGTAAACCTGATTGCAGACTTGAGCATGATCACAGAACCGGAATTGCAGCAAGCGACTCAACAACTAAAACAAGAATGGCAGCAAGATTGGGATTCGATAGGAGATGACGAAACGAGTGTAAAACAAATAATCGCCAAGATAGATAACACACGGGAAGAGGTAAGGCAGTTACTGTCCAAGTTGGATTAATGAGAGGTCCTAATACTTAGATACTAGGACCTAAACGCTGATGCTAATCCCACAAAAACTCTCTGAAATGCTTGCGGCAAACAGATTCATAGCTCTCGTTGCCACCTATGGCGACCTGCTCACCTTCACGCATAGGCTTGCCCTCATCGTCTAATCTCACCACCATGTTCGCCTTGCGACCACAATGACAGATTGTTTTAAGCTCGACCAGTTTGTCTGACCAGGCCAGTAGATATTGGCTACCGGTAAATAACTCTCCCTGAAAGTCTGTTTTCAGGCCATAACAGAGCACAGGTATATCCAATATGTCGACGATATAGGTCAGCTGTTTGACCTGCTCTTTACTCAAAAACTGAGATTCATCGATAAGGATACAATGCAGTTTCTGCTCTTCATGAGCCGTCGTTATCATCTTGGCAATATCATCGCTACTACCAAATACCTGCGCAGCGGTTTCGATACCAATGCGTGAAGACACTTTACCCACACCGTATCTGTCATCGATTGAGGCCGTCATCACTAAGGTGTTCATGCCACGTTCGCGATAGTTATATGAAGACTGCAAGAGTGAAGTAGACTTACCGGCATTCATCGCCGAATAATAAAAATAGAGCTGTGCCAAACTGATATTCCTTATACGTGAATTCGGCTACAGTTTAACAATTTTTATAACGAAAATCATGTGCCAGTGCTATTCAAGCCAATACTCACTAATTCTGATAAACAGCGACTGGATTACTGCGAAACTCTAGACAAAAAAATACCGCTCATATGAGCGGTATTTCACTTGCTAGTCTTGCCTTAGGCTAGCAACAACATTGGTAGCATGGCTAGCTGGTAGACTGAGTAGATTTAACCTTCAAAACCAAGACGCTAATCACAAATAAGATGCTACAGGTAGCGAGTCCAGCCATCAGAGACTCGGTGAATCCCAGCACGATATAACCGCCCAAGCTGATCCCCGCCACGATTAAGGCATAGGGCAGTTGAGTGACCACATGATCGATATGATGACAGTTAGCTCCCGTGGAGGAGAGGATCGTCGTATCTGAGATAGGTGAACAATGATCACCAAATACTGCACCAGCGAGCACTGCCGCAAGCATAGGTAACATCATATTGGTATGAGTACCCATCGCCATGTCCGCGGCAATAGGTAGCATGATACCAAACGTCCCCCAGCTGGTGCCGGTAGAGAACGCCGTCAGTCCTGCAAGCACGAATAAGACGGCGGGTAACAGCGCAAACGGAATATTACCCGATGCCAGACTCGCCATGTACTTACCTGTCTCTAATTGACCAATCACGCCGGCAATCGTCCAGGCAAATAGCAAGATATAGATGGCTGGCAGCATAGAGCGAGCACCAGCAACCAGACCTTTAGTTAGGTATGACTTATCCAATCCTTGTATCAAGACTAAGGCCAGAGTCGCAATAAAACCGACCAAGGCACCGAAGAACAAAGACGAAGCTACATCGGTATTTTCAAATGCACCAAGAATACTGAAAGGTTTTCCGTCTGCTGCTAAGACGTCTCCGCCGCTGCTCACCATGAAATAGAAGGTCGCAAGAACCAGTACGATAATGGGCAGAAATAATCCCAGAATCTTACCGTTATCGGCCTCAGGCAGATCTGAATTAGCTCCGGGGGGTAAGCCTTTAGCCTCATCATATAAGTTACCCTTCTGCGCATTGAGCTCATGCTGACGCATGGGGCCGACATTGAGATCCATGAAGGCGACACAAAACAAAAGTAGCAGTGCAAATATGGCATAGAAGTTCATCGGGATCATCTGGATAAAGATGCTCAGATGTCCTGAATCTGTGAAACCATGGGCGGTGAGAATACCGCCGATCAAGGCGATGATATAAGCCCCCCAACTCGACACGGGAGAGATCACGCAGATTGGTGCAGCTGTCGAATCCAAAATATAGGCGAGCTTGCTGCGAGAGATATAATATCTGTCGGTCAGAGGTCTGGCGACACTGCCGACGACTAAGCTGTTGAAGTAATCGTCGATAAAGATCACGCAGCCTAAGAACATGGTCATCAACTTGGCATCACGTTTACACTTTATGTGACCCCTTGCCCAATCGGCAAAAGCGTTAGCCGCACCGCTCACCGTAATAAGCGCGGTGATCATCCCCAATAGTACCAGGAAGCCTAGCAGATACATGTTCCAGGCATTGAGAGCACCATCATCCCAGAATAGGCCAGCAACTTGCTCGCCTAAGTATTGCCCAGATGCTATGACAGAGAAATCGTTTATCAAAATAGCGCCGAGTAATATTCCCAGCCCTAAAGAGAGCAATACACGACGTGTAACAATCGCCATCAGAATCGCAACCACAGGTGGCAGCAATGAGAGCGCCGAATCGGCGTAACTTAAAGTTGTCATTTAATTATAATCTTAGTTTTAAGTACGAATGGAGGCTGCTGAACTGGTGGGATATTAAAGATATCTGAAAACACCTGTCCTATCAGTAGCGCTCCATAGTAATACCGTTAGTTAAAAGGTATAAATTTTCTTATCATCCAGATAAGAAATACTATGGCAGTGCTGTACCTATTCGATACAGCCCCAGCAGTAAACCGTGATATGTATTACTACTTCGGCATCAAAGCCTTTCATGATAGATAAGCGGTATCACCCTGACTATCACTACTGATCTTTAATGCACCTCTACTTCTCAGGACGTTTATCATGTGCCGAACTGATAGTACCAAACAGAGGTACTAAACTCAGGAAAACATGAAAACGTGAAGTTAATAAAAACACAAGCGGCTTTGAGGATTCTACCCCAAAGCCGCTCACTGTGACTAAGATCACGCTTATTTAGTGTAAATCAAAAGGGATTTCACCTAAAACTTACATTTACACAGCATATAATCGATAAGTTATAGCAAATCAGTTAGCTCGGGAACCGCTTCAAACAGATCCGCTTCCAAGCCGTAATCGGCAATCTGGAAAATAGGCGCTTCAGGATCCTTGTTGATGGCGACGATCACTTTAGAGTCTTTCATCCCAGCCAGATGCTGAATTGCCCCCGAGATACCCACGGCAATATACAAGTCAGGTGCCACAATCTTACCAGTTTGACCCACTTGAAGATCGTTAGACACAAAACCTGCATCGACCGCAGCGCGTGAAGCACCGAGTGCGCCACCTAGCTTATCGGCAAGCTTTTCTAAGATAGCAAAATTCTCACCGCTACCCAGACCACGACCACCCGATACCACAACAGATGCAGCGCCAAGTTCGGGGCGCTCAGATTCTGATAGGCTCTGAGAAATAAACTGAGTCACAGAATCGAATACCTTATCTATGGCAACAACATCCGCAGCTCCATCATTAGCGACCGCATCAAACGCACTTGAACGTACGGTTAATACCTTCTTAGCATCATGGCTCTGAACCGTGGCTAATGCATTACCTGCGTATATTGGACGGACGAAGGTATCGGCACTAACGACTTCTACCACTTCAGATAACTGAGCGACATCTAAAAGCGCCGATACTCGTGGTAATGTGTCTTTACCTTGGCTAGTAGCTGCAGCCAAAATGTGTTCATAATCACCGGCAAGATCCACGATAAGCTGTGCCACATTATCGGCAAACCCGTGAGCATATTGCGCCGACTGTGCGACTAAAACATGCCTGACACCTGCAAGTTGCTTGGCGGCATCGACCACTGCGGCACATTCATGACCGGCAATCAAGACATCGATATCGCCACCAATGGCTTGACCACAAGCGACAACTTTGGCGGTGTCCAGCTTCAAGCTGGCATTATCATGTTCTGCTAATACTAAAATTGCCATTAGATCACCTTCGCTTCATTCTTTAACTTATCGGCCAGTTCTGCAACGCTAGCCACCATAATTCCAGCCTTACGCTCGGCAGGTGGAGTCACTTTTAATACTGTTTGATGCTGCTTCAGACTTACACCTAAATCATCGATAGAAAGGGTCTCTAATGGCTTACGCTTTGCCTTCATGATGTTAGGTAACTTAGCGTATCTGGGTTCATTTAAACGCAAATCAACCGTCACTACTGCTGGCAGCGAAATGGTGACACTCTGTAGGCCGCCGTCGACTTCACGTGTCACGGCAAGAGAGTCGCCCTCGACTTTAACTTCTGAAGCAAATGTCGCCTGAGGCATATTAGCCAGTGCCGACAGCATCTGTCCGGTCTGGTTATTATCACCATCGATAGTTTGCTTACCTAAGATAATCAGTTGTGCCTGCTCTTTTTCCTGAACTGCATTGAGCAGCTTAGCAATAGATAAAGGTACTAACGCCTCTTCAGTCTGGATATGAATACCACGATCGGCACCTAAAGCCATTGCCGTGCGTAGTTGCTCTTGTGCGGCTTTAGGGCCCACGGTAACAACCACAATTTCAGAAGCTACACCAGCTTCTTTTAGGCGCACGGCTTCTTCTACGGCAATCTCACAAAAAGGGTTAATCGCCATTTTCAAGTTAGCGGTATCGACATCGGTATTATCAGCATTCACTCTGACTTTAACATTGGCATCGACGACGCGCTTAACAGGCACCAATACTTTCATAGGGCTTCCTTCTTACGTCATATTTAGAGGGTTGAGTATAGGTTAACACCTACACAAAGTAGCTCCACTTTACGTGCTGTTAACGTTAACGTCAATAAGGATTCAAACGCTTGTTTGTATTTTTTTTGATACATATCATATTCTGGTGATTTTTAACCGAATAAAATAACAATAAACAGCAGATAATATGAATATAAATATATATTCATTAATTTAATTAAAATAACATTTGAAACTTGTTCTAATAATTCCTATTATTAGTCTGATATTTAATAACTCACTTAATATAATTGGACCAAATAATTATGAGCGATTTTCTTGAAATACTAACTCATGGCCGCCGTTTTAAAGCCGCAGTAAAAGAACTATCGATTGAAGACTTAAAAGAATTAGCGGTAAAACTTGATAAAGTTATCTCAGAAAGAGACTCTCAAGCAGAAGCTGAAGCAGAAGCTACGGCAGAAAGAAATGCCAAGATAGATGAAATCCGCAAACAGATGGAAGCCGTTGGCTTATCAATTGATGATCTGGGTGCATCGGCGGTAAAACCAGCACCTAAGAAGCGCGCTCCACGTCCAGCTAAATATGCTATCGACGTGAATGGCGAGGCAATCACTTGGACTGGTCAAGGCCGTATGCCGACAGTATTTAAGACTGAGCTAGATAAAGGCCGTTCTATGGATGACTTCCTAATCTAAATCACTTCTATCAAACAGAAGTAGTATATTAGACCGGCTTATGCCGGTTTTTTTATACTTTGGATTTAACACTATTGATAAAAATCATTACAATTGCCACTTGGTATTTACACTAAAATTCAGATAACCTCTGGCTAGGTTTCACTATTCATAGTTAATGTCTAAAATGCATCACAAAATAAAAATAATAACGATAATCACGACATTATTGTCAATCAGTTCATTGCAAGCGCAGGCAAATGATCAACTCACTGATAACACCCCCAAATTAACCGCTCTCACTCATGCGACCTTAATGATTGAGCCAGGTAAAAAAATAATAAATGCCAGTTTACTCATTCAAAACAATAAGATTATAGAGGTCATAAAAAATAATAAAGTGCCAGAGGATGCACTCATTATCGATCTGCATGGTTATACCATCTATCCGGGGTTTATCGACCCTTTTACCGACTACGCCATCGAATTTGAATACCCACAAGATGAAGTGCGACCTCCTATCTATGAGATAAAACGTATAGGTGGAAATGCTGAAAATGGCGCTATTCACTCTGAAAAATCTTGGTTCAATTATGTTCACCCTAATAAAAATGATGCAGAACCTTGGATCAAAAATGGATTTACCAGTGTTCAGAGCAGTAATTTAGATGGCATCTTTCGTGGACGTGGGGTGACATTATCTTTAGCTGAAAAAAGTGCCAATGAAATTATCTATCGTGCTCATTCCGGTCATTTTTTAGCATTCGATAAGGGCAGTTCCCCCCAAGATTACCCAAGCTCTTTGATGGGCAGCATAGCGCTTATTAGACAAACTTTTGCCGATGCCAATTGGTATAAAGAAAATAAAGACAAGTCATTTTCAAAATCTGAAACTCAATTGATTGAATTTAATAGTGCACTCCTGGCTATAGCCAATATTGAGAGTGAACAGATTATTTTCGATACTAGCAACCTCAACAGTCAACTCAGGGCTGCCAGCTTATTAAATGAACATGAATATAAAGCAAGTTTACTGGGTAACGGTATGGAGTACACTCGGCTAGACGAACTGAAAACTTATGGTTATGGCTTAATTCTGCCATTAAACTTCCCTGCCGCCCCCTTAGTTGGCGATGACGACAGTGAGAGAGAGATAAGCCTGGCACAGATGCGACATTGGGAGCGAGCACCGGCTAACTTGATGGCTGTTGAAGAGTCTCAGCTTCCCTTCTCACTGACTCAGCACGGCATCACAGCCGAAGACTTTTGGCCTAGACTCAAGCAGGCCGTAAAATATGGCCTGAGTGAAGCAACGGCATTAGCCGCACTCACCACCGAAGCCGCAGAAATTGTCGGCACCAGTGAATTTAGCGGTCGATTGAAGCCCGGGTTTATTGCGGATCTAGTGATCACTAAAGGTAATATCTTCGAAGATGGCGTAATTTACAGCATCTGGTTACAAGGTGATGAACACGCACTTATCGATAGGGATACTGATCTGTTGGATTCCAGCTATCAAATCCAGATAGGACAAGTCTCACTGGACCTGTCTATCTCTAACACCAATAAAGAAGATGACAAGATGTCAGGCACCTTAGCAAGCGGCGAACAAGAGTTGGTACTGTCTCAGGTGACCTATCTCAATAAGCGCTTAACCTTTAATGTCGATATGACAGAGGCTGGATTCGAGGGCATCAACCGTTTCACACTCTGGTTTGACGAACAAGGCATTCGTGGCCGCATGTCAGATAAGGATGGCGCACTCACCCCTGTAGCCGGAGTCTTGAGAGACGCCTTCGAAACGCCAAAAACTGAAGAAGATGAAACACCTGTCGAACTTATCTCTAAGTTAACCTTACCCAATATCGCCTATGGCAGAGACAGCTTAGCTAAAACAGAGAAGCTACACATAAGTAACGCCACCATCTGGACCTCTGATGAACAAGGAGTGCTTGAAAACAGCGACGTGCTCATATCGCGCGGCAAGATAGAGAAGATAGGCACAAACCTGAAAACACCTTCGGGTTATCGCCATATCGACGCCACAGGCAAGCATTTAACCGCAGGTATTATTGATGAGCACTCACATATTGCCATCAATGGCGGTACCAATGAAGGTACAGATGCCATCACCTCAGAAGTGCGCATCGGCGATATCATCAATCCCAATGATATCGCTATTTACCGCGCCTTAGCCGGCGGCGTCACCACAGCGCAGCTATTACACGGCAGTGCGAACCCTATCGGTGGTCAGGCCCAGGTGATCCAAATGCGCTGGGGCGAGAATGCCAACACGCTTAAATATACTCAGGCGCCTCCCAGCATCAAGTTTGCCCTGGGCGAAAACGTGAAACAGAGTAACTGGGGTGATAATTTCGACAGACGCTTCCCACAAAGTCGCATGGGGGTTAAATCTCTGTTCATCGAGGCATTCAACGAAGCCAGCGCCTATCAAAAATCAATTTATGATTATCGTCGCCTCAGAGGCAGTGAGAAGCGCAAACGTATCGCGCCTAAACCCAACTATCGCTTAGCCGCTATCGCCGAAGTGCTAGAGCAAAAACGGGATATCCATATTCACTCCTATGTTCAATCTGAGATCTTGATGTTCCTGCGCCTGGCAGAAGCCTATAACTTCAAGGTAAAAACCTTCACCCATGTATTGGAAGGCTATAAAGTCGCAGAAGAGATGGCTAAACACGGCGCCTCGGCCTCAACCTTCTCTGATTGGTGGGCCTATAAATTTGAGGTCTATGATGCTATTCCCCAAAACACCTGCCTGATGCAGAGCAAGGGCGTGCTCACCAGCATCAACTCAGATGACTATGAGATGCAGCGAAGATTAAATCAGGAAGCCGCCAAGTCTATGATGTATTGTGATATGTCGGCAGAAGATGCGTGGAAGATGGTCACCATCAACCCGGCGATTCAATTGGGCGTCGATCAATACATAGGCTCGATAACTAAAGGTAAGCAAGCGGATATCGTATTATGGGATCACTCGCCATTATCTGTTTACGCAAAAGTTGATGCCACCTGGATAGAAGGCAAACGCTATTTTGACCGTCAAACAGACAAGCAGTTGCAAACTGATATCGCTAAAGAAAGAGCGGCACTAATACAAAAGATACTGCTCAGTGAGTCCAAACCCAGCACGCTGCCTCCCGGAGAAGCGGTCATAGAGAGCAATGAGCCAGAATGGCACTGCGACACTCAATACGATGTTTGGCATCAAGCACACCAAATGAGAGCTGCGTTATGAAGCCTGTGACTCGAGTAACTAAAGAGCGAAATAAAGCGCTTGAACATGCACAAATACAACACATAGTGAGTAAGAAGATGTCTATGGCTGCCAAGCGAGTGCTGCTTTCTCTAGGCTTAGGCTGCATTGTCACCTTGCCCGTCCATGGCCACGATATGATCCCCGCCGAGGCACAGTCGACCGCGATATTATTTACCAATGCCAGCTTACATACCGCCGTAGATGGGGTGAAGCTAAACACAGATCTCTTAATAGAAGATGGCAAGATTATAGCCATAGGTCAAAATCTTATCGCTCCAGAAGCGATACATTTAGATATGACAGACAAGCACATCTATCCTGGGCTCATCGCCCTAGATACCAGCCTAGGCCTTGTCGAAGTTGAGATGATGCGCCCCAGTAATGACAGTTATGAAGTTGGCGAGATCAACCCCCAACTCGAAGTCATCACCGCCTTCAACCCAGATTCGGAGATCATACCTACCATACGCGTCAATGGTATTACCCATGCCCAAGTCGTGCCTCAGGGGGATAGTTTAGCCGGGCAGTCTTCTCTGGTCTCTCTCGATAGCTGGACAGTGGAAGATGCGCTAGTGCCGACTCAAGCCGCTTTTCACCTCTATTGGCCCCAATTCGGTCGTCTTTCTCAAGATAAAGAGAAACGCCAGGAGCAGATAGATAAATATAATGATCAAATCGTCGATATCTCCTTAGCTATTTCTGACGGATACCGTTACTTTCTGGCAAGTAAGGTTAATAAAATCAACAAAGTCGATTTAAGATGGCAATCCTTGCTTCCCCTCTACGAGGGAGAAGCTCAGCTATTTGTACACGCCAACACCCAAAAGCAGATAGAGGAAGCGGCATCTCTGGCCAAGCAATACCATTTCAAACTGGTTATCGTCGGTGGTTACGATGCCTGGCGCTTAGGTGAATTGCTCAACGAAATACAGGCTACAGTGATTTATACTCGCACCTTAAGCCTGCCGATGAGAAAAGATGAGCCTATTGACCTGAGCTTTAAGATCCCCGCCCTACTCAAGCAAGCCGAAATCCCCTTCGCCTTAGGCTTCTCATCGGATTGGAATAGCCGTAACTTACCACTGGCTGCGGGTCAAACCGTGGCTTATGGACTCACTCGGCAAGAAGCACTGAAAAGTGTCACCCTGAATGCCGCAAGAATCCTCGACGTAGATAATATGGGAGCGATAGCCGTAGGTTATAAAGCTAACTTGGTGGTGTCTAAAGGCGATATCTTAGATCCCATGGAAACCAAGATAGAAAAAGTCTATATCAATGGACGCGAGATAGATCTCAATAATCGTCAACAACAGCTTTATCAAAAGTATCTAAAGCGCTAGAATTCCTACTGTTAGGATCATAAAAATAAATTCCAATATCACGAATATGAGTACGTCAGTCACTCTAATAACAGGCCTGAATAATGAAGACCCTATTAATCTCTGCACTAGTTTTACTGCTTAGCGCCTGTGCCGGCGAATATAAATTTAACAGTAACCTCAATGGTGAAGCCATCGACGATTATTTCAAGGCATCGGATGTCACTGTCTATAATAATGCTACAGCACCAAAACTTCCTTATGAGATCATAGGTTTAGTTGAAGGCGAAACATGCCAGGAGCAAGCCAATGATGCGCCGGCTGCGATAAGTGAAGCACGAACTCTAGCCCGCAGAGCTGCTGCCGATAAAGGGGCTAACGGACTGGTTATCAAGAAGTGTCTGGTATTTGAAGAGCAAGGCCAGGGCTGTTTCAGCCGCGCCATCTGTGTCGGCCAGGCAATCAAAACGCCAGTAACAGACAAGCAGTAATCTGCTTAAATATTTAATCTCCACTTCAAAGTAGTCATCAATGAGTTTTAGCAGTCAAATTCAAGCTGTGGCGTACTGTCGTACGCCCTATAAACAAAAATTTGGGATCCCCAGACAACCGGGACTCGTCAACGCCGCCCGCGGTTTTGTCGAACTCCAGGCCCCCTATAATGATATCGATACAGTCAGAGGCCTGGAGCAATACTCTCATCTCTGGTTAGTATTTTGCTTCCATCAAAACCTTGCCCAGGGCTGGAAAACTACGGTTCGCCCTCCCCGCTTAGGCGGCAACGAAAAGCTGGGTGTGTTCGCTACTCGCTCCACCTTCCGGCCCAACGGCTTAGGCCAGTCAGTAGTTAAGCTACATAAAATTCACCAGCGCAGAGGCTATCTGGCTTTAGAGATCTCGGGAATGGATCTCCTAGATGGCACACCCATCATAGATATCAAACCCTATATTCCCTTCTCAGATTCGGTTCCTGATGCATTAGGCGGCATCGCCCATGAAGCGCCAAAACTGACCAAGGTAGAATTTAGTCAAGATGCTAAGCAGCAGCTAGCAAGCTATGAGGGGCTCGAGCAATACCAACACCTCGAAGAGCTCATCATAGGTGTCCTTGCCCAAGACCCGCGTCCCGCCTATAAGAAAGCTAAAGCCGACCCTAAGATCTATCAAGTCGCCCTGTACGATCTCGATATTCTTTGGCACGTTGTCGAAGCTACTCATGCTCATGCTAAAAATAACGATAGTGATAGTGAAGACACCATTGTTGTGCAAGAGATTAAGACGGGGGTCAGTGTTTAACTGACTGCATAATTGATGACACAAGACGACTATCAAGCCCAGCATAAGAAACGCATGGCCTACATGCCTTGGCTCTACTTCAATCTCAAACCCAAGTTACTGGCTTGGGCCGAGCCTTGGCAGCAGGAAGTACAAGCCAACTTGATAGCCTTAGAGACCATCAGCTTAGGTGCTAATTGTTTCATCGCCCCGGAGGCAAACCTGTTTGCCGAACCAAACCGAGGTATCACAATCGGTAATAAATGCATGATCGCCGCCGACAGCTTCCTCCACGGCCCGATAATAATGGGCAATGAAGTCGCGATAAACCATGGCTGCTCTTTCGATGGCGGCAGCGCAGGCATCACCATAGGCTCTCAGACCCGCATCGCCAATAACGTCACCATTTATGCCTTCAACCATGGTATGCATCCTGACACAGCTATCTATCGGCAAAGCTCCGAATCTCAAGGTGTGATCATAGGCAAAGATGTGTGGATAGGTGCTCAAGCCGCCATAGTCGATGGCGTCACTATAGGCGACTGCGCCGTTATAGGCATGAATGCCACCGTCACTAAAGATGTACCAGACTATGCCATCGTTGCCGGTAACCCAGCGAGGGTGATTGGGGATAGAAGGGATAAGGTGTAGGTGTGTGTTTATGTGTAGAGCAATTAAGTGACATGTCGGATTCCGTACTGATTTTCGCAGAGCGAGTATATACTACAACGGCCATTGCATTGATTTATTTTAATGTAGCTAAATTTACCTGTGCATCAAAATCATATGTGTAGGCGTTTACTTTATTGATAAGTAGAGAAAATGGACTGACTAAATGTGAAAGTAGAAATT
Organism: Shewanella sp. YLB-07; assembly: GCF_009377275.1. NCBI lineage: Bacteria > Pseudomonadati > Pseudomonadota > Gammaproteobacteria > Alteromonadales > Shewanellaceae > Shewanella > Shewanella sp. YLB-07. Next base: position 331,506 of record NZ_VOQB01000001.1, on the reverse strand, counting down.
CATGGTATTGCTTTACCATTGTTAACGTCATTTCGACATGCTCATTTATTATTACCTCGGCAATGAGAGTCACTCATTACTAATGAACAACATACATAATGCCATTGCTCAAAGTAGAAGTGCAGCGGCATTTTCGCCATCCGCAGCTTCACCTTATTCACATTCGCGCCTTTGATGGATCCATACTGAGCCGTAAAGGGAAATGTTATTGCCGAATGTCTCGTCAACGGCCTTGACCACACCAGGATGAGCAACCGTATAGTCATGACCAGATATAACCGGACAACCGGTAGAAACGGCCCAATCAATGTCCTTCCTCACGGATTCGTAGTCATGTCCTGCATCAATGAAAATCAAACTTGGTTTGAGGGTCCCATTGGCCAAATAGAAATCCGCCGCATTACCATCAAAAACCTGGGTTGAACAATGTTCTAATGCGTAACGAAGTGTGCGCATTGTAAACTGACGGTGTACCTCAGGAGGCAGAGAAAAAGGATTCCAAGTAAAATTTTCCACCGTAATAAGAATAACCCCAGTCCGCTTCATTGATGCGAGTAAATTCGTTGTGTGACCAAAAAGCGCCCCTATTTCAACAATTGGACCTTTATGCTTGCCTGATTGAACAACAGCATGTTTGATCCCCTGCTCATCATCCTCGGTGATCGAGCCCCACACCGACGTTTCGGTATTCTCGAAAAAATGTAAGTAGGATGTTAAAACAGGCTTTAGCTGTTTTCGATATTTTATGACTAAATTGAGTTCTGATAGTTTTTGCAAAACGCCCATAGTTCGTATTCTCCTGCATGTGTGAAATATACAACCTCACTTTTTCAAAACAGTGGCAAACGATTGAATAAACAGGTCACTAAATGAATCAATATCAGAGTCAGCACCCAATCTATTTTGTAGGGTATCAAGAGCAAAATTTATACTCAGATTTTCCATCCCTAAGAGATATTCTAGTCCATCTAGAATTTTTCTTGATCCATGTCATTTGAGATTGAATCAGAAACAAAGAGATCTTAGCTAAATGGTGAATTAAATGCGGGACTGCTGACCCAATAAATAAATCGGTTAGTTGGAATCAGACATGTTTGAAAGTATCAGCTTGCTTGTAAATACTGACTGCATTGAGATGCTTTAACTAAGCAACTTGATGCCATCAATGATCTCTCCCTTAACAAACTTCGGTGTCAGTTTAACTATCCGCGCTTCTACCCAAGCTCGCCGATGGTCATAGCCTTTACCTGTATATTTGTCACCTCCACAGAGATGGACGTGGCGGACAATGTGGCTACAACAGTGATATTAAGGTGTGTCTTCGAGGCTTATTTCAGTACTCCGGGGACCGGCCATAATAGCCTCCTAATTAAGCTTTTTATTAATATTTAGTAAGAAATTAAAATAACCCATAAATTATGACCGCCCGGATTTACACCTATATAAAACATTTAATATTTATTTAAAATAAACATTTACAAATTGTATTTTTAATGATCCCCACAATAGATATTTTCATTTTATTGATCGATACGACATTTATTGTATAAAGATCTCTGTAGTTTATTGTGATTGTCAGTTGTAACTTACGCTAAAATAAATTTCACTATAGGAAATGTAATGGCAAACAAGTTATCATTCAAAGTAAAAATACTCTCTACCCTAGTACTCATATTTATAACTACCATTTTCACTTCATTCTTAAGTGCTAACTACTATGTCAGTAGCTATATTTTAGAAAACGAAGAGAGGAATATTAATGTTCTGATGGGGTTAGTAGATGCTCAGACAACCGAAAATTTTAACAGTTGGATACTCTTGACCGAGAGCCTAAGCTTAGAAGGTAACCCTCTGATTAAAACTACAAAAAACAGCGAATCCGCTTCGATAATCAGAATAATTAACAATGAAGTGACTAGTGATAAAGGGCCAATTCCCGATGTAAGGCAAGCTAAGAAGGTTAGAGAGCAGTTAACTCAAGCTACAGGTACAGAGTTAAGTAATATCTTCTACCAGAATAAAACACCGTTATTAAGTATTACCATCCCAAAGGGGCTGGGTAACGGTAATATATTCTATATAGACCTAACAAAAACACCTATCACAAGTAAGCCTTAATGGGCAATACATTAAAATTAGCGATCCTCTCAACCAGATTTTACATTCCAATAAGGTCGATGGCGAGTTAACCCCATTTGTCCACAATCTGAATATTGGCAATAAAACCTGGACGCTCACAGCCTTTCTAGATAACGAGCGTATAGTAAATAATACAAATAGCTTAAGTAGAATATTACACTAGCCTTATTTATTGTCTCTATTATTACTTTTCCTGTCAGTTTCTTTATTATTTACGGCACATTTAAACACCTCAGTTCATTGCGTGATATTATTGTTGGCCTCTCCAGAGGCGATGCAGACTTAACTCGCCGTCTTGATGTATACAGTCAAGATGATCTCGGCAAGATTGCAGGAGGGATCAATAGTTTCATCGAAAATTTACAGAAAATAATGCTGGATGTGTCTCAGTCCAATCAAGGGATACAGCTCGAGATTAATGAGCTAACAGAATAAAACTGATTCAAATAAGGCCCTATTGAATGCACACACTAGAGACTGAGAAAGTCGTTACCGCCATCAATGAGATGAGCGCAACAGCAGAGTCTGTAGCACAAAACGGCGCAAGGGCTGCTGAATTTACTCAATCGACTAGCGATGAGGCTGAGCGTTAAAAAATCGTTGTTCAAGAGGCGACCGACAGCTTATCTAAACTGGCTCAGCAGGTCGACGGCATGACGCAATCGATTGGAACCATGAGCCAAGACTTTGAAAAAATAGATGCCGTACTCAGAGTTATCGATGAAATTGCCGAGCAGACCAACTTATTGGCACTCAATGCTGCGATTGAAGCGGCAAGAGCTGGTGAGCAGGGGCGAGGCTTTGCGGTAGTTGCTGGTAAAGTCAGGGCGTTAGCCGCTCGTACTCAGCAGAGTACCTCAGAGGTTGATAGGATGCTGAGCGATTTACGTTCAGCTACGAGAGTAGTGGTCTCCTCGATGGATTCCACCCAAAAAAGCTGTAGCAAAACAGTAGACACCACCTCACGGGTAATGAGCTCCCTTGAAAATATGACCTCCTCAATCACTAGAATCAATGACCTAACTACAGAGATCGCATTTTCAGCAAAAGAGCAGAGTCTGATAACGGAAGATGTAAATATCAATATGATTGAAATTCACGAGATGATCCGCCAACTGAGTAGTAATGCTGTTGATACGGTCAAAAGCACACAGAGATTAATACAGGCTAATGTGCAGCTAAACGACGTTGTTGGAGGCTTCAAACTCAGCTAGAGACAAAATAGCCAGAAGCTAAACCAGAAAATGAAATAGCCCTTCATTCCAAGGGCCAATAAACTTGGTGACATCATATTCTCAGATGATAAAATGTCGGCCTATTTATTTCTGAACTGGATATCGGTAATGCGCGTAAGCAAGTACCTGCTTTCAACACAAAAAGAGACCCCTGCAGATGCAGAGGTGGTCAGTCATCAATTAATGTTACGTGCGGGCATGGTCCGCCGTAATGCTTCGGGTCTATACAGCTGGTTACCGACAGGACTTCGCGTTCTGCGTAAGGTAGAGGCTATCGTCCGTGAAGAGATGAACAAGGCAGGTGCAGTAGAGATCTTAATGCCTATGGTTCAACCGGCAGACCTTTGGGTTGAGACGGGTCGTTGGGAGAAGTTCGGTCCCGAACTGCTGCGTTTCCAAGATCGTCACAACCGCGACTTCGTATTGGGTCCGACCCACGAAGAGGTCATCACCGACATCATACGTAAAGAGATCAACTCCTATAAGCAGCTGCCTCTGACCTTGTATCAGATCCAGACCAAATTCCGTGATGAGGTTCGTCCTCGCTTCGGTGTGATGCGTTCTCGTGAATTCCTGATGAAAGATGCTTACTCTTTCCATCTGGATCAAGAGTCTATGGATGTCACCTATGACGCCATGTTCCAGGCTTATAACAACATATTCGAGCGTATGGGCCTGTCTTTTCGCCCGGTTTTAGCTGACACTGGCTCTATCGGTGGCAGCATGTCCCATGAGTTCCACGTCCTGGCCGATAGCGGTGAAGACTTGATCGCCTACTCGACCGAGAGCGATTACGCCGCAAACATCGAGAAAGCCGAAGCGCCGATGCCTACGGGTACCCGTGGAGCAGCAACCCAAGAGATGACTCTGGTCGATACGCCTAATGCTAAGACCATAGCCGAACTCGTCGAACAACACGATATCGCCATCGAGAACACAGTGAAGACCTTGATCGTTAAGGGCGCAACTGAAGAAGTACCTTTAGTCGCTATTGTGGTTCGTGGCGACCATGAGCTCAACGAAGTTAAGGCTGAAAAAATTGAAGCCGTACTGGCTCCATTTGAATTTGCCGATGAAGCCGATATTCGTAAGGCGATTGGTGCAGGACCTGGTTCTATCGGCCCAGTCGGCCTGAACATCCCTGTGTATATCGATCACAGCGTTAATGTGATGAGTGATTTTGGCGCCGGCGCTAACCAGGACGACAAGCACTATTTCGGTATCAACTGGGAGCGCGATCTGCCTCAGGCAGAAGTAGCCGATCTACGTAATATCATCGAAGGTGAGCCGAGTCCTTGTGGTCAAGGCACTATCGCCCTACTTCGCGGTATCGAAGTCGGTCATATCTTCCAGCTAGGGACTAACTACTCTGAATCTATGCATGCCAATGTACTGGATCAAAATGGTAAGTCTAAGACTCTTCTTATGGGTTGTTATGGTGTGGGCGTGAGCCGTATCGTGGCTGCTGCGATTGAGCAGAACCATGACGATCGCGGCATCATCTGGCCAAAAGCCATTGCGCCGTTCACCGTAGGTATCTTACCGATGAACATGCATAAGTCTCATCGCGTTAAAGATATTGCCGAGCAGCTGTATCAAGATCTGAATGATGCAGGCATCGAAGTCCTATTTGACGATCGTAAAGAGCGTCCGGGCGTGATGTTTGCCGACATGGAACTTGTGGGTCTGCCACATGTTGTCGTTATCGGCGATCGCAATATCGATAATGGCGTGTTCGAGTATAAGAACCGTCGCACCGGTGAGAAGCAGGAGATCCCATTCGATCAACTGCTCGACTTCCTTAAGTCTGCCGAGTAATCGCCAACAATTAAGCCGCTAGCTTAGCTGGTGTTGACACCAGACGCGCACTCCATCGGAGTGCGCGTTTTTTTATGGAATCTTTGTAGAAAGCTGCCGAACAATTTTAATCCATTAATCTGCTTGATTTTCTTCCACATTAGAGGCTTTAATTAAACCAGAGACTTGTGAATGGAGAAGGCTTTGCCAGAAAAAACAGCGATTGTGCTCGGCGGCGGCGGTGCAAGGGCCGCATATCAGGTGGGTGTACTCAAGGCCATCGTGCAATTTTACCCACGAAATCACGGTATTCCCTTCAAAATAATCTGCGGCACCTCAGCCGGGGCCATCAATGGTACCTCTATCGCCACTCATGCTTCCTGCTTTCATCTAGGGGTGCGTAAACTCGAATGGGTATGGCGTAACTTTCGAACCGAGAAGATATATAAGTCTTCGGCCAGGGGAATACTCGGGCACTTATGTAAGATGTTACTCATGAGCTTGCAAGATGACAGGATCAACACCAATGCCGGCAGCCTGTTTAACAGCGATCCCCTACGCGACATGCTCAATCAGCTTATCAACTTCATTCGTATCGACAGAAATATCGCCAGTGGTGCTCTCAACGCTTTGAGCATCGATGTCTCCTGCTATAACACATCGAGATCGGTCACCTTCTTCCAGGGCAGTCATGATATTACTGACTGGCATAGGGACAGGCGCAGCGGCCAACGCACTCAGCTCAACACAGACCATCTACTCGCCAGTTCGGCCATCCCGCTAATCTTCCCCTCAATTAAGCTCAATCAGGGCTATTACGGCGATGGCTCAGTGCATCAACTCGCCCCCTTGAGCAGTCCGATTCATCTTGGGGCCAAGAAAATTTTGGTGATAAATTTAGAGAGCCCCCACAAGCAGCAGCCCCAAGAGCTAGCCCACCACCCTAAGACGGCGACCATTACCGGTCATCTGCTCGATACCATCTTCTCCGATACCTTAAATAGCGATCTGGAACGTCTGGAGCGGATCAATGCCACGCTAGAATTAATCCCTAAGGAGAAGAGAGAGTCGCTGCCTCTGACAAAGATAGAAACCTTAGTCATCAAGCCCAGTGAAGACTTGAGTCAGCTGGCATCTTATTACTATCAGGAGATGCCGACGGCAGTAAAAGCTATGCTCAGACCTATCGGCATAAAACAAGATACCGACTCGAGTATCGTGTCCTACCTGTTATTCGAGCAGGCCTACTGCAGTGCCCTTATTGACTTAGGTTATCAGGATGCCATGTGTCAGATAGATGAGCTTCGTGATTTCTTCATGATAACTAAATAGAGAGCTAAATCGCGATAAGCGAGTCACAGGAGCTAGTCGCTAAAGGCTCTTCGTTAGGCTGAGGGCTTTTTATCAAACTGAAGGTTCCTATAAACTCTTGATGACGCTAAAGACTCTTAACGATGCAGAAGGCTCTCAATTCTCTTTTCGATGGCTTTAGCTGCCGTGCCTCCCCAGAGTCGATACACTTTTGCGCTGGGATGAAAGCCATCACTGGCCATATCCGATGCTATCGGCATAAGGGGGATAATGACCAGCTCACACTCACTTTCAAGCTCGATAAGCGACACTAGTTTACGGTTAAACTCCGACGCTCTCAGTCCCAGAAACCATCTTAATGGCTGGGGTAAGGCAGGGAAACAGTGCATAGGCGGGACGGCTGTCATCAAGATATGTTTGGCGGAAAATTTTGATTTAAGCAGTTTAATTAACCGTACCTGCTGAGCTATCCAATGACTCTCCCCTATCGGACTCAAGAGATCGTTGACTCCAAGCGAGACCAATACCACATCGATATCAGGTGCGCTCCTTTTGTCTAACCAATTGTCATCAAGCACCTTGGCTGGCAAGCTGCCCACTGATAAGGAGTCGGTTTGAAAAGGGCGCCCTTGTAACGTCTCGATAAGATCTGCCGTCGTATTACCTGATTTCGCCACCAGAGACCAATCCACGCAATACTTCTGTGCCAGTTCCCGGGTCAAACAGCCACTGAGGGCATCATCTTGAGTCTCTACACCAACACCTGCCGCAGCAGAATCTCCAACGACCAGTAGACTCAGAGGTCTACCCTCACCTAAGCGGCCACTGCGCCCTCCTGTGGCTTCAGCCAATATGGGTATATTCTTACGCACTAGCCTTCCCTGTATAAGTAACAAGGGTCCAAGTATCAAAAACACGAAATAATAGAACATGGCTTCTCCTTGCCTGGCAGGATGTAAACCTCAGGATATAAACCTTAGGGGGTCTGTTTATCTTTCGGGCTGAAAATTAAACAGACCCTATTAGCCTAGTCTAAATTTTTGCGATAAGTGAATCTCCTATACCCAAACGACCTCGAAATACAGGATTCAGCATGTCGAGAAGTGACAGAGTTTAAGGCATGAAATAGTAGTACTAGTTATACTAATTCAATATTTCATAACGTAGAAAAATGTTGCTTATCGCCTTGCCCTACGGGAGTTCCCGTAGAATACCTGCATTGCGTTAGTGATATTGAAAAGGGAGTAACCATTCTCTTAATCACTGCCTTGTCCAGCTATCCTACGGGAGCTCTGAAACGAGAATTTTGAAGTGGCTTGGGTATATATATACCGATCGACGAGTCTCTCTAGTATGTCTAAAGGGACAGCACCATTTTTCAACACCACATCGTGAAAGTCTCGTAAATTAAACTTATCACCCAAAGCCAGCTTAGCTTTTTCACGCAGAGATAAGATCTTCATCATGCCGACCTTGTAAGAAGTTGCCTGACCTGGCATAACAATATAACGCTCAATCTCAGACACCACATCGCTATCAGCCATACCGGTATTGAGCTTCATATACTCTATGGCCTCTTCTCTGGTCCAACGTTTATGGTGTATACCTGTATCCACCACCAGACGCACCCCGCGAAATAGCTCGGCTTGCAGCCTGCCAATATTATCGAAAGGATCGTCCTGAAAACCCAGCTCCCAAGCCACCTGCTCAGAGTAGAGTGCCCAACCTTCCGAGTAAGCGGTAAAGGGAGCCATCTTGCGAATAAACGGCATATTCTCCAACTCCATCGCTACCGCGACTTGAAAATGATGCCCGGGTATTGCTTCATGATAGGCAAGAGTTCGCATACTGTATTTTGGCGTTGCCTTAATATCATAGAGGTTGGCGAAGAAACGGCCGGGACGACTACCATCGAGCGCCGGCTGTTGATAATAAGCACCAGGAGCCGTTTTCTCTTTAAACTTTGGGATACGTACGACTTCCATGCCCGCTTGTGGGCGAATTCTAAATGCATCATCCAGCCCCATATTTATCTCATCGAGGATTTTTTGATAATCCAATAAGATCTGCTCGCGACCTTCATCGCTGTCTTCATAATAAAACTTAGGATCTGCTGCCATAGTTTCAATCGCAGCAAAGAAGCCATCATCGACCCCATAACCTTCAGATTCTAAGATAGCTAATATCTCAGACTGAAGTCGAGCAACCTCTGAGAGGCCCATTGTGTGAATCTCATCCGGGGTATAATCTGTGGTGGTAAAGAATTTGAGTGATAGCCGGTAAGCAGACTCGCCATCGGGGAGGTGCCAGATCCCGTCATCGGTTCCCGCCTTAGCCTCAAGCTCAGAAAAATAATCGATAAATAGTGCATAAGCTGGGTGAACATAGTCTCGAATACGTTCCTGCGCCGCCAATAAGATACGTGCCTGCTCTTGAATAGGGATATCCCCCACTTCGGCTAACTTGCTCTGCAATGACGTGTAGAGAATATTTTCTTTGATAGGTGTGTCGACAAACCCGTTCATCTCAGTCAGTACACGTTCGATAACGAAACGTGGGGGGATGATCCCCTTCTGTTCTCTGATCCTTAATCCCTGTAGGTTTTGCTCAAATTTCACTTTCACCTTTTGCAGGCGAGACAGGTAATGCTCGGCATCCTCAATTGAATTAACCTGATGCTGAGACTCCATAAAGCTAGGATAGCCATTTTGAATACCGAAAAGCTGATTCACCGGATAGTTATGATAACGGAAGGCTTTCGCATCATCAGAAAAACTCAGCAAATATAGGGCTATCTCCTTAGTCAGCAGCTCATTCTCATCGAGAGAGGCATCATCATATGTCAGCAAGATCCGCTGAATGCCCTCGAGTTGAGCAAAGAGCTCATCGGCCTTCTCTGGTCTATCATCATCCAGCTCTGCGTTATGACCATTGATACCTACGGACTCGAGGAAGCCTAAGGATGTTAAGGTTTCCGGACTCTCGAATGCTATTTTTATCAAGGTGCGATCTAAGAAGGCTCGAAACATGACAGGTTTCTTAGCGAACCATTCATGGGCCGCAAAAGCACTGGCTGATACCAAGATAATGAGCAGGACTAGCCCAGAATATTTGAGGAGTTTTTTGAACATGACATTCCCTGTTGTCTGATTATTGCCGACAACAGGGTATCATTAGAGCTAAAAAATTAACAAGTTAGTAACTGTAACACTAAATTATGCCCTATGAGTCCCTGACACTCAGGCACTCAAGTTGTCTTATTTTTAGATTTATCCCTGTAGTAGATAAATTTCGGCTTTTTCGATGCGTCTTGGCTTACCCAGAATAATCAGGATATCGCCGGAGTGTATGCTCCAATCGAGTGCCGGGCTTTCGACTTCAGCCCCACTGCGCCTCACCGCCCTTAGCTCGACTCTAAGTTTCTCCCAGGGGATATCGGCTAAAGTCATGCCAACTGCGCTGGCGCCTTTAGGTAGAGCCACGGCGTGAAGATGCTCTAGGGTAAAATCAGTCTCGGCGCCGGAGAAGAAGCCATGAAGATACTTGTAATGGTTACGACGCTCATACTCTAACCTCTTTAATATACGCGTAAGCGGGACTCCGCACTGATACAAGACTTGGGAGACCAACATTAAGCTGCCTTCTAAGGTTTCAGGGATCACCTGACTCGCCCCGGCTTTTTCGAGCTCTTCCATGCCAGTGTCGTCTCGGGTACGCACTAAAATTTTAGCCTCGGGTGCCAGTTGACGACAAAGAGGTAATACTTCTTCCAAAATACGACTGCTACTGAAGGTCAATACGATTAACTTAGCCTCCCTGATCTTGGCCTGTTTGAGTATGCTCCTTTTACACACATCGCCAAAATACACAGGTTCACCAGCCTTTCGTGCTTCAGATACTCGGGTAGGATCTAAGTCGAGCACTAAGAAGGGCACAGCCTCTGTCTTCATAAAGCGGGCGATAGTCTGACCAACCCGGCCATAACCTAATATCAACACCAGATCATTTTGATGTTCGATTTGGGGTTCTATTGTTAAGGTTTTCTCTCCCTTAGACTTCACCCCTTGCAGCCTGCGAGCGATATCCGGACTATGCCGCACCAGCCAGGGAGCAATGGCCATGGATAATACCGCCACCATCACCAGCTTAGTACTGAGCTCGATATCGAGCAGTTCATAATTCACCGCCAGTGCCAGCACCACAAAACTAAATTCACCCACCTGAGCCAGGCTCAAAGCCGTTGATACCGAGATCCTAAAGGACTCTTTAGCCAGTCTGAGTAAAGCAAATACCACTAAGGCTTTACCTACTATCACGGCGATCAGGATGATTAAAATCTGCCACCAGAACTGTAATACTAAGGAGAAATCTATCAACATGCCGATAGAGATGAAAAACAACCCCATCAAGAGGTCTCTGAAGGGTCTAATATCCGCCTCTAACTGCCGCTTATATTGGCTTTCTCCTAACAACATACCCGCCATAAAGGCGCCTAACGCCATCGATAAGCCTAGCCATTGGGTTAATGCACCTGTCAACAAGGCCACAACCAGCGTCGATAGCATAAACAGCTCATTGGAGCGTGAACGAGCCACCTCATCGAATAATCTGGGTAAACCCCACTTACCGAACGCCATCAGGGCGATAAAGGCTAATACCCCTTCCGCCAGAGCATAGCCTATACCCTGTATCGATAGGGTCTCACCACCAGAGGCAAGTAGAGGCAACAAGATGAGCAGAGGGACAACCGCGAGATCTTGAAATAACAGCACGCTGACTGAGAGCTCGCCATGGCGGCGTCTGAGCCAACCTTGCTCGTTGAGCAGCTTAAGCACTATGGCCGTCGACGAGAGCGCAATTGCAGAGCCCACGACCAGTGACTCCACTAGGCTCAGGGAACTGAGTAGTGAGATACAGGTCGCCAACAAGGTCGTCACCACAACTTGAGCACTACCGAGTCCAAATACCGTACGTCTCATGGCCCAGAGTCTTGGCAGAGAAAACTCTAAGCCAAGGCTAAACATCAATAAGACAACGCCCAGCTCCGCCACCGACTGCATCTGATGCTGACTGAACCAATTGAAACCTGAAGGACCACTTATCACCCCAGTGACCAGATATGCCAGGATAGCAGGTAAGCCAGCCCGCCTGAGCAAGGCTATTGAGATGATTGCGATGACAAGCATCGACAGAACCTGGATAAGAAAACTATGTTCCATTCTAAATTCGAACTCCGAGTCAAAAAACTGGCATGGGTTTTATATCACTACCACTGAAAGATTAACTGAATGACAAATAAAGACAAATTTAATTAACATTATTTTAGGCACACTTTTTGCTAGTAATCTTATATGAGCGAGGAGAATTAACCTCAGCAATACAGCCATTGATGGAGCAATCATGATGGACTTAGGACTAGCGACAGATTTTTATTCTGATGAACCGAGATATCAACCTGAATTACTTGGCTCCCAGAGTCGGGATCCTGATCTCGTACAGATCATTCAGCAGCTACATGAAAGTTTAGATCCCAGGACAGTTTTTGCCTGCTTCGGCAAAGTAATGGGTCAAAACTTGCCTATCCTTGGTATAAAACTGAGATACAACAAACACCAGTTTACTTGGGGCACACACCAAGGGCTATCCATACAGCAGCAACTAGTGCACCAAGGTAAAACGGCGCGCCTCGAATACAGCTTAGCCGCTCCTTTGCTGCCTTCACAAGCAAAACAATTACAGTTGCTGCAAACCTTAGTAATTTTACCCTTATTTAATGCCACTCAATTTCAAGAGATGTCACAACAAGCCATGTATGACTCACTCACTAGGCTGGGCAATCGTCATTACTATATCGAGAGTCTTAAGAAGGCCATTGCAACATCGACTCGACACGATAATGCATTGTCGATTGTGATCTTAGATCTCGATAACTTTAAAATGCTAAATGATGTACATGGACATCAATTTGGTGACACTGTGCTTTCAGAGTTTGGTCACTTGCTCACTAAAGCCATCAGAAATACAGATCAGGCATTTCGTGTCGGTGGTGATGAATTTATTGTGGTGGTCCGCGGAGACCTGGCTGCTGCCGAAGTTTTATGTAGGCGTGTATTGCATGATATGTCTGGATTGCCACTGTTCGAAAAACATCAAGTGCAAACCAGCTTAGGCATCTCGCAATGGAAGAGCGATGAAACTGCCTGTTCATTGTATGAGAGAGCCGATAAAGCACTATATCGTGCAAAAGCAGCGGGCCGTAGATGTTATAGAGCCGACTTGAGTTAATCCAATACGGATACTAATACCGAATACTTGAGCCGATAATGAAGTTAGACTTAGCTAATGCCGTTGGTACTGGATGTGTTAAACCTGATGTGAATTGAACACTAACCCGCGTTCCTCCTGTTCACACAAGAATCCGGTTTCTATCCAATAACCCACGGCGCACACCAGTTGCTCACCGTAGAAAATACAGGGCACTCTTTCTCTCTCCCATGGCGGAATACCGTACTCCTGCCATAATTTTTTCAGCTCTCTGGCTTTATCTCTATTAACAGGATGACATCGGGTACTTCCCTTCACCGAAAAACGAATGCTAACAAGCTGCGATCTATCGGGTAATCGTACTCTATCTGAGAGGCTAACTTTAATTATCGAGAGCCTGTTACGCTTGGATAGGGAGAGACTAACCTCTGCATCCTTATCCAATAAACTGCTGGAGTCGACCTCGATACACGTCTGGATTGGTGACTCATTTTTTTCATCGATTAGCGACGAAAGAAAAGCAAGCCCTTGGTAACGTCTAATCAACAAGTCTCCCAATCTAAGCTCGACCTTAGCATCACGCCTTGCCGTCAGTAATTGTGACAATGCTTGAACTAATTGAATCTGAGATAGTGGCGCAAAACCTAATTTTTCGATGAAGCCTCTGAAGAGCAATGATTGCCAGTGGACACTCTGCGCCGCGAGAAGCCCTAAGTCGAGAGGACCCCCTTCTTTTCTGGATGAGATAAAAGCCGGTAAGCGTTCACTCACCTCATCATCGATAACCGCTTGTTGCTGGGCACATAAAAATGCGCTACGACTCGCAGTCGTCGCTATGGCCCCCCAGCGGGCTTTGAGCCTGGGGATGATCTCTAAGCGTAAAAAGTTTCGGTCATACTGAGCATCACTATTACTCTCATCGGTAATGTGAATCAGACCAAGAGCACTGGCTTTCGCCTCAATTAATTCACGGCTGATAGATAAAAGAGGTCGAATTAATTGCTTATTGCCGTCGAAAACTTGCGTGCTTCCCATCGCCGATAGCCCCTTGGGACCTAAGCCTCGCTTTAATGCCAGCAGCACAGTTTCGAGCTGGTCATCCAGGTGATGTCCTGTCAACAATACATCGCCGGGCTCCATTTGAGATTGAATCGCATCATAGCGTACGTTTCTCGCCTCGGCCTCTATGCTCTTACGCGGACCGGTATCCACTACGACCCGTTTGATACTAATGGGTAATCCATAAACGTTAGCCCTGGACTCACAATGTCTGACCCAAACATCGGCATTATCACTCAAACCATGGTGAACGTGAACCAACAGATATCGGTACTCACAGTGCTCACGGGCAAACTCAGACAAACCTAGCGCTAACAGTTCGGAATCAACGCCGCCACTGTAAGCGAGGACTAACTTAGCCCCATCTTTAACTCCTGTTTGGTCGACAAGCTCACCAATCAAACCGCTTGGATTAAATCCACTGACTGCAGAGTCTTTTATGGGAGACATATTAAAACAAGATCCTCACCTTACCCGCTCCGGTTAAGGTTTCCAGCGCCAGCATGAGTTCGTCTGTCGGGTTCACCCTCCAGTTATCCCCCAACTTAAACTGGGCCTTAGCCTGTGGTTGAGCATAATTGACTATGATAGGTACTGCGCCCTTTTTCCATGGTTCCACCACTTGTTTAAAGCTATCTAGCCAAGTTTCATCGACCGAATCACTGGTGATATCCACCTCTAAAGCACTGGCAAAATGATTACGCGCCTCCCCCATATCTATGATGTTTCTGGCTGTCATACGGTTGCCACCGGAGAAGTCATCGAAACTCACCTCACCTTCGATGATCAAGATGCGATCTTTCTCCAGCAGGTGGTTAAACTTCTCGAACGCCTCGGTGAATAGCATCACCTCCAAACGGGCACTCTTATCATCCAGAGTCACAAGCCCCATCTTAGAACCTCGCTTGGTCATCATCACCCGCGTCGCAATCACAAGACCCGCGGCTTTCATGGTCTTGCCGCGCTCGGTAGGATGCACATCTTTGAGTCGGCCTGATGTATAGTGTTTCAGTTCTTTGAGGTACTGATTGATAGGGTGACCAGTGAGATAAAGACCTAAGGTTTCACGCTCACCTTCAAGCCAGACCTTATCCGGCCAAGGGGTGCACTGCACAAATTGCTGCTTAATATCTTCGGCGTCATTATTGAGTAAACCAAACATATCATGCTGGCCAATCGCTTCGGCCTTGGCATTTTGATCCGCGGCGCGAACAGCCTCGGGTAAGGTTGCCATCATGGCGGCGCGATGAGGCCCTAAGCTATCCAAGGCTCCGGCGCAGATGAGTTTTTCCATGATGCGCTTGTTTAACTTTTTAAGATCTACCCGGGCACAGAAATCGAATAGATCTTTGAACGGACCATCCTTACGCGCTGCCAGTATCGACTCCACAGGTCCATCACCGACCCCTTTGATGGCGCCGATACCATAAACGATGTTGCCTTCATCATCGACATTGAATTTAAGCAAACCCTTATTAACATCTGGTGGTAGCAGAGGCTGGCCCATGCGTTCACACTCATCCACCAGGATGACTATTTTGTCCGTGTTATCCATATCGGCAGACATTACCGCTGCCATAAACTCGGCCGGATAATGGGTCTTTAGCCAGAGTGTCTGATAGGAGACCAGCGCATAGGCGGCCGAGTGAGACTTGTTAAATCCGTAACCGGCAAATTTCTCCACCAGATCGAAAATTTTCATCGACAGTTCGCCGTCGATACCGTTATTGATGGCGCCCTCTTCGAAGGTACCACGCTGCTTGGCCATCTCTTCGGGTTTCTTCTTACCCATGGCTCGACGCAGCATATCCGCGCCACCAAGTGAATAACCCGCGAGCACCTGAGCGATCTGCATCACCTGCTCTTGATACAAAATAATGCCATAGGTGGGTTCGAGTACCCACTTAAGAGACTCATGTTGATACTCGGCATCGGGGAAAGAGACTTCCTCTCGACCGTGCTTACGTTCGATAAAGTTATCTACCATGCCGGACTGAAGTGGACCGGGACGGAACAGGGCCACCAGAGCGATCATATCTTCGAAGCTGTCTGGCTGAAGACGCTTGATCAAGTCTTTCATACCACGGGATTCCAGCTGGAATACCGCCGTAGTCTCATAACGCTGCAACAGTTTGAAACTCTTATGATCATCCAGGGGGATCGACTCGATACGCACAGGATCTTTACCCAATTTTTTCCGTTTGGGATTGATCATCTGCAGTGCCCAGTCGATGATGGTTAAGGTTCTCAGCCCCAGGAAGTCAAACTTGACCAGGCCCGCGGTCTCGACATCATTCTTATCGAACTGGGTAACCGGGTTTTTCCCTTCCGAGTCACAGTAGATGGGGGCGAAATCGGTAATTGTGGTCGGCGATATCACCACGCCGCCCGCATGCTTACCCGCGTTACGCGTCACACCTTCTAATATTCGGCACATGTCGATGAGATCTTTGACCTCCTCATCGCCATCGTAAGACTCCTGCAGCGCAGGTTCGACCTCGAAGGCTTTAGCCAGGGTCATACCAGGTTCGGCAGGCACCATCTTAGAGATACGGTCGACGAAGCCATAGGGATGCCCTAATACCCGACCCACATCTCGAATAACGGCCTTGGCAGCCATGGTACCGAAGGTGATGATCTGCGATACCGCATCACGGCCATAAAGTTCGGCCACGTGATCGATCACTTCATCTCGTCTGTCCATACAGAAATCGATATCGAAATCCGGCATGGAAACACGTTCTGGGTTAAGGAAACGCTCGAACAGGAGTTCATATTCCAGCGGGTCGAGATCGGTGATCTTGAGGGCATAAGCCACTAAGGACCCCGCTCCGGATCCACGACCCGGACCGATTGGAATATTTTGATCTTTTCCCCACTGAATAAATTCCATCACGATAAGAAAGTAGCCAGGGAAACCCATCTGGTTAATCACCTTAAGCTCGATATCCAGACGTTCATCGTATGCAGGACGCTTCTGTGCCCTAACCTCAGGATCGGGAAATAGAAATTCTAAGCGATCCTCCAAGCCATCTTCTGACACTTTTACCAGGAAGTCTTCGATGCTAAGTTCACCCGTAGGGAAGTTCGGCAGAAAATACTCACCTAGGCGCACGGTGACATTACAGCGCTTGGCAATCTCCACCGTATTGGCTATGGCTTCGGGAATATCTTCGAACAGCGCACACATTTCTTCGCTGCTCTTAAAATACTGTTGATCACTGTATTTTTTCGGACGACGAGGATCGCCTAAGGTAAAACCGTCGGAGATAGCGACACGGATCTCATGGGCGTCGAAGAAGTCAGGACTATTAAACACCACCTGATTAGTGGCCACCACAGGCAAGCCTTTCTCTTCTGCCAGCGCCACAGCCAGATGAAGATAGGTCTCTTCGTCTGGACGTCCAGTACGTAGCAGCTCCAGATAATATCGGTCGGGAAAATGAGTCTGATAAAACTCAACCAGTGAATCCACTTGAACCTGGTTGTCCTTTATCAGCGCCCTGCCAATATCTCCATGACGTCCACCCGAGAGCAGTAATAGTCCCTTACTGTATTTAACCAACCAATCTTGGTCGATAACGGCCCTATCGTTTATATGGCCTCTCAGGTAAGCATCACTGATTAATAAGGTTAAATTCAGATATCCGTCATTATCCATGGCTAACACAGTGACCGAACACAGCTCTTTGTCGAAACCAGGGACTCTAACCCAAAAATCTGCACCTATGATGGGCTTGATACCCGCACCATGACAGGCACCATAAAATTTAACTAAACCACATAAGTTAGTCTGATCGGTTAACGCCACAGCTGGCATGCCTAGCTCCGACACCTTAGCTAAGATAGGTTTCACTTTGGCCAGGCCATCAGACATGGAAAAGTCGCTGTGGACGCGCAGATGCACAAAACTAGGATCAGACATATTTTTGAGTACTTAAATTAGTAAAACAAATTAGTAAAAAAGGGACGATGGAAGCCTGAGAAAGATTAACAGAGTCAGACAAACCAAGCCAGAATGGTAAGTAAAAGGAACAAAATGTGTACCTAGCTTCTGGCTTCCAGATCCTTTGTTAATCTATCTCTTACCGGGCGGAAGCTCTTCCTATGTTCAGCTAGCACACCATGTTGCTCTAAGGCTTGAAAATGAGCCTTGGTTGGATAGCCTTTATGTTTAGCGAAACCATATTGAGGATGCTCCATATCGAGCAGTTCCATCTCTCTGTCACGGATAACCTTGGCGACAATTGAAGCAGCGCTGATGCCTGCAATCAAACCATCACCTTTCACTATGGCATGAGCCTCTAAGACGAGCTCTGTGTTGTCGCCATGATGAAAAGTGGGGGTCCGGTTGCCATCGACTAACACTTTCACGGGTTTAATCTCTAACCCAGCAACGGCCCTCTGCATGGCTAACATGGTGGCATGTAAAATATTGAGTTCATCTATCTCTTCTGGCGTCGCATGACCAACACTAATGGAAAGCGCTTTTTCATGGATCTCGGTGAACAGAGACTCACGTTTCTTCTCGGTCAGCTTCTTAGAGTCATTGAGCCCTAAGATAGGATTCTTAGGATCCAAAATCACCGCTGCGGTGACCACATTACCAACCAGTGGCCCACGACCGACTTCGTCAACGCCTGCGTATAACCCCAAACTCAAGATGTCTATCTGCTGGGGAGTAATACCTTTAAATACTGCCATGCCTAATACCTGCTAACTGAGCGCTAAAACTGAAAATGTATAGCTAGTGGGAGATGAGCTTAACCACGGCCTCTGCGGCGCGAGCACTCGCGTTGCATCTCAACTGACTATGGAGTTCAAGAAACTTCTTCTCGAGTTTGCTAAAATCACCGTCGAGCTGCATAGAGACTGCCGATGCAATTTTCTCTGGAGTACAGTTTTCCTGAATGAGTTCGGTCACCAAATCCTCTCCAGCGAGCAGGTTCGGTAGAGAATACTTGTCAATCAGCATCAATGATTTTGCTATGCGATAAGTGATCGGGCTAACACGATAGGCAACGACCATGGGCCGTTTAACTAGCATGGCTTCCAGAGTCGCGGTCCCTGAAGCCAACAAGATGCAGTCACTTGCGGCCATCACCTCTCTCGAGTGGCCTTCTATGATATGGATTTCAAGATCCGGGGCATATGTTTTCAGTGCCGCTTCAAACTGAGCACGACGCTTAGCATTCACAACTGGAGTCACGAAACGAATATCGGGGTATTTCTGCTTGATTATCTTAGCCGCGCGAACGAAAGGCTCGGCTAACAGCTTAAGTTCACCACCACGAGAACCGGGTAAAACCGCGAGATATTCCGCTTGAAGCGCTAACCCCAGCGCGGTGCGCGCCTCAATTTTATCACTGATAAGCGGAATATCATCCGCCAAGGTATGGCCCACAAATGTACATGGTACTCGATGTTCATCGTAAAACGCTTTTTCAAAAGGCAGCAATGACAATACCATATCTGTCGCCTTGGCTATTTTGAAAATGCGTTTCGGTCGCCAAGCCCACACCGAAGGACTGACATAATGCACCGTCTTGAGCCCCCGATTTTTTAGCTTGAGCTCGAGGCCAATATTAAAGTCTGGGGCATCGATACCGATGAAACAATCGGGCTTAATAGCACAAATTTCATCGATCAAGGTTTTACGAACTTTCAATAATCGAGGAAGACGAGACAAGACTTCAACTATGCCCATCACGGCAAGCTCTTCATAAGAAAACAGAGATTCAAAACCTAGGGCTTCCATACGAGGTCCGCCAATACCAATAAATCGAGCATTGGGGTAGCATTCTTGCAGCGCCTCGATTAAACCGGCGCCTAAAATATCACCGGAGATCTCTCCGGCAACCATAGCAAATATCATCTGTCTGTTTTCACTCATAGGATACGAGTCTTAAAATAGTAACGAATGGAGAATAGAGAGCCCTTAGTATAGGGCTCTTTAAAGAGAGGCCTAGCGGATGATGCCACGATTGGAATTAGAGACAAAATCAATCATAAACTTAACTTGCTCATCATCTGACTCTTCCGATAATGCAGCGATAGCCTCATCGATTGTCAAACCTTTACGATAGAGTGTCTTATAGGCCCTTCTAACCGCTATCTGACTCTCTTTCGAGAAGCCACGGCGTTTCATGCCTTCACTGTTCAATCCACGAGGAATACCAGGTTGACCCGATGCCATCACGAAAGGTGGCACGTCTTGCAAGATCAATGAATAACCGGCTGTAAACGCATGGGCGCCGATATGAACAAACTGATGCACACCTGTGAGTCCACCTAATATAGCCCAATCTCCGACATGGACATGACCGGCAATAGAAGCATTGTTCGACATGATCACATTATCACCCACCACACAATCATGGGCGATATGTACATAAGCCATAAATAAGTTGTTTGACCCTATACGAGTCTCACCCTTATCTTGAGTGGTCCCCCTATGAATGGTCACAGATTCACGCACGATATTATTATCGCCCATGATGAGTCGCGTTGCTTCACCCGAATATTTCTTGTCTTGGCAATCTTCACCTACAGAGGCGAATTGAAAGATTTTATTGCCTTTGCCGATAACCGTTGGGCCTTTGACAACGACATGAGAGCTTAGCCAACAATCGTCGCCAATCTCCACATCGGCACCAATATAGGTCCAAGGACCTATGGTCACATTGTTACCAATTTTGGCATCGGGATGAATATACGCTAATTTATCTATCACTTTTTAATCTCTCTGCGAGCACACATGATTTGTGCCGAGCATACTAGCTCACCATCAACTCGGACTTCACCAGCGAACACCCCAATCCCACGGCGCTCTTTAATCAAGTTAACAACAAAGTGTAGTTGATCACCAGGCTCAACCACACGCTTAAAACGCGCCTTATCTATGCCGGCGAAGTAGTAGAGAGACTCCTCTGCCGCAGCTTCCATAGATTTATAAGCCAACAGACCCGTTGCTTGGGCCATGGCTTCTAGAATTAATACACCTGGCATCACAGGTTGAACCGGGAAGTGTCCCTGAAAGAAAGGTTCATTGATTGTGACGTTCTTTATCGCGTGCAGAGACTCCCCCGGAGTATAATCCAAAACCCGATCGATCAATAAGAAAGGATATCTATGGGGCAGAGAATTCATTATCTCTTTGATATCCATGGTATTTAATTCATTTGACACACATTTTCCTTAGGCTGCCGCTCGGCAGTTAATTTTCTGTTTGATTCGATTTCTCAAGCTTTTTAACTCGTTGAAAAAGTTCATCTAACTGTCTAAATCTTACGGTATTCCTACGCCATAACTTATTTTCCATGGCGACAGTTGTAGATGTATACACCCCAGGCTTGCGAATAATACTGGTGACATTAGTGCCACCTGAGATATGAGTACCATCGGCGATGCTTAAATGACCGGCAACGGCACTATTTCCACCTATGATGCAGAACTTACCAATCTGCGTGCTACCCGCAATTGTCGAGTTACCGGCAATTGCAGTGTTTTCACCGATTATATCGTTATGGGCTATCTGTACCTGATTATCCAGTATCACACCATCATGTATTTGGGTATGTTCGATAGCACCGCGATCCACCGTAGTGCTGGCACCTATCTCGACTCGATTGCCGATACGAACGCCGCCCGTTTGGGGGATCTTAATCCATAGACCACGTTCATTGGCGTAACCGAAGCCATCGGAGCCAATAACGGCAGCCGAATGTATGATGCAGTCTTGCCCCAGATGTACATCATGATACAGAGTAACATTCGCCCACAGACGAGTACCTGAACCTAAGATGCAGTCTTGGCCAATAACACAACCTGGGCCTACTTGAACGTTTTCAGAAAGGATAACGTTTTCACCGATCACCGCATTAGCGCCTATTGCAACACCTTCGGCTAACTTAACCGAAGGGTGAATCACCGCAGAGTCATGTATTCCAATAGCGGCTTTGGGTGTAGTGTCCAAGAGCTGAGAAACTCGAGCGAAGCCGACATAGGGATCGTTTAATACCAGAGCATTACCGGTAAAACCTTCGACCTCTTGGGCTGAAATGAGCACTACGCTCGCCTGAGTATTCTCCAGCTGAGCGCGATATTTAGCATTAGCTAAAAAAGAGAGCTGACCTTGAGTCGCATTCTCCAGAGTCGCGACACTGGATATCTCCAATGCCTCATCACCTCGAATCTCTGCGCCTAATATACTAGCTAGCTCTTTTAGGGTATAGCTTTTCATTTATGATTAGCCTTTACCATTAACCTTTACTGAGTGCTTCGACAACTTTACTGCTGATATCTGATGTTGGTTTAACATAGATCACCGCACCGCGCTGAAGCACCATATCAATGCTCTCTTTCTCTGCGATAGCATTGATTGCCTGCTGAACTTTAACCAGTAGCTTATTCTGCTCTTCACCTTGACGACGACGCATATCTTCGTCCAGCGCCTTGCCCTTAAGCTGCAACTCAGATTTCATCGACTCCATCTTACGTACCATGTCAGTCTTCTGAGACTCGCTCATTAATGCGCCATCACGTTGCTGCTTCTCAAGCATGCCACGCAGCTCTTCCTGCATTTTCTGTACGCCAGCAACCCGATCACCAAATTCAGCCTTCAATGTCTTACTCACCTGCTCACGCTGAGGTAACTGCTCGAAAACAGCCTGCATATCTACCACTGCAATCTTCTCTGCCTGCGCCGCAATTGGTGCACTAAGAAGAACCAATACCATCATCGCGCGATTAAACATCTTTTTCACAATAAACTCCTTTTTCAGCAAAACTTGCCGATTATTCTGTATGTAAACTATTTCATTTTTGAAAATGTTAGTTTAGAAAGTTTTACCAATGTTAAACGAGAAGATTTCAGTTTCATCATCCTCGTATTCCTTAACAGGCCACGCCAAGCTGAATACCATAGGTCCCATAGGAGATAACCACTGAACACTCATGCCCGCAGAAGCTCGAATTCTGCTGGGATCAGAATAATCTGCAAGTTTATCAAATTCATGAGCCGGAAGGTATCTATATGAATCATAATCAAACTCGGTATCCCACACGTTACCCGCATCGAAGAAGAAACTGGTACGCACCGAGTTTGAATAAGCCTCATCCAAGAAAGGTGTAGGCACAATCACTTCAAAACTGGCAGTTGCAATCGCATTACCACCGATAGAGCGACCATCACTCACCTGGATCTTGTTTGGATCCCCCGGCAGATAACATCCATCTCCTGAAGCATCAGGAGAGCAAGGCTCTAAGCCACGGCTCAAATAGAATGAACGAGGCCCAACCGAATTAGACTTGAAACCACGCAGTGAACTGCTACCGCCTGAATAGTAGTTCTCCCAGAAAGGTAGGATTTGGTCGTTATCGTTAAATTGTCCATAACCATTACCATAGCCAAAACGTGCTTTCGCTAAGACTACCCAGTTGTGACTGCGAGTGAGTGGGAAATAGAAACTAGTATCAAAATCTGCCTTAAAATACTGCAGATCTGAGCCTGGAATCGTCACCTTAGTACTTAAACGCTGAGATGAACCGTCCGACGGGAAGGTGCCTCGGTTCAATGTACTGCGATACCAACCTAAATTAGCCTCGAAGTTATTGAAAGCCAGATCGGCATTAGGATCATCCGAATCCCGGTAGATGTTATAAAACCTAAGTGCCTGCTCATAGGCCGAAATTTCCGAGATGGTGTTATGACGGTAACCTATACCACCGTTGATACGGTTATATTCGTTGATCGGGAATCCCGAGTTAAGTGCAACACCATAGGAGCTGTTCTTGTATCGCTCAAGGTTAGCTTCGTGGGCGTCGAACTCGTTCCAGTAGATGCTGCCGCCTAAGCTGACCCCATCTTTGGTAAAGTAGGGGTCGGTAAAGGACAAGTTCACATTCTTAGAGTACTTGTTGGTATTGAGGTTAATACCCGCCTGGTTACCCGTGCCTAAGAAGTTGCTCTGTTGCACACCAAACTGCAGACTCATGCCAGACTCGGTACCATAACCCACACCGGCATTGAATGAACCCGAAGGTTGCTCCTTCACGTTGAACGCTATGTCTACCAGATCGTCGGTGCCGGGAACCTGTACCGTTTCGGTATCGACAGTTTCAAAGTAACCCAGACGATTCAGACGCGCCTTCGACTGTTCGACTTGAGCCGAGTTAAGCCAGGCACCTTCCATCTGACGCAGCTCACGGCGCAAGACTTCATCTTTAGTCACTTGGTTACCGGAAAAATTAATGCTCCGCACGTAGACGCGTTTACCCGGATTAATATTGACATTGAGGCTCACCTCTTTTGTCTCATCATTAATTTCAGGGTAAGTCTGAACTTCTGGGTATGCGTAACCGAAACGACCTAGATACTTACCGTACATCTCTTCGGCAAATGTCACGTCGGCACCATTATAAGTGTCACCAACCTTGATAGGCAGAATGGCCTTCATCACCTTCTCGCGCCCCATCAGGTCGCCGGTCAGGTTAACTTCAGTCACAGTGTACTGTTCACCCTCATCGACATTGATGGTGATATACAAGCCTTTGCGATCTGGGGTCATAGCGACCTGAGTCGAAGTCACGTCGAAGCGAATATAGCCGCGGTTATGATAGAAGCTCTTTACAGTCTCGAGATCCGCTTGAAGTTTCTGCTTCTGATAACGACGCTCACCAAACAGATCCCACCAAGCGACATAATCTTTAAGTTCCAGCATGCCAATCAACTCGGCATCGGTGAAAACTTCGTTACCCACTACGTTGATCTGCTTGATTTCGGCGGCTAAACCTTCGGTGAAGTTAAATTGTAATTCGACTCGATTACGAGGCAAATTAACCACTTCTGCTTCCACTTTAGCGCCATATTTGCCAACACCATAATAGAAATCTTGTAGGCTCTTTTCGATACCGGCGAGCATGGTTCTGTCTAATGACTCACCCACCTTGACGCCAGAGCCATCTAGGCTCTCTTGAAGCTGTTCATCCTTAATGTCCTTGTTACCTTCGAAGGTAACCGAACTGATGGTCGGACGTTCTTTGACTGTAACAATCAGAACACCGCCATCTCGACTGACTTCGATATGTTCGAAGTTTGTCGAGGCATATAAGCTTTTAATCGCTTGTTGAAGTTTAAGTTCATCGACAGTATCACCTACCTTGACTGGAATGGTCAGTAAGGCAGCACCTAGAGCTACGCGTTGTAGTCCTTGGACCTGAATATCTGTGACTTCAAATGGCTGGAATGTTTCTGCCCAACCGTTCCCTGATAAAGACGCACCGACTAATACCATCGAGGCAAAAAGTTTATTAAATCTCATAGAGCACTTCTAATTATGTGTGTGTCCTTGCTCAGAGTCGGGAGAAATCGTTGAAAAGCGCGACGCTCATCAACATCAGCAGCATGGCTGCCCCAAATCTGAATCCAATTTCCTGTACCTTTTCTGGCACAGGCCTTCCTGTGATCACTTCTATGAAGTAATACAACAAGTGTCCCCCATCTAGCACGGGCAAAGGCAGTAAATTGATAATACCTAAGTTAACGCTGATTAATGCGAGGAAACCTAAAAAGTAAACCAAACCATAACTAGCACTGCTGCCAGCACCTTGTGCTATAGATATGGGTCCACTTAAATTTTTAACAGACAAATCGCCAGTGATCAGTTTGCCAATCATCTTAAAGCTGACAGAGATAAGTTGCCACGTTTTATCCGCTGCCACGCCAAATGAATCGATGAAGCCATATTCGAGCTGTAACTTCATATTTTCAGGCCAATCTGCCTGAGTCGGCGCAACACCGATAACCCCTTCGATTTGACCTTGGGGCCCCTTGCGTTCACTAGGGATCACTTTTAGCTTAAATTGCTCACCGGCCCGTTTGACTGTAATAAACAAAGTTTGGTTGGCCGATGCTTTTATCTTGCTGACAAAATCGTCCCACCCACCGTAGGGCGTGCCATTAACGGCAATTAAGGTATCTCCGACTTCCAGGCCTGCTGCCGCGGCGGCGCCATCAGGACTCACTAATCCTAAAACAGGTGTTATTTCTGGTCTATAGAAATCGAGTCCTAATGAAGCGATTGGCGACTCTTTATCCGGATCGAACTTCCAAGATTCCGTGTTTAATCTATATTTAGTGCCTAGCGTTCCATCTGCACTATATTCCAGAGGAGTTAAGGTGATATCAATATGTGGCTCACCAATCTCACTCACCAAGGCATAAGTCACTTCTTCCCAGTTGCGAACACGTTTACCTTCGACCGAAGTTATCAGCATAGGTTCATGAATTTGAATTTGCGCCGCAGGGCTATCGATACGCGTAGCATCGATGACAGGCTTGAGTGCCGGTACGCCAATAAGATACATAAAATAGAGTGCAACAATGGCAAACATGAAGTTAGCCATTGGTCCAGCAGCAACAATAGCGATACGCTGCCATACTGTTTTTCGGTTAAACGCTTGATCTTTTAGTTCTTCCGGAACCTCATCCACGCGTTCATCAAGCATTTTGACGTAGCCGCCAAGGGGAATAATGGCTAACACATATTCGGTGCCATCCTTACCGACTCTTCGCCATATCGCCTTACCGAAGCCGATAGAAAAACGCTCTACTTTTACACCACAACGCCTGGCTACCCAAAAGTGGCCATATTCATGTGCGGCAATCAAGATACCTAATGCAATAACGAAGGAACCTAAGTTCCATAGAAAGTCGATCATTCCCATCCTTTGAGGTAGTTAAATCTTTGCTACCAACTCTAAAGCAAATCTGCGTGTTTGTGTATCTAATGCGATGATATCATCCAGACTCTTTAAAGAGCTCATAGATACCTTACTTAAACACGTTTCATTTACTTTGACTATATCAGTAAACGTTAACTTATTTTCCAAAAATGCAGCAACCGAGATTTCATTTGCTGCATTTAACACCGTCGTCGCTTCCTGACCTTGCTTACAAGCCTCAATAGCAAGAGAAAGACAGGGGAATCGTTCGAAATCCGGTTCAAGAAAGCTTAACTGTCCGACTTTGAAAAAGTCCAAAGGTTCAACTCCTGAGTTAATTCTTTGGGGATAAGACATACAATGAGCGATTGGCGTACGCATATCCGGGTTACCCAACTGAGCTAAAACTGAACCATCTCGATACTGAACCATAGAGTGAATCACACTCTGAGGATGAATGACGACCTTCAGCTGCTCAGGAGTAGTATTAAACAACCAACGCGCTTCAATATACTCGAGCCCCTTGTTCATCATGCTGGCTGAATCGACAGATATCTTGCGGCCCATAGACCAATTAGGATGCTTACAAGCCTGCGCCGGTGTCATGGCGCTAAGGGAATCCAGAGGAGAAGTAAGAAAAGGGCCCCCAGAACCAGTCAATAAAATATGCGATATTCCCGCACCATCTAGATCACAATAGCCAATATTGCTCTGAATCGACTCAGGTAAAGCCTGAAATATTGCATTATGCTCACTATCTACAGGCAATACTTGCGCACCAGAGGCCTTCATTGCTTCAATAAACAGCCTGCCAGACATCACCAGCGACTCTTTATTAGCAAGTAGGACTCGTTTACCCGCTTTAACAGCAGCTAAAGTCGGCAGTAAACCCGCGGCGCCAACAATTGCGGCCATAACGGTATCGACGCAAGGTGCACTGACAAGATCATCGAGTTCAGCAGCCCCTGTAGTGACTTCAACACCAGAACCTGCAGGTAACCGCTGATGCAAGAGCCTGGCGGAGTCTACATCGACCATATGGGCAATCGATGGCTTATGCTCTATGCACAGAGCTAACATCTTATCTACATTGGTATTCGCCACCAAGGCATATATGGAATATGCCTCAGGGTTGTTGCCAATGACACTTAAGGTGCTCGCACCTATCGATCCTGTTGCACCAAGTATGACCATTTTTTGCATTAGATTACATCCAAAATGCGATATAAATAAGTGTAAATACAGGTAATGCAGCTGTCAGACTGTCTATTCGGTCGAGTATGCCACCATGCCCGGGCAAGATGGTGCCTGAATCTTTAATGTCGGCCACCCGCTTGAACATACTCTCTGACAAGTCTCCCACCGCCGAGACTAGGGCGATAAATAAAGTCACAGCAACGACCAAGCCTAGCTCCTGCTCTGGTGAAACCAGCATCACGCCGATCACAATAATCATGCTGGTTATTAAACCGCCGACTAATCCTTCGATAGTCTTGGCCGGGCTCACGTTAGGCATCAACTTAGTACGCCCAAGGGCTTTGCCCGCAAAATAGGCTCCGCTATCGGTAGCCCAGACCACAAGCATAACCAGGAAGACTAAGATCCCACCGTAATAAGGGTCTGTTTCAGAACTTAGCCCCTTGAGCGCAATCAAGGCTGCAAAGCAAGGAATCAGGGTAAGCTGCCCAAACATAGACTTGAACATGTGGCTCTTTTGCCACAGAGCCGAACTCTTCGGAAAAGAGAGCACCAATAAGAGTGAGATAGCCCACCACAAGGCTCCAATCAAGATGATAGCCAGGTAGACCGGATGCAGATGACCTTTAAACCAAAGCTCATCGCTAGGAACAAACAGGTTGAGTGCGATTAATAGCGCACCTATGGTGATGGTAAAGCTCCACTGCGTTATTTGACAGCGTTTATCGATGATCTGTCCCCACTCCTTGGCTGCAATCAGAAATACCGGCACTAATACCCATGCAAAGTATTCTGTAGGGAGGAAAAAAACCGCTCCCAAAACCAAGGGAATTAACCACATTGCTGTTATTATTCGTTGTTTTAGCAAAAAAAAACCCTCAAAAAAATTATGACTCGGACTGTATCGTCTCTATTTGGCAACCAGTCAGGCCGAACCTTCGTTGACGAGATGCAAAAGTTGCAACAGCCTGTTTAAAAGCATTTTCATCAAAATCAGGCCATAAAGTGTCAGTAAAAACCAACTCGGCATAGGCTGCCTGCCATAATATGAAATTACTGATACGATAGTCCCCGCCCGTTCGTATCATTAAATCAACTTCGGCTTGGTTTTGCATGCATAAATGCTGACTTAGGGCCTCTTCGGTGAACTGACTGCTGTTCATTTCACCATTTTCCACTTTTTTAGCCAGTGCCTGTGCCGCCTGCATGATGTCCCAACGACCACCATAGTTAGCCGCAACATTGAGTATTAGCTCGCTATTACCGGCTGTTTTCGCTTCAGCTGCGGCAATTTGTTTCTGTAAACGGTCAGAAAAACGACTGATGTCGCCGATAATATTGAGCCTGACACCATTTTTATGCAGCAGCTTTATTTCTCGTTGCAACACTGTAAAGAAGAGTTCCATCAAGAGGGAAACCTCCTTATCGGGTCGGCGCCAGTTTTCACTCGAAAATGCAAATAACGTTAACGAGCCGATCCCCATCTCTCTGGCGGTACTCACTGCTCGTCTGACGGTTTTTACTCCCGCCTTGTGCCCCATTACTCTGGGTTTCCCCTGCGCCTGCGCCCAACGTCCGTTACCATCCATAATGATGGCGACGTGTTTAGGCTTAGACTGTTTAACAAGTTCTGCAATCTCCTCGGGAGAGAACTCAGAACCAGACTGGGAATCGATTGACATCTATTACAACCCTTAAAAAAGCAAACGCCGTGTAGTATACCGCTACACGGCGTCTGAACTCTAGTTTCTTAGCCCTAGATTAGACTTCCATCAACTCTGCTTCTTTTGCAGACAAAAGATCATCGATCTGCTTAATATGCGCATCGGTGAATTTTTGAATCTCATCTTCGGTGCGGTGCACGTCATCTTCGGTACACTCTTTCTCTTTCTCTAATGCTTTAACTTCCGAGTTAGCATCACGACGCACGTTACGAACAGAGATTCGGCTATTTTCAGCTTCGGCGCGAACAACCTTGATAAGGTCTTTACGACGCTCTTCTGTCAATGCTGGAAGTGGAATGCGTATGACGGCACCGGCAGACATAGGGTTCAGACCTAGATCTGAAGTCATAATTGCCTTCTCTACCGCTTTGATCATAGTCGCATCGAACACAGAAACAGCCAGAGTACGTGAATCTTCGATAGTCACGTTACCCACTTGCTTAAGCGGCGTCATTGAACCGTAATAAGAGACCTTAATCGAATCTAAAAGACTAGGATGAGCACGACCCGTACGAACCTTAGCCATCTGAGTCTTAGTGGCTTCTATACATTTAGCCATACGTGTTTGAGCATCTTGTTTGATTTCGTTTATCACGTTAAATATCCTTTAAATGAGTCACTAAATTCTTAGTCATAGGACTAGCCAGTCACACTAAGTCGATAACTTTTTGCTGACTGGATATTACAATAATTTTAGTTGGTTGTTGTCATTGATTTGATCATGGTGCCTTCCCGTTCACCCATAATGACTCGACGCAGGGCACCAGGCTTGTTCATGTTAAATACCAATATAGGCATGTTGTGATCTCTTGCCATGGTAAATGCAGCAAGATCCATCACTTTTAATTCTTTCTCCAGAATTTCATCGTAACCCATTTCATCATACATTACTGCATCAGGGTTCTTCACTGGATCATCTGAGTAGACGCCATCTACCTTAGTGCCTTTAATCACGACTTCGGCTTCGATTTCGATACCCCGCAAACAAGCTGCTGAATCTGTGGTACAGAAAGGGTTACCCGTACCGGCAGCAAAAATGACGACTCGACCGGACTTTAGCAAGCTAATGGCTTCGGCCCAATTATAATCATCGCAGACACCTTTGAGCGGGATAGCTGACATCAATCGAGCATTGACGTAAGCACGATGTAGAGCATCACGCATCGCCAAACCATTCATTACTGTGGCTAGCATACCCATATGATCGCCAACGACGCGGTTCATACCCGCTTGTGCAAGCCCCTCACCACGGAACAAGTTACCGCCACCAATAACAACACCTACCTGAAGACCGAGCTCAACCAGTTCTTTAATCTCTTGAGCCATGCGATCTAAGACTTTAGGATCTATGCCAAAGCCTTCTTCGCCCATTAAGGCTTCACCACTGAGTTTGAGAAGAATACGTCGAAATGCAGGTTTAGGATTCGTGCTCATTTTTATAGTCCCGATTGATGCCGATAGGTAAAATAATACAATAAGACCGCAGCAAGTGCCGCGGTCTTAGGAGTGCTTACAACAGGAGATTAAGCCTTAGTAGCAGCTATGGTAGCAGCAACTTCAGCAGCAAAATCTTCTTCTTTCTTCGCGATACCTTCGCCAACTTCTAAACGAACGAAGCCTGATACAGTAGCGCCTTTCTCTTTAAGAATTGCACCAACAGTTTTCTTAGGCTCCATGATGTAAGCTTGACCAGTAAGAGATATCTCACCAGTGAACTTCTTCATTCTACCGAAAACCATTTTCTCTGCAATCTCTGCAGGCTTGCCTTCGTTCATAGCGATTTCGATCTGAAGTGCTTTTTCTTTTTCCACTAGATCAGCTGGAACATCTTCAGGGTTAACGAATTCAGGCTTAGAAGCAGCAACGTGCATTGCGACGTGCTTTAGCGTTTCTTCGTCAGCTTCACCGGCTACAACAACACCGATACGCTCACCGTGACGGTAAGAGGCAAGGTTTGCACCATCAATGTACTCAACGCGACGAACGTTGATGTTTTCACCGATTTGAGTCACTAATGCAACACGTGTTTCTTCGAACTGAGCTTTCAACTCTTCGATAGATACTTTAGATGCAGCTGCAACCTCTAGTACACCGTTAGCGAATGCTAGGAAGCTTGCATCTTTTGCCACGAAGTCTGTTTGACAGTTAACTTCTAAAAGTGCAGCGAAACCTTCGCCATTTTTAATCAGGATAGTACCTTCAGCAGCTATGTTACCTGCTTTTTTAGCAGCTTTCGCAGCACCGCTCTTACGCATGTTATCAATCGCTAGTTCGATGTCACCATCGGTTTCAACCAACGCTTTCTTACAATCCATCATGCCAGCGCCAGTGCGTTGACGAAGTTCTTTAACTTGGGCAGCAGTAATTGCCATTGTTAAATCCTCTATAGATAAGTCTACAAATTCACTAGATATAAAACAGGGGCCTTAAGGCCCCTGCTCACCAATCATGTATCTTGGTTAATAAGGGATGAAAATCATCGACCCTATTATTCGGCTTCTACGAAACCGTCTTGCTCCGCTTGAACAGCAAGATCTTGACCACGGCCAGCTTTAGCGGCAGAAGCAACAGACTCAGTGTACAAACGAATAGAACGCATAGCGTCATCATTACCAGGAATGATGTAGTTGATGCCGTCTGGTGAAGAGTTAGTATCAACAATAGCAACAACTGGGATACCCAGGTTGTTAGCTTCTTTAACAGCGATGTGCTCGTGATCTGCACCGATAATGAAAAGAACGTCAGGCAGACCGCCCATGTTCTTAATGCCACCAAGAGACTTGTCTAGCTTCGCAAGTTCACGAGTACGCATCAAAGCTTCTTTCTTAGTAAGCTTGTCGAAAGTACCATCTACAGACTGGCTTTCAAGATCTTTAAGACGCTTGATTGATTGACGCACTGTTTTCCAGTTAGTCAACATACCGCCTAACCAGCGGTGATCAACATAGTACTGGTCACAAGAAATTGCAGACTCTTTGATTGCTTCGCTTGCAGCACGCTTAGTACCAACAAAAAGAACCTTACCTTTCTTTGAAGCAACGTTGCTGATGAAAGCAAGCGCTTCATTGAACATAGGCACAGTGTGCTCTAAATTGATGATGTGAACACCATTACGGGCACCAAAGATGAAAGGCTTCATCTTTGGGTTCCAGTAACGAGTCTGGTGACCGAAGTGAACACCGGCTTTAAGCATGTCGCGCATTGAAACTGTAGTCATTTTATTACCTTAAATTATTTGGGGGTTAGACCTCCACGCATCCCATATCTTCGACCTATACAGGCACCCCGAAGAATGTGTCGATACGTGTGTGATTTAGTATTTAATAAATAGCCATGTATAATGGCCGCCATCTTAACTCTACATCCTAGGTTTTTTGCTAGAATCCCTATTACATTGAATAGTGAGTATCTTCACACCACCAAAGATGAGATTAGAGTCAAACATAACGGCGCGCTTTATACCATATTAGGACCGAGAACACAAATTTTCCGTGTGTTTTACACTAATAAAATGCGCACTAAAACCCTCATAAATCGAGACACGAGAGATAGCTAAATGAGTATAGTGATAAAGACTGCTGAAGAGATAGAGAAAATGCGGGCTGCAGGCAAGTTAGCGGCCGAAGTCTTAGAGATGGTGGGCCCCTTCGTAAAAGCCGGTGTCACCACTAACGAGCTAAATGATATCTGTGCCAAGTTTACCGAAGATAATGGCGCGATATCGGCCCCTCTCGATTATCATGGCTTTCCCAAGTCTATCTGCACCTCTGTCAATGAGGTGATCTGCCATGGTATTCCCAGCGACCGAGCCCTGAAAGACGGTGACGTCATCAATATCGACATTACCGTGATCAAAGATGGCTTCCATGGCGATACATCTAAGATGTTTTTAATTGGTGATGTTAGCCCCAAGGATATGCGCCTGTGCCGTGTCGCTCAAGAAAGTCTATATGCCAGCATACGTAAGGTGCGTCCGGGAATGAAATTGGGTGAAATTGGCACCATAGTCGAGAAGTTTATCAAGACCAAGAAAACCGGCCTGGAAAAATACACCATAGTCAAAGATTATTGTGGTCACGGCATAGGTGCAGGCTTCCATGAAGAGCCTCAGGTCATGCACTACAAAAATAGCGATAAAACAGTTTTACGTCCAGGCATGTGTTTCACTATTGAACCCATGATAAATGCGGGTCGTCACACCTGTATTTTAGATAAGGATGACAACTGGACAGTGACCACTTCCGATGGTAAAAACTCCGCCCAATGGGAACATACCTTGCTGATCACCAAGACTGGTGTTGAAGTATTGACCCTACGCTCAGAGGAAGATTTCCCAAGAATCATCAACCACTGATAATAGTCAGCCTCTTCCATACTGAGTACCAGTTAAGTTAATTGGTACTTTTGTGTGCTCAACCCGCTAGCTTAGGGATTAAGGGAACTATATGACCATTGAATCGGCGCAAATTGCCAAGGTGGCACTGTTCGATCAAAATGATGAACTACTGACTCGCTTTCGCAATAAAGACCCCATCAAACAACTCGTCGCCCAGCGTAGTCAGTTTGTCGATTCGATACTGCAACAGGAGTGGTTAAGCCACGGACTTGACAAATTTTCTATCGCACTTATCGCCGTTGGCGGATATGGACGAGCCGAATTGCATCCACATTCCGATGTTGACCTGCTATTTTTAGTCGAGTTTGACCTTTGTCCTGATGCGGAGACCGCCCTCAGCCAGTATATCGCCTTCCTGTGGGACGCAGGCCTAGAAGTTGGGCATAGTGTACGAACTGTGGCACAAACCTTAGAGCAAGGTCGTCATGATGTCACTGTTGTGACTAACCTGCTCGAGGCCAGATTATTATGTGGCCCTATGACGCTCTACCAATCTCTGTATCAGAGCATTCGCAAAGACGATTTTTGGCCGGCAAGTGACTTTTTTATCGCCAAGCGAGAAGAGCAATTAGCTCGCCACGCCAGGGCCAGTGCATTCGATCTTGAGCCTAACCTTAAGACCTGCCCGGGGGGATTGAGAGACATACATACGGTCGCTTGGGTAGCGATGAGGCACTTCGATGCTGCCAAGGCAGAAGATCTGGTCGAACATGGTTTTCTCGATAGGGATGAGCTCGAGGAGCTACTCGAATGCCAGTATTTCCTGTGGGAACTCAGGTTTGCCCTGCACCTTATCTCCGGCAGAGATGAAAACCGACTCTTGTTCGACCTTCAACGCCAAGTTGCCGATCTTATGGGCTATGAAGATTCGACTCAACTCGGTGTCGAGCAGATGATGAAACGCTACTATCGCACGGTCAGACGTGTGATGGAGCTTAACCAGATGCTATTACAACTGTTTAAGCGTGCAACCCTAGGCCATACCAAGGCACTGGAAATAAAGAAGATAAATGATAATTATCAACTACGCGGCACCTATATCGAATCCCTGACCGCCGATATCTTCGAGCAGCCCGTAGAAATAATGAAGCTTTTCCTGCATGTGGCAAAAAACTCTAACATCAAAGGGATATATGCACCGACATTGAGAAGCCTGCGTAAGGCCAGACGTCAGCAGCCCCACCCCTTGATGAACCACGCCGATTGCAGAGCGATATTTTTAGAGATATTAAGACACCCCAGAGGCATTGCCTCGCTGTCCTTGATGCATCGTCACGGTGTGTTATCTGCCTACCTACCGGCATGGCGAAATATCGAGGGGCAGATGCAATTTGATCTCTTTCATGCCTATACGGTCGATGAACATACTCACAGGCTGCTACAAAACATAGATCGCTTCTCTCACCCGGAGCAGAAAGATGAGTTCCCTCTGGGATCAGTGCTGATCAATCAACTGCCCAAGAAAGGCTTACTGGTTTTAGCCGCTATCTTTCACGATATCGCTAAGGGGCGAGGTGGTAATCACAGTAAGTTAGGCGCCATAGATGCGAGGGACTTCTGTAAACTTCACGGCCTCAATGATCACGATGGAAGACTAGTGTCCTGGCTGGTAGAAAATCACTTGGTTATGTCAATCACGGCTCAACGACGCGATATTTCAGATCCCGATGTGGTGGCGGAATTTGCCGATAAGGTCCGTGATGCGGTCCACCTCAGCTACCTTTATTGCCTGACGGTAGCCGATATCTGTGCTACCAATGAGAAAACATGGAACAACTGGAAAGGTTCTTTGCTGCGAGATCTCTACTTTTCGACCCAAAGGGTGTTAGCCAGAGGCAAAGAAAAACCCGTCGATATCAGGGCTCGGGTGAGAGAAAATCAAGCTAAAGCCAAGAAAGAGTTGCTCAGACGAGGCATTAAAGAGAAGAGTTTAGATGCGTTATGGCAAAGATTTAAAGCCGATTACTTTTTACGCCACCAGCCCAATCAGATAGCCTGGCACTCAGAAGCCATCATCAAGCACAAACATGATGAGCCATTAGTCATACTCTCCAAGCATACGACCAGAGGCGGCACCGAGCTATTTGTCTATGGACAGGATAAACCTAAGCTGTTCGCCACAGTGATGACCTTGCTCGACAATAAAAACATCAATGTCCATGATGCCAGCATCATGACCTCAAAAGATAATTATGCGCTGGATTCTTTTGTCATTTTAGAGCAGGATGGGAGCCCAGTCGCACAGATAGCACGTATTCAAGGAATTAAAAAGGCACTGGTAAAAGCCCTAAGTGGTGACACACCTAAATTACCTAAGTTTAAGAAGCTCCCTCGCAAGATGAAGCAATTTAAAGTGCAAACTCAGGTGAGTTTCCTGCCATCACGCCGTCATGGAACCAGCATGATGGAGCTCATCACTTTAGATAGCCCGGGGCTATTAGCCAAAGTCGGCGATACATTATACCGATGTAACATAAAGCTGATGGCCGCAAAGATAACCACCATAGGCGAGCGTGCAGAGGACTTCTTCATGTTACAGAATGCCGATGGAGAACAATTGAGCCAGATTCAACAGCAGGAGTTGAGTGATAACTTGACTCAAGCGCTAGATCGGCCACAGCAAAATTAGCTCAAACATATAAATATTCACTGTTTTTAATATAACATTCACTTATAACTTATTCTGGAGAAGTAAATGGAGGCTTTACGCCAACGTATAGAGGCGGCTTTTGAAGCTCGCGCCGAGATCAGCCCTAGCACAGTAGATGCAAGTGTACGTGCTGATGTTGAGAAAGTGATTAACATGCTTGATAAGGGTGAAGCCAGAGTCGCTGAGAAGATTGATGGCCAATGGCACGTACACCAATGGCTGAAGAAAGCTGTATTGCTCTCCTTCAGAATTTTCGATAACGGTGTTATCGATGGCGGAGAGACTAAATACTTCGATAAAGTCCCGATGAAATTTGCCGATTATGATGAAGCGCGCTTCAGAGAAGAGGCTATCCGTGTCGTACCACCGGCAACAGTACGTAAAGGCTCTTTCATCGGCAAAAACACAGTGCTAATGCCTTCTTACGTAAACCTTGGTGCTTATGTCGATGAAGGCACCATGGTCGATACTTGGGCCACAGTAGGTTCATGTGCCCAGATTGGCAAGAATGTCCACTTATCAGGTGGCGTCGGCATAGGGGGGGTATTAGAGCCATTACAAGCAGGTCCAACTATCATCGAAGATAACTGTTTCATCGGTGCACGTTCTGAAGTCGTGGAAGGTGTTATCGTCGAAGAGGGCAGCGTGATCTCTATGGGCGTCTACCTTGGTCAAAGCACACGTATCTATGATCGTGAAACTGGCGAAATCCACTATGGTCGCGTTCCTGCCGGCTCTGTCGTGGTATCGGGTACCTTACCTTCAAAATGTGGCAAATATAACCTCTACGCCGCCATCATAGTCAAGAAAGTAGATGCTAAGACTCGCGGTAAAGTCGGTATCAATGAACTACTAAGAATCGTTGACTAAAATTAGCCCGTTTACTCTGCTAGTCACCTTTGCTGATAGATAAGATGACAATCTTTAAAATCCCAC
The DNA here is from genome assembly GCF_009377275.1 of Shewanella sp. YLB-07. Classification (NCBI taxonomy): domain Bacteria; kingdom Pseudomonadati; phylum Pseudomonadota; class Gammaproteobacteria; order Alteromonadales; family Shewanellaceae; genus Shewanella; species Shewanella sp. YLB-07. The sequence continues at coordinate 294,075 of NZ_VOQB01000001.1, read as the reverse complement.
TTTTGGTGGGATTTTTTATGCCAACTCAGTTAAAAACACAAATTGTTACTCAGTGAAACACTCTGTTCCCAGCGCCACATCCTGATACACTTGTATACAACTAGCTTACAGCATTCCTAGCAGAAACCAGCTTAAATCATAACAACCCTTAAAGAAAAAGACGCTAGGAGCAACCCATGAAAAAACTACTCGCTATCGCAGTGTTCGCTCTATCTCCAATGGCATTTTCAGTTTCAGCTGGCATGACGGCTCATATGGAAAACACCCTTGTGGCCGTCTGTAAAGCCGGAGCCAGTAACAGCCTTTATAAGTTTAGAGATACCATGAAGAGCTACCACATTAACAAGCAGAGAATTTTCCCACGCTTAGTCTGTAATGGCGAAAACTTCCATCAATTTGCATTGAGCCATGGAGCAGATAAAACGGCGAACAAGATCTCCCCTTATATGAAGGGAACGGTAACAATTAAAGATATTGCTATGACCTATGGTTCGGATGAAATAATGGCCGTTAACTATTAAAGTTAATATTCTATATTACTTATGTCATAAAGAGCCTTTACTGGCTCTTTTTTATTATCTATAAAAAATACTTACTTCACCTGAAAACCATTAACACAAATAGATTATAAGAATATTAAAGTATGATACTTACCAATCGTTAAAAATCTTGCTTTTCTATATAATAAAACTAAATTTAAAATAACTAAGAGTAATAATCAATAATATTTTGTTACCTTCAGAAACCTCCTGAACCCACCTTTACGTCTAGATACACTTAGATACACTTAGATACAAATACAATAAAGCTATATTTATAAAACTCCGCTTTAATATACCAATGTCAAAAACAAACTATTTATTCAAGTATTAATAACGTAACGCTAGGAGCGACACATGAAAAAAGTAATGACACTAACGGCATTGATATTAACCTCTCTTACATTCAACGCCTCGGCTGCAATGGAACCTAAGCTGGAACAGAAGCTTATAGAAATTTGTAAGACCGGATTAACCGATAATTTATACAGATTTAATAGAACCATGATGAAAAATAAAATAAACAAACGCAGAATATTTCCAAGATTAGTCTGTAATGGCGAGAGTTTTCATGAGTTTGCTATTTCCAATGGCTCAAATCACGTAGCAAAAAAAATAGCTCCATTTATTCAAGGAACGACATCGATAACTGATCTGGCTATGAACAACACTAGATCTAAAGTATTACCCGTGAACTTTTAATACTCCACATAATATTTCCTGAATAATTTAAAGGCGCACCTGCGCCTTTAAAACCCTATGTGACTTAAAATACCACAGTCTTATTCCCATACACGATAACTTCTTCATGTAATACCAACTGTAGCGCCTTACTTAATACACTCTTCTCAACATCTCGTCCGTTCTTAGCTAAGTCTTCGGCACTAAAACTATGATCCACCGGAATAACATCTTGCTTGATGATAGGCCCTTCGTCTAAACAGTTATTCACGAAATGCGCCGTTGCACCAATGATTTTCACCCCCCTCTCCCAAGCCTGACGATAGGGGGAGGCACCTATAAATGCCGGTAAAAAAGAATGATGAATATTGATGATGCGATTGGGATACCTTGCTACAAATTCAGGGGTTAAGATACGCATGAACTTGGCGAGCACCACATATTCGGGCTGATAAGCCTCTATCACCTCGATCATCTTCTTCTCATGCTCAAGGCGAGTCATATCTTGATGACAGATAAAATGAAAAGGTATATCAAATTTAACCGCTAGCGGTTCAAGAGTCTCATAATTCCCCACTATCGCAGCAATTTCAACATCTAGACCGCCATAGTAGGCCTTCATCAAGATATCACCGAGACAATGTGCCTCTTTAGTCACCATGATCACAATACGCTTCTTACTTAAGCTCACTAGCTTCACATGGCTCGAATCAGGAAGCACTTCATTCAAGTCAAATAAGATCAGTGAATCATCAAACACCCCTTCAAGCTCAGTTCGCATAAAGAAGCGCCCCTGAGCGTTATCGACAAACTCACTGTTTTTAATGATATTAAGCTGATGTTTAAAACATACACCCGTTATCTTTGTGATCAGTCCCTGTGCATCGGCACAGTCTGTTATCAAGACTTTCCTTTCCATTCTTCCCCCTATAATTCGTAAAATTAATTCATAAATCTAAAGTGAAATGTCAACATACTATCGTGGGGATCAAGAGCGAGTATCTATATATCGCTGTAATAATCTGCGTAAGCTTTCCGCTTTAGTGCCGTAAACGACTTGTATACCCTTGCCAACGACCACGACCCCCTTAGCGCCAAGCTGCTCTAGCCTGAGTTTATCGACTAAACCCGGTTGCTTTACGCTGATCCTAAGCCGAGTCAGGCATGCATTGAGATCTAAGATATTATCTGCACCGCCCAGCGCGTTAACTATGGTTCTTAGGCTAGCCTTCGGCTGCAGCTCCTCTTCCATCCGGCCAGGGGTTTTAAGGTTAAAGAATAAAATAGAGCCCCGAAAGACTAAATAATAAATCAATGCTGTGATCGGACCTAAAATCAGAAACCATTCGCTATTTTGTGAGTTATTAAACAAAAGAGTAAAATCGACCAACCCATGTGAAAATACCAGACTGTGATGTATATCCAACGAGATACAAACTGCATATGCCAGCCCGGTCATTAAAGCATGCAGTAAAAATAGAAAAGGAGCGACAAACATAAAGGCAAACTCTATGGGTTCGGTCACCCCCGTTAACCAACTGGCTGAAGCGGCTGAGATCATAATGCCTGCGACTCGATTTCTCTGAGTCTTATCTGCACATCGCCAGATGGCAATAGCAGCGGCAGGGAGCCCCCACATTTTAATCAGATAGCCTCCGGCTAAATTACCGGCCAAAGGATCGCCGGCAAGATACCTAGCAACCTCCCCCCTGATAACCTCCCCCTCTTTCACAAATTGTCCCATCTCCAAATAAAATGGTGCATTCCATATATGATGCAGACCCAATGGGATAAGTAACCGCTCCACGGTTCCATAGAGCGCAAACGCTTGTGCTGGTTTTTGGTAAACAACCCAATCAGAAAATCGCTCTATTTGCAGTGATAAGCTAGGCCAGATATTTATGAGCAGATATGAGAGTGCGATACAGAGAGGGATCATCAGTAACGGAGCGCTTCTCCTTCCTTCAAAGAAAGAAAATACGGCAGGAAGCCGTACATTTTCGCTCTGTTTAACGGCGAGACAAGTCACGGCCCCAACTAGCATGCCACCAGCAATGCCAGTGTCTATGGTATTAATCCCCCATAGCATCCGAGTCGATATGCCATAGACCTCGGCTAGCGCAGCCATGCTTGAAAGGTAGACACCAAAGCCAAAAACCGCAGTGAATGCGGCTATACCTTGATCCTTACAAAATCCGATGGATACGGCGACGGCAAATAGCATGGGCATCATGGTAAAGATGAGCTTCCCCACCGCAAGCATGACCAAAGAGATTGCGTCAGGAATAAATGGCAGAGGATTCGATGCCAAACCTATCATCACGCCAGCAGCGGGTAAAATTGCAATCGGGATTAACAGCGCTTGACTCAGCCTCTGCGCAAATTTAAACCAGTGTTGACTAATATATCTTAGGCAACCATTTCCATATCGATTAATGCGTTCCAACTTTGCAGCCATGCCTTCGCTTCTACCTCTGGTTCCATTGTTTCACATGCATCGATTTTCAGTACTTCACCGATACGTTTAGCACCACATTCTGTAAGCAGTTCATCAAACTTGACCCCAGCTCCACAAAAGGTCTCATAGCTGGAATCGCCTAAGGCTATCACCCCGTATTTCAATTGGGGCATGTATGGCGCTGTAGATTTTAAATTTTCAAACCATGGTTGTATATCTTCAGGCACATCGCCTTGGCCTGTGGTGGAACAAATCACCAATAACAGCTCATCTTGTGGAGGGACAAAACCGTCCAGTTGATCATGCATCAACAGCGACACCTCCCTCCCTTCTTCCTTTAGCACTCCAAACAGGGTCTCTGCAACAAACTGTGCATTACCATAGACAGTCCCAAAAACCAAATTCACTTTTTTCATGTTTCAGATCGCCCTGCGTTTAAATTAGATTTATACTTCAAACATACTTTATTGATAGCTTCATGCCAACTTATTCGGCTGAATCTTCAAGGGCCTTAAGATGCACCACTTCAGTAGACGCAAGCACATAAAGCATGTTCACCGCTCTGCTCATATCAGGCGTATGCGTTATTTCACATCACAACATACTAGCAATTACATTCCTGTTGGCCTTGCTGAACAAGTTCAAGAAAATGATCTCTCCACGTCTGATGATCTTGTAGTCGCTGTGGATAAGACTGGCTAAGCTAACAGATATGAAGTATCTGATGCCAAAGCCTCTTCGTCCCAACCTAAACCTTTAAATAGATCGAACCATTGATGTTCTAACTCGGTTTCGATAACCATACGCTCTCCCGTCCTGGGATGATTAAAAGTGAGTTGCTTAGCAATAAGCCAAAGCCTGTTTACCGAAAAATGTTCCCTGAAAAACTTATTCTGCTTACCATCTCCATGGGTTGTATCACCAAGGATTGGGTGTCTGAGATGCGCCATGTGTCGTCTCAGCTGATGTTTACGCCCCGTATGAGGAGTTAATTTCACCAGCGCATAACGACTGGAAGCATAACGACCAGAAGAAAAAGGGATCTCAGTATTTAACAAAGGCTGATAACTGGTCACCGCATCTTGAGCCGGTTTATCTGGAGCTACATCCTTATCACCCAAATCATCGAGCTCTACTTTCAATGGATAATCTAAGGTAGCCGCTTCATGCATATTGCCACGCACTATGGCGAGATAATGCTTTTCAATGGTCTTATCAGCAAATTGCTCACATAACGCATTGGCCATTTCACTGCTCTTAGCAAATAACAATACCCCTGAGGTTGGCCGGTCGAGGCGATGAACGGGAAAAACATGACAGCCGACTTTATCTCGAGTCAATTGCATCGCAAAGAATCGTTCCCGACGAGCCAAATATGATCGATGAACCAGTAAACCTGCAGGTTTATGAATCGCAACGATATCGTCATCTTCAAATAAGATTTCAATCTCAGGGGGCGCTTCCTCGATTGTCTCTTCGCCAGCAAGATTCTCTTCTACTTGTTTCAAGTGAGTCATATTACTCACTTGTTTGTCTTCTTTATCTTGGTTCACTGAGAAATTTATCCAAATCATCAAAAATCATAATTAATGTGTGCCGCTCTTTTACATCATTCCATACATGATGTGCCATAGGTGCGATGGCTATGTTATTGGGTAACACTTGCCTACTGGCAATCAAGGCACGCATTTTAGGAATAAAAATAAACTGCACCCAGCTTTCAAAAGACATGGCCTCACAGCTAAAAGGTGATGTATCGGCCATGGCTTCTGCTGAGGGCACATCCAGATTCCATAGAGAACGACGCTTTAATTCTTCTTCTAACTCTTGTAGCTTCTGAGTCGTTTTTATATACAACAAATAGTAACCTTATTTTTAGCGTAAATAGGCCTTAAGCCGAACCATGTCCGCTTCTCTAATTTGAGACCTGTAAATAATACCATCTCAACCCACTTCACCCTATACTAGACGCCATTACATCACGGATCTCAGTGTTACGGCAGAAAAATGACAGAAATCACCACCCTTAGCCAGTTTTTATCGACAGCAAATACTCAGTTTCAAGTCTATGATATGGGCAGAAGAGTGCAAAGCATCGATATGATGGCGTTTCACCAATTCGAGAATCTGGCATCACCTTATCCTTATCCCATTCAGGGACATGCCCAGTTTGCCATCGTATTTTGGGATGCGAGCCAGCAACATTATATCTGGTTTCTAAAATTACCATTAGATGAACGCGGCCTACTCTCCCCCGCACCCAGAACCCAATTCATCAAGATGATCATAGAAGCTTTAGGGCGAGATCCAACTAAAGATTTAACTGAAGCAGAGCAGCAGAAGCTCGCTAATCATCCTTTCGCTTTTAAACCATCGGCAGAAAAGCTGGCACTGTTTAATGCTCTGGTGAGAAAGCAGCTTAATGGTAAGGCCTCTTCTCAATATGAGTATGCGTACCAATACCTCAGCGGACAAATCTCAGCCGATAAGTGGCAACAAGTCGGTCTACAAGGGATTGCCGATATCAGTGTTAGAGCCAACGAACTCGATCACCTCCAGCAGCTAGTCAATAGCTTTGACTACTGCTCAATTGAAGTTCAGATTGCCCTGTGCCAATGTTTCGAGCATCTTACTCTTGAAAAGAGCCTCGCCAACAGAGTTTTTGAACAACTGCTCAGTACCGATAAGCAAAATAAGCTCTATTTTTTACGTGCTCTGGCATCGAATGAAGAATTAACCCAGCAAGCGATTTCACATATTCAAGAGCAAGGAATACTCGATGCTGAAGCCTTGATCACTATAGCAGGCAGAAATTGGACTGTACTCAAGCTTGAGCAAACCCGCACTATTTTCTTAGAAGCTCTGGCAAGCCAAGAACAGCATTTCTTCAATCAAATTTTTGCAGATATTGTGGCAATACCAGCATTACGATCACTGATCCTCGCTGAACTGCGTAACCCAAAGAGAAGCCCACAATTAGCATCTGCAATTGGTGGATTATTTAAGGTCATAAAATCATGATGACAGATTTTTTACTTATCGTTGCACTCGTCGTTGTTGCCGCATTTTTTTGGCAATTGAGGCAGATGGCTGAAATCAGTCGACTATTTGCCCAGAGAGAGTGCAATAAACAAAAGGTACAACTACTCGCCATTGCAATGGAATCGGCTAGACCAAGTATAGGTGGCAGCAGCGGACTTACATGGAAGGCTAAGTATCTGCTTGAATTTAGTACCGATGGTATTAATCAGTATAAGGCTGAAATATGGATGCATGGGAAAAAAGTACAGAAGGTTAAATGGCCAATTTTCCCGGAACCCGAATGGCTTGATGCACCAGAATCTCGCGGTTCTGTAGGCGGAAGCTGTGGCTCTAAAGGCAGCTGTAATACAGGCAAGTGCAAATAAGGCTGTAAGGATAGTAAAGCTAATATACTGAAAAGAAAAAACGCGGCTCCTAGAAGCCGCGCTTTTTGTCTCTTTTGTTAAGCAATCCTGCTATTTATTATGCTCCCTGCACCATCCATGCGTTCAATGTGCTCCCTGCATCATCCCTGTAACGTCCTGTTATTTCCCTGTATAGTGGATATAAATACCCACTGTTACTTCTCCATTTACTCGGTAGTCCATTAACCGAGCTAACTCATCCTTAAGCGTGTCCATAAGGTCATCCATGTATATCCGTACTTATATCCGTATACTGCTCCATTTACTCGATAATCCATTAACCGAGCTGACTCAATCCTTGAGCGTGTCCCTAAAATCCATCCCTGTATATCGTACTTACTATCCGTATACTGCTCCATTTACTCGATAATCCATTAACCGAGCTGACTCAATCCTTGAGCGTGTCCCTAAAATCCATCCCTGTATATCGTACTTACTATCCGTATACTGCTCCATTTACTCGATAATCCATTAACCGAGCTGACTCAATCCTTGAGCGTGTCCCTAAAATCCATCCCTGTATATCGTACTTACTATCCGTATACTACTCCATTTACTCGATAATCCATTAACCGAGCAGACTCATCCTTGAGCGTGTCCCTAAAGTCTTCCTTGTCGATTCCTTTCAGTACATTCCGTGTATACAATCTTCCAGATTGCAAATCTTTCCATCCTGGATAATCTGGCTTCCTTGATAGCGACGCTCAATCCTAAAGCGCCTCATCCATGACTGAATCCTTTCAGTGACGCTTCCTCTGCCACTGTCGATCTTCCTGATCACTGTATCCATTCACTTCATACATTTCCTTGTACGAGTTAAATTCTAGATGATCTTAATAATAATAATGTTCAAATACCAAACACCAAGATTAGCGCTAACTAAAAAACACAACAATGACAACACCAAGGCATTGTTTTAAAACAGAATACCCCAATCCATGTAGCATAACCATGACAAAAAAATTCTCTTGTCTTACATTCATGTGAGAGATGTCTCACACTAACGAAAGCAAATAAAGATGAAGACCAGAATATTGGCGATACTATATTTTGCATGATTCGAAAAGTGTAAACCTAACTCTGGACGGAACACGCGCAAAAGAAAGGGCACACCATTAGGCGTGCCCGATACTTATACTTTTTAGCTATCCTGCTAACTTACTTGCTCCCTGCATCATCCTTAATTATCTAGCTCCCTTTCTCTTCCCTGGGTCCATTTTATTTGGTAATCCTTATACCAAATCATACTCAATCCTTAAGTGTGTCCCCCTCTCTTCTCGAGAGTCATCCTTTAATCTATCCATGAAATCACATTCAAAATTAGACCAATTATTCACTTCGAAGTGCGAGCTGCATATCAGCTATCTTGTCCATTTAAATGCTCATTACATCCCTGTAAAAATGTCTAATAACAGATTAGGTTTCATCCTGAAATCAATAAGCGTTCTGCTATTAACTTAATAAGAATGATAATTGTAATGACAGCTATATACTCCTGCTGTAAGAAAAACAATAAAATCACATTCACAAAAAAAGCAAAGGAAAACCAATAACCATTTGAATTTTAATAGTTAGTTTTATCCGCAAAAATGAACAGTGAATTTCACACCACTTTGTCCCACATGGATGTAAGAGATATCTCACAGAGACTCAGGACGATGTTTACTTCACATATTTTGAATATTCGTGAATAGCCCACTGGGTAATGGGTAATGGGTAATGGGTAATGGGTAAAATAACTTATCGCAGTAATCTTGGTACTAACAGACTATTGAGGCATGCTGCTAGTTTATCTTTTAAATAATGGTGAGACTCTCTGAGCTAACATCACCCAGTCCGCCAAAAAACTATAAAGCGGATGTTGAAAAGTTGCCGGGCGGTTTTTCTCAAACATGAAATGACCCACCCAAGCAAAACCATAGCCCACTACCGGCAGAAGTATAAGCAAGTGGAAATTGCCACTAAAAAGGATTACTCATTATCTTGCCCTCGATAAAACAATAACTCTCCCTCAACCTTACCGATAAAGAGAGTCTCTAGGGCGGTAAAACCATGCAGGCTAAACAACTGAGCATGTTGCTGTTCACTAGCAAAAACACCAATACCATCCATTTCTGGTTGCTCATCACACCAACTCAAAACCGCTTGCACCAACTTACTACCTAAGCCTTTTTTCTGTTCAATAGGCGACACTGCAATAAATTGTAAAATGCCACAATTCGGACTCGGCAGGTGCTCTAACAAACAGGACTCTTTCTTAATCAAGGCTTGTGTCGATTGCCAACCGGTACTGATAAGCATCTTTAACCGCCAATGCCAATATCGAGACTCCCCCAGAGGCAGCTGCTGAGACACAATACATGCTACCCCGAGCATTCGCTCTCCCTCAAATAACCCAATTAACGTCTGTTCTTGTTGCCACAATTCATTTAACTCCTCCCTAATCGCCCCTCTGAGCTTTTGCTCATACATGGCAAGATCACCAGAATGAAATGATTCAATAAAAAAAGGGTCATCGTGGTAGGCGTTATAAAGTATCGAAGCCGCCACACGAAGATCTTCAGCCGTAAGGTATACCGCTCGATAGGTTTCTAATGTTTGATTATCTGTTGCCATCGGTTTAAGTTATCCCTTGATCTAAATCAATTAACAACCAATGTAGCAAGCAAGTTAAAGCGTGTAAATATTAATCATAAAGCGCTATTTATCCGTCAATTTAATGAAGTTTGATCCATACTAATATTTAAGCCACCTGTGTTATTCAGATAAGCGATAGGAAACCAACAATATGGACACCACACCTCAAGATCTTAGTCATCTTTTTGATCAATTAGGATTAGATAATAGCGAACAAAGTATTAACACATTTATCGCAAATCATACGGTACCCGCTAACGTTCTGCTCTGTCAGGCTGATTTTTGGAATGATTCTCAGAAGAGCTTTTTAAAAGAGGCAATTGAAGAGGACGCCCAATGGTCTGAGTTAATCGATCATTTAGACGCCCAACTTAGGTAATTTAGTTTACTAACTAGATATTTTTGTAGGCCATATTTCCCCAGCCTACAAGGGTATTATTGCTGATAACCACAGGAGTACATTCATCTTTTGTGGTTTTACCATCCCCCTTGTTACGCTGTGTGCGATAAAACAGCACATGAACCTCTTTGTCTTTCTCAATATAGGCTTCATTAAAATCTGCAGTTCCCATCAAGACGGTAACTTGATCTCGAGTCATACCCAGACTTAATCTAGCCAAGTTTTCACGATTGGTATCTTGAGTCTCTTCCCAGCCCTCTTGACCATTCCATCCCGATTCCCCATCACCAATATTGAGTACGCAGCCAGATAAGCTTAAACTTGTAATACCAATTAATGCCAAACCAATTAAATTTGTTTTCACTATGACTTCCTGTTTCTTTATTATAGATAACCTCAGAGAAAGCAAAAAACAAGCCAATAATACATCCTTTTGTTAAATAAGGATTTAATGTAGTAAACTCAGATCATACTGGTCACATTTACTAAACAAGTGAGAAAGATAACCAACTATGAGCCCAATAGAACAAATATTGGTAGCGGCTAAATCGATATCGATTGCAGGAAAAAAACCTAGCCTTGCACTGATCAAAACAAAAATTGGCAACAGTATTCCTATGCCCATACTGATCCAGGGCCTGCAGCAATTTAGGGCGATGGATGCTAGCTCAATAGAGAAGATCCCGAGTCAGGGTAAAATGCATGCAGCGGTCGTCCCTGATGAAGGTAAGTCCGAACTTGATCAGTTAAAAGCAGAGCTTACTCAATTAAAACTAGCCTACCAAAACCTTAATTCTCGATTAGAACAGCTTGAAAACCATAAAATGAAGGTGAAAAAATAATGCATGTTGTTGAATTAAGATTTGAATGTTTTGACAACACCACCATAACAGCAGCCGAAAAAACAATTAATGGGTTACTCGAAGCTTATAGAGCCAATGGGCAAATTTTAGGCCGTGAATTCGCCGTGGCATTCAATGATGGAGAGTTTAGAGTCAGGCTCTTGATGCCAGAGAAAAGTAGTTTAGCGAAACGTTTTAACAGCCCATGGGTTGAAAGAGCACTCGTCGAACTGACAGAGTCAAAAATACTCGCCCCGAGAGAAAAATACATAGGTCAAGACATCAATTCAGAAATCAGCAGCTCTGAAACACCAAGTTGGCAGCTTGTTTATACCAGCTATGTGCACATGTGCTCACCAGTACGAAACGGTGATACCTTGCAGCCCATCCCACTCTACCAGCTGCCAGCAACATTCAATGGCGATCATAAACGCATCATTCGCTGGCAAACTGAGTGGCAAGCCTGTGACGAACTGCAGATGGCTGCAGCAACAAAAGCTGAGTTTGCAGCATTAGAGGAGTTAACGTCTACGTCGAGTGATCTATTTCGCCGAGGCTGGGATCTGAGAGGTCGCATCGAATACTTAACAAGAATCCCAACCTATTATTACCTCTATCGTGTCGGCGGAGATAATCTAGCAAGCGAGAAAACTCGCCCCTGCCCCCGTTGTGGCAATAAAAACTGGCTTCTCGATGAACCTTTATTAGACATGTTCCACTTTCGCTGTGACAGCTGCCGAATCGTGTCAAACATCTCTTGGGATCATCTTTAGCTAGAAGCAATGAGGTCCAATAACCCCCAAGAGTTCGCGCATAATATCTTGTTACTTACCGCGCAGGTTTCGCCACATTAACTTAAACCGATTCCAAATTCCCGGATGGTCCAACTCAGGCATAGGCTCCTCGATATGAAGCTCAGGAGGCGCAATTCTAGGGGTTAGTTGGGCAATAAACTCATTTAAACTGCTAGTTAATTTTTCAGATGGCGCTTCACCAGGGATCTCAATCCAGACGCTGCCATCACTATTATCTACCGTTAGCATCTTATCTCCATCACCTAGCACACCGATAAACCAGGTAGGTGCTTGCTTTAATTTCTTCTTCATCATCAAATGACCAATCATATTTTGCTGTAGGTATTCAAAATCTGTCTGATTCCATACCTGTAATAGCTCCCCTTGTCCCCAATCACAATTAAACAGCAGAGGAGCTGAGAAATATTCGCCAAAAAATGCCCCTATGTCTGGGCTTAACTCTATATCTAACGCAATCTCAACATTAGAAAAAGATCCTGGCTCTTCTCTTCTTACCGGCTTCCAACATACGGTGACCTCTTCATTAGACTCATCGTAATTACTGGGTTCAAACTCCCCTTCAATACAAATAGATCCTTCACCTCTAGGGTAGTAACGCGGAGATTCACCTAGCTTTTCGAGATAAGCCAGTTGATATATTTTCAAGAAATTATCTAAAGCAGGTAGAGAAGACACTTAGCAGGAGTCCAAAATTTGAGTATAATGTACTCCTATTTTGACATGGAATATCTATTGATGACACAAGTTCATGATCCCTATACGGATGCCGAGGCACTCAGTGGCTTAACACTGGGTAAAGCAACGGGCTATCAGGCCGAGTATGACGCATCTTTGCTGCAAGGGGTTCCGCGTAAACTTAATCGTGATGCACTCGAACTCAATGAAAGTTTGCCTTTTCATGGCACTGATATCTGGACGGGTTATGAACTATCTTGGCTCAATGCCAAAGGCAAGCCAGTCGTTGCCATAGCCGAGTTTCAACTCTGCTATGATAGCGACAACTTGATCGAATCTAAGTCATTTAAGCTCTATCTCAATAGTTTCAATCAAACCAAATTCGACGATATAGAACAAGTACAGGCCACCTTAACCCAAGACTTGTCAAGATGTGCCGTAGGCGATGTCAGCGTTAAGATATTTGAACCTAAACAGTTCGCTAGCCAACGCATCGTTGAACTTCCAGGAACCTGTATCGACGATCTTGATATAGAAGTTGATGACTACAATTTTAACCCTCAATACCTTGAGAACAGCACAGACGAGAAAGCGGTCGTTGCCGAAACGCTTAATTCTAACCTGCTTAAATCTAACTGTTTGATCACCTCTCAGCCCGATTGGGGCAGTGTGATGATCCGTTATCAGGGGCCAAAAATCGATAGAGAAAAGCTACTCAGGTATCTCATCTCATTCCGCCAGCATAATGAGTTTCATGAGCAGTGTATCGAGCGTATCTTTGTCGATCTGAAACGTTTCTGCAATTGCACCAAACTAACCGTGTATGCTCGTTATACACGTCGTGGTGGATTAGATATTAACCCTTACCGTAGTGATTTTGAGACTCCACCAGAAAATCATCGTTTAGCCAGGCAATAAGCGGAAGAATAATAAGGTTTTAATGAAAGAAAGGTGAGCCATGCTCATCTTTCTTTAGAAGAAATATCTCTAGTAATCAACAAAAAACACTAGAGATAATCAACCACAGTAACCTCCACGATTAGCTTTAGCCGTTACGTAAGGTAAACATAAATGCTCATTCTCTGTCTCTCAAATAAAAAGCTAATGCATTACTCGTTGATTAACTTTTTTAAAGTATTTCTTAACCAGATACTCGCAGGATTTCGATCTAACTTCTTACTCCAAACCATATGATAGTTAATAGCACGAGTATCGAGAGGTGGCTGCAGTACCTGTAAGCCGAACAGCTCGGCATATTCTTGAGAAAAGGTTTGAGCAGCGACAGCGATAGCATCACATTTAGCCACGGTCGCCAACATAGCGAGAATAGAGGATTGCTCACAATACACCTCTCTGTGAGGTAAGACTTCATCGGTTAGAAAATCTACCATACTCAAGTTACCCCGTTTCATATTCAAAACGATATGCTTCTCACTAAAATACTGCTCACGGCTCAGGGTGTTTGATATTCTCGGGTGCCCCTTTCTTACCACACATACCAAATTATCTTGCATCAAGAGTTCGTTCGAGAAAGATGCTAATTCAGGCTTGGTCAGGTCAATAGCCAGATCGACAGCTTCGAGCTGAAGATCTAATTGAAGTTGCTCTTCCTGTATCGGTATTTCACGAAATACAATATCGACAGACAATGATTTAAGGTGATCATTTACTCGCTTATGTAGCAAGCCTATTGTCGTTTCATGAGCATATACATAAAACGTACGCTCACTACATAGGGGATCAAACACCTTCATCCCCTGTAAGGATTGCTCGATACTCGATAGCGGCTCCTTAAACTCTTCATACAAGCTAAGTGCTCCAGCCGTCGGTTTGACCCCCCTGCCCACTCGAATAAAGAGATCTTCTCCCACGGTAGATTTAAGCCGGTTAATCGCATTGCTCACGGAAGATTGGGTGAGGTCTAACTCCTCTGCGGCCTTACTGAAAGATCCCACCCTACATACCGTAATAAAAACACGTAAAAGGTTGAGATCAAAATGTTTCTGTTGGGGCATAGCAGGTTCCTGAGTATATTTTAAAACAGTTTTAATATTCACAATATAAATATTAACTTCAAGGTTAGCGCTAATTATTAATCTATTCAAGCTGGATATACTGACGTCAATCAATACACTTTGACCAAGGTAGTTCCATGAAAAAATCACTTATCTCTGTATCAATCATAGCGGTCTTGTCTTTCAATAGCCTTGCCGCTCAGCATGAGCACGAAAGCATCAGCGTTAACTATCAGGGCAAAGATGCGACGGCTCAAACAGCTCAAGCCAATAATGACTTCGCAAAGCATCTAAACTTCTCAGATACTGCAGCCTTCGATCAGGCCTCAAAAAACCTTATCGCCAAGCTAGATAGCAAGACAGCGGCTATTTTGCGCGCCGATTTTGAATATATCAGTGGTAAAGCCCCAGATACTGTAAACCCATCCCTATACCGTCAAGCAAAATTGAATATGGTGGCCGACGGTTTATATAAGGTACGCGACGGTATATACCAAATTCGCGGTACCGATCTTGCCAACATGACACTGATCCGCTCCGAACACGGCTGGATTGCCTATGATGTCTTGCTAACCAAGGAAGCGGCCAAACTATCACTCAAATTTGCCATGAAGAATTTACCCGAAGGTGGTGATCTTCCGGTTGTTGCCATGATCTACTCCCACAGCCACGTCGACCATTTCGGTGGTTCACGTGGGGTGCAGGAACTCTACCCTGATGTAAAAGTGTATGGTTCCAACAATATAACCAAAGAAATTGTCGACGAAAACGTACTAGCTGGAAATGCCATGAGCCGACGCGTCGCATATCAATACGGCTCGACCTTAGACAAAAATGATCACGGTATCGTCGATGCGGCCCTGGGGAAGGGATTATCGAAAGGTGAGATAACCTATGTCAAACCCGACTACACCTTAAACAGTGAAGGCAAGTGGGAAACACTGACCATAGATGGCTTAGAAATGGTATTTATGGACGCCTCGGGTACCGAAGCCACCTCAGAGATGATCACCTATATTCCCTCAATGAAGGCATTGTGGACCGCCGAGCTCACCTATCAGGGAATGCACAATATCTATACCTTGCGCGGCGCCAAAGTGCGTGACGCCCTTAAGTGGTCCAAAGATATTAACACGATGATCAACACTTTCGGTGGCGAAGTCAAAACCTTATTCTCTGCCCACACGGCACCGATTTGGGGCAATAGTGAGATCAACGATTTCCTTAGGCTACAACGAGATAACTATGGCTTAATTCACAATCAGACACTGCGCCTGGCTAACCAAGGAGTCACCATTCAGGATATAGGGGATGCGATCCAAGAAACGATCCCTGAATCTATCATCAAGTCATGGCATACCAATGGCTATCATGGTTCTTACAGTCATAATGCCAAGGCTGTCTACAACATGTACTTAGGTTATTTTGACATGAACCCGGCTAATCTAAATCCTCTGCCAACCCACCCAGAAGCCGCTAAATTTGTCGATTATATGGGCGGTGCCAATGCCGTAATTAAGCGCGCTCAATCTGACTACTCACAAGGTGAGTATCGCTTCGTGGCAACTGCAATGAATAAGGTGGTGATGGCCGATCCTGGTAACAATACCGCACGTCAGCTACTGGCCGATACCTATGAGCAACTCGGTTATCAGTCTGAAACCGCCGGTTGGAGAAACATCTACCTCACTGGCGCTCAGGAGCTAAGAATAGGCATCATGCCTGGAGCGCCTAAAACAGCGTCAGCGGATGTGATCAGCGAAATGGATATGCCAACTCTGTTCGACTTCCTGGCGGTCAAAATCGACAGTATTAAGGCAGCTAAGCAAGGTCTGGTGACGATGAACATCATCACTCCGGACGACAAGCGTATTCTATATGTAGAGATGAGTAACGGTAACTTGAGTAACATAGAAGTGACAAAGCCTAAGCCAGCCGATGCAAACCTGACAGTCAATAAAGCCGACGTGACTCGTATTCTTATGGGTCAAACTAAACTCAAAACGTTACTGTTAAATGGTACAGCAAAGTTAAGCGGCGACAAGACGGCATTCAATAAGATAGCTTCTAGCCTAGTCGAATTTAAACCTGACTTTGAAATCGTGCCTTTAAAGCCAGTGAATGGAACCCACTAAGACTCAAGTGAGCAAAGCTGTTTTTTAATACTATTCGCTAGATTAAAACAGACTAAAACAGGCCTCTAAAACACCCAAAATTCTCACCTTGGGTGTTTTTTTAGTTACTGACATTACGACTTTACATAAGCATAGGTTCAACAATTGAACCTATGCTTTTCCTCATTGATACCAGCTTCATTAAACCGTTGCAAACCAATCAAAGTTCCTATTTCAGGCCTGCATCATCCGAAAAACCTAAATTAGAAAAAGCTAAAAATACTACTTTATAGGTAATACGGAATCTGGATAAGTCAACGATCTTCGTCACACTTATTGACACCATATCAAAATCATAGATGAAGTTTGTTTCAGATCAAACAAGCAATTCCAGTTCACATCTATAACAGTCACTGAGCAATGATGAAACATAAGGACTACACAATGAAAGTTCGTGCACTTACCCTAGCAATTTTAGCTTCTCTTTCAGCCTCTGCGGTTGCCGCTGACAGCGTAGACCCATTAAAGAAAGCCTTTATCGATGATTCAAAAATTAATCTACAATTTCGTTTACGCTACGAAGATGCCGATGTAGATACGGTCGATAATCAAAATCAAACCACATTACGTACTCGCTTAACCTACCAGACCGGTGATATCTACAAGCTGTTTGCACTGACTGAAGTCGATGATGTACGCTCCACCGACAACGAACCACTGATCGGCGATTATGAATACACTCAGATCAATCAGGCATTCATCGGCTATCGAGGCCCAGCTGAAACCTTGGTCAAATATGGTCGTCAGCGAATATTGCTGGATAATCAAAGATTCGTCGGTGGCGTAGGTTTCCGTCAAAATGAGCAAACTTATGATGCCTTCTCGGTAAAGAATACCGCCCTTGAAAACCTCACGGTTTACTATTCTTATATTAACAACGTAAACCGCATCTTCTCTGAGGACTCAGGCAAAGATGAGCATAAGAACGAAACAAACCTGCTTAACATAAACTACAAAGCGGGTGAGATTGCGAATATCACAGGCTATGCATACCTGATTGACAACATAGATGTTGCCGCCTTCTCAAGCGACACTTACGGTATTCGTGCAGCAGGAAAACTCAAGCTTGATGCTATCAAGCTCAGCTATGAAGCAGAATATGCTCAGCAATCTGAGGGCGGGGATAACCCGACAAGTTACACCGCTAATTATTATAAATTGGGTGCTGGTGTAGGTTTCGAAGGCTTCGGTGCCAAAATAGGTTACGAAGTCTTAGGCTCTGATGACGGCAAGGCTGGTTTTATCACGCCACTAGCGACACTGCACGCCTTCAACGGCTGGACAGATAAATTTCTCTTTGGCGGTATGGGAAACTGGGAGAACGGTCTCGTAGATGCCCATGTGGTATTAACAGCAAAAGTTGCGGGGCTTAAACTACTCGCCAAATATCATAAGTTTGATTCTGACTACGGTGATATCGATATGGGTAAGGAATGGGGCATAGCGGCAACCTACCCATTTGCGAAGCACTATGATGTCGGCGTGAAATACGCAAGTTTCAGTGGCGCCGATGCGGGTTACGGCTTCTCGAATGATACCGACAAGCTATGGTTAACATTGCAGGCTAAATACTAATTGAATGTTAAGCTAAAAGAGCAATAAAGCGCATCGATAATGCCTGACTCAGGTTCTTCCTGCTTAGGTTAAGGATTATCTATCGCTCCCTCTCGAGCAGAAATGGCAATGATGTTTTTTGTCACTCTGCTCTTTTTTTATTGTACTAATTAGATTCAAATTCTTTTAACAGAGTTGTGATGTCCATTTTCTGAGCATGAGTATCAAGCTTTGAATCGTTATCTAGACTCACAGCAAATCGATAATCTTCATTTAACTTACCGAATAACACCGACCAAGTATCAGCCAATTTTACCGACTCTCCCCGATGAAGGTTTAATTGAATGTCTTCAAAGAGAGGTAACACATCAATACAGCTACCTTTTGCGAATAAATCTAACTTTTCCTTTTTAATGCCAGAAAAATCGAAGCTAAATGATTTAAGAGATAAAGCCAGGCCAAGGCCTTTAGCCTTGATATAGGACTCCTTCAGCGCCCATAAATCGAAAAAGCGTTCTCTTTGTTTATCATTTGGCAGCGCAAGTAAGGCCTCTGACTCTTCATGAGTAAAATAATGATTCAAGATAGGATAAATGTTCGTCGTTTGCCTACATCGCTCTATATCTACCCCTAGTTCATTAATTTTATGATATTCAGTTTCCTCCATCACAGCGACCACCAGCCAGTCACCACTATGACTAATATTAAACAGCAGTCCACTTTGAGCTTGTTGCTCACTGATCAGCTTAGGTTTTCCTTTTTTGCCATATTCGAAACGCCAATCCGCCGGTGAAACAGATTCTCCATTTGAACAAGTTTCCTTAGCAACTAGGGATAAGATTCCTCTTAGGAACCCTCTAACCATCAAACCTTTATCTCTGGCCGAAAGCTGAATATAACGCGACACCTTAGTCAGTTCATCTTCGGGTAGCCAACGCCTAATCGAGTCAGCCTGCTCAGATGTTAAAAGTTCATGTTCGAGTGGACAGAAAAAAAGACTGAGTTTCCCTCGGCTTAACGCCTTGGGTGAAATGACTTGGCTCAAACTAGCTCCGAAATAGTGAAATAAACAGATGAGATCTTATCAAAGCCAAAGCCATAGAGATACCTAATCAAAAGCAGCATCCAGTTTTATGTTTTGTTATATAAATATCAGCTTCTTTACTCTCAATAGGCATTGAATGTCATTTACGTCACCTAATTATTAATGTAAGTTATTGTCTATATTAGAATTAAAATTTAATTTAGGAAGATAATGACAAGTTATAAAGAGTACAAGGTAGTTCATATCGTCGAAGGTGGCTGCGGTACGATCTTTTTAGGCTCCAGCGGTCTACCACTAAAAAAAATGGAAGCAACACTTAATGAGCAAGCCGCTGAAGGCTGGCAAGTCGTGTTTCAAGTGATCGAACGTAAGCGTTTTTGGCTATTTTGGAGTCGAGAAGCCGTGATTGTCACTTTAGGTCGTAACGGCTAATGAGTTTATCCAAGCTGGCTATCGCTTTGATTAATAGCTATCAGCGCAAAGGCGGCTCTAAACATTACTTTAGTCTGGAATGTAACTTTATACCGACCTGCTCAGAATACACTAAACAAGCCATCAATTATTATGGCCTGTTTACTGGCTGCAAACTCGGATTAAAACGTATTATGCGCTGTTCAGAGCCTGATTGTGCCAATATCAGTCATGATCCACTGCATAAGGGGCAATGATGTTCTTGTCTAAACAGGCCTTAGTCGAACAAGAGGAAGCTATACGTCTTAAAGTTCGTCAGCTAAGCGATGAACAGAGAAAGCATTACCATAGATTAGAGCTTAAAAGCATTAAAGATCCGGACACCTATGCCGTATTAAATTGGTGCTTTATTGCAGGATTTCACCACTTTTACCTTGGGAAATTTGTTCGCGGCGCAGTGAATTCGAGTCTATTTATTTTAGGGCTCATTCTATTGTTCTGTGTCGAGCCTCCCTGGATTGGCCTTGGCATTTATGGCCTAGTATTCCTGTTAGAGTTACCTCAATTACTCAATGCACAAAATATCATCCATCAATACAATAACCAAGTGATGCAAGCTTGTTTAACCGACATCCTCAACGAAAAAAGCTGAAAAGCCCTAAGCTTAGAGATGGTTCATTCTTAATGATGAGAGAGCTTGTTACTAAAAATCCTCGATCTATCGAGGATTTTTTATGACACTTTCGATTTCAACTAACATTCATACCATTCGAAATTATGAACATGAGCCGCAGCACACACCGGGTTCACCATGTTTAGGCTTCTTCTCTGCCTCAATATCAGTATTCTCCTGCTCTGATCCCTGCTTCAAACTTTGAATAGACTCAAGTTCAGTTTGGGTATTTTTTCCTGCCGCATCTTTCTTTTTGAAAAAACTAACACCTGCTAAAGCCATTGTGATCCCCTTTAAACAACACGTTAAACATTTATATTTTACGCATGTTATTAACTTCGACTATTGTAGTCAAATATATAGTGCTGTTTGTGAGCAAGGTCTCAAATAATGAATAGCATTAGATGCAGAATGACACGCTAATAATCAATATGAATCGGGGTTAAGCAATCATTCCCCTAATGCGTAATAAATCTCCGACTAAAAGCTCCATTTAAGCTGCATATAACCCAGTGTCGAGGGAGTCACGCCGAACAAACTGCCACTGCTGCCATCGAAGCGTTGAGCGACCATTAACAAGCTCCACTCATTTGCGAGAGAATAACTCATGTTGGCACCAATAAAGTAAGAGCCATCATCATAAAAACTGCTGCTAAAGGTGAGTCGGCTCAAGGGCGAGATATCGAAGCCAAGCTCCAGATAACGGGTCCAGTTGGTAAAACTTAAGGTTCTTGCTGTCAGAGGAAGGTTTAAATAGAGCAAGGCGCTATCAGGCTCAGTCGGATTGGAGATATGCAGCACTGACCCTCTGACCATCCAGTTTCTCGGTCCGGTGAAACTGTAATCCATCTCCAGAGTCGATACACTAGTTGCAACTAAACGCTGTGGCTCACCGGAAAAAGCATTGAAAACGTCCGCTGTATTAATATTCGGAGCATTAGCACTTGGAGTGTGAATGCCTGAAATACTAGCGCTCGCATTATATGCAGCCGCGTCTTCGACTGGCCAATAGTCATATTGAGGGTCAAAATAGCTAAACTCGCCTCTGAATCCGGCCCCCGATAGATCTCCGGCAAAACCGGCTCCCAAGACATGATCAAATCCCGACTTTCCGATTAAAAACTGCAAATCCCAGCTCTCATAATTGCTCAGATAACGCATAGCAAAACTGGTTAATTTGCTGTCTTGGTTTGGGTTATAGACAAAATCTAATGAACTGGCAAAGCCGAGTTGTCGGCTAATAAGCACAGCATCAGCGCCACTTCGCTCCTCATAGTCAAAATCATATATCGAGTAAGCATTGAAGATATCGTTTGGGTTCCACAACGTACTCATCGCCCAGTTAATACGAAAACGCCCCACCCTAGCCTGCCAGTCTCCACCAGCGAATTCACTGGGTTTCCAATCTATATAAGCACGATCAAACTGAGTATTCCCCACCCAGGCATCGTTATCAAGCCAGGTTGTCGACATATCCCAGTAACCAGGGTCTGAGCCTATCAGATCGCCATAGCCGGGAACTTCTGCACTATCCCCATAGAAGAGTCGATTACGCATCGAGACATTAAATCTCAGCTCACTATCGAAGCGGTATTCGAAGTTAAATCTTTGATGTAACAGGTGATCCGATATACCTGATGAGTCATCGGGAGAAGTGTAAGTGCCCATGTACTTTATATAACCATCGAGGTCCCAGCTTTTAGCGGGTTCAAGACCCGGAATAGGTGAAGCGAGTACCGGATTCAAGAGTAAAATAATTAAGCCAAACAATAGTGAAGCAGTGAGTCTCACAGCACTCTTCACTGCACTTGTACCTGTCCCTGCACTCTTCACCGCACACGGTCCTCGGTTAATTGACCATCTTCAAAGACAATGACCCGGCGCGCACGCTTGATCACCCGTGGGTCATGAGTTGAGAAGATAAAAGTCGTGCCCTCATTTTCGTTGAGCTGCTGCATGATATCCAGTAACTCAGAGGTGTTGGCCGCATCTAAATTTGCAGTCGGCTCATCGGCCATCACAAACCTGGGCCTTGGGGCTAACGCTCGTGCCACTGCGACACGCTGCTGTTGACCACCAGAGAGTTTGGAAGGCACCTTATGCAAATGATCCCCCAATCCCACGCGATTCAAGAGTTCAGTGGCTCGTACCCGACATTCTGCCTCGCTATGTCCCTGCAACTGCATGACAAATTCTACATTTTCCAGTGCAGTCAACACTGGCAGTAAACTGTAATCCTGGAAGATAAAACCAATATTATCCCGGCGAAATGCGATCAAGTTTTTATCACTAAGCTCGCAGATATCATTGCCATCAATGACTACCTTCCCGGATGTAGGTTCATCGATGCCACCTATCATGTTTAACAAGGTGGTTTTCCCCGAACCCGAGGGTCCCATCACGGCGACAAACTCTCCCTGTTCAATATTAAGATCTAAGGCTTTGACTGCATGAACAGGAAAATCAGTATCTTGGTTGTAAGTCTTACACAGTTGAGTCGTTCGAATACTCATATTTAGCTCCTCCTCATTACCTCTGACTAAGGCTACTCATCAAAAATAAAAATATTTAGTGCTTTTCAGCCATGGCATCGATCGGGCTAAGTTTCAATATCTGCCTTGCTGGATACAGAGCCGCAAACAGGCTCACGGCTACCACAGTCACTAAGGTAAGAAAGTACTCCCCCGCCGAGACTTGAGGATAAAGCGTCGTATCGACCCCTAATGCGCCAACGCCTTCAGCCATAGCCCCAAGCTCTATTCCCGTAACTTGTAAAATAGTCACTAAGATCCATGCACCGCAAACACCCAAGATACCTCCGGTAACACCTAACAGGCCTGTTTCCAGGATGATCAAGGTAAATACCTTATGTTTTTGCATGCCCACTGCCATCAAAACACCAAACTCACGAGTGCGTTCAAATACCGACATCAACATGATGTTAATAATGCAAAATCCCATTGCCAACATAAATATTCCCAGCACGATGGCATTACTCACGCCGATCTGAGAAATGATGGTGGCCAACATGGGCTGAATTTCCTGCCAGTCTCTGATGCTATTTAGCTTGTCTGTATTAGCTGTTTCAAGCACAAATTCAAGCTTGGTTTTCACCTGCAAGGCAAGTTCATTAGAGAAATAACTGCCACTATTGTTGAGCACGATAGCGATCTCATGAACCCCCTCAAGACCAGCCAGCTTCATCAAGTCACCACGTCTAACATAGAGATTGCCATCATCGAACCCCGTCGATGGGGTCGTGAAGATTCCTGTGACTCTAAAGGCTGCTCCCGTGACATCCTTGTCTATGTTACTGAAGGTCAAGACGACTTTTGAGCCTAGGCGTAAGCGTAAACGGTCGGCGGTTTTCTGTGATACTAAGACAGGGTGTCGTCCCTCGTGAGTCAGCCAACTCCCCTCGACTAACTTGCTGGCTAAAGGAGTGACTCTGGCTTCATCATAGCTATCGACTCCATTGATACGGATCCCGCGGCTGGAGCGCGCCGATGCCACCATGCCATCGACCAAAAATCGTGCAGACCAAGCCTTCACCTCAGGTATATCGGCTAAGGCATCGGTTATCTTATCGGGTGATTGGATAATGAGTTTTAGATCTGGGTTATCAACATATTTTCTATTGTGAACCTGAAGGTCGCTAGTTTGCCAGGCAATAGCATTCTCTATCATGTTGCCGTACATGCCAGTCATAAACCCCATCATAGCCACTACGCCCATCAGACCAAATACCATGGCGCTGAGCATAATCGAGGTACGTAATTTATTTCTCCAAAGATTCCGCCACGCCAGCTTAATAAGCATTGATCACAGCCCCTATCAGTCTAGATACCAAACCAGTGAGCATAATCGAAGTACGTAACCTAGTATGAAATATATGACCCCAAAGATTTCGCCACGCCAGCTTAATCAGCATTAATCACAGCCCCTATCAGTCTAGATACCAAACCTGTGAGCATAATCGAGGTATGTAACCTAGTATGAAATATATGACGCCAAAGATTTCGCCACGCCAACTTAATGAGCATGCTCACCGCCTTTGAGCGCAGTCACGAGATCTAAACGGTAGACCCGCCATAACGGATAAATCAAGCAGAGCAACATCAGAGCGAGTACGATTACGATCTGGTCGATGAACAACCAAGGCGCCAGCATCATAGGAATGATTGGCTCCCAGCCCATATCCAACATGAGTTGCGCCGTTTCCCCAGTTAACTGAATCGGATAGAAGTTAAACCAGATAAGCACAGGTGTGGCGATAACCAAACCTATGATGATGCCGAGCAGTGAGATAAAACTAGATTCCAGCATGACTAAGCCAAGCAGTTTAGGCCGCAACAGACCTGTGGCTAACATGACGCCAAACTCTCGCTGCCGCTCTAATGTCATCATCAAGATAGTGGCAAACAAGCCAAAACCTACGACGCCATAAAGCAGATACATCATAAATATTCCCCCCGCCTTATCCATAGCTATCTGCTGCGCCATCTCAGGGGAGAGGTCTTTCCAGTCACGCACATTGACCTGACCAGTAAAACCAGCAGCCTCACCTCGCTCACTATAAACCTGCTTTAACTGATTAACGGTTTGTTCAAGATGAGGGAGATCCCGGGTATGTAACACCCAAGAGGTCACCTGTTTATCGGTACTAAATAGTGTTTGTGCCAGTGACAATGGCATATAGATGAGTTGATTATCGAGCCGAGATATTGGGAAATGCAGCACACCTTTAATGGTGTAGAGACCAGCAGCGGTCTGTCCACGATAGCCTTGACCATACAGTACTACCTCATCGCCAACACCTAGTTTAAAATACTCAGCCAGCCCTTGACCAATTAACACCTGTTTATCATCTCGCGTAAGAAACTCGCCATCGACTAGCTTACTGGCAATACCCGAATAGTCATCTTCAAGCTCAGGTATGACTCCCAGCACCATGACCCCTTTAGACTTTTCACCTGCAGCTGCCAGTGAAAAAGATTCTATTCTGGGTAAAGCACGTTCTACATCAGAGATCTGCTTAGCAATATCGATAAAGGCATCATCTTCAGGAAGAAGATCATCAATACTCTGAGTCTCAGCAAAATCAGAATGCTGTAGCTGAATAAGACCGGTGGAAAAACGGGCACTGTTTTCGATGTTATTTGCATAACTCCCTTCTTGGGTGCTACGCATCACTAACGACAGGATTAACGCTAAGGCGAGTGCGCATGCGGTGAGAATTGTGCGCCGCTTCTGTCGCCACAAATTTCGCCAAGCGAGTTTTAGTAACATAAATTTCCTTAAAGGGGAACGAGGACCTAGGTTCTAGGTACACTCAAGCTTAATCCCTCAACGCCTTCATCTGACTTTGAGAGAAAAAGTCATCGCCAATATCGAAATCAAACTGAGCTTCATGGGTGAGCATCTCGGTCTTATTACCTGGCTTATCGGCGGGGAGCATGATCATGCGAGTCGCGATTAAACGTCCACCCATCTGTTTAACATCGAAGGTCTCCATGGTATTTACCAAGTCATCGAACTCGTCATAAAATTCGACTTTACGCTGAAGATAACTCTCTGTTGAAACCCATAACCTGATCTTACTCCACACCACTGGCGCATCGGGTTTAGCGATAGCGTCTATCACATAGCTGTTGTCACCGTCGATAACCTGCTCTTCGATGAGCTGATGGTCATAATCCACCACTATGGATGACTGATTGATAAGATCATCATTGGTAAAGTCCGAGCCCATCCAAGATTGGCTGAGCATAGATGGCGCAATTTTTATCACACGTTCGATACTGGGGATCCAGTTCCACATCTCTTTCTGACGCTTGAGGGATGCACTGCCTTTATCTTTTGCCGGCGCAGTCACTAGTACAAGAGATAAATCCTGACCCTTGGTCCAACTTTTCATGCTCATGGAGCGGGTCCAATCGGGGCGAATGATATTCATGGTCGCCACGGTATAACTCGAATCCCCTCGCATCTGTTTGTCCGACAGAGTGACTATTTCGGTGGCTGATTTAGCCATAGCCAAGCTTGGAGTTAACATAGATACGAGCAAAGTTAAAGCAACATAAGCTGTAACGTTAGAATGCAATGAACAACGCATAACAAGAGTCCTCACTAACTATCCCAATAAAAAAATGGCAAATTCACCGTTGAATCAATCAACAAGGAATACGCCACTATAACCTATTGAACAAAAAGCGAAACAGTGATTCGTATGACAAGGGAGTGAGATCAAAAAAAGAAGATTTAGCCCAAAAATATAAGGGCTCATAACCCTTATATTATTTCTAAGCTATCTACCTGCTATATCTGATTGGCTTCGTTAGCTGCAGATTGGATAAACTGTCTTGTTTCTTTCACGAAATTATCAACATTTTCTCGTATCTGTTCATAGTTCAAATGAGCCCTACTGTTCTCTAGTACACTTGGTGCACTGATCACTGAGACACGCTCAGCCAGAGGCTTCGAGGTAACACTATCAAGGATTTGCGCTTCGACTATGATCCGAACCGTTTTATCTCTTGTTCCTAGTGCCATTTTGACAGAGCCAATTACGGCTCCTATGGGGATAATTTCCGTTAGCTTTAAATCTTCAGGTTCGGTTGTGGCTCGGCTAATTCTTATATTGATTTGAGCCACATGTTCCCCCGCCTTATCAACAACTTTCATTGAAGAGGAAATCTCTTGCCGTAATTGTTCTGTTATCTCATCGGCAAGCTGGTTTAATACCGCTTCGGGGATCTGTTTATCCTGAGTGTAGTCGCGTTTAAGCTCCACTTTAGACACCATTAAAGCCGTATAGTATTGGGGAACTATAGATTTAGATATCCACTGTATTCCCTTCTTGTCGGCGTCATAATCTACCTCATGTAGAGGTTCATTGATCAATGAATCTGTCGTAGCAAGATCTGTTGCCGTTGGCGTTAGGCTCGAACACCCCGACAAGAACACGAGTACCAAAGCCAATGTAAAATGTATTAAAGTTTTCATAGAAATGTCCTATTTAAATCGGTTTATGAGGAGTTAGATTTAATCTTAATGAGGTTTAAGCATTCGTTATCAAGGCGAGTTGAAGCCAGCAGCCTGCCTCTGGCTAGCCCCTATTTCCATACTCGCCCAGTTCTTTACTCACTTAGCCCAATAGCAACCTCACTCCTTTGATCATCAGTTTCTATCTCTCGCTGCTTTTTATGATCTTGCGCTAAAAAGGTATAAACCGTCGGGACAACAAACAAGGTAAACAAGGTGCCAATTGACATACCCACAGTGATCACTAAACCAATAGAGAAACGACTCTGTGCACCAGCACCAGATGCCACCAATAATGGCACAACACCTATCACCATGGCCGCTGTTGTCATCAACACAGGTCTTAAGCGTACCGAAGCCGATTTAAGTGCCGCTTCATACTTACTGCAACCTATGTCTCTTTGTAGCTGATTAGCAAACTCAACAATCAAGATCCCATGTTTACTAATCAGTCCGATTAGCGTCACCAGACCCACTTCCGTGTAGATATTTAACGTATCAAGACCAAAATAAAGCGGTAGCATGGCACCAAATATCGATAAAGGGACGCTGGTCAACACTATCAAGGGGTCTCGAAAGCTCTCAAACTGAGCCGCCAACACCAGATAGATAATGATCAGGGCTAAGAAGAAGGTTGCCACCAGAGATGAACCTTCTTGTAGGTACTGACGTAACTGACCCGATGAGTCTACAGAATAGGACTGAGGTAAAATCTGCTTTGCGCCTTGCTCCATCACCTTATACGCTTCACCAATGCTCACACCCGGCATCATTTTAGCCTCAATCATAGCGCTGTTGAGTTGCTGAAATTGGTCGATATTAGAAGGCTGAACACTCTTAGTAATTGTGACTAATGACGCTAATGGCACCATCTCATGGCTCTGAGACTCAACATAATATTGATTCAAATCTGTTGCTGCGTTTCTATCTTCCTGAGGCACTTGAGTGATCACCTGATAACTCCTGCCCTCTAAGGCAAAGTAATTGATGAATCCGCCACTTAAATAGCGAGACAAGACCACACCTATCTCCTGAGCACTGACATCCATCAGCGCCGCTTTATCGCGATTAATACTGACCTCTATCTGCGGCTTACTGAAATTCAAATCATTTTGAACATAGATAAACTTGCCACTTTTCATCGCGTAATCTTTTAGCTTCTCAGCATATTGGTAGAGATCATTATAATTGCCCGTAGGTGTTTTCAAGATCATCTGAAATGGCAGTCCTTGAGGCGTACCAGGTAGGTCGGGTGGCGAAAAGGTATAAATCTGCACACCGGGTAACGTCTTACTATCAGCTTGAAAACGCTTCATGACCTCTTTCGCTGTCGCTTCTCGCTCACTCCAATCTTTAAGTACGGTTAAACCAAAGAAAGTATGATCATTTTGATAGCCATTAACCATCATATCCATCTGCTTTTCGGGATATTGATTAACAACTTGAGTGAGAGGTTGAGTGAAATGCGCTAAATAATCCGTATTGGCTTGGACAGGTCCCTTCCCCATCATCATAACGACCCCTTGGTCTTCTTGGGGCGCAAGCTCTGAGGCTGTGTGACTAAACATAAATACCAAAGCCAATAGGATACTGGCCGCCAGCGGCCATACCATCACTCTATTATCTAATACTAATCTCAGAAGACGAGTATATCTGTGCGTGATAGCAGCCATCACTGAGTTGATACTCTTGACCAGAGCTCCCTCCAACACGCTCTTAGATAAAACTTTTGAGCACATCATTGGCGTTAACGTCAGGGCAATAAAGCCTGAGATAAGCACTGAACCCGCTAAGGTAAAGGCAAATTCAGTGAACAATTTACCTGTGAGACCGCCCATAAAACCAATAGGTGCATATACTGCAGCTAAGGTGATGGTCATAGCAATAACCGGCCCGGCTATCTCTCTGGCACTGACCATTGCCGCCTGCACAGGAGACAGTCCCTCTTCTAAATGCCTAAATGTGTTTTCCACCACAACTATCGCATCATCTACCACCAGCGAAATCGCTAACACCATAGCCAAGAGCGTCAGCAGATTGATACTAAAGCCCAAGGTCAACATAAAGAATAAAGAACCAATTAAAGACAGAGGTATTGTCACTAGTGGAATGAGCATGGCTCTCATAGAGCCTAAAAAAGCGAAAATGACCATCACCACGATTAATGCCGCCTCAATTAATGTCTTGGCCACTTCATCGATTGAGGTGGTAATAAACTTAGTCGAGTCATAGACAACAGACGCATGCATCCCCACTGGCAAGCTATCAATAATACTTGGAAGCACTTTATAGGCATCGGCAACCACAGAGAGCGGATTAGAATTAGACGTATTGCTGATAGCCGTTAATACCGAAGGCTTACCATTAAAGTTAACTTGAGCATCATAAGAATTAGCCCCGAGCTCCACAGTTGCAATATCCTCAAGGTGTATTAAACGGCCATCGACCTCTTTTAAGCTAATATTGTTAAAATCGGCAACCGAAGATGCATCAGTATGAGCGTTAATATCCATCTCAATATACTCATCTTTAATCTTGCCTGCCGCGCTTACAGTGTTATTGCTTTTTATGGCATTTTGCACATCGCTGGCGGTGATCCCTAAAGCCGCCATCTTGGTTGGATTAAGCCAAATACGCATCGCAAAATCACGTTGTCCCAGAATATCGACTTTAGAGACACCACTCACAGTCGACAATGTAGGCTTAACGACACGACTGATATAATCAGAGATCTGCTCAGTGGCTAAGGTGTCGCTGGAAAATGACAGATACAGGATCGGCGACTGAGACGTTGACTTTAGAATGCTGGGATCTTGTACGCCTGCGGGCAGCCGATACTTCACCTGCTGTACCAAAGATAAGATTTCGGTTAGTGCTTTATCTGAGGGGTAATCCAGCTTGAGATAAACCGTGATCAAAGACTTACCTAAACTGCTGTTGGAGGTCATATAATCGATACCTTCAGTCTGGGCAATCTGTGCCTGTAAAGGCTGAGTCACATAGCCCTGAACACTCGACGAACTCGCTCCCGGATATTGGGTGCTGATGGTTATGACTCCTGTTTCTAGTTTTGGATATTGCCTCACTTGCAACATGTCATAGGCCTTGAATCCGAGTACCAATAGCGCAAGGCTTAGCACAACCGATAAGACGGGGCGCTTTATAAAAATATCAGTAAACTTCATCATTATTCCCCCTGGTTATGGTTAACTTCAGCGCTGTTACTACCCACTCTCTTTTGAGTAAATGTTTTCTGTACCACTGATGTTTGATCTGAGTTCGCTGCTACAGCAAACGCTTCACTGTTGTTTAGCAAAACCTTACTGCCAGGCTTTAACTGCTGCTGGTTAGAAGTCACCACTTGCTCACCTTCACTCACACCAGAAACAATTCCAAGGTTTCCTCCCCTTGTAGGGCCCACTTGAACGGCTCGGCGCTCAACCTGATATTCAAACATTCCTTTATGTTCTTTACTAGCACACTTAGTCTCAGGTTTAAGCACATAGACGGCATCACCATAAAGAGAATATGTCACTGCAATACTTGGCAGTGGGATCACATGGGCCATGTGATTACTTTGAATATTGGCTTCAACATACATACCTGAGATAAGTGGTACTCTGGAGCCCAGCACCTGAGCACGGATATCTAAGTTATGTGAAACACTGTCGACCATAGGGTCTATGGCAATGATACTGGCTATAAAATCCTCACCTGGATAGGTATCGGTTGAGAAATGAACTTGCTGTTTTAACGCCACCCTTGACAGATAGGCTTCAGGGATTGAAAAATCGATAAATTGATTATCTTGATTTTGAAGCTCAACGATCGATGTTCCTGGCTGAACATAATCACCTATGTTCACGTTCCTTATACCAAGCCGACCAGAGAATGGTGCCTTGATGGCCATAAAATCCATCTGGGTTTGAATATATTCGACGTCGGCCTGACTGGTTGAAAGCTTAGCAAATGACGAATCTACAGCATCTTGGGAAGTACTATGAGTCTTTAACAGTTTTAACTGACGTTGGTACTCGAGCTCTGCCAACATCAGGTTAGCCTGACTGGTCTTTAAGTTTGCCTTTAGCAGACGAGTATCTAACTGCACAATAAGCTGGCCCTCCTCAACATACTCACCTGAGCTAAAAGCTATCCGCTTAATTTGCCCTGACAATTGCGGAGTAATATCCACCTCTTGGTTAGCTGTCACATGGCCAACAGCCTTGATCTCTTCGAGCCAGTCTTCCTTATAAGTACTCACAGATGTCACCGCCACAGGGGGAAACGAGAAAGCCGCCAACTTAGTTTTAATCATATATTGCTTAAAAAAGTAAAAACCAAATACCAATAAAAGAATAATAGCGATTAATGAAAAGGTACCGATCACAAACCTCTTCGACATTTTACCCGTCACTTTTTCAGGCAAACTCTTTGATACTTCTTCTGACACTAATCTAGACATAGGAGCTCCTGCTCAATCGAAATTCATTTCATAGGGCAGATATTAATGAAAGGGAAAATACAAAAAATAAACTAAAGATAAGGTAAATATAATCAATATATAAACGTCAAATGTTGCAGGTTAAACGCTTATAAATTTTTGGTCATTTACGATGAAGACAGCTCATAAGCACAAATATAAAAACAATAAACAAATTAAATACAATCGCTTGAACTAAAAGCAGATGAGTTTATATATTTTTTATCTGTTGTTTATGTATCTAAGGTTCAAAGCCAATAACCTAGGCCTCTAGTAATTTTCTTAATGTGGTTTTAGGAGTTCAACATGAAAACATTGGCTATAACCTTATTAGCATTCACCTCTATATCAGCCTCAGCAGCCAGCTTGGACAGCAGCAACATAGACTTGGAAATATTCAATAAAAGTATGAGCCAGCTCGAGCAAGTGGACATAAAAGATAATATTTACATCTCCACAGCTTCCACTCAGTTCGATGATATAACCCGTGAAACTGAGTACATGTATGAATTTACCAGCATAGATAGAGTGAGTAATAAACAAGCTTTTGAGATGAAGCTCAATAAGGCTAAGTCCTACTATATCTACGGTATCAGCGGCCTTAAAAATTTAACCAGCAGTGTATCCAAACGCTTGAGTAAAGATAAACCAGACTATTTCTCTGCCAGCCTACTGCAAGGCAACAAATACTATAACGGCTTCAGCGAATATATCGCCAAAGTGACGGAGTACAGCCAAGCACTCCCCCCAATTCTTAATTAAAATCAAGATGAGATAAGTCCATTTGCCTAGGACTATGGGCTTAGCTCCATTTTGCATAGGTTAGTACCTAGCCCATATTCTAACGAATCCGAAATCGAAACTGTAGAGTACAAAAATATGCCTCCACTATTAGCTAAAAATTCGACCAATCTCTTCTTTGGTTTTTCTAAAATTAGTGCTATCAGCTTGCTGCTGTTTGCTGCACTGACACCAAACGTGTTTGCAGCAGATTCATACGCTTCTGTCAGTTATGGCACCATACAGGAAGCCAATGAGATAGCTAACCCTTGGTATGCTAGCGCCACCTACGGCTACACCATAAAAATGATTGGGTCTGAGAAACTTGTTCGTATAGAGAGTCAAACGAACAAGATCATGCAAGGCGATTGTGTAGCAATCGACTCAAGTGATAAAGGCAAGTCAGTCAGGCGCACCAATAACAGCTATTGTGCCATAAAGATCAAGGACACCAGCGACAATAATCAAAGCTCAATTAAGCCAGTAACAGATGTAAAACAGGCTAAAAGTGAGCATAAAAATAGCCCCAAAATGGCTAGTAATAACAGTAAGTCAAGTGAAATCACTGATGCATGTCAGTTAGCTATAGACCTGATGAAGCAGAAAGATTTTGGTCCAGAGCGCCGTAAAGCCCGTCAGCATGCCTATCAAGTATGCGAAGAGCCCAACTAATCACGACAAGCTTTCCACATTAAGTAAGGCCACCTATTTAGGTGGCCTTACTTAAGATCAACCTGCAATAATTGATATTTATCAAAAACAGCCTAAGATGGCATTAGATAGAATAAGTCAGGAATATAGATGGCAAAGGTAAGTTACCAAATCGATAACTGGATCTTCATCCCCCACGAAAATAAGCTCATATTAGACGGGCAGGAAACACTTATCGACAACCGTTTATCTAACCTCTTGTTATATCTCTGCCAAAACCCTATGACTACCTTGAGTCGTGATGAATTGATTGATGAGGTTTGGAAGGGCTTAGTACTAACAGATCAAGTCATCACTCAAGCGATATTTGAGTTGAGAAAAATTCTTAAAACCAACCATAAACACCTTCAGGGCTATATTATCACCGTCCCTAAGCGTGGTTATAAACTCGACATTAACATCCAGGTTTTACCCTCAACAAATAAAACCGACACTCACACCGAAAAAGAGAGTCTTACAGATGGGCACATAATTCATGTGGCTGGAATTAGGCAAGAAGCAAGCCCAGATGATAAAAAGCATATCGACTCTATTTCAAATAAAACGGCCATAGACAATAAAAATATTCAATTAAACCAATCTAGTAGTTCAATCAGTGCTAAAACTGAAAGCCTTAGCAAGCAGAATCAAAATAATGAAGGTAAATCAACCAAGAAGGCAACCGGATTAACAGCGCCTATTGCTATTACAACGCTCATCTTCTGCCTCATTTTGTTAGTATTTATTAGCCCATTTTCGCTCCGAGGGGTCGATAAGATATCAAAAGACACAAACTCAGAAGAGAAAGACAGGGCTACTCAGTTCGGCTCAGAAGTCATCTATAACAATTTAGAACCCAGATTTATCCGAGCCAGAATCAATACAGATATAACCTCAGCACAAATTCAACATGGGGTAATTTTTAAGATCGTTGAATACCTCAAATACAATGTTAACTTTCGCATAGCCTTTCATAATACGCCGCACAATGATGCAGCTAAAGAACTGACGTTTATCATTACCGAGGAAAATGGCGTCAGTTACATCAATGTGGAGTACTTTAATCGCATCTCGCAATATCAGCATCTGGATCGAAAATATAGAATTGATAACAACAATTTAAAACCAACAATTAATCGTATGTTGAGCGATATTCTCACCTCTTTTAATGTCGACGTTAGCAAGGAAAAAATTAACGAATTATTAAGCTCTATGCCAGAAGATCC
The DNA here is from genome assembly GCF_009377275.1 of Shewanella sp. YLB-07. Taxonomy (NCBI): domain Bacteria; kingdom Pseudomonadati; phylum Pseudomonadota; class Gammaproteobacteria; order Alteromonadales; family Shewanellaceae; genus Shewanella; species Shewanella sp. YLB-07. The sequence goes on along the minus strand of NZ_VOQB01000001.1, from coordinate 259,490 downwards.
ACAAGCATTGGCTTATACACTCGAAGCCTTTGCCGCCCTGCACACCCCCAAAGATCAGTTAAAATCCGTAGGCCTAATGAGAAAAGCGCTCGAACTCGCGCCAGACAATCATTACCTGCTCTCCACCAATTACATCTACAGCATGGTGGTCACCTACCTAAATAAAGGCAAGGAGCCTCAGCAGCAAGTCGACAAACTCAACCAAGCGTTCGAGAAAATAATTCCCATTTTAGTCAAGGGAATCAGATCCGATAAAGTCAATGAAGCACTGGCCATGAATGCGTTATCTAAAGATCGGCCAATTGAAGCGTTAAAATATCTCAAAGCCATACCGAACAAACATGAGACGGTGATAACCTTCATACTTAAAGCTAAACTATCCGAAAGCTTCGGTAACCCCGCCACAGCCGAAGAGTATTACTATCAGGCAATACATGAGTCTGAGACGCCGCGGGTACTGGAAATCGCTGAGAGTTTATTTTTCTACAGCGACCTCTCTAAAATGAAGAGCAAGATGAAAGCACAAATTCATTAATATAAGAAGCAGATGTTAAAGAGCTTATTCTTTCGCATGTGCAACTAGTTGCTGCTGCACATGTTCAGGCGTCACGTCATAACGGCTAAATACCATCGAAAATTGACCATCTCCACCTGTCATAGACTTAAGCCGTGTTGAGTAATCATCAACTGAGGCGAGGGGCGCTTCGACGCTCACCTCAATCTTCTGCTCACCGATTGAATTTGTGCCGCACACCATGCCACGACGCGCACAGATATCACCGGTAATATCCCCTACTTGCTCAGCCGCGACACAGATTTGCATCTCGACTATAGGCTCTAAAATAACTGGATCCGCCTGACTAACGGCATCGATAAAGGCTTTCTTACCCGCCATGACGAAGGCTATCTCTTTAGAGTCGACACTGTGATGCTTACCATCGAGCAAACTCACCCTGATATCTTGCATGGGAAAGCCTGCTAATCCTCCACTTAACATGGCTTCTTTTATCCCCCTTTCCACCGCAGGAATATATTGGCCGGGAACCGATCCCCCTACCACTTTACTGACAAATTCAAAACCTGTGCCTCTTGGTAAAGGTTCAACGAAGATCTCTACTTCGCCAAATTGGCCCGAACCGCCAGATTGTTTCTTATGGCGATAGCGTATCTTGGCACTGGTGGTGATCGTCTCTCGGTAAGCAACAGCAGGTTTTTCTGTATCCATATCCACATGAAATAGCTCATGGGCTTTTTCGATAGCGATTTGCAGATGAAGTTCACCTTGGCCCTGTAATACTGTCTGCCCCTCGGCATCTTTGCTACCCAGGCTATAGTTACCCAAGCGCAAACTGGGATCTTCCACCACCAACTTGTGTAGCACTTCAGCAATCTTATGTTCATCACCACGACGCTTGGGGCTGACCGCCAAGCCAAAAATGGGCTGAGGGAAGTTCATTTCAGGCAAGTGAAATTGGTCCTCATCATGGCTATCATGGAGCACGGCTCCTATCTCGAGTTCATCTATCTTAGCCAGTGCAATAATATCTCCCGGCACAGCACGCGGCACACCGACATGCTTATTCCCCTGAAGCTTAAACAAGTGAGTAACTTTAACAGGCTTACGCCCCTCACCGATGTAGAGCTTCATGCCGATAGTGATGCTTCCTTGATGAAGTCTCATCACAGCAACGCGGCCAAAAAAAGGATCGATAGAGACACAAAATACATGGGCTAAAACATGGTCTCCGGCTTTTTGCGTCACATCTACGGGCTTCATTTCGTCGCCGAACCCTCTGACAAATTGAGGAGGGTTGGCCTCTAATGGATTGGGCATCAACTTAGTAATCACCTCAAGCAGGGAATCAATGCCCACATCGGTTTCTGCACTGGTGAAACAGACTGGTACCAGATGACCCATCCTTAACGCCATTTCTAATGGTTCATGGAGCTGCTCTGGGGTCAAGATCTCCCCCTGCTCCAGATAAAGCTCCATTAGATCTTCATCTTCCTCTAATACGGTATCGACAAGCTCATCACGCGCTGCCGACGCCGAGTGAAACAGCGACTCGGTGCCACTTTCACCAGTGGCATCATTAGCACAGTGTAAATAGCAATCCACCACAGCATCTAAACCAGCTATGGGCAAGTTAACTGGCAGACATCGAGTGCCAAACTTGGCTTGTATATCATAAAGTAGCTCAGATAATTTATCTTGGTTGCCATCGATATGATTGATTGCAATCAAGACGACTTTCCCTTGGGTTCTGGCCGCCTCGAATGCTCTATGGGTCAAAGTCTCGATGCCGGTTCCGGCGTTGATGACTAAGAGTACAGACTCCACCGCTGGCAGGGGTAACAGGGCTCTGCCGAAGAGATCCGGTAATCCAGGAGTATCGATAAGATTGATGTGGTGGTGATTAAAATCGAGATTTAAGAAGGAAGGTTCGAGACTGTGGCGGTGGGATTGTTCTTGGGCAGTGAAATCAGCATGATTTGTGCCCCTATCCACCCTGCCCTTTTGGCTTATCGCCTTGGCCCGATAGAGCAAGGCCTCAATCAGAGTCGATTTTCCCGCCCCAGTGTGTCCAAGCACCGCAAGATTGCGGATCTGCTCGGTGATAAACTCCGCCATAACAACCCCTCCAGAGTTTCCTTCAAGAAAAGGTTAACCCAAAGTTTAATACGTAAATGCTAAAAGGCAATAGTGATTAACTGTTAATTGTAAGTATAGACCTTAGTCAATGCTGGTTATTTGACCTAAGTCACGTTTTGTTTTTTGCCACAGAATTTGTAAGAAAATATGAATAAGGAGTACACATGTAAGCTGAAACTGGTCTGAAGAGGCATTATTAAGTCCCAGGTGATTGTATTGCTCCCTAAGGTCATGTAATCTGCTGCCCATCAGCTAGAAATTGCTTTAAAAAACGCGACGAATCGGGAAATCCTGCAGGTAACCTCGGTCAAAAAGTCGCACTAGTCCCAATAGATTATTAACGGAAACCCGCTAATTTAATGGTAAAGCAAGCCAAAAAAATTCTTCTCCAGGAAGAAATTAATCCGAATAAGCGTACGCAAAGTGCAACAGAAGCACGACACCGTAATGCCACAACGACGCCAGAGATGAGACGATTCATACAAGGTTCTGACTTTTCTGTGACTCAACTTGCCAAAGTGCTGAACATCAGCGAAGCCACCGTACGTAAGTGGCGCAAGCGCGACTCTGTCGAAAACACCCCAAATACACCGCATCATCTCAACACCACACTCACTCCATTGCAGGAATATGTCGTGGTCGGTCTCAGGTACCAGCTTAAGACACCTCTGGACAAACTCCTCAAGATCACCCAGAAGTTTATCAATCCCAATGTGTCACGTTCTGGATTAGCCCGTTGCCTGAAGCGATATGGGGTCTCAAAGGTAGGCAGTATCGAAAGTCCTTTGGTTCCTGAGCGTTATTTCAATCAGCTACCAGTCATTCAGGGAAGTAACCTCGAAACCTACACCTTACACCCGGATACTTTGGCCAAGACCATAGCCGATGACGATCAAACCAGCGTGGTTCAGGTTGTGTCACTGACCATACCGCCACAACTAACCAACGAGGAACCCAGTTCGATACTGCTCGGCATAGACACAAGCAGTGACTGGTTGTACTTAGATATTTACCAAGATGGCAATACCCACGCCACCAACCGATACATAGCTTATGTGTTAAAGCATGGGCCGTTTCATCTGCGTAAGTTGCTTGTTCGCAACTACCACACCTTTTTGCAGCGTTTTCCAGGTGCCAGACTCAGTCATGGGCATGTCACACAAAACGTTGAAACTAACAACAAGACGCCTGAGAATCAGGCACCCAGTGGAGACTCATAATGAGCCAGACCTCTAAACCTTCAAAGAAGCCTTTAGCGAGTGATAAAAAATCAGCACCAGAGTCAGTACAAGACTCGACAGCCGATAAGCGTCTAAACAAACGTCTTAAAGATATGCCCATCGCCATCGTAGGCATGGCAAGTATCTTTGCTAACTCTCGTTACCTGAATAAATTCTGGGACTTAATCAGTGAAAAAATCGATGCAATCACCGAATTGCCATCGACTCATTGGCAACCCGAAGATTATTACGATGCCAATAAGAGTACGCCTGACAAGAGTTACTGTAAGCGTGGTGGCTTCCTGCCAGATGTCGACTTCAACCCAATGGAATTTGGCCTGCCGCCAAATATCCTGGAGTTAACCGATACATCGCAGCTGCTCTCTTTGATCGTGGCTAAAGAAGTGTTAGCCGATGCAAACCTTCCTGAAAGTTATGACAGAGATAAGATTGGTATCACACTGGGTGTGGGTGGCGGACAGAAGATCAGCCACAGCTTAACGGCCCGTCTTCAGTATCCTGTACTCAAGAAAGTATTCAAAAATAGCGGCATCAGTGACACTGACAGCGAAATGCTGATCAAGAAATTTCAGGACCAGTACGTACACTGGGAAGAGAACTCATTCCCTGGCTCACTGGGTAACGTTATCTCGGGTCGTATCGCCAACCGTTTCGACTTAGGTGGCATGAACTGTGTGGTCGACGCCGCTTGTGCTGGCTCGTTAGCCGCTATGCGTATGGCCGTCAGTGAACTAGTCGATGGTCGCTCAGAGATGATGATCACAGGTGGTGTGTGTACCGATAACTCACCTTCTATGTACATGAGTTTCTCCAAGACTCCTGCATTTACCACCAACGAAACCATTCAACCTTTCGATATCGACTCGAAAGGCATGATGATAGGTGAAGGTATCGGCATGATAGCGCTTAAGCGTCTCGAAGATGCCGAGCGTGATGGTGACCGAATCTACTCAGTGATTAGAGGCATAGGCTCATCATCGGACGGTAAATTTAAGTCTATCTATGCACCGCGCCCAGAAGGTCAAGCAAAAGCTCTCCACCGCGCCTATGACGACGCAGGTTTTGCACCTCACACTCTAGGCCTTATCGAGGCTCATGGTACTGGTACCGCCGCCGGTGACGCCGCTGAATTTGCCGGCCTGTGCTCGGTATTCAGCCAAGGCAACGATACTAAGCAACATATCGCCCTAGGCTCGGTGAAATCTCAAATAGGTCATACTAAATCGACCGCAGGTACTGCCGGCCTAATCAAGGCATCTCTTGCGCTGCATCATAAGGTACTTCCTGCCACTATCAACATCAGTGAGCCTAGTCCTAAGCTTGAAATTGAGAACTCACCATTTTATCTCAATACCGAGACACGTCCTTGGCTACCACGCGCAGATGGCACGCCGCGCCGCGCGGGTATCAGCTCATTTGGTTTTGGTGGCACAAACTTCCACTTCGTGTTGGAAGAATACACTAAAGAGCACAGCCGAGATGACGGAGAGAAAGCTAAGTATCGTCAACGTCAGGTGGCTCAGAGCTTCCTTATTAGTGCAGCGACAAAAGATGCGCTTATTAGTGAGCTAAACAGCTTGGCTATAACTGCGACAACAGATGGGTTCATCCTAGCCACAGCTGCTGCGAACTATGCACTGCGTGAGCTTGATGCTAACGCACCTCGTATTGGTTTAGTGGCTAACACAAGCGATGAACTGGCAACACAGATCAAGCAAGCAGTCGCTAAGCTAGCCGGCAGTAATGATAGCACTTGGCAGTTACCTGGTGGCACCAGCTACCGTGCATCGAGTGTTGAGGGGAAAGTCGCCGCGCTATTCGCCGGCCAAGGTTCTCAGTATCTTAATATGGGTCGCGACCTTGCCTGTTACTACCCTGAGATGCGTCAGCAATTAGTGACCGCCGATAAAGTCTTTGCCGCCAATGACAAAACGCCGCTTTCACAGACACTTTATCCAAGGCCTGTGTTTAATAAAGACGACCTGAAAGCCCAAGAAGCGATACTGACCAACACCGCCAACGCACAAAGTGCCATCGGCGCCATCTCTATGGGTCAGTATGAGCTATTCACCGCCGCTGGTTTCAATGCCGACATGGTTGCAGGACACAGCTTCGGTGAACTAAGTGCTCTGTGCGCAGCTGGTGTTATCTCCAGTGAAGATTACTACCAGCTCGCATTTGCCCGTGGTGATGCCATGGCCACTAAAGCCCCGGCCAAAGACGGCGTAGAAGCTGACACTGGCGCTATGTTCGCTATTCTTCACCAAGGAAAGGGCACTAAGTCTGCTGAAGACTTAGCAACACTTGAAGCGACTATCGCTAAGTTCGATGGGGTTAAAGTCGCTAACTACAATGCACCGACTCAATCAGTCATTGCTGGTCCTACTGTTTCTACCGGTGAAGCGGCCAAAGCACTTAGTGAGCTTGGATATAAGGCGATAAACCTGCCTGTATCTGGCGCATTCCACACTGAGCTCGTTGGTCACGCTCAAGCACCATTTGCTAAAGCGATTGATGCTGCCAAGTTCAGTAAGCCAAAACGTGCGCTGTATTCAAACGCGACGGGTGAGCTTTATGACAATACCGCCGCAAAGATTAAGGCCTCGTTCAAGAAGCATATGCTGCAATCGGTACACTTTACTGCGGAACTTGAAGCCATGTATAACGCAGGCGCCCGTATATTTGTTGAGTTCGGTCCAAAGAACATTCTGCAGAAGCTGGTACAGGGCACCCTTGCTGATAAGGCGCTTAATGACAAGAATGTCATTAGCACTATCTCTATCAACCCAAGCCCTAAAGGTGATAGCGATCTTCAGCTTAAGCAAGCCGCGGTTCAGATGGCCGTTGCAGGCATCAAGCTCGACAATATCGATCCGTACCAGGCTGAGATTGCAGCACCAGAGAAGAAGTCTCCAATGAGCATATCTCTTAATGCAGTCAACCATATCAGCAAGGCAACACGCGCCAAGATGGCGAAGTCATTAGAGACTGGCACTGTGACTAGCACGACGATTGTTGAAGAAAAAATCGTCGAGAAAATAGTTGAAGTAGAAAAGGTCGTTGAAAAAATTGTGGAAGTAGAAAAAATTGTGGAGATTGCAGTACCCGTGTCTAATAACCAAATGTCTAGTAATCAAGTTGTAGGCACGCCAACAACTGTAAATAGTGAGCCTTCAGCGGCTCTTAGCGTTAGCGGCGATGCGTTAACTCACTTCTTTGCAGCCCAGCAGCAAGCTGCAGAGCTTCATCAACAGTTCCTGGAGATCCCCCAGCAATACGGTGAGACCTTCACCACCTTGATGACAGAGCAAACTAAACTAGCTGGCGCAGGTATTGCGCTCCCAGAGAGCCTACAACGCTCTATGGAGCAGTTCCACCAGCTTCAGTCGCAAACTCTGCAAAGCCATACTCAATTCCTTGAGATGCAAACAGGCAGCAACACTGCAGCACTAAATATGCTTAACGGCACGCCGGCAGCGCTCTCTACACAAGCAACAGCCCAACCAGTTAAAACTCTTGCTCCTGTTCAAGCTGTAATTGCGCCTATAGTAGCGCCAGTTCAGGTTGCAGCACCAGTAGTAGCGCCTATTGCTAAAGCCGAAGTAAAACCTGCAGCAGTACAAGCACCTAAGCCTGTACAGACCGTTAGCCATCAGGCTGCTCCAGTACCGTCAGTAGTGACACCAATGGCTCCGACTAATGCTAGTGCCGCTGAGGGCTCACTCTCTGCAGAGAAGGTTCAAGCAACCATGCTTGAAGTGGTTGCCGAGAAGACTGGTTACCCAACTGAGATGTTAGAGCTTGAGATGGATATGGAAGCCGATTTAGGCATCGACTCTATCAAGCGTGTCGAAATACTGGGCACAGTACAAGATGAACTTCCAGGTCTGCCAGAGCTTAACCCTGAAGATCTAGCCGAGTGTCGTACATTGGGTGAAATCGTAGCGTATATGAACTCTAAGCTACCTGCTGGAAACTCTACAGCAACAAGCACAAGCGCCGCTGGCTCTGCTAATACAAGTGCCGCTGCAGCTCTTTCACAAGCCGCTGAGGGCTCACTCTCTACAGGTCTTAGTGCAGAGAAAGTACAAGCCACTATGATGTCTGTCGTAGCAGAGAAGACTGGCTACCCAACTGAGATGTTAGAGCTTGAGATGGATATGGAAGCCGATTTAGGTATCGACTCTATCAAGCGTGTCGAAATACTGGGCACGGTTCAAGACGAGCTACCGGGTCTTCCTGAACTAAATCCTGAAGACCTTGCCGAATGTCGCACATTGGGCGAAATCGTTGCTTATATGAACTCTAAGTTGCCAGCTGCAGGGACTAATACAAGTACCGCCGCGGCGCCTGCTGCTCAAATAAGTTCAGCTCCAGCAACGAATGGTCTTAGTGCAGAGAAAGTACAAGCCACTATGATGTCAGTGGTTGCTGACAAGACTGGCTACCCAACTGAAATGCTTGAACTGAGCATGGATATGGAAGCCGACTTAGGTATCGACTCTATCAAGCGCGTCGAAATTCTAGGTACAGTTCAAGACGAGCTACCGGGTCTGCCTGAGCTTAATCCTGAAGATCTAGCCGAGTGTCGCACATTGGGCGAAATCGTAACCTACATGAATAGTAAACTTCCTTCAGGAAGTTCAACTACTCAAGCAACAAGCGCCGTAGGCTCTTTACCTTCACAAGCCGCTGAGGGCTCACTCTCTACAGGTCTTAGTGCAGAGAAAGTTCAAGCGACTATGATGTCAGTGGTTGCCGACAAGACTGGCTACCCAACTGAGATGCTTGAACTGAGCATGGATATGGAAGCCGATTTAGGTATCGACTCTATCAAGCGCGTTGAAATTCTAGGTACTGTTCAAGATGAGCTACCGGGTCTGCCTGAGCTAAATCCTGAAGACCTTGCCGAATGTAGAACTTTAGGTGAAATCGTTACTTATATGGGCAGTAAACTGCCGGCTGATGGCTCTATGAACTCTCAAGAGGCTGATGTTGCTAGTACTGTATCGTCTGCTGCTAGTGGTTTAAGCGCAGAGAAAGTACAAGCGACTATGATGTCAGTGGTTGCCGACAAGACTGGCTACCCAACTGAGATGCTTGAACTGAGCATGGATATGGAAGCAGATCTTGGTATCGACTCAATCAAGCGAGTTGAGATTTTAGGTACAGTACAAGACGAACTGCCTGGCCTGCCTGAGTTAAACCCTGAAGATCTAGCCGAGTGTCGTACACTAGGCGAAATCGTAAGCTACATGAATTCCAAACTTGCTGAAGGCTCTAAGCTATCTACAGCTGCTGCCCTAGGCGCTGCTGTATCTGGTGCTGTTAAGTCTATTGCTAATACCATCAGCTCCTCACTTGAGCTTCCACCTCACAGCGAGGTAACGCTAAAAAAGCTTAATGCGGCGGACACGATTAAAAACTGTTTCGCCGCAGACGCAACTCTTGTGATCACCGATGATGGTCATAACGCCGGCGTGTTAGCAGAGAAACTGACAAAGCAAGGTCTTAAAGTAGCCGTTATACGTCTACCTGAGGGCAATGCTCAATCACCACTTAACAGCGATATCGCAAGCTTCCAGGCAAAGAGTACTGATGAAGCGGGTATTAGCGCCGTTATTGCTCAAATAGAACAGCAACTCGGTCAAATTGGTGGATTCATTCACCTGCAGCCTGAAGCTGATAGCAAGAAAAAAACTGATGCCGTTAACCTAAGTGATGAGAGCTTCACTCATGTTAGCCAAGCGTTCCTTTGGGCTAAGCTACTTCAGCCAAAGCTTACTGCGTCAAGTGATAAGCGCCGCAGCTTTGTCACCGTCAGCCGTATCGATGGTGGCTTCGGTTACTTAAACGCAGAAACTCTGCAAGATGCCGAGTTAAACCAGGCTGCTCTGGCAGGTTTAACCAAGACACTCAGCCATGAATGGCCAACCGTCTTTTGTCGTGCACTGGATATCGCAGCAAACTTAGATGCAACTCATCTTGCTGATGCAGTCACAGCTGAGCTTTTCGATAATGTCACTCAATTGCCAGAAGTGGGTTTATCACTCGACGCTAAAGGTAACGTTTCACGTACGACCTTAATTGCAGGCGTAGCGAGCAGTAAACATGCTGCACCTGAACTAAACAGTGCAGATAAAATACTGGTGACCGGGGGAGCTAAAGGCGTGACCTTCGAATGCGCCCTTGCCTTAGCCAAGCGTACAAAGTCTCACTTTATCCTTGCAGGACGTAGTGAGCTACTTGCTATCCCGACATGGGCTGAAAACAAGCAGATCAGCGAACTTAAACCTGCTGCCATTGCTTACATCATCTCTACGGGTAATAAGCCGACACCTAAACAGGTCGAATCCTTAGTGTGGACAGTTAAAAGCTCAATCGAGATAAACACAGCGCTTGAGGCTTTTGCCCAAGTAGGTGCAAGTGCCGAGTATGTCAGTATGGATGTCACAGATTCTGCTGCTATCTCCAAGGCGCTTAAAGGAAAAAGTAACGACATTACCGGTCTTATCCACGGTGCAGGCGTACTTGCCGATAAGCATATTCAAGACAAGACCATTGAAGAATTAGGGCGCGTTTACGGCACTAAGGTTAATGGTCTGAAGGCTGTGTTGGCTGTACTGGATTCGAGTAAGGTGAAACTGCTTGCCATGTTCTCATCGGCTGCAGGTTTCTACGGCAATACAGGTCAGAGCGACTACGCCATGTCAAACGACATCCTCAACAAGGCGGCACTGCAGTTCACTGCACGCAACCCGCAAGCTAAAGTGATGAGCTTTAACTGGGGCCCTTGGGATGGCGGCATGGTGAATCCAGCACTGAAGAAGATGTTTACCGACCGTGGTGTGTACGTTATCCCTCTCAAGGCTGGCGCCGAGCTATTTGCCACCCAACTATTGAGCAAAACGGGTGTGCAATTGCTTGTTGGTACTTCGATGCAGGGCAGCGACGGCTCTCAATCAAAAAACGCTGAAGGCTCTGCTACAGAAGGTTCTTCTGTAAAAAAGCTTAATGCGGGTGAGGTGCAACTTGCATCGCGCCCGCTAGCACCTGTTTCTTTAACGCCTCTGACGTTAACAAGAGCCTTAAACCCTAATGCTATGGTCTTTATTCAAGACCACCGCATTAGCGGTAATTCAGTGCTACCAACAGTGTGCGCAATCGCGTGGATGCGCGAAGCGGCAAGCGAAATGCTCGGCTCTCGCGTAAAAGTGCTCGATTATAAGCTGCTTAAAGGGATCATCTTCGAAAATGATGATGTTCAGGAGATAACACTTGAACTGACGCCACTAGAAGGTGCCCAACCAAAGCAAATGAGCGCGATGATCACCTGTCAAGGACGTCCGCAATACAAGGCGACCTTAGTTTCATCTCAAGGTGATACTCCAGTGCCTAAAGTGTTCGACTTAGGCTCTGAAAAACCAGTAACGACTGCGAGTGAACTTTATAGTAACGGTACCCTGTTCCACGGACCTCGTTTACAGGGCATTGAGAAGATATTGCAGTTTAATGATTCGGGTCTGTTAGCCAGTTGCCGTTTGCCAAACGTGAGTGATAAAGATTGCGGTCATTTTGTCGCGACGACTCACATTGGCGGCAGCCAACCCTTCGCCGAAGACTTGCTTCTACAAGCCATGCTGGTGTGGGCGAGACTCACGTACGGTGCGGCCAGTCTGCCATCGGCTATCGGTGAGTTTATCTCCAACAAACCCATGGCCTTTGGTGAGTCTGGATTTATCGAGCTTGAAGTGGTTAAAACCAGTTCTCGTTCACTCCAGGCTAATGTCGCACTTTACCATGAAAATGGCGAACTCAGCGCTATGATGAAGGGGGCAAAAGTCACCGTCAGCAAGAGCCTGAATGATGCCTTCTTGGCGGAGCCTTCAGCGGCTCTTGATAAAGCAAGTGAGGCTAAATAGTGAATCCGACGCTTAATGCTCAACAGCAGCAAGCGCCTCAAAAAGTAGCGATGCCACTACGCATCGCGCTTTTAGTGTTGCCGTCGACAAGACTATCTTGCGATAGTCTGTCGGCTAATCCACTCGAGGTACTGCTACCTGAACTCTATCAATCAGGACTGCTATCTTCTAAAGAAGGGGTTTCTCAAAAAGAGGCTTTAGAGCAGATTGTTAACATTGAAGTCGATGATTTCGAGGCTAACCTCAAGGCTAGCATTCAAGCTATCGATGAAGGAAAACTAGTTCAATTATCGACACCGAGCCAGTCCCTGTTGATGATGCCTGCGCTCAAGGCGGCGCAGCTGAGAATCCATCCTCATGCGCAGCTCGCGGCGATACAACAAGGTAATGACGGTGTACAGCAGACCATGGCGCTTGCACTGGCTCAGGCCAAACGCGATAGCGCCACTGTGAGTAAGATTGAAAATCTGCATGATCTTAACAGCCAGCAGAAATTTACAGCTGTTCATCAGTTGATCACCGAACTTGCTTTTCGAACTAGATTTAGAGATGAAGTAAACCAGGGTGTCACACTGGGCCCTAAACAGGCCAAGAGTCACTACTGGTTTACGCAAAATCATCAGGCAAGAGTGACTGCGGTCAACTTCTCTCATTCAGTTAACAATATTTCGGCAGGCAAACAGATTAATACCAGCTTTATTATTACCCAAGGTACAGGTTTTATTGCGCCAAAATCGATTGTCGACAGTCAGCGCTTACAGCTTGTACTATCGGGTGATACTCAAACTGAGCTATTAACCGCCCTCAACCGTCTCAAGGCAGAACTTCTGGCTGAGCCTAACTCAGATTCTGTGCTCACTGTGATGAGAGATAATCTTATCGCGTTCGAGCAGACCAACACCCGTTACGCCGTCACACTCCAAGCAAGCTCAGTTGACGCTATGCAGCTTGAACTCAACGCTATGATAGAAGCATTGCCAGCGGTAATGGCTGAGGACGGCCTGCATAGCTACAAGACGCCTGCAGGCAGTTACTTCACTTCGGAGCCATTGGGCAATGTTGAAAAAGCGGGTCTTGCCTTCGTCTATCCTGGAGTGGGTACTGTTTATGCCGACATGTTTAGCGAGCTTCACAGATACTTCCCAACACTCTACTCACGACTAGAGCGTGAGGGCGATCTCAAGTCTATGTTGCAAGCCGATGCGATCTATCACTTAGACGCTAAAGTTGCCCCGGCCATGCCCTTAGGCGATCTGGCTATTGCCGGTGTAGGCAGCAGTTATCTGCTGACTCAACTCTTGATGCAAGAGTTCAATATCACCCCAAACTTTGCCTTAGGTTACTCCATGGGTGAAGCCTCTATGTGGGCCAGTCTTGGCGTATGGGACAATCCCCATGATTTGATAAGCAAGACCCAAACGGATCCCTTGTTTACCACCGCCATATCCGGACAACTGACCGCAGTGAGGCAAGCATGGAAACTGAACAACACAGATAGCGACATAGTCTGGAACAGCTTCGTAGTACGTAGCCCTAGCGAACCGATTAAAGCACTGCTACCTGAATTCCCCCGGGCATATCTGGCCATCATTCAGGGAGATACCTGTGTGATCGCGGGTTGTGAAATTCAATGCCGAGAACTACTGAGCAAGCTGAAGAAGCGTGGCATAGCCGCTAACCGAGTGACTGCTATGCACACGACACCTGCGATGGAAGAGCACGGCAACGTGATTGAGTTTTATACTCAACCACTGTGTGAAGAATTACCACAAGATATCAAGTTTATCAGTGCTGCGAGCCTGTCTGGTGACAGGCGCGATAAGGCCGTCAACGAAGCAGGCGCTATTGATAGCAATATGATTGCCCAGTCTATCGCCGATACCTTCTGTAATACCTTGGACTTTACCTCGCTAATCCATAGCGCTCAACGACAAGGCGCTAAGCTATTTGTCGAACTGGGCGCAGATAGACAAAACAGCACCTTGATCGACAAGATAGCTAAGCTCGACAGAAGCTGCGGTGCCGAGGCGAGCAGCTACCCATGCTGCACAGTGCCAGTCAACGCCAAAGGCGGAGATGACATCACTAGCCTACTAAAGGCATTGGGACAACTTATCAGTCATAGAGTGCCGCTATCACTGCAACCTCTCATCGATGGACTCAACCGAGAGATTGCGATTCGAGAATTGAACTCTACGGGTTTAACCAATCACAATGGCATCGTCTCCGGTGAGCCCGATGCACACAAATTACTCAAAGGGGAAGTTTAATGTCCTTCTCGAATAAGAATAGAGACAAGCCTTCAAGCAAACAGATAAAAATCGCCATAGTGGGTCTAGCCACCCTCTATCCCGATGCTAAAAGCCCACAGGAGTTTTGGCAGAATCTACTCGATAAGCGAGACTCTCGCAGTATCCTAACCAATGAGAAACTAGGGGCTAACACCCAAGATTATCAGGGTGTTCAGGGCCAATCAGACCGCTTCTATTGTAATCAGGGTGGCTACATTGAAAACTTCAGCTTCGATGCCACAGGTTATCAACTACCCAGTGAGAGCTTGTCGGGCCTGGATAACAGCTTCCTTTGGGCGCTGGACACCAGCCGTAAAGCACTTATCGATGCCGGGATCACCTTAAACAGTCCCTCTTTAGCGCGCACGGGGATCATCATGGGCGCCTTGTCATTTCCGACAACCCGCTCAAATGATCTGTTTTTGCCTATCTATCACAGCGCCGTTGAAAAAGCCTTGCAAGATAAACTTGGCAACAAGGGCTTTAAGCTCAACCCAACCAATGCTCACACACAAAGAGTCCGCAGCGAAACGGTTATCGATAATGCCAATGGGGCTATCGCTCACAACGCCTCGAAGGTCGTTGCCGATGCCTTAGGTTTAGGCGCTGTTCAACTCAGTCTCGATGCCGCCTGTGCCAGCTCTGTCTATTCGCTAAAACTCGCGTGTGATTATCTCACCGCGGGCAAGGCCGATGTGATGTTAGCCGGCGCCGTTTCTGGCGCCGATCCTTTCTTCATCAACATGGGCTTCTCCATCTTCCATGCCTATCCGGATCATGGCTTCTCGGCACCGTTTGACAGTGACAGTAAAGGCTTGTTCGCCGGTGAAGGTGCTGGCGTCATGGTACTCAAACGATTAGATGATGCCGAGCGTGATGGTAATAAAATTTATGCAGTCGTCAGTGGCGTCGGCCTGTCCAACGACGGTAAAGGCCAGTTTGTACTGAGTCCTAACCCTAAAGGACAAGTTAAAGCCTTTGAACGTGCCTATGCAGCCAGTGATATCGAACCTAAAGATATCGAAGTGATCGAGTGTCACGCCACAGGCACGCCACTGGGTGACAAGATTGAGCTTACGTCCATGGAGACCTTCTTCGAAGACAAGCTTGCCGGCACCGATGCGCCGCTAATTGGCTCGGCTAAGTCTAACTTGGGCCACCTGCTCACTGCTGCTGGCATGCCTGGGGTCATGAAGATGATCTTCGCCATGAAAGAGGGAGCATTGCCGCCGAGTATCAATATCAGCAATGCCATCGAATCACCTAAGGGTCTGTTTAGCGCAAACACGCTACCCAATCAGGTACAATCCTGGCCGGTGAAACCAGGAAACAAGCTGCGCCACGCCGGCGTATCGGTATTCGGTTTCGGTGGCTGTAATGCTCACCTGTTATTGGAATCCTACTCTATTCAACATGAAAACGCCGCGATACCCACGCCAATTACCGCCGATCCTGAAGCGATGAAAATAGTCGGTATGGCGTCTCATTTCGGTCCATTGAGCAGTATCAATAAGCTCAATAATGCCATTGCATCAGATACTGACGGCTTTATTTCGCTACCGATACAGCGCTGGAAAGGTTTAGATAAACACCCTGATCTACTGGCAGAGTTTGGTCTTAATGCAGCCCCTAAGGGAGCCTATATCGACAGCTTCGAGCTAGATTTTCTACGCTTCAAGCTGCCACCAAACGAAGATGACCGTTTGATCTCACAACAGCTTATGTTGATGAAGGTAACCGATGAAGCTATCCGTGATGCCAAGTTAAAGCCTGGGCAGAAAGTCGCCGTGTTAGTTGCCATGGAAACCGAGCTAGAACTGCACCAGTTTCGCGGCCGGGTTAACCTGCACACTCAACTGCAAGAGAGCCTTGCAGCCATCGGGGTGACCTTAACCGGTGATGAATACCTAGCCCTGGAAGCTATCACCATGGATAGCGTACTCGATGCGGCTAAGCTCAATCAATACACCAGCTTTATCGGCAACATCATGGCCTCGCGTATCGCATCCTTATGGGACTTCGATGGCCCGGCATTTACCATCTCAGCCGCAGAGCAATCTGTCAGCCGCTGTATCGATGTCGCGCAAAATATGATGGCCAGTGAAGCGCTCGATGCTGTCGTCATCGCCGCAGTTGACCTTTCAGGTAGTTTCGAACAGGTGATACTGAAAAACAGTATTGAACCTGTTGCCTTTGATCCCGCGACGAACACAGGCTGGAATGTGGGTGAAGGTGCCGGTGCAATAGTACTTGTCCCTGATGCAGCTAGCACAGATGTAAGCACTTCTTATGGCCAAATTAGTGCACTCGCCTTCGGCAGAGCAAACGAATCGAATCTTGTCACCGATAAGTTATTGACTCAAGCCAGCGTTGACATTAGCACCATAAAGCTCGTTGAAACCAATATCGCACCAGGAAGTTCATCTACAACATCTGTCTCTTCGCTAAGTGCATTTCCTAATGCGATTGGCACCAGCGCAGATAGCCGCATCGGACACAGCTTCGCCGCTGCGGGAATGGCAGGCCTGCTTCATGGCCTACTAAGCCTGTCCAAACAGAGTAATGCTGGCAGTGCACTTGTGGTGAACATCAATGAAGATCAACAATCTCAACTGCTGTTAAGTCAAACAGCGAGTGAAAACAATGCGCTTAAATCACGCTTAAGCAGTGAGCTCAAGTCCGATGCTAAACATCAATTGCTCAAGCAAGTGACCTTAGGTGGCCGCGATATCTATCAACATATCGTCGATACACCACTGGCAAGTTTACCCTCAATTCAGATGAAGCTTGCCCAAGGCAGTGCTTCATCTGTGATTAAGCAGCACAAGCCATTGGTCACGCGCCCCGCTCAAGCAAGAGTGCAAACAGCATCGCAACATATCGAAGCAGCACCTGTGAGTCCTACCCCAGTATTAGGTACCCCTATGACAAATAAAGTAATAATAACGCCAAGTACACCAATTGACGTCTCCGCAGGTGACTTAGCAGCATTCCAGCAAAACCAGCAGCTCACACAGCAAGCTCATCAGGCATTTTTAAAGAGCCGTTCAGCTGGCATGAAAGTGGCCGACGTTCTTCTGAAACAGCAGCTTGCCCAAGAGATAGCCCAGGCAACTGGCCAAACAGGCTCAACACATACTCAAGCACCCTCTGTACAAGCACAATTTGTTACTGCACAAGCGCCTGCGGCTGCTAGCTCTTTACAACAAGAGAATGAATTAGCGCCGGATCACGCTAACATAGCGCCCTATATAGCGCCGACACCTGAACTTAAACCTTGTATCTGGAACTATGCCGACTTGGTTGAATATGCCGAGGGTGATATCGCTAAGGTGTTTGGCTCAGATTACGCCATCATAGACGGCTATTCTCGTCGCGTACGTCTACCAACCACAGATTACCTGCTGGTATCTAGGGTGACTAAACTCGATGCCACCATGAATCAGTATAAACCCTGCACTATGACCACAGAGTATGATATCCCGGTTGATGCACCTTACTTGGTCGACGGTCAGATCCCTTGGGCCGTAGCGGTAGAGTCTGGTCAGTGTGACTTGATGCTTATTAGCTACTTAGGCATTGATTTCGAGAACAAGGGCGAGCGTGTCTATCGCCTGCTTGATTGTACCCTCACCTTCCTTAGCGACTTACCTCGTGGCGGCGATACCCTGCGTTATGACATTAAGATCAACAACTATGCCCGTAACGGCGATACCCTGTTGTTCTTCTTCTCTTACGAGTGTTTCGTTGGCGATACCATGGTCCTCAAGATGGATGGTGGCTGCGCAGGCTTCTTCACCGATGAAGAACTGGCCGACGGTAAGGGCGTGATTCACACCGAAGATGAGATAAAGGCACGTAATTTAGTCGTCAAGCAGACCTTCAACCCTCTGCTGGATTGCCCTAAAACCAGCTTCAACTATGGCGATATCCACAAGCTTCTCAATGCTGATATTGCCGGTTGTTTCGGTGCCACTCATGCAGGTCCGACACAAGCATCGCTTTGCTTCGCATCAGAAAAATTTCTGATGATCGAACAGATCAGCAAGGTCGAACGCACAGGCGGCGCCTGGGGCCTAGGTCTCATCGAAGGTCATAAGCAACTAGAGCCAAATCATTGGTACTTCCCGTGTCACTTCCAGGGTGATGAGGTGATGGCCGGTTCTCTGATGGCTGAAGGTTGTGGTCAATTATTGCAGTTCTATATGTTGCATCTTGGTATGCACACCCAAACCAAGAATGGCCGTTTCCAGCCACTGGCAGATGCCTCACAGCAGGTACGTTGTCGCGGTCAGGTATTGCCACAATCTGGTGTGCTGACTTATCGTATGGAAATAATAGAAATCGGTTTCAGCCCACGCCCTTACGCTAAAGCCAATATCGATATCATTCTTAATGGTAAGACAGTTGTAGACTTCAAGAACTTGGGAGTCATGATCAAGGAAGAAGATGAGTGTGTTCGTTACCCTAGCCTGATCACTGAAACGGCTACAAATACTCAGCATGCTTCTGGTAGCACAGCGAAGATTGTTCGCCCTAACGCCCCCTTGATGGCGCAAATCCCGGATCAGACTAAGATTCCTAATAAGGGCGTTATTCCTATCCAGCATGTCGAGGCCCCTGTTACCCCTGATTATCCAAACCGTGTGCCTGATACCGTGCCGTTTACCCCATATCACATGTTTGAGTTTGCTACCGGTAACATAGAAAACTGTTTCGGCCCCGAGTTCTCCATCTATCGCGGTATGATCCCACCACGCACACCTTGTGGCGATCTGCAGGTGACGACACGCGTGATTGAAGTCAACGGTAAGCGCGGTGAATTTAAGAAGCCTTCATCTTGTATCGCCGAATACGAAGTCCCAAGTGATGCCTGGTATTTTGATAAGAACAGCCATGAAGCCACCATGCCGTACTCGATATTGATGGAAATATCCTTGCAGCCAAATGGCTTTATCTCGGGCTACATGGGCACCACACTTGGCTTCCCAGGCTTAGAGCTTTTCTTCCGTAACTTAGACGGTAACGGCAAGATGCTAAGAAATATCGACCTACGCGGTAAGACAATTCGTAACGACTCTCGTCTGCTGTCTACTGTGATGGCCGGCACCAACATCATCCAGAGCTTCAGCTTCGAGCTGAGCACTGATGGCGTACCTTTCTACGAAGGTAAGGCGGTATTTGGTTACTTCAAGGGCGACGCCCTCAAAGACCAGTTAGGTCTGGACAATGGTAAGGTCACTCAGCCATGGCATGTGGCTAAAGGCATAGCAGCAGATTATACGGTAAACTTACTCGACAAGAGCAGCCGTCACTTTAACGCACCACAAGATCAGCCACACTACCGCTTAGCCGGTGGACAGCTTAACTTTATCGATAAGGTCGAGATAGTCGATAACGGCGGCACCGAAGGTCTTGGTTATCTTTATGCCGAGCGCACAATCGATCCGAGTGACTGGTTCTTCCAGTTCCACTTCCATCAGGATCCTGTTATGCCGGGTTCTCTTGGTGTTGAAGCTATCATAGAAACCATGCAGACTTACGCCATCACTAAAGATTTGGGCGCTGGATTTAAAAACCCTAAGTTCGGTCAGATCTTGTCAGACATCAAGTGGAAGTACCGTGGACAGATCAATCCACTGAACAAGCAGATGTCTATGGATGTCAGCATCACCTCGATTAAAGATGTCGATGGTAAGAAAATCATCACAGGTGACGCCAGCCTGAGTAAAGATGGTCTGCGTATTTACCAAGTGTTTGATATTGCCATCTGTATCGAAGAGTCTTAAAAACACCGTTTTTAAGACTAAGTTAATGGCTAAAGAAGAGCGCTTTAGTCATTAACGGCTTAACAGCACAAGAATTAAAGATTAATGAATGTGAAAGAGACACAGCTAAACTGCTTCACATTGAACTAAAAGAATTACTTTAAGGGTCAAGAATGAATCCTATTACAACCAATGAAAAGCTTTCTCCTTGGCCTTGGTCGGTTACCGATGCCAATATCAGTTTCGATGTCAATACCATGGAGCGACAACTGAAAGATTTCAGCCGCGGCTGTTATGTCGTTAACCACAGTGAGAAAGGTGTCGGCATCGCACAGGATGCGGCCTTAGCCTCAGAACAAGGCGCAAATAGCAATGCACACCCTGTCAGCGCATTTGCACCGGCTTTAGGCACAGAAAGCCTGGGCGACAGTAACTTCCGCCGCGTACACGGTGTAAAATACGCTTACTATGCAGGCGCTATGGCCAACGGCATCTCATCTGAAGAGCTAGTTATCGCCCTGGGAAGAGCAGGCATCTTATGCTCATTCGGTGCTGCGGGTCTTATTCCAAGCCGCGTAGAAACCGCAATAAACCGTATCCAAGCCGCCCTACCGAACGGCCCTTACATGTTTAACCTTATTCATAGCCCGAGTGAGCCAGCATTAGAGCGTGGCAGCGTCGAGCTATTTATCAAGCATAAGGTTCGCACCGTAGAAGCCTCAGCATTTTTGGGACTCACACCTCAAATCGTCTACTACCGCGCAGCTGGGCTTAGCCGTGATAGCCATGGCAATATTGTTATCGCCAATAAAGTTATCGCTAAAGTCAGCCGCACCGAAGTGGCTGAGAAGTTCATGATGCCAGCCCCGGTCAAGATGCTACAAAAATTGGTCGATGACGGCTCGATTACGCCTGAGCAGATGGAACTGGCGCAACTTGTTCCTATGAGCGATGACATCACGGCCGAAGCGGATTCTGGCGGACACACAGATAACCGTCCATTAGTGACTCTGCTGCCGACCATTTTGGCATTGAAAGAAGAAATTCAAACCAAGTATCAATACGACACGCCGATCCGCGTCGGTTGTGGCGGCGGTGTGGGCACACCTGACGCAGCTTTAGCGACCTTCAACATGGGCGCCGCCTATATAGTCACAGGCTCGGTAAACCAAGCCTGCGTCGAAGCCGGAGCCAGTGAGCACACTCGCAAGCTGCTGGCGAACACTGAGATGGCCGATGTGACCATGGCACCCGCTGCCGATATGTTCGAGATGGGCGTCAAGCTGCAGGTAGTTAAGCGTGGTACGCTTTTCCCTATGCGAGCCAACAAGCTCTACGAACTCTACACACGTTACGACTCTATCGAAGCGATTCCGACTGCTGAGCGTGAGAAGTTAGAGAAGCAAGTGTTCCGCTCATCTCTTGATGAGATCTGGGCCGGCACAGTGGCGCATTTTAATGAACGTGATCCTAAGCAGATCGAGCGCGCCGAGGGGAATCCTAAGCGTAAGATGGCCCTTATCTTCCGCTGGTACTTGGGGCTTTCCAGCCGCTGGTCAAACTCGGGCGAAGTGGGCCGTGAGATGGATTATCAAATCTGGGCAGGTCCAGCATTGGGCGCATTCAACCAGTGGGCTAAAGGCAGTTACTTAGATAACTACCAGGACCGTAACGCCGTCGATGTGGCCAAACACCTAATGTATGGCGCAGCTTACCTTAACCGAGTAAACAACCTGACCTCACAAGGGGTTAAGTTACCGACTCAGTTACTGCGCTGGAAGCCGACACAGAGAATGGCTTAAGGGCAGCCTAGAGCTGAAAGAATAGCAAGCTTCGAGGAAAAGCTGTTGTGAGTTGTAAGCTTTAAGTTCACAACTGAAAATCAAAAGCCATCGAGCATCTATAGATGCCGATGGCTTTTTTAGTTATACAGACTAATGCCAATTGGTATTAGGAAGTTAACGTTAGAAGTTAAAGTTAACTTTTGCCGTATAGGTAGTTCCGTCGAAACCATATGGCAATGCACGAACCGGATACTTGAATGCTTGATTAGTAATAAAATCGAGTGATTCATTGGCCCCTAACTCGTCCGGAGTAACATCGAAGATATTATTGATACCCGCAGAGAAGCTCAGTGACTCAGTAAACTGGTATTCAATATTGATATCGACCAAAACGGCAGCTTCCACTATGCTGGTAGGCAAAAATGAACCCGTTGGCGATAACTCATCGGGTAAGCCTATATGATCGTTACCAAAATAGGTGACGTTGGTTTCTCCGAAGTAGTTAGCTCTGATCATTCCGCGCCAATCATTTTTACTGTAGTCGAAAGTTAAGGTCGCACGCTCTTTAGGCTGACCATCGGTCAAGAAACTGCGCTGTAGATCGTCGAGTGCCACATCTTCAGGAATGCCTTCTGCCGCATTAACACTGTCTATCTCAGTTTCATTGAGGTTACCCGCCAACGTAGCATTAAAGTCACCCGCAAACATTTGGGTACCATAGGTCACAATCAAATCTAAGCCTTGAGTCGTCGAATTTACCGAATTAGAGAAGTAGTTAGCCTGATCAGCCCCGGTAGCATTTAATGCCGCTACAGCTTCAGGACTAAAGGCCACATCTTCGGCAGTAAGTAGACTACCCAAGGTTATTCTATCTTTAATCTTAACCTTATAAGCATCTAAGGTGACCGAGATCTCTTCCGTCGCATTAAAGACAAAACCAAGACTCAAGTTTTCGGAGGTTTCAAGGTCTAAGCTCTCAACACCTAATGCCGACGGGAAAGCTGAACCTGCTGTAGCCGTGAATGAATCAGAAAGCACTCCCCCTGGACCTAAGTTAGTCGTATAAGCGGTATAAGCACTTTGCTGCAGAGACGGCGCTCTAAAACCGGTAGAAACTGCGCCGCGTAGAGCAAAGTCATCGGTGACTTCATAGCGAGATGATACTTTCCACACCAGATCACTACCCGCATCGGAGAAGTCTTCGAACCGAGCCGCCGTTCCCAAAGACCACACATCCGTTAATTGAGTCTCAAGGTCAAGATAGAAGGCATAGCTATTACGATCGGCCTTACCTGCTGCGTCGGGTCTCAAGCCCGGATATGCCTGAAAACCACAACCTGCGAACACATCAGGATCCATAACCGATGGAAAAGCGCTATCGGCGTTAGACATACCACAGGAATAAGATGCAAGTTCACCCGCAACAATTTCATAATTTTCGCTACGGTACTCGGTACCAAACGCGACATAGAGAGGTTCATCCCAACCGATATCGACAAAACCGTTAATGTCAGCATTCAATGTCGTCTGATCGAAACGGAAACCACCGGAATAACCCGATGTAGGACCTGAATTAGCAGCGATATCTGCATCGCTGGCATCAGGATTATTATAAAGGTATTCGGCAGCATATGACGCATTGATACTATTTCTGGAATCGAAGTCATAGCGGTTTTGGCCATAAACACCAGAGACATCAAATTGCCAATCATCATTGATATCACCACGCACGCCTGCGGCGACAGAGATATCCTGTGCTTCATTATAGATACGAGGCAGGAAGCCATCTGGGTACACTTGAGCTATGTTTTTAGACGCTTCATTGAAGTTTCTCCAAAAACCATTGCCTAAGGCTGTACGATTTGAATATCCACCAAAAGAGTATAGTTCCACCTCACCCACAGGCATCATGGCATTATAGAAAACCGACTGAAATTCAGAGGCTGCATTACCTTGACCCCAGCGAACTTCATCGGACAGAGTGCCTGGAGCTATAGTGGGTGAGCCACCTATATCGGGTTGGGCGCGGTTAGTGCCATCGTCATCTCGGTACTCTAGAGACAAGTTGATAAAACCGCCGTCATCACCAAGATCAAAACCGGTATTGAGTCCAACAGAATAGTTATCACCATCGCCTTCCCCCGTTGTGCCGCCTTGCAAGTAACCTGATGTCTCACCTGTGGTGTCCTTGAGTGATAGATTTATCACTCCGGCTATGGCATCTGAACCATATTGCGCCGCGGCGCCATCACGCAGTACCTGCACATCTTTAAGGGCGATAAGCGGAATAGCATTCATATCGGTACCCGCAGCGCCAGCTCCAACGGTACCGTTAAGGCCAAAAATAGCCTGATTATGGCGACGCTTACCATTGATTAACACTAAGGTTTGATCAGGCTGAAGCCCCCGTAATGTCGCAGGGCGAAAAAGATCTGAGCCATCGGAGACCTGAGTTCGACTGAAATTGAATGAGGGGACACTCGCCTGCAGGCTCTGACCTAACTCGGTAAACCCACCGCGGCTAAGGCTTTCTGCACTAATAATGTCGACAGGAACAGCTGACTCGGTAGCCGTACGACTCGATACCCGGCTACCAAGCACAGATATTTTTTCTACTTTCGCATCTAATTGTTCCACTTCGGCTGTTTCAGCGTAAAGGTTGCTACTCATTAAAGCTAAAGTAATGGCTAGCGCAAAACCATTTGGTTGAAGTCTTGTGTTTTTCATACTACTTCCATTTTTTATTATAAGGTCTCTGCCGCCGTTCAGCTCATCAGTTCAAAAGGCCACTTATCGATGAATATTTTCCATACCCTATTCACCAAAATCCGATTAGGCATCTAGATATTTATGCACTTCCAATGGATATAATGTCAACATATTTATCAATATCTGAACAAAGCCCACAAGAAGGCAACATAAGAATCATTCAGCCTCTAGTTTCGCCGATGAAACAAACACACCCTTTGATGACCCAGTGCCTGTAATAATGGTAAATTTCAGATGTAGGTATATTCAATGGAAGGAGTAATAGAAGACACTGGTACCTACTGGTATAAAACCTAGATAGAGCAAGCTCCTATGATCTACTCACAAGATCAGGACATAGCCCGGACAGTGGTTTCTTATATTAAGTGAAAACACTAATACACAGAGCAAATACAAACGGTCACTTCGCGTTATCCCCCCTTCATAAAATCCTCAAAAACCATTCGAATATTCCACCATGTGGCAGTTCAAATTATAGACAGCACAAAAAAACCACTATATGTTGAGATTCAAGCTGACAGTTGTGACAACTTTTATAGGTGTTTCGCTTAATCAAAGTAGGAGCGTTGGCGTTAAAGATAAATAAAATAAAAATAATTGCACCACAACCAGAAGGAGTCGGAGTAGATATGAGTACATCACCAAAGAATAGTGACTTGTTATACGGACTGCATGATCGTCCCGAACCACTTAAAGCCTTATTTGCAGCTTTTCAGCATATACTGGCCAGTTTTGTCGGCATTATCACCCCCGCATTGATCATAGGCGGTGTTCTGGGCCTAGGCAGTGAACTGCCTTACCTTATTTCCATGGCGCTATTTGTTTCTGGTGTTGGCACATTTATACAAGCAAAACGCTTCGGTCCTATTGGCTCGGGTCTATTGTGTGTACAAGGAACTAGTTTTGCCTTTTTAAGTGCAGTATTGGCTGCGGGCTTCATTGTCAAAAATAGAGGAGGGAGTTCCGAAGATATTTTAGCCATGATTTTTGGGGTTTGTTTCTTTGCCTCATTTGTGGAGATGTTTTTAAGCAGAATCATTCATAAGCTTCAACATGTCATTACCCCTGTCGTTACTGGCGTAGTTATCACCACTATTGGTTTATCCTTGATTAAGGTTGGCATGACTGATATTGCCGGGGGATTTGGTGCCGAAGATATGGGTGCAGCCAAATACCTGATAGTGGGTGGGGTCACCTTAGCCACCATTATTGCTATTAATCGCTTTAGCAATCCAGTGTTACGTCTATCAGGTATCATGATCGGTATGTTCGTGGGTTACGTTACCGCTTATTTTATGGGGATGGTGGATTTTCAGATACCAGATGTCCCCGTCATTGCAGTACCGCTCCCGTTTAAATATGGATTTAATTTTGATTTAGCTGCGTTTATTCCTGTGGCCATTATCTCTGTTGTCACCGCCATTGAAACAACCGGTGATTTAACGGCAAACTCTATGGTTTCTAAAGAGCCAACCCAAGGGCCGCTATATATCAAACGCATTAAAGGCGGAGTGTTAGGTGATGGTGTAAACTCTTGTTTGGCTGCTACATTTGGTAGTTTTCCTATGTCAACGTTCAGTCAAAACAATGGTGTGATCCAACTCACTGGGGTCGCGAGTCGTTATGTTGCTTTTTATATCGCCGGCTTGTTTATTTTATTAGGGCTATTCCCGGTTATTGGCGCGGTTTTACAAACATTACCTAAGCCTGTTTTAGGGGGAGCCACATTAGTGATGTTTGGTACAGTTGCATCGGCAGGGATTCGAATTTTAGCGACGGCTAAACTGGATCGTCGTGACCTTCTTATTATGGCTGTCTCTTTTGGTTTAGGACTTGGTGTTATTGCGGTGCCAGAAGTAACAAACTCTTTCTCTCCTCTATTTAAAAGCATATTCAGCTCATCAGTTACTGTTGCAGGGATATCAGCAATTTTAATGAGTTTGATTATTCCTCAAGAAAAAAGTCATTCAGTGCAGAAGCAGGAAGATCCAGCGCAAATCGATTTAGACGATAAAGAGGTAAATGCAGCTTAAATCATTGGCTGTAAACCCAGTTTGAGGTGAAGTTCGATTAAGAGGTTGAAAAATTTTTTAACCTCTTAAGTCATTCTTAGAAGCGAAGTGAACTGCTAAGTATTTAATCCGCTAACCGAGTACTATCCATCTCATTGGCTCCAATGGATCTGAAGTTGATCCCCCCTTGCACTACACCGATCCCCATATTACAACTTGCCGGTGATTGGTCTATTTTCTCACATCGATTAAGCTCAAGTTTATACGCTTTATTTTTGATGGCATCAGCAAGTTCTGCACAACTAATTGGATTAAGTGCTTCCTCTTTAAAACAAAGCTTCTGTTTATATTCTTCGCCGTCTTTACCTGCAACAAGGTACTCCCAGTCATCTCCCCAAGAGTCGATACTCAAGGTGTGCTCAACACCATGATTGTTCACTTTTATTTGCGGGCCAATTTTAATTCCGTAATCTAAGTGATTAATCGCATAGACTCTTAGGTAACAAGCAGTGACAGCATCTTCAATCTCTCCCTCACTAACCAACCCTTTATGAGTATCCGAAAAGTCAACTCTGAATTCTGTCACTGTATCGACTTGAAAGGTCACATCTTCCTGACACCCGCTCAAAAACACAGCAACTAACACTAGCGCAACAAGTCGAAAGAATGTCATGGGATACGACCCTATTGTAATTATTTGTATCGCAGCATATCAGAGTTTCAGGTGAAGACTTCAGATATTACACTTACTTACAAAGTGTCATAATTCACCAAATATGCTGCATAGAGTGTGCTTATCAGTGAATATATTCACTAATGCGAATATGGCAAGGGAATGTCTCGAAATAGATCACCAACTGAAGTGAGATAAACCAAAATCAGTTTACAAAAAAAGGTTACTACTTAATGAGTATCAAGGGATTATACTAAAATATTAAATGTCGGCTAAAAAATAACTAAAGAAGTGGCTAGGATAATGGCTAATAAATAGTGAAGTGAACTGAGCCAATCAAAACCAAGGGAAAAGTACTTCTCCCTTGGTTTACACATTTTTTCGACTTAGATCGCTTGAATAATTATCTTATGCAAGATGACGCCAGGCAGCAGAGGCGTTGACTCATGGTTTGCATATTCATCGAAGCCAGCACGGTAATAATCGGATAAGGGGTGACCAGACTGACCACCAGGAATCACCATGATGGCCTGAGACTCGAGCCCTGGTTGCACGATAAAGCGCTGGGATGCACCAAAAGTACTTCTCTGTACTGCTGGCATAAAGCTATCGCCGAAACCTATCACGGTTGGCATATCCAATAAAGCACTTAGCAAAGGCATCTGTTTACTGAAGGGGTGCTGTATCTTAAGGGCATTAACCTTGCCCCAGTTAAGATCGGCTAGAGCTCCCTCATCACTGTGTTTACTTAATAATTCCTGAGTCGAGTCAACGTAAGCCTGAATGGCAAACTGATCCCAACTTGAATACTGCTCGGGAAGCCAAGAATCAGGTTCATCTTCGAGCAACTGCCACATGGCAGGTTCCAGATAGCGCTTAACCGGAGATAAAGAGACGTTTATCTCGTTCAAACCTGTCTCTATTGGGGCGAAGCCGGCATCGATCAACTTAGCCCTGAAACTGCGAACTAAGGTGTATCCGACCGAGTCAGCACAGGCACATGCCTGCCAATCCCTGATAAATTGAATATCTTTAGCAAATCTTACCGGTTCTAGTGAGAGCAGGTTAATCAGATAATCATGCCAAGGCGTTAAAAACTTAGCCTCATTGTCTAACTGCAATCGATAAAAGTCCTGCTCGGTAAACTGCTCCGACTCGAATAAACGGTCACGGATTTGCTGGCTTCTGGCACCTAGCGCATAGCCTCCATCACCGAAGCGGCTGAATTGTTCTGCCGATATCACACGGGAGTTGGCCGACCACAGCCGTCCGTGCTCAGGATTCACTACTTGTGGTAGCTCTCTCTCATCTATCCCCCACAAGGCTCCTTGGAAAGTTTCTGGTAATTGCGCCACATTAGCAGGATTAGTCCTAGATGGCACTGCTCCGGCGGGCTTCCAAGCGGCGTTGCCTTCACTGTCTACTAACATCAAGTTCTGTACTGGGATCCCAAACGTCGTTGCCAGTGCTAATCCTTCTTGCACACTCACAGCAGTCTCTAGTCCCATCAACTCCATATCGACCGCATAACCTTGGTGTGCCACCCAAGACAGCGCATAGTCTTGTCCATTCACATGCTTAACTGGACCAAATTGGGATAGCTGGATCGGATATTCAACATTCGATTGAGAACCGGGAAGTTTCATGAGTTCGATCTCTGTACTTAACGGCTCGTTCTCATCGATCGCTATCCAGTCAGCGGTATCGATATAGGCATTGGTGAATCCCCATGCGACCCTGTTATTTGTACCCACAACAATGGCTGGCGCGCCTGGCAGTGAAACACCTGTAACTTGTATAGGCTCACCGGTATCTGAAACGTAATTCAATTGAGCACGATACCAGATGATAGGAACCGCAAATGAGAGGTGCATATCATCGGACAACATGGCCCGACCACTCTCGGTCAGTGCTCCGGTTACAGCCCAGTTATTGCTGCCGATATCAATGGGTTCCTCAATCGTGCTAATCAGAGCTGTCGCTAGCAGTTGAGGTTCAAGCTCTGGAGTTGATATATCTTCTGTGGGGAGAAGACTAGAATCGAGCGCCGCTTGATAAGGGCTATGTTGTGTCACGAATGCCAACATCTGCTCGCCATACAGGCGCTGGATCTGAGTCAGAGCCATGTCTCGCTTTGGGGTATTTCCTTGCAAATCCAGGTACATGCTATAGATAACCAGCAAACTATCTGCCGGTTGCCAGGTTTGAGGGCTTGCCCCGGTGAGCAGGTATTCGAAAGAACTAAGGCTTTGCTCTGCTACTGCGGCGTTGACGCCATTGGCATAGGCCTGTAGTAGCAATTTTTGATTTGGTTCCATCTTAGCGACTGTATTCTCGGCTCGCTTCCTCAATTGATGAAAACGGCGAGACTTATCCAGATTAAGCGCCTTTTCACCGAAGAGCTCTGCGAGCTCTCCAGCCGAGTTACGCCTAAGCAGATCCATTTGAAAGAATCTATCTTGTCCATGTGCAAAACCCAGAGCATAGGCCACATCTCGACGGTTTTGACCATGTATGACCGCAGTACCTAATCTGTCTCGCTCTATGGTAACGGATTCAAATAGATGGCCGCTGCGAAACTCCCCTGATAGCTTAGGCAGACTCAGATGCAGCCCCAAATAAGCTGTCGAGATCAGAATGAAAATCAGTGAGAGGGTTGAAACCAGAAGTATTTTTATTATTTTAGTCATCAAGTATCGCCATAATATCCATTATCATGCCGATGACTATAACCTAAGTTACACTGATGTTAACTAAAACAATCCAGCACTAGAATAATTGCACCAGAAATAAATAAACAGATATAGAAAGGTGAACTAGCTAAGTTAAGCGTTACATACACTGAGCCAGTTTGCCTTTCTTCGTCGCTGCCATAACACAGCCTCTTTCACTATCGGTAGCCGCCTTACAATCCGCTATTAAGGTCTTATGATCCGGCGACATACTGCCAAGCACCTTCTTGGCATGTTTTACCACCTCACTACATTTTCCGACCGGAACGGGATCGTAGTTAGTACAAGCACTTAGCATAAGAAACAGAATAACGGTAAAGAGCAAGGTAATACGATTAATTTTATCGACAGTTGAGAACTTAGGCATGATTATTCCTTGATCGCTAAACTTGAGTAACTAACCTTCTATTAAACCTTGTCAGTAAGAAAATAAAACTGGAAAACCGACTTAAAAAGGCACTTAGAAAGAGTAGAAGATAAACCTAGGTTTTGCACACTTTGTATTAACGCTTTGCTCGATTAGAATAGCCACTTATTAACAATGACATTATCAATAGCAAGTCACAAAACATGGCAAAACCCAATAAGAAAGGCCCAACACGTACTGTCGATATCTTCTGCGCTAAGTGCAAAACCCAGCTATTT
The DNA here is from genome assembly GCF_009377275.1 of Shewanella sp. YLB-07. NCBI lineage: Bacteria > Pseudomonadati > Pseudomonadota > Gammaproteobacteria > Alteromonadales > Shewanellaceae > Shewanella > Shewanella sp. YLB-07. Next base: position 229,000 of record NZ_VOQB01000001.1, on the reverse strand, counting down.
AAATATCGCAAAGGTGGCAAAGGCGCTTTAGTTAAGTGCTTCAAGGAACGAATCGTCGAAGACTTCACTCAAACGCCCTGTACCTGTCCTAATTGTGGACAAAAGTTCGCCAGAGATACCTTAGTGAGAGGCACACCGGCATTGAAGATGATAGGTGGCAAGGTGACGTTTAAATGAACTAGCAACTCACATTCAATAGCCATATTATTTTCTTCTTAATATAAAATGAGCAGCTGATTGTTCGTTGATTTATAGCATTATATTTCCCCTAATTTTTTTATCAAAAAATCAAGAAATACTCTGATATGAGGCTTAGGATATTGAGCACCTTTATAGATAGCAAAGATTTCACCACTGCCTTCTTCCCAATGATTCACCGTCCAGTCTGGTAAAACTTCCACTAGCTGACCACTGTCTATATAAGGTTTAACCATCCACTCTGACAAGAGCAGCACACCGCAATCCTTAAGCGCAGCAGTGAGTAAAGGCGATCCCCCTTTTGAAATAAAATTGCCCTTAACAGATATTTTTTGTTGGATTTTCCCCTTAGCAAAGAACCAATGATTCCTTTGCCTCTCTTGACTGATAAGTAAGCAATTATGTTCATGTAGATCTGATGGCTGTCTGATTGGAGAGCGATGATTTAGATAGGTTGGAGACGCTGTCAATAAAGTAGGATGATTCAACAACTTTCTCGCTTTTAAACCACTATCTTGCGGAACACCAATACGAATAGCGAGATCCACATTTTCGCTATGAAGATCCACCAGCTTATTGTCGAGATCAAGCTCAATTTGTATATCCGGGTACATCTGTAGAAACTCTGGAATAATAGGCGCTAAGCAAAGGTTACCGAAACTTTCGAACACTGATATTCTTAACATTCCCAGAGGCGTATCCAGAGCCCCTCTCATCTCTGCCAGCAAGGCATCGGTATCTTCTACTAACTTTCCCGACTGCTGGTAAAAGTAGTCACCTTCTTCAGTCAACACCAACTGGCGAGTACTCCTCTTAAATAGCGTCGTTTTAAGTTGAGCTTCTAGATTGTCGATATTGCGCGCAATGGAAGAAGGCGCCATATGCAAGACCTTAGCAGCCTGAGAAAAGCTTCCCGAATCGACAACCTGATGAAATATCTTGATCAGAGCAAACATTTTCACACCTCTGTTGTACTTTTCAAAACCGCACACCTTTGCAAAATACGCAAAGGTGTTTCAGTTTATGTGCGTATTCAATTAATAATTAGAATTATGCACAATTAAGCCATCCCAATAAAGCAGCCTTAAACCTCAATAAAGGATAAAAGATGACAAAACGTATTGATATCGCCCAAACACAAGCAGCAGCATTAACTGCCATGATGTCTGTCGAAAATTATCTGGCAGAAACCAAACTATCAACAGCACTAAAAGAGCTAATTAAGATCCGCGCATCCATGATTAATCAGTGCGCTTATTGTATTCAAATGCATACGGAAGTGGCTTTGAAAGCAGGAATATCACAACAAAAATTATTTGCAGTATCCGCCTGGAAAGAATCTCCCTTGTTTGATGATACAGAGCGTGCGGTACTCGCCCTCACCGATGAGCTCACTCATGTTTCACACCTTGGTCTGAGCGATAACACTTATCAAGAATGTCTCGAGTTGTTAGGTGAGGAACAGATAGCTCAAGCAATCATGCAGGTCATCATGATCAATGCCTGGAACCGTTTTGCTATAGCGACGAAGATGACACATTAAACAGATCTATGGCGCTTCGGCTCATGGCTCTTACGCCTGTGCTAATAGTCAAAGGGTAGTCGGGGGCAAACTTACTCGAGTGAAGTGATGGTAAGTGTTCCCCGGACGCCTTACTGGTTTCATACAGTGCGGGCTCTACGGCGCCAAGCCAGAAGATGTTGATGGGACGCTTCTCGGATGTGAGCCCATAGAGGCCAAAATCTTCACCGGCCATAACAGGCTCTGCTTTAACCACATTAGCCTTACCTATCTCGCGTTCGATACTGGCTTGTACTGAGCTAGCTAACTCAGGATCATTATAGGTAGAGGGTATCGTCTCATCTTCATGAACATAGACCACAGGCATTAAACTATCAGGTAGCCCGGCACTCATGGCTATGCCCTTTGTCATGCGCTTTATTGCTGCAATCTGTTGCTGACGAACTTGCGGGTTATAAGAACGTAGGGTGAGCTGCAATTTAACTTCATTAGATATGATGTTGTGCTTAGAGCCCCCATGAATAGAGCCAACTGTGATCACATTTGGCTCTAGTGGTGAGATCTCTCGACTCGGTATGGTCTGCAGCGCCATCACAGTACGAGCCGCTATCACCACAGGATCGATAGTCATATGTGGATAGGCGCCATGGCCTCCCTTGCCTTTAATGGTGATATCCACCGAGTCGACATTAGCCAAAGCATAGCCCGGCGCTATTGCCACCTTACCCGCAGGAACCGAAGCACTTACATGCAAACCCAGTACAAAATCAGGTGTTGGAAACTCAGTAAATAAGCCTTGTGCTAACATGGCTTTGGCGCCACCGCCCACCTCTTCCGCTGGTTGTGCCACCATCATCAAGGTGCCTTGCCAATCGCTCTTATGCTTCACAAGCTGGTCAGCGGTGCCGATTAAACTGGTCATATGAATATCATGACCACAGCCATGCATGATGCCAACCGACTTATTATCGGCATCAATTGTGGTCACAACTGATGCATAAGGTTTTCCGGTCTGCTCTATGATTGGCAAGCCATCGATATCGGCGCGGATCATCACAGTCGGGCCATCGCCATTTTTGAATATGCCTACGACGCCATAACCGCCGTAATTATCCGTCACCTCAAAACCCAGTGCCGAAAGCTCCTTCGCCATTCTCTGTCCCGTCGCCTTCTCTTGATAGGAAAGCTCAGGATGTTGATGCAGATGCAAGTATAGCTTTTCAAGTTCAGGTAGGGCTTTACCGACAGATAGTGCTAATGATGAGTCAAGGCTGCTTGCATAAACCGCTAGCGGGCTCGTCATCATAAATACGAAGGCGAGTGACTGGCATATTTTGGTGAGTTTCATCGGCTTCTTCTTTTTATTCATAGCAAAGTTAACAATCAAGACACATAAACTAGCACAAAAAATTTATTAATCTGAACTGAATCGAAACAGATAGATTGAAATAGAAGAGTTAAAACAATTTAAATACAACTAGTAAAAAGCGCAGCCCCAAGGCTGCGCTTTCAAAACACTCTACAAGCTCTTAGCTAAGAAGCCTAAGCTTACAACTGATAATTAAAGCTCAGCTTGGCATTACGCTCTTCACCTGGCATACCACCGAGGAACATGGCCTTGTTGTAGTAAGTCTCATTGAACAGATTGTTGACGTTCAATTGTAGCTTCCAGTTATCGGCCTGATAGCTGATGGCCGAATCGAATACCGTATAACTTGGCACATATCCATCGGGAATACCGAATGAGCTTGAATTCGTGCTGCGATCATCGACGTATTTTGCACCTAAGCTAATATCAATTGGGCTAGAGAGTGAGAACATATCTGCGCCATAAGTAACCCAAGCACTGGCTGTCACATAAGGTACACCCTTTTGACGGGTATCATAGCTGCTGCGATTCGGATCTTTCTTATCACGAGCATCTTGGTAGACACCGTTAACGTTGAGCATCCACTGCTCATTCAAATGAGCATTCATGTCTAACTCGACACCTGTGGTCTCTTCCTTGCCATCATAGAAGTTTTTCGGCACGTTTGGCCCTGAAACATCTTCTTCATACTCTGAGTTTGAGTATTGCAGATTAGTGCGTGAACTCTTAAAGAACACCAAGGAAGTCAGCATCTGATCATCAAACGCCTTAAAACGCATGCCTAGATCGTCACTGATAGATTCAGAATCCAGTCTGTCCGAACCATCACCTTTTACGCCACCTAACATGCTGTAAGCCGTGCGGCCTTTAGAATGATTAATGAAAAATGACAAGTCATCGGTTGGCATATAGGTCAAACCTAAGTTATAGGTGATGCCATCATCATTGGTATCCGCCTCAGGCGTTGGCTCAGCCGCACTGGCGCGATAGCGCGCATCGACACCGAAATGCTCATAGCTTTGCTTAATCTCGTTAAAGGCAACACCGATACGACTAGTGAAACCGTAACCGAAATAGCCGACATGCTGTAGGCCAACGCCCCAGGCACTCACCTTCTTGTTGTAGTTACTGGTCATTAGAGGGTCGTGATCTTCAAAGGAGCCTTCAGCCCAATTGGGATTACGAATGTCATAGATATAAGGCAATTGGCCCTGATAGATGACATCACCCGCCTTGTTCTTTATGACCTTATCGGCATCGTAAATGGAGTACTGCTTGAAGCGAATATCACGGTCTTCGAAGTTCGCATTAACTAACAGCTCATTATCTATGCCGGCAAGTTCGAAATCGTACCTCAAGTCGGCGAAATACTGCCAAGAAGTCTCATCGGCAGAGACTTGACGATACTCCTGACGGCGAGCCGCAAACGGGTAGAGAACATCGTCTTCAAGTAGTGGCGCACGAGGGTCTGCATTGATGGTGCCTCTGCGATCCCAGTAAACATAGTTATAGGCACCGGTTTGACGGGCAAAACCTGAGGTGTAGTCACGATATTGCAGCTGCTGGTTCAAGAATAGATTTTCATTGAGGAAGATATTATGAGTCAGCTTAAATCTCAGCTCTTCACCTTCATTATCTTTGGCCATTGGCGAGATAATCCCGTTATGACCAAACTCATAGGGGGTTAAACCATCGCTAGCAGCCAAAGAGTCGGCTAGTTGTTGCCTCTGCTCATCGGTAAGTTGAATACCTTTGCCTTCTGGATCGTTAATTAAATCTTCCCAGCTGACTTCTCCGGCAGTTTTCCCGCCGACGGATTCAGCGTTGTAGATACGTATTGGGTGACCGATAGAGTCGACTGCAATAGCATCCTTGATATAAGAAGCCGATAGCATCAAGTCCTGGTTTTCATCGAACACATATTTGATCGATGTGTAGACTTCATCACGATCGGTACCGATATCACGATAGCCGTCACTGCGCCCCGTTTTAGCAACAACACGATAAGCTAGCTTGTCAGTCAATCCGCCCGTGCTATCGATACTCAGCGCATAGGAATCCCATTGACCCAGCTCGACACCTATATCGTGGCGACTCTCAAATTCAGGCTTCTTTTCGATAAGGTTAATCACGCCGCCGGCGCTGCCCATACCATATAAACCTGTCGCCGGGCCTTTGAGCACTTCTACCGATTCAACATTCGTCAGAGAGCGTGTCGGATTAAAGGTGTTGCCAAGCCCTGCGCCGCCATACATACCATCATAGGTATAGTTAGCACCGAGTCCGCGGATCACTAAGTTATCACCGATACCATAGTTATTACCCGCCTGAGTCACGCCACTGATATTACGCACCAGATCTTGCAGATTATTCACGCCTTGAGCATTGATTAGCTCTTCATCGACGATGACAACTGCCGCAGGGGTTTCCATTAAAGACATATCTGACTTTGTCGCTAGGCCTGAATTCATAACCACTTGGTTTTGTCTTCCATAGACAGTGATACGCTCTACATCCTTGTTTTTCAGCTCTTCTGCTTGCACTTTTTCTGGTACTTGGGCCTGCTCATTAGCAGAAATAAGCCCAGGAAAAAAAGCTGATGCGCAAGCGACAGCAAGTAGTGAAAAACGAAATTGTTGCATCGATATTATCCCCATTAGTATTATGGCCGGAATGATAATGATTATTGATAGCATTACAACAGGGAATTCACATACCGACACAAAATTGTGACCTTCGTATCCGGTTTTGCGGTTTTTTTACAAAGTAAATGTTGATGGGTTAAGGATATGCCTTAAGTTTACTCAGAGACTTCTAGAGTAATTAGCTGAGGTGGCTGTTGGAAAATACTTTATCTTCATCGAATAAACTGATGGCTTTACACTTTATAACTGCCGTATACACTAGACGTAAAAAGCTTGGCATTAAAATGCCAAGCTAAAATGAATTTATCTTTTAAAACTGATAATGCAAACTTAAGGTAAAGTTCGACAGCTCACTAATCAATCAGACTGAATCAAATCAAGATTTATGATTTTCGCCTCCTCAGACTGGCAAACAGGCTTAGGCCCAAAAGAGAAATAAATGAAAATGCCCCGCCGCCATGGTCTTCACTACTAGAATCCCCTCCTGTATAGACTGTGTCTCTATCACTGCTCTCTAAGGGCAAAGCATAGAAATTATCTGTATCATCAGCGCTAATGGTGGCGACAATATCATCAAACCCCACTTCGTATAGATCGACTAGCACGTCATAATGGTCTGTGTAATAGCCATTATGCAGCGTGGTTAACACTTCAAAATCATCGTCACTCGAGTCACCCAGTATTGTAAAAATATCTGTGGTGTAATAATGCACCCAAGGACCACCGTCTCGGCTCAAGTAGAGCTCTGCGTATACATCGGCGACCTCGACCGCATCGGGCCCATAGACATCGGCATCGAAGGTCACGCTAAAGGTTTGGAAAAAACCGTCACCATCATCATCGACGAACAGGCGACTGCTGGCTTCATAGATTGAAAACTCATGATAGATGGGATTAGAAAAGGCTTTGGGTACAGTAGACTGAGCATCGTCGTTTACTGTTTTTAACCCGCTTTTCTGCATAGAGTACTTAGGTGAAATATTGCCATTTTTGTGGTCGGCAATGACCTCTTCTCGAGATTTAGCTTTTATACTTGGTAACATCAGTGGCATTTGCTGTTTCAACTGGCTTAATCGCGTATTCAGCTCATCTTGTTCCACTAATTGAGCTTGGTTTCCAACTGAAAACGTCTGTAAGTTTACACTCTCTATCTGGCTGACACCCTGTTCGTCACTCGCATAAACATTTGGAATGAATGATATTAAGGCCCCTGCAATCAAAGTTAATGCAGATATTCGCTTGCAGCTCCAAGATTGAGTGCCTGAGCTAACTCTGGTTTCTGTATCCATTTTTACGCAATTGAGCTCTCTGGCTTGATTAATTATGTTCACATTCATCATATAAACCTCATTATTTCTGTCGTTGAGGTCATTAAAGACGATTTAAGGTGAATATAAGCTGAACGCTAAAAATGCTATGGAGTAAAATTCGAAGAGATGAATTGTCCATCGACACGAATGCATTAAACATTGTCATCTTGGGTTCATCTTATCTGAGGTATAACTATTAGAGCCCCTGAAACTGACTCCTTCATTTCTTTGATTTCTTAGACAAGCTCTTTAAAACTTGTGTCTTAAGAATGGGATATTTACACTGATAACAAATAAAGGCATTTAAACATCGGACACACTCTATGAAATTGGCTTCGAGCTTCACATTAGCTTTAATCATATCGGCTTGTTTACTGTTCCCACTACAGGGAGCAGCCTCAAGTGTGACTAAGCTATCAATGGTTTCAGCTGTAAGCTCTGTCAATGCCGTTAGCTTAAGTTCGATGAGCATGGCCGCTCAGTCTAAAAAGCCCCCTAAAAAGTTAAAAGTCACCAGTTCTCAACAAGCTATTCAGTTAGTCAAACGACAATACCCAGGCAAGGTGCTCAAGGTGCAATCGAGCCGAGTCAACGGCAACCCAGGTTACCGGGTCAAGTTGTTATCCAGTTCCGGAGCGGTATTTTATGTGTCCGTCGATGCCAAAACCGGCAGTGTGCGTAGAAACTAATTTGCAACTTAAAGACTTAACATAATGAATTTACACAGGTGATCCAATGCGAATACTGTTAGTTGAAGATGACTTAGAACTACAAACTAATCTTAAACAACATTTGATTGATGCCAATTTTACCTTGGATGTGGCCAGTGATGGAAAGGGTGATTTGTTTCAGAGGAATACCCGAAGCTCATTACAGAGGTGACCCAATGCGAATACTGTTAGTTGAAGACGACTTAGAGCTACAAACTAATCTGAAACAGCACCTGCTCGATGCCAATTTTACCTTGGATGTGGCCAGCGATGGAGAAGATGGTTTATTTCAGGGAAGTGAGTATAGCTATGACGCCGGGATCATAGATGTCGGGTTACCTAAGCTTAACGGCATTGAACTGATCACTAAGCTCAGAGAGCTAGAGATAGACTTTCCCATCTTGATCTTAACCGCCCGTGATAGCTGGCAAGATAAGGTAGAGGGCTTAGATGCCGGCGCCGATGATTACCTGACGAAACCTTTCCATCCTGAAGAGCTAATCGCCCGTCTCAACGCCTTGATCCGTCGCTCGGCAGGCAAGGCCAGTCCACTAGTCTACAATGGACCTTTTAGCATCAATACCAGTACTCTAGAGGTTAAAAAGTCTGGTCAGTTGATGAATTTAAGCAGCTCAGAGTACAAGCTATTCGAGTTTTTTATGTTGCACCCAGGAGAAGTTAAATCTAAGACAGTACTGATTGAGCATATCTATGATCAAGACTTCGACTTAGACTCTAACGTGATCGAAGTATTTATTCGCAGGTTGCGCAAGAAGTTAGATCCAGACAATCAGCTCGGACTGATAGAAACATTGAGGGGGCAAGGTTATCGTTTGAAGCCACTGGCTCGCTGTGCACAGCACACTGAAGATGAGTCAGATGCTAAATAAACTGTCAAACCTGATGAACTCACTCAAGGCGCGCCTGATTATCAGTGCACTCTTGCTGAACCTAATCTTACTGCCCTTGATTGGTTTTACCCTGAACGATGCATTTAAACAGCAAGTCTCGACATCGGCCAAAAATGAATTGAAAGCTTACCTCTACTCAATTTTAGCCGTGACAGAGGTGGATAACGGCCAACTTATGATGCCCGAAGCCTTAGCAGAGAATCAATTTAATGTGATTCAATCTGGCTTATTTGCACTCATTTCAACGCCAAATCCCGATAGGAAGAAAACCAGTGTCACTTGGCAATCCAACTCGTTTCTTGGGCTGAACTTACCCGACAATTTGCCCCAACCTGAGATAGGTAAAAGTGAGTTTAAGGAGATAGAGATTGATGACAAGCCCCATATTATCTACAGTTACAGCGCCAGTTTCGAACATAAAATTTTATCCAATGATGGCTTGAGTGTTGACAATGTCACCTTCCCAATCACGGTGCACATCATTAAAGATCAACTCGACTACCAAAACCAAATAGATTTATTTGGTCAATACCTTTGGAGCTGGTTACTGATCTTGATGGTTTTCCTGGTATTGGTTCAGTTGGCTTGGCTACTGTGGACCCTAAAGCCCTTGGCTCAGTTTAAGCGAGAACTTAACGAGATAGAGCAAGGCAAGGCCATGCAGATCCAGGCAAAGTATCCCAATGAGCTGCAAGCTGTAGCGAGACAGCTCAACACCCTGCTCAATACCGAGCAGCGCCAGCGAAAACGTTACCGCAATGCCCTATCGGATCTGGCCCATAGCCTAAAAACGCCACTGGCAGTGATTCAAAGTCAGAAAGATCTGAGCAAAAGTTCATTCGAGCAAACTAATATCATTAGCCGCATCATAAGTCATCAACTCAAACGAGCACAAACGGCAGCTGGGTCTTCTTGGCACTTAGGTGTTAATGTCATGTCGGTGTCAGATAAGCTAGTGAGGACCTTGCCCAAAATATACCGTGAACCTCAGATAGAGATAAGTTCGAGTGTCGGCGAGCAGTGTATTTTCAAGGGTGACGAGGCCGATTTAATCGAAATGTTAGGTAACTTACTCGACAATGCCTGTAAGGCCGCCAAGGCTCGAGTGCACCTGACCGTCAGCATGAAAGACACCGGACTCAACATAGATATAGAAGATGATGGCCCGGGAGTATCACCTGAACTTGAGAGTGACATATTCGAGCGCGGCATACGCGCCGACTCCTATCTACAGGGAAACGGCATAGGACTTGCCATAGTTAGTGACTTGGTTGACAGTTATCAGGGCCAACTTTCAGTGTCCCGTTCAGATACTCTGGGCGGCGCCAAATTTAGCCTGAGCTTTAACTGATTTTCTGAGTTTTAGTTAATAATTTGGCTTACTAAAAAGCCCTGCTAATCGGTATTAGCAGGGCTTTCCTCATCTTATCTGTTCGTTTTGGTAATTACATTAGCTTTCCACTGTAAGCTTCTGCACTGCTATCGCTTCTTCTAGCTGAGCCTCTACAAAACCGGGGGAAGTGGTTTTCGCCGAGATTAAACGATACATGGCCGGAATCACCAGTAGGGTAACAAACGTCGCAAACGCCATCCCGAAGAAGACCACAGTACCCACAGCGATACGGCTCTCAGAGCCTGCGCCGGTTGACATGATCAAGGGGACTGCACCGACTAAGGTCGTAAATGCGGTCATCAGGATAGGACGCAGACGGCGCGTCGAAGCATCGATAATCGCCTGTTCTATCTCGAGCCCTTTATCACGTAACTGATTGGCAAATTCCACGATCAAGATGCCGTTCTTGGTCACCATGCCGATCAGCATGATCATGCCTATCTGGCTGTAAATATTCAGTCCTTGGCCGGTCAGGAAGAGGCCGAGGAAGCCACCGAAGACCCCCATAGGTACAGTAAACATCACCACCATAGGGTTAATAAAGCTCTCAAACTGGGCAGCCAACACCAGATAAGCCACTAACAAAGCCAGTCCAAATACCACAAGCACACTACTTTGATTTTCTTTAAAGTCTTTCGACTCACCCGTGTAGCTCACCGAGATATCACTGGGCAAAATCTCGATCGCTTTAGCATCGAGAAAATCTAAGGCTTGGCCTAAGGTATAACCTTCACCTAAGTTAGCCTTAAGTGTTATCGATTTCTGCTTATTGGTATGACTCAATTTTTGAGCCGAAGCCACCTCTTCGATATGTGTTATCGAATCGAGTGTGATCAACTCGCCTTTACTCGAACGCATGTAGATCTGGCTCAAGTCCGCCATGCTATTAAAGCTATTCTCGTCGCCTCTTAAATAAACATCATACTCCTCACCGCGCTCGACAAATGTGGTTTCACTGCGTCCACCGAGCATCACCTCCAGGGTCTCGGAAACTTCGGCAACACTAATCCCAAGCTCGGCGGCGCGCTGTCTGTCGACACTCACCACTAGCTCTGGCGTGGTCTCGGAGTAATCGAGATCGGCCCCTTCCAGCATAGGGCTATGAATCGCTTCTTCCTGTAAAACTTCCGCCCACTTGAACAGTTCCTGGTAATCAGAACCTCCTATCACAAACTGCACCGGCTCGCTCGATTGCCCCCTGAAACCTGGCAACATGGGACGCACCATCACATCGGGGATCCCCTGCAGGGCTTTAGCGACAATAGCCAGTGCTTGCTGAGCATTGACGTCCCTATCTTCCCAGTCTTCAAGCTGCATGATAACGAAACCGGTCTGATCACCAGCCCGGCCACCGAATGCCGGAGCTTGTACGCTGAAAGACTTGATCACCCCTTGGCCTAACAGCGGCATTAGCTTGTCTTCGACAATATCCATGTTAGCCGTCATGCGGTTGTAACTGGTGCCTTCTGCCCCCTTGACGAAAGCAAATATCACCCCCCTATCTTCTTGGGGTGCCAGCTGTGATGGCACCACCTGCATCAGGGCGGCGCTGCCGACAATACACAAGATGATCACCACAGGCGCGACAAACCTAAATTGAATCGCCTTGGCAACGGCGAGTCGATAGCCACGCTCCAGCTTGCTAAATCTGGCATCGATCCAGATATTGAAACGATTAGGCTTAACATCCGCTTTAAGTATCTTGCTGGCGAGCACTGGCGTTAACGTCAGGGCCACGATAGAGGAGAAGATCACCGACATCGCCAGCATGACGGAGAACTCGGTAAACAAGCGTCCGACCATGCCTTCCATGAAAGAGATAGGCAGAAATACCATCACCAGAACGGCCGTGGTGGCGACAACGGCAAACCCCACTTCCCGCGTGCCGTTATAGGCTGCCAACAAAGGTGGTTCACCTTTCTCGATATGATGGAAGATATTCTCCACCACCACTATGGCATCATCCACCACCAGACCGATGGACAGAATCAAGGCCATCAGGGTGAGCAAGTTAATCGAGAAACCAAAAAAGTTAGCGGCAATAAAGGCTGAAATGAGCGAAACCGGTACGGTCACGGCAGGGATAAGTGTTGCCCTCGCCTGACCGATAAAGATATAGAGCACCAGGACAACCAGTCCACCGGTGATCAACAATGTGTTATAAACTTCGCTAATTGAGCGGTCGATAAATACCGTGGAGTCATAATCGACCACCAGCTGAGTCCCTTCAGGCAGGAATTGCTGAATGCGCTCGACCTCGATATGCGCAGCCTTTGCCACCTCTAAAGGGTTGGCGTCGGACTGAGCTATGATACCTAAACTTAAGTTTGGTACACCATCACTCTTAAATGTGGAGTTTTCATTCTCTGCACCAACAAAAACCGAGGCGACATCTTTAAGGTAAATTGGCGTGCCATCACTGGCGGTGCGAACCACTAAGTAATCAAAGTCATGCGGATTATTGTAGAGCCTGGCCGTACGCACTGTCATTACAGTGGTGTCGTTTCTGACTTCTCCGCCCGGGGTTTCAACGTTTTCAGTCTTTAAGCTGGCAATGATATCTGCGGTCGTCACATTACGACCCGCCATCAACTCAGGTTTGAGCTGAACATACATCACCTTGTAGAGGCCGCCAGAGATACTCACCGAGCTCACCCCAGTGATCAGGCTGAATCTGTCTTCCAACACCCGCTGGGCATAGTCGGTCAGCTGGGTTCTGTCCATCACAGACGAGCTGAGATTGATATAAATTGAAGGCTCACCCGAGCCATTGTCCTTGGAGACAATAGGATCATCCGCCTCGTCGGGCAAACGACGTTGGGCACGGGCAACCGCATCACGGACATCACTCACCCCTTCGGTAAGGTCCCAGTCGAGATCGAAGGTGATGGTGATCCGCGACATCCCGTTGCGGGTAACGGATGTTATCTCATCGATGCCACTGATGCCTGTGAGTTCATCCTCCAAAGATGTGGTGATCTGACTCTCCATGATCGTTGCCGAAGCGCCATCATAGGTGGTCATCACAGTCACCACTGGATTTTCCACATCCGGCATTTCACGCACCGCCAGTTTAGAGAAGGACACGGCGCCAAATACACATAGAAGCAAACTTAAAACGATAGCGACGACGGGGCGTTTAACTGAGATATCAGAGATTAACATTAACTTCTGTCTCCCTGAGACTCACCTAACTTATGGCCCGCAGTCATAGACTCATCTTTATTTGAAAGGTCATCCACTCTTAAGCCGTCACGCATGTTAACTAAACCTTGCACTACGATGCGATCGCCGACACTGAGTCCATCTGTGATAAGTACTTCATCTTGAATACGCGCTCCTAGAACCACTTGGGTTCGTTTGGCTAATTGGTCTGCGCCAATCACGTATACAAATCGTTTGGTGCCGGAATATTCTATGGCTTGAACCGGGATCACAGGCTCAGACACGGCAGGAAAGCTCAGACTCGCCGACATCATCATGCCAGGCTTTAGCTTATGATCTGCGTTATCGAAATTGACCCGCACCTTAAGGTTCAGGGTCTCCTCATTAATACGAGGATCGATAGCCACCACCCACCCTGTAAACGTACTATCGGGCCAGGCTCTGTTGGTTGCAGCCACTGTCATGTCAACACTCAACATAGAGAGATAATTCTCAGGTACCTGCAAATCGACCCGCATAGAAGATAGATCATCTAGGGACAGCAGCTCACTCCCCGCCGTCACCATGGTCCCCCGGCTGAAATCCAGTAATCCCGCGGTACCGGAAAAAGGCGCCTTGATATAGTGGTATTCGAGTTCGGCCTGAGCAGACTCGAGTCTGGCGGTGGCAATATCGACACTGGCTCTTTGAGCATCAATCTCAGTCTGGGTGATGGCATTACGATCGATGAGCTTGAGATATTCTTTTAGTTTACGTTTCTCATCGTTGAGGTACGCCTTCGCCTCTGAGACACTAGCCTGAGGCTTAGCATCTTCGAGCTGGATTAGCAGCTGCCCCGTGTGTATCTCTTGATTAGCGGTCACATGAATCGCTTTAACCTTGCCCGCCACCTCTGGGGAAATATAGACAGATTTATCCGCCTGCAATTTGCCTATTAAAGAGATAGTCTGAGACAACAGGTGCCGATCAACAACACCTGTAACCACAGGCACGACGCGCGGTGCACGCGCCGACTTATCGTTAGGCTTCTGCGCCAGAGTAAAGCCACTGAACGAAGCGACAACGGCGCTCACGATAAGAATGGGGATCAATAGCAGACTTTTTTTCATTGATGAGTTTTCTTCTAATACCAAGGTTGTGAATTGCCACTATTTTAAAGAAAAACTAGCCTTTGTAGGGTAAAGCTGTGTAAAGCAACGCAAATGTCCGGTGTTTATTAAACAATATCTTGTAACAGAGCATGACTAGAAACAATCCCGCAACCACAGGCAAACTAAAGCCACACAAGCCAACACAGAAAGACACAAGTTATATCTGGAGGCTGCAAGGCCACAAAAGGCCGATAAAATCGAGCTGCAACCCATTTATCTGTTGAGTGAACACTATTAGCAATTGGTAAAAATTTCTTCGATAATCCACGCAGCCAAAATACTTGGCGCTTATGAGACATTCCAATTGAAATTAATTTGGCTAGATAATCTACACCGAAGAGGTGTCTACGGCTTTTACCGCAGTTACATGCCCTATACCCGAATCAGTCGAAAAGAGCAGATAGCCTTATTGATAAATGATGATGAACACACTTTCCCCCCTGACTCATACATTAAAGCAGAGCAGATTATTGCAGGTCTCAGGTTTAGGCCTATCGGAGAATTTAACTTACTGAACGGTATGCTGGTTCACCCAGACCATAGAGGAAAAGGCATAGGCCACCAGCTAATGAAGCGAGTAACAGAGAAACTGACATCAAAAGAAACCTATCTATTTTCTCTACCACACCTGGTGGAGTTTTACCGAAAGCATGGATTTAGCCAAGATGTCCAAGCGCCGAATGATATCGAACAGCTTTTTAATAAATACACCAGCCAAGGTAAAGACTTAGTCATGATGGGCTATATCAAGGTAAAGAATCAGAATCGGTGATTTAACCTTTCTCTTGCCTTGGTAAGCTAAACAACCAAGGCATCGACTTGAGCAGCTTATAGCCTAGCCAGATCATCATTGAGGTGGCGATCACAGCGACCAGAATAGAGCTAGCTCGATAAAGAATGGCGAAGAAGGCGTCTTGTTGTCCCGGTACCATGTTAGTCGTCAAAGGAATCGTCAGCGCGGAGATGGCTGAGAAACCGATCCCTGCCCATACAGGATCCTTAGCCAACCAGCGACAGAAGATCCCGGCGGCGATGGCATAAGACACGAGATAGAGTATAGGGTTGTCAAACATATCATAGAGAACAAATTGAATGGCCATCGCAGCCATACAACCGGCCAATGTTCCTATGATACGAATTTTTGCCGCCATCAGGGACCCAACCAGAGTCATAGGTGCCAATATGACCAAGATACTCGCCTGAGCCGAGAGTGAGTCATTCAAGTTCGCCACCTGAAAAATGACAAACGCAACCATGGCCACCAGCCAGCCCAGGGCGGTTTGTTCCAATATGGCTTTAGGCTCTTTATCTTGCCCTTGTATACTCATTATGGGCCCTTCTTCTATCGGATCAGGAAAACAATAAAAGGCCAGACCGCAGATAGGCAAGGTCATCAGAGTGGCTATCCAGATCCCCACGATGAAGTTTTCTAAATCGAATGCTTGATAGCTGCCAAAATTGAGCAGAATCGAACCAATAAGTAGACCCACATATCCGAATACATAGATCGGTTTATGATGCATGGCAAAGCATTTAAACAGCAGCATGATCCCCACGGCTATCAGCATGAGAACCGGGTATGGCTGCAAGAAGCCTATGATTAGGCTTACCTGAACGCTCACCCAGAAGATGCCCAATATCAACTGCACAAACAAGCCCGTATTCCAACGATTCAGACTCACTAAAACAAACACAGGAAACAAGGCCATAAACATGGCATTCGACCACCCAAGGAGCGTGCTTATGGTTACACCTAACACACAGGCGAACCAGATCCTTAACGGCTTCATCTTACCTCCTCGAATGACTCTCTAAAACAGAAAATAAACCATAGTGAGAGCCCGAATAAACAGGGCTTCAACCTGTTCAAAAATAACGGCAAGCAGCAGAGTAACACTGACTCCCAGAATCATTCGGGTCGTGGTTTCTCTTTTAACTGGCTTACTATTTGATGGTGACATCCTGGTTACCTTTTACTCGTTTTAATCTAAGTTCAGACGTGATCAATACACATAATGGAACAGACTCACCATGCGTATTAATAGCCCACCTAAAAAATTAAACACTAAATTATCTGTTTGATAGATAATAACAGTTGCACGAGAACCAACAAATAGATTATCAGGAAGTTTAATGTCAGCGCTGAAGTTAACCCTGACTCTTTGGGCATCACGTACCCAACGATTACTGGTCACAACCGATGACAATTGACCATTAGCCTTCTGCTGCGCCGACGCCACACCAAAATCACGACTGGACACAGCTAAACTCAGCACCTCTCCGGGCAGTCCATCGAAGGCGACTTCGGCGCGCATGCCAGGTTGTAACATGGAGGTGGCCTTCTCTCTGAAATCGGCAGTGATCCACAAAGAGTCGGTAGGAATAAATGTCAGAAGAGGCTGATTAACACTGGCAAAACTACCTTTATGCAGCTGTAGATTTGTCACCACACCGTCACTCGGTGCTTTTATCTGTGTGTGCGAGAAGTCTAACTTGGCTTGTGCTAAACTCGTTTCGGCTGAATGTACTAAACTACTCTCCCCCTCACTATCACCAAGTTGAGTCTCAATTGCCCTGTACTGGGCCTTCGCTGCGACAAGATTCGCCGAGCTCTCATCTCTCTGTGTCCTGATCGAATCAAGCTTAGATTCAGAGACAGAACCTGAAGTCGACAACTTAGATATTCTTTGAAACTCCCTTTTGGCATTGTCAGAAGCTGCTGTACTGGTTGTAATATTCGCTTTCGCCGCCGCGGCCTGAGCATACAGGGACGCTTCCCCCTCGATGGCCTGCTTTAAATTCAACTCGGCCATAGTAACCGCTAACCTAAACTTACGATCATCTATGCTAAATAACAGATCACCAGACTTAACCAACTGATTATTGCTGAGGTTCACTTGGGTTATATAGCCCGACACTTCGGGGGCTAACTGCACGACAAAGCCTTGTACCCGACTCTCAGTCGTCATGGGCGCATAGCGGTCGGCCATAACCAGATAGAGGCCAGTCACCACGAACATGATGATCAACACTGTCATCCAACGTCTGAATTTTTGCTCTGCGAGCTCCATTTTATCTCCTTTCAATCTTAAGCAGAGTATTATATATCGCTATTTTTACTACAAATAGTCTGTATCATAGGCCATGTACGTCCTATTAATAGGACGGGATTATCAAGTAAAAGATCATGGAGTAGCAGATGCCAAGCTTAGACGATATCAATTTGTTTGTTCAGACGGTACGACACCAAGGGATCAGTTCGGCTGCTAAGGCCAATGGTTTACAGCGTTCTAAAGTCAGTCGGCGCTTACAAGAACTGGAAAAACAACTAGGCTACCAGCTACTTATCCGCACTACCCGCAACATAGAACTCACTGAACGTGGGCAATGGTTGTACGAACAGGTGAACGGCCCCCTCAACAGATTAAACGAAGCGGTTAATTTGATGCAGACAGAGCGAATGACACCACAGGGGAAAATGCGTCTGGCTATCCCGCCCGCCCTTGGAATGACAGAGATATTTTCTAACGTTATCGAAGATTATGTTAATCGATATCCTGATGTCAGATTAGAAGTAGAGCATCAGAAACAAGCTATAGACTTGAGAAGAACCGATACGGATCTACAGATTTTACCAAGTTATATAGACACACTGCACCATGACTATGTTCAACAGCACTTACTCTATTTGAGTTTTTGCATGGTCGCATCCGTAAGCTATCTCAGTCAGTTTGGTACCCCTAAGCAATTTTCTGACCTAGCGTCTCATCAACTGTTAGCCAGTCGCTATAGCAGGTCACTGTTACCTGAAGATGTCGAATATCACCTTTACAGCGATGATCTACAGCTTCTCATCAGGCTGGCAAAATCAGGTAAGGGCGTCGCCTTATTACCCAGATTACTGGTGGATAAATATCTTCAAGACGCCAGCTTGCATGAAATATTAGACCAACAGCGTTTTACCGAACTTAAACTCACCTTGATCTATCCATCTCAACCTTATTTGCCCGAGAAAACCCGGGCCATGGTTCAGTTATTGAGGCTATCTTTCGGCCAAAATACATGATGCCATAAAAAATGTAGAGGCTAGCTTGTGCTGCCATAGATAAATGAGTAAGAATGTGCACCACACATAATTCATAGCGAAGCTAAGCATGACAAATAAGAAAATAGCCATCTTCGTCGATGTACAGAATATCTATTACACCTGCCGTCAGGCCTATGGCCGCCAGTTTAACTATCGAAAGTTATGGCAACACATTGGCTACGAGGGCGATATTGTCTCGGCCACGGCCTACGCCATTCATAAAGGCGATGATGGCCAGCTTAAATTTCAGGATGCACTCAAACACATAGGCTTCGATATTAAGCTAAAACCATTTATTCAGCGCAGCGATGGTTCGGCAAAGGGTGATTGGGACGTGGGGATTGCCATCGATGTAATGGAAGCGGCTCCGGAAGTGGATACTATCATTCTGCTCTCCGGCGATGGTGATTTCGACTTACTCATGCTCAAGGTGTATCAAAAGTATGGCGTCGACACTCAAGTTTATGGTGTACCGACACTCACAGCTAAGTCTCTTATCGATTCGGCCTGTAAATTTGTTGAAATCGATGAGGCTTTATTGCTTTAACATTCAAGAAAAAACGATTAAAAACAAAAGAAAATTAACAATGAAAAACAATAGGTTAATCATTAGATATAATAATACCTCTACAGAAAACCTGAAAGATTGGATTTATTTATGATGTGTGGTGAACTTTCTTCGAGATAGTGACTCTGATTATATGTAGCAAGTTGAGTGTAACTTGTTTCATGTTTTCATCATGGTTCATCACCTCCCTTTTAGAGGGCTCAATGAGTTCTCAACTGAAAGGTAAGTTAATTTGCTAGCGCTTAGTGCTTACCAATTCAGAACTTATTCTATTAAGAATGTTTGGCACCTCATTGAGGTGCCATTTTTTTTGCTTTCAAGCCCTGTTTACAAACCAATGCTCTTATCTAGCTGAACGACGATCGATGGATGATACCCCACTCTCGCCTGGCTATAGATCTGCTTAATTTCGCTCTCATAGCCGGCAACTTGCAACTCTGAGTAGAGTGGCCTAACAAACTTGCCCCGGCCTATTCGGATAAGGTAATCACTCAATGCGGGTAATACTGGATCGTAGTGATTACGGATAGCCACCCTAAACCAATCACAAGCAATTTCTGCGTTAGTCGATTGAGTCAGGTTAAAGCATCCATCTAACTCCATCAGCTGCTCTTGACTAAGCACCTCAGGCAGTGAACTTAAAAAGTACTGCCAATGATGGACTCGCCAACTATCTGTCAATAACGAGCTTGCTTGTGTACCAGCCAACCAAGTCTCTATGGCTGCTTCGACTTTATCTAAACTGTCTGATACCGGCGGAGTAAACCAGTCAGGCATGCCACAGCCATAGATCCACTCCAGCAACTCAGCCTCGCTGAGCTTGTCTGCATGCTCAATCAGCAAGGTCTGCTTGGCATACTCGATAAACGTTTCTGTGGTTATCGCCTCGAATGCAAAGTGCTGCACATAGGTATAGAGAAATTTATCGAATGCCTCACGACCCAAACGACGCTCCAAATCATGGACAAACATAGACGCCTTATCATAGGTGAAACGATTAAAAGCCTCATTGGGATCTTGAGTCTGTACATTGGCAGGTAAATGCTGTTCGGCGAGTTCTGTGGTTGCCAGCTCCTCCTTCAAGCGGCCATATTCCAATACCACTTCCAACTCGGCTTGCTCTTTACCAAACACAGCCTCGACGATGCGATTGGTAAAATAGGTGGTAAATCCCTCATTGAGCCAAAGATCTCGCCAAGTGGCATTACTGACCAGGTTTCCAGTCCAGGAGTGAGCCAACTCATGGGCCACGGTAGACACCAGACTCTTGTCTCCAGCGATCAGGGTCGGCGTAATAAATGCCAATCGAGGGTTTTCCATGCCACCAAAGGGGAAACTAGGCGGCAAGACTATCATGTCATAACGCCCCCAGGGATAAGGCCCCAGCAGAGACTCGGCGATTTCTACCATCTGCTCGGTATCTTCAAACTCTTTGACCGCCGCATCTAACACTTCGGGCTCAGCATAGACGCCGGTGCGGTCGCCTATTTTACCGAAGGCGAGATCTCCCACCGCGATGGCCAACAGATGAGTCGGCATGGATTTCTCCATTGAGAAAGAGAATTCTCCATCCAAACTCGCCGTCGCATCATTCATGGCGCTCATCACAGCCCGCATGCCAACAGGCACCTTAACTATTGCCTCGAACGTGATGCGGGCCTTAGGGCTATCTTGCAATGGGATCCAGCTTCTGGCATTAACGGGCTGAGATTGGCTGAATAGAAATGGCAGAGTCTTACCACTGGTTTGCTCAGGAGTTAACCATTGCAGACCTTGGGCATTGGTTGAGGTCTGATAATACAGCTTCACACTTAGAGTCTGACTCAACAGAGAGATATTAAGTCTCTCGCCTAAGATAGAATCGTGTTTATCAATAGTAAATGTTAAGACATCACCCTTATCATCTCGTACATCCAGTATGGTGAGTTCGCGAAGATCTAACCATAAATGACGACAACTGGCATCGATATAATCCAGCGTTAACTCGGCAACACCTGTTAACTGTTTAGCTTCAAAATCGACATCGAGATCTAATGCTAAATGCTTGACTCTAATTTCATCGACATTAGCAAATGAATGATAGTCACGATTATTATCCCATTGATTTGACACTACACTTTCCTTTTTAGCAATTACGAATTAACTTGAAATCTCAAATATAAATAGCCCGACACATGTACATAAAGTTTAACTGGCGTTGCCGTCGATAACACATACCACGAATATTAATGATTATCTTAACCACAGCCGGTGAACATGTCATTGCAATTGACTTCATTTAACTTAGATGAAACACTTGAGAATATTGTATACAAAAAGACATTTCGAGGGAACACGCCGTGCAAACGTTTAAACTTTTATCATTAACGGGTCTGCTTAGCCTAAGTGCCTGCCATTCATCGGTTCAAGAAGATCCAACGAGTTTAGCCGCGGTCTTATCTCAGAATCATGCCTGTAGTGACACCATAGTCATACGTTCACAAGCCCTAACAGAAGAGCAGATAGCCGAGGCTTGTGCGCTAATGGGCAAACAAGAAGCTAAATTTCATCAGCTATTTGGTACCCAAGGTAAGCCTGTCGCCAACGACAACAACATGAGTATGCGAGCCAACGTCTATCATTCTCGCGAAGATTACACTCAGTATGTAACCACTCACTTCGATGTACCCAGCGACAATGGCGGCATGTTCCTCGAAGGATTACCGGGCCAAACTGACAATCAAGCAGAATTTGTCGCCTATGAGAAGAAGGGGCAGATTTGGAACTTAGCCCATGAATATGTGCATTATTTGGATGGCCACTTTAACTTATACGGTGATTTTTGTGCCTCACTGCACGACTCCCACAGTGCTCCTGAATACTGCCCTAAACCTGCACCACTTTTACCCTACTTGATCTGGTGGAGCGAAGGATTAGGTGAATATGTCTCCCGAGGAGACGATAATCAAGCCGCCATCGACTTGGCTAAAAAATCCCTTTCAGACAATAGCAACTTCCCATTAAGTGAGCTATTTAATACCGGCTACGAGAAAAATGGCGGCACCGACAGAGTCTATCGTTGGGGATATTTATCGGTTCGCTTCATGATGGAAAACCACAAAGATAAGATCGATAATATGCTCATATTCACCCGCAAGGGAGACTACCCAAGGTACCAGTCTTTAGTTAAGCAATGGGGCACAAGCATGGATGATGAATTTAAGATCTGGCTGGTTAAACTCACCAGTTAATCTTGCCCGTTTTAAAAGTTAGAGAAAGTTGCTGGTAAATATTTTATCGTTATTTCCAATAAAATATGAACTATCCGGATAAATGGGACTCTGATTATATGAACCGAATTTTTGGCTTCTGTTTAACGTTAGATTGAAGTCGTTTTCATTGTTCATCATCACTCCCTTTTAGATAGTTTCTAGCGCGACTGTCACCCTATTCCAAGCTTGGAACATGTAGCGACCTGATTAGGTCGCTTTTTTTTGCCTAAATTTTAAATGAAGCGGTAAGGATAAGAAGAGGCTAATCCTAGTTCCTAGGAACTGGTATTAAAACCAAGATCAAAAAAGGCCTCAGATGAGGGCTATGGCAATGTACTCAATGTAGGCCGAGTGCAAACGCGGTATTGGGACTGATTAACACTCGAACACTGGCGAATCTCAACCACTGCGAGAGCTTCTACTACGTACTTTCTGGTGCCTTCTCTTTTTCAAAAGGTAATATTAATGCCAAACATGTTCCTGGAAAGGATGACAACACGGATGAGAAAAATCGTCTAACCAGTGAGCTTGATGCGCTCATGATACAAGAGCAGTGCCTCAACCAACCGGCGAGTATCACTGGCATCAACACTAAGGCGGAAAACAAGGCCGCGCCGTTGCCGTTTAACTTGTCGACCTTGCAACAAACGTGCGCCAAACAACATGGTTACAGTGCCGATGACCCCCTCAAGCTGGTACAAAGCCTGTATGAGACCCACAAGCTATTAACCTACCCACGCTCAGATTGCCGTTATTTGTCTGATGAACACTATGCGGGGGCCAGTAAGGTACTGACTGCAATAGCGGGTACAGCACCAGGACTGAATGCAGCCATCGAGGGCGGCAATCCTCAATTGAAGCACAAAGCCTTTAACGGCAGTAAAATCACCGCGCACCATGCGATTATCCCCACTGAAAAAAGTGGGGCAAGCATCACCTTGAGCCCTAAAGAGCGCACGGTATATGAGTTAGTCGCAAAAAGCTTTGTAGCCCTGTTTTATCCAGCCAGTGTGCGAGATAAGACCCGTTTGGAGATTGATTGCCAAGGGCGTGTCTTTGTTGCCACCCAAAGCAATATGACCGCGCAAGGCTGGGAAGTGCTGTATCGAGGTGAAATAGAGGAGGAACGCGAGAGCAAGCAAGAGCTGGACTTAAGGGAAGTGAGCAAAGACACCGGCACTAACCAATCACTTGATATCGATAAGAAGAAAACCACACCACCGAAATACTTTGTCGAATCAAGCTTACTGGCCGCGATGACCCGGGCAGCCAAATTCATAGAAGACCCAACGCTTCGCGCGGCCTTGGAAGCTAAGGACAAAGATAATGCGTCTGAGTCTGGCTCTATCGGAACAGAAGCCACCCGGGCGGCTATTTTGAAGAAGTTGGCCAACAATCCTTTAATCACCCTTAGCACTGAGAAAGGCTATAAGGAGAAGGTGTGGAAAACCACCGAGCAAGGGCAAGAGTTCTGCGCCTTGCTGCCTAAAGAGATTGTGGCGCCGGATACCTCGGCACTGTGGGCACAGAAACAGCAAGCTATCAGAGCCGGAGAGTCCACCGTTGAGGCATTTGTCAGTGATTTAGATGATTACCTGGCACTGCGTATTTCTGATGTAAAAACCAACGGCGTGCCCATCACCATCAAAAACAAAATCAGTTGCCCTAAGTGCCAAGTGGGGGCGCTGGTGAAGCGTAAAGGAAAGCATGGCCCGTTTTGGGCCTGTAATCGTTACCCTGAATGTAAGAGCCATTACCCTGATGATAACGGCAAGCCTAACCTTGAAGATAAAAATAAATCCACGCTGGCCATCTCAGAGACCGAGTTTTGCAAGCAATGCGGCAAGCCCCTTATCAGACGCCCAGCGAAAAAAGCAGGGGTATTTTGGTGGGGCTGTTCGGGCTACCCAAAGTGTACCATTCGATTTTTTGACCAAAACGGCAAGCCGGACAGAGATAAAGGCGAAATGCGATAGCCCCAAACTTGACTAATCCCTTGCTAGCTACGAGTATACGCCCAGCCAAGTAGGGATACAGACGGAACAATAATAAGGCTTTTACCCTTTCAATCCCGCTAAGTAAGGCGGTTTTTTTTGTTGATGACCATTCAATATCAACCCACTTTTTCCTTTTAAAGAGACTGAAATAATGAGCGATTTTTTAGAGATTTTAACCCATGGCCGTAAATTCAAGGCAGCAGTCAAAGACCTGCCGTTTGATGAGCTAAAGGTCTTCGCCGGCAAGCTTGAACAATTGATTGCCACAAGAGAGGCCCAAGCGGAAGCTGAGCTTGCTGAAAATGCAGAGCGTAATGCTCAAATTGATGCCATCAGAAAGCAGATGGCCGAACTCGGGCTGAGCTTGGATGACGTGGGAGAGGCACCAAAGGCCCCCAAGAAAAAACGCGAACCCCGCCCTGCGAAGTACAGTATTGAAGTCAATGGCGAAACCATCAGCTGGACAGGACAAGGCCGGATGCCAACCGTGTTTAAAAAAGAACTCGATGAAGGCTTTGAGCTTAAGGGTTTCCTCATCTCATAAAACGTTTTCATGCCAGTTTTATGAAGATTTGATGAAGTTACCCACAGATTTAGTGGATAACCTTTGTACAAGTCAAACCTGTGCAAGTAAGAGATTTTGTCAAGGTTATGAGAGGATAAGCTCAATATTTTAGAGCGCTATTCTCGTGTAAATAAAAGATAACCCAGGCTTATACCAGAGCATTCCGACACTGACAAAGCAGTCATCACATCCAGCCTTGCTGGATGTGATTTTTTTTGCTTTTTTTCCTGAAAACGACTTTTTGTTATCGAATTAGCACTCGTGCAGCGCTTCAAATGACACCAACGAATAGTTACATTGTAATTATTCGTTCTTTTCAAATTCACTTAAATCCGCATTCAATATCAAATAATCAATGATTTCAATTTTTGTTTTACCTGATTTGAAGATCATTAGACTTAATTTGCGTCGGCTCGCATCAGTGATTTCAACTTGTAGCAGCTCTTTACCATTGCGCTTCTTGTGAACCCGTAACGTCGTGACCAACTTCTTGAGACCCTGCTCAGATAAATGAAGGTTCTGTCGCATCTTGAAGTTACAGAAATGGTCTACATACAGAACTTGATAAGCAGACGATACATAGTCCAGCCCTGCAGTGATGCTAAGCTGGATTTTTATTTGTTATGTAATTTATCCTATGGCCTTAAGCTTCGCCAAAAAACAGTTTCCTTCAGCCACAATCTTGATGGCCGTTCGATGGTATGTTGCTTATAAGCTGAGTTATCGTGATATAGAAGAGTTACTCGCTGAACGTGGTGTTCACGTTGATCACGC
Source organism: Shewanella sp. YLB-07 (assembly GCF_009377275.1). Classification (NCBI taxonomy): domain Bacteria; kingdom Pseudomonadati; phylum Pseudomonadota; class Gammaproteobacteria; order Alteromonadales; family Shewanellaceae; genus Shewanella; species Shewanella sp. YLB-07. The sequence continues at coordinate 203,384 of NZ_VOQB01000001.1, read as the reverse complement.
GACGCTTCATCGTTGGGTGTTGGAATATGCTCCTCTTTTGGAAGCTGCCTTCCGTAACAGCAGAAAGCGCGCAGTGTCTGGCTCGTGGCGAATGGACGAAACGTATATCAAAGTTAAAGGTCTATGGTTTTACCTGTACCGAGCCGTTGATAAATACGGTGATACTATCGATTTCATGTTGAGCGAAAAGCGGGATGAAGCTGCCGCCAGAGACTTCTTTAACAAAGCTATCGGGCAGCATGGCTTACCAGAGAAAGTGGTTATTGATAAAAGTGGAAGTAACAGCGCGGCTCTGGATAACTTGAATTGGCAACTTTGGTTCGCCGGTATCGCAGCTTATATTATCGAAGTGTTGCAGGTTAAATACCTCAATAATATCGTAGAGCAGAGTCACCGAGCGGTGAAGTGGAAGATGCGTACCGCCCTTGGATTCAAATCGATGGCTGGGGCTGAAGCTACAATAGTCGGTGTCGAGTTATGGCAAATGCTTCGTAAAGGTCAGATGAAAGATGCTGGTGAGATGACGTTATGGGAGCAATTTTATTCTTTAGCAGCTTAACAGTGTCTGGAGAATAGTACGATCACTGCTTTTTTCAAAGATGCGACAGAACCACATTTCGCCCGTCGGTCATAATTTTTCATCGTCGTGTAAGCCGCATGTGGACTATACCTGAATAGGCTAACTCTTTACATAAAGCGTATTATGTAAAGAGTTTTTGTGTAGGGAAATGTATAACTATTTATCAACCTGCTGAACAACAGGTGGCTTCCATAAACCTTGTTGTAAACTGTCATCCGGAATATAAAGTCGCAAATTCAGATAAAAGCCTTTTGTGGGGGCTGGCAACCAATTTGATTTTTTCTTAGCGTCTATTGGTGCTTCATTTTGTAAAAAAATGTCAAGAGAGCCATCATCGTTATAAATTAAACCTTGAGTGCGACCCCCAATAGAGTAGCGCTTAATTGGGTTTTCAATAAATGCCCCTGTATTTAAATCATACATAGACACGGACCAAAAGGCTTTAACATGTGGTAGCTGATCTTTGGGGAAGTGCATGAGGTAATGGTCATCTCCGTTAAAGGGCTGACCTTTATCGTCCTTGCGGCCATCCATGTAGATGGCTTCTTTGGCCGTATTACCACCGGTGTACCATTTTGCCCAAGCTGCTCGGAATAAGTAATCAGTCCCCATAATTCCTGACTTTCTACTCCAACGCCAACCATTAACCGACTCTCCAGTGCTAGCGGCATTAGAGTCCATTAAATGTAATGCGAACTGGTAGGCTTTAGTTAGCCCGCTTTTTTGGGCATCACTTAAAGCAGAATAATCAAATCTTAAGTTGTCATCCCTAAATCCAATTTGTTGCAAACTATCGGCAATGACAATATCGCGTTCTTTCGGGGGAGTGAATTTTAGTGAGCGTGCAAGTTTATAATAGAATTCAAGCTCAGGAGCTAAATCAGCAGGTTTAGTATAGGCTACGCGTTGCATCGAAAAAGTTTTATCTACTGCGATTTCTTGTCCACTGTTTTTCATTTCCTGAAACTGACTAAGGGGGGTTAAGCGAAGTTTATCTTGAATTTTATTAGCATTTTTTACATCGTCTGATCCCTTAACTCCAATGCGCCCCCAAATAACTAAACTGTTGTACTCACTATCAATACGTTTAACATCTGGAGGTAAATTACCTTTCCAGTCAGGCCCCACAAGCGCGAAGTCACCGGCTTTAACACCCGTAGTTCGACTACCAACATAAGCAAAAGTATCGCCATTTGGATCCCATAATTGCATGGTGTAGTAGCGATCCGCTTCTACTTCAGGAACCGAAAGAACCATAGGTTCGCGGCTGACATCTGTAAAGGCTTGAGCATATAGAGTGTCATTGTTGGGTGTCGCAATCGCTTTAAATTCAGGGCCGCGTAATTGGCGGACTAAAGCAAATTCATTTATTTGTGCTTGAGGGTTACCTGTTTTAGCTTCAGCATCAGGTCGTGTCCGACCGCGAATTAAATCTTCAAAGAACACGATTGGATACCCCCAAATAACGGCATTAACACCAAGATAAAAGGCTTCAGCCTCAGCGCCCTTAAGGGTTCCTAATTCAGGTGGAGGAGTCGCTCGCCCCTTAGCATCCGCTACAGAGCTCATGGTTAGAAGCACATACAAAGCTATAGTCATTATAATTTTCATTGTTCATTCCTTGACAATATTGGTTTAGAACTCGCTGTTATGAAAAGTCTTTTTGAATTATGAAGCTTTTCAACTATAAACGACTTAGGAGTAAACAAAAGATGATCCATCACCTCAGGTATCTAAGCTCTACTGCTTAGCTGGACTAGTATGCGCTTTATCTAAATGCTCTCTTAAGCTTTTAGCCCACTTTCTAATCACTCTTTTGGCGTCTGCACGGTTTGAGACTCGACTCGCCCACTCGTAAAAATCATTATCCCCCGCCTCTTCTGCATCGATGATACGAGCAACTATCTGGCCACTCACTCCATCGAAGACCTCCAAAAGCAATGTCCCTTCGCCTGTGGTATCAGTATAGCGTTTAACATTGACAGCACTCTCTAAATCAGGTGCATTCACTTCCAAATTGAGGACAGAGGGCTTAAGTAACAAGGTTCCCGGCTCTGCTTTGGTCACAATGGAATAATGTGTTGATTTGGCTAGCTCTTCCTGAAATACTTCATCAAAGAGTTTTTCTACCCCCTCTTTAATGCGAATAACATCTTTATCTTCAACTCGCATTGATAACTCTCTTTCATCGCGATTGTAATCTCGTTTCCAATCCTTTTTAAAGGTAACAGTGCTGGGAGAGATAAGGATTTTATCGTAACGGGTAAAATCAACATTCTCGTTTTTAGCCACTTGAGTCGAACGTGTCGCTTTAACTAACGTCATCCCGTCAGCTGACACGGTGAGCTGTTGATTTTTATTTATCGTGCACGCTGAGAGCGTTGCGACAGCTAAAAGTGTTACGCATAAAAATAACTTATTCATATTTTTCCCTGTTTAATATCATTAACGACTATTTCTGTTGTGATTTTTTGGTTGCCACTTTAGCGTCAAAGGAGGAGTCACCTACCCCCTCCTGATGGCTGATATAGCTCATCAATTCTTTGCTAAAGCTTGGTTTCAAGCCACTTCAAATGAGCTTAGCTGTTAAGAATTAAAATCCAGGTAAGATTGCACGCACCATGAAGCGAAACTCCCAATCTGCCGCGCCTTTTACATGTTTATAAACTTGCGGTCCCCAACTTACTGGCATCTTTCCAATCCTGCTCATATGAGAAAAACCGCCCCCAATAGGCACATCCCACTTATCATCATCTTTTGTGAAATCCGCAACGATTAACGGCGTAGAGGTGAAAATCCATCCTCCTTTCTCACCAAAGTCATAATTAACAATAGGTTGGAAGGTGAAGGTGTTAATGTCTTCAGCCGCGTTATCGCCATTGACATCCCAAACTTGAGTGGCAAGACCGCCGATAACCCAACGCCCTTCGGTGAGCACTAAGCCACCAGATAATCCGGCGCCCCAGCTGTCTTTACCTAGTGCGCTATTGCTGTGGGTGGGAATTTGAAAGATGGGACCAAAGCCTGCGCGCAGACCTGGGCGTACATTGGTGGCAAAGACGATGTCTAAAGTGGTATCGCCCACCCCTGATTCATCTGGTATTTCAAAGTCATCAATAGGAATAATGGCGCGAGCAATACCGTACCACTCATCACTGCCAAAACTAAAAGGCACAACAGGCTGTATGAGTATGGCGTTGTTGTCTTTGCCACTATCTGCAATGTCTGTGTATTGGTTGAAAAAGATAGGCATACTGATGATTTTTGCCAAAGGGTCTTGTGCCTCCTTGGACAGTTTATTTAACTCTTCATCAGCGATAGCGCTTGCAGATATCACCATGCTTGCAGCCATTGTGGTGTAAATGGCGACACATTTAGCCACTGAACTTACCGTTAACTTCATTTTTATTCTCCCTGACGTGAAATTGCTCACAAAAGACGCTCAATAAAGAGAACATGGCTTTAAATGCTAATAAAAGCAACAAATAAACTGCCACACTATTGAAACATTGTGTAAACACAATCACCCTGACTTGTTAGCATTCCAGGTGTTAATTATCTCTGTGTCATTAAAGTAAAATGCCGTTAATCGAAAAAATAAGCAGAGACCGCACCTTAAGTGCCAACCTCTTTTGATAAAGAATGGTTACAACAAACGAAGATTAAGCCACCTTACATAAACATGAGCGAGAGGATGAGTCAGATGAACAAGTCTATTTTGATACCAACACTATTAAGCATCACTATCACCACGATATTGTCAGCCTGCTCGCCTCTGGAGAGTAAAGAAAACCAGGACAGAAGCGCCACAGAGCAATCGACTCAAGCAGCAAGCAACACTGCCCCTAAGCAAGAGACAAGCGATACTAATCAGTCCGTGGCCGTCAATCCCTCTAAGGATGTGTACTTCGGTGAGACCCATATGCACACCGCTTTCTCACTGGATGCTTATCTCGGTGGTACACGCTTAACCCATGAAGATGCCTACCGCTATGCTCAGGGCGAAACCATTAACCTGATGGGCCGAGAGCTGAAACGTCATCGCCCGTTGGACTTCATCGCAGTAACTGACCATGCTGAATACATCGGTGAAATGTATACCAATTTGACCGAAGGTGCAGAAGGGCACAACCAAAAGTTGCTCAAAGAGCTACGGGGCATGACAGATATCAAGGACCGTGAAGCTTGGTTTATGAAGTACGTTATCTCCAGTAATCGCGGAACCCATCCAGCTCACCCTCCCTTCTTCACCGGTCCCGAGTCAGTCAAGAGTGCCTGGAAAATCATGCAGGAAACGGCGGACAGATATAACCAGCCCGGCAAATTTACCGCCCTTAAAGCCTTTGAGTGGAGCGGTGCTCCCGGAGGCGGTAATCTGCATAGGAACGTGATTTTCCGCGACGCTCAGGTACCCGATGCCCCCATCAGCTATATTGATACCAACCGCGAAGATGGATTATGGCAGTGGATGGCCCAGCAAGAAGCCAAAGGTATGAAGCTGCTGGCGATTCCCCATAACTCCAACGCCAGTAAGGGCATGATGTTCCCCAGTGTCGATGCAGAGGGCAAGCCTATCGACCTTGAATACGCCCAGACCCGTCAACATTTCGAGCCTTTGATGGAGATGATGCAAGTTAAAGGTAACTCAGAAGTCCATAGACAGTTCTGGCCAGAGGATGAATTTTCCGACTTTGAAAATGCCGATTCGATTCAAAAAAACAGTGGCCGAACCTTTCACAAAAAAGACTTCGTTCGTGAAGGCTTAAAAATGGGACTCGCTTACGAGCAATCCCTCGGCGTCAACCCGTTTAAATACGGCACCATAGGCGGCACAGATAACCACAATGGTCTGCCCTCCGCTGTTGCTGAAGACAGCTTTATCGGAGCCCATGGTGGTGACGATGGCAGCGTAAAAGCCCGCCGAACAGGCAAAGTCGTTGGGTGGATTGATGGCAAGGACCTCAGTATCGACACCCTAGCCGGCGTCTGGGCAACCCAGAACACCCGCAGTGGTTTATGGGATGCGATGAAGAGCCGTGAGACATATTCCACCACGGGGCCGCGCATCAAGGTGCGTTTCTTCGGTGGCGTCGAACTTCCAGCAAAACCTAAGAACGGTCAAGAGCTGGTCCAGCAAGGTTACGATTTAGGCGTGCCTATGGGCAGCGACTTGCCTTCAATTGGCTCTGCTCCGACCTTTACCGTCCACGCAATGAAAGACCCTGACGGCGCGAATCTTGACCGAATACAGATAATCAAGGGTTGGGTCGATGTTAAGGGAAAGACATATGAAAAGATTTTCGATGTGGTCTGGTCCGATAAACGTAAAAAGGGTGAAGATGGCAAGCTTACACCAGTGGGGAATACCGTCGACCTGACAACAGCCAAGTACACCAATACCATAGGGGCAACGGCCCTTATCGGCAGTTGGACCGACTCTGAGTTTAACCCAGAACAGCACGCTTTTTATTACACTCGAGTCATAGAAATACCAACGCCTCGTTGGACCACCTATGATGCAGTGAGAAGTAAGCAGCCTCTGCTAGACGACGTGCAAGCCAGCATTCAGGAACGCGCCTGGACATCGCCCATCTGGTATAAGCCTGCGGGATAAGTTTGTTTGCGGTAGTAATATCGCACAAAGCACAGACTTTAGGTAATTGCCTGATATATAGTAAAATTTAAAAGGAGTTAAGATGAAAAACACACGATTTCTCATACTTGTGTGCTTGATGTTTCCTGCAGTGTCGGCTGAAGAGGGGTTAGCAGAAATCTCAAAAAATTGAGCGACCCAACATCGAATACCTGGGCACTTTTTACGGCTCTGTTGCAAAGATTGAGCCTAGCCCGAAAGTACTCCGGTTATCTGGATGATTATTAATAGTTTACCAGTGCATTGGTGATTAGACGGATCTCTCCTGCTATTCCTTGACCGGATAACCAGGTATTGAACTGCCCTTTTTTAAACATGTGCATCACTTCAAATCCTTTGATAGTGGCATAAGCCGTCTTCATCGATTTGAATCCTCTCACAGGATTGATGAGCCTTTTCAGTTTTCCATGATCAGCTTCTACCGCATTGTTCAGGTATTTAATTTGCCGGTGTTCAAGCGCTTCAGGACATTTGCCTTCTTGCTTTAATTCCGTAATGGCTACACCGTAGGAAGCGGCCTTGTCGGTATTGATGGCGGAGGGACATTCCCAGCATTTGAGCCCTTTCAAAGCTTTACCCAAAAACCGTTTAGCCGCCTTAGCATTACGTCTGGACGATAAATAAAAGTCGATGGTATGACCTTGTTTATCGACAGCCCGATACAGATACACCCATTTGCCTTTCACTTTGATGTAGGTTTCATCGACCTTCCTGCTTAATCCTGCTTTGGGCTTCCAATACCACCTTAATCGTTTTTCTATTTCTGGCGCATAACGCTGAACCCAGCGATAAATCGTACTGTGGTCAACATTGATACCACGCTCACTGAGCATCTCTTCGAGTTCTCGATAGCTGATCCCGTATTTACAATACCAACGTACAGCCCAAATGATAATGTCGTGGGAAAATTGTCGATACTTAATGAGTGTCATGAGATAGCAGGCCTAAAACAAAAGAGGAGCTTAGCTGATTCGACGATCTTTGCAACAGAGCCCATTTTGAAAGAGCTGCTAACAGTTTTAAATGATGCTGTCATAAAGCAAAAAAACCGCCGATTAAGGCGGTTTTTTATTTTCCTAACGGTTACGTGTGGTCAATGTGTGGACGCCTAAACTATGGTTCCATTATAAATCAATAACTTACAAGCTTACAGCAAGCCTCAGATGAGGCCTTTTGAACATTATCAGTCTAGCGATATGAAGATTGTAGACTTAAAGGCGAATGCCCGCTTTGGCTAAATCTTTAGCTGTCACACTAAGTGGTAGTGGCACATAACCATCTTTCTCTACGATTTGCTGACCTTGCTTAGACAGTGCAAACTTCAAGAATTCACGGTCCATTGGTGATAGGTCTTTGTTCGGATGCTTGTTCACATAAACATATAGATAACGTGATAATGGGTAAGTACCGCTTGCCGCATTAGCCGCATTAGCTTCGATATACTTAGTCCCCTTCTTCGCAATGGCCACCGCCCTCACGCCTGCAGTCTTGTAGCCGATACCCGAGTAACCTATGGCATTGAGTGACTGAGACACAGACTGAACCACAGATGCAGAACCTGGCTGCTCATTCACGTTTGCCTTGAAGTCACCTTTACACAGTGCTTTCTTCTTGAAGTAACCATAAGTACCCGATACTGAGTTACGACCATAAAGCTGTACATCACGAGCAGACCAACTACCTTCCAGACCTAAGTCGCCCCAACGCTTAACATCGCTGCCACCACATTTATGCGTCGCAGAGAAGATGTCGTCAATCTGTTCGATGCTGAGGCCTTTAATTGGGTTATCTTTATGGACAAATACCGCTAAGGCATCGATAGCGACACGAATCGCCGTTGGCTGGTAGCCATAATGCTTCTCGAACGCTTCAATTTCGTTAGGCTTCATCTTACGGCTCATAGGACCGAACTGAGAAGTCCCTTCCGTGAGCGCTGGAGGCGCAGTAGAAGAGCCAGCCGCTTGAATTTGGATGTTCACGTTAGGATACATCTCTTTAAACTCTTCGGCCCAAAGCGTCATCATGTTAGCCAGAGTATCTGAGCCTACAGAAGATAGGTTACCCGATACGCCGCTTGTTTTTTCATAAACAGGTAGTGACGGATCGATTGCAGCAATTGATGCTGCAGAGAATAAACTAGCGGCTGTTAAACTAACCGCGCCGACAAGCTGTTTCAGTTTCATTCTTTGCTCCAGTGTTAAGCGTACTTGCTCATTAATTGAATTAACATTTAAGTTGCAGCCAGTATCTGTTTCTATGATGACAAGTCTATTACTCTGGTGTGACACTTAGATGACAATGTGCGTTTTAAGTGAATTTTTAATGTCTGGTTAAGCTATACACGTTAGTGGCCTCCGATTACCCTGAGCAAAAAGCAGACTCAAGGTCTGCTTTTTTGTGAACTCGCTAGCCCAATCACTTTTTTAATCGGTGTGGTGAGTCCCTTCGATGAGATTCGTCGGGATAACGAAGCTGAATGTACTGCCCTTGCCAAGTTCACTCTCAATCATTAACTCACTCTGATGATTACTCAGGGCATGTTTAGTGATGGCCAGGCCTAAGCCTGTACCGCCTCTTTGACGGGTTCTGGCACTGTCCACTCGATAGAAGCGCTCGGTTAACCTGCCGATATGCTGGGACGCAATACCATCACCACTGTCGGTGACGCTAAACAAGCCACCTGTCGCGACTCGTTTCCAACATACCCTTATCTGACCACCGGGCTCTGTATATCGAATCGCATTAGATATGAGGTTAGAGCAAGCACTCCTAAGCTCAATTTCATTGCCATAGAGATGATAGTCAGCCTCACAATCAAAACTCAAATTGTATCCCCCCTGAGACAAGGCATTGGCTTCCTCTTTTAACACCTCGATCATATGGTCCATATTGATAATATTGCTTAAATTTAATTCAGCTGAATCTTCTATTCTGGACAGGACTAAGAGTTGTTCGACCATAGAGCGCATGCGATTGGTTTGTTGCTGCATCTGGTCCATCGCCTTAACATTTGGCGAGCCAGGTTCTGCCATGGACTGCATCATCTCCAGATAACCTTGCAGCACTGTGAGTGGGGTTTTCAGCTCGTGAGATACGTTAGCGACAAAATCTTTGCGCATCCCCTCGAGTTGCCTCACCCGAGTAATATCTCTGGCGATAAGCAGGAACTGACCCGTGCCATAGCCCATGATACGGATCTCCAGAATGCGTCCCTCAGAGAGTGGCGATGCCAACTCGAATGGCTCTTGATAGGCAGCTTTCTTGAGGTAATGAGAAAAATCAGGATGACGAATTAAGTTATCGATTCTCTGGCCGCTATCCAGTGGCCAAACGAAACCCAATAACAGCTGGGCAAGCTTGTTACACCAGATGATGTTGTGCTCAGAATCTAACACCACAGCAGCATCGGGAAGTGCCTCTGCGCCTTGCCTGAAGCGACCAAGCAGGAACGCTAATTGGGAGACACGTTTACGGTTTTTCCCCTGAAGGCGATAAATACCATTGAAGACACCTTCCCAACTACCGCGACCATTTGGCGGGGTTAGCCTTCTGTCACGCCATAACCAGAAGTTGAGCCTGGAGAGCTGGCGATAATGCCAGAACAGCAATGCCAGAGTACCGATCAGGAGAACCCAGACAACTTCGCCCAGGAGCAGACCAAGAATAAAACATAACACCAGATAGGTTACTAATCGAGATAGTAGTCGATAACCCGAATATGAATCAAACATAGAAATTGCATCGAAACCATAGGTAAGAGACGGGCACAAGATAACCTAAATTAGATCTCGTGCCTAACGCTTTCAAGCTAAGTTACAGTCTCGTTGAGAATCGGTAACCGGCACCACGAACCGTTTGAATCAGACGATCGTGTTCAGATGGCTCAATCGCCTTTCGTAAGCGCCTGATATGCACATCGACCGTTCTGTCTTCAACATAGACATTGGTGCCCCAAACATTATCGAGTAACTGCTCACGACTGTAAACCCGCTCAGGATGAGTCATAAAGAAATGCAGTAACCTGAATTCTGTCGGCCCCATATCCAATACCAGATCCCCTACGGTCACTCTGTGACTGACAGGGTCTAACATAAGCCCCTGAACATCGATAGGCTCTTCTGAACTGGTAGGAGAGCTGCGGCGCATCACTGCCTTGATTCTAGCCACTAACTCTTTCGGAGAGAATGGCTTAGTGATGTAGTCGTCGGCGCCCACTTCCAGGCCGCGCACCTTATCTTCCTCTTCACCACGCGCCGTGAGCATGATAATAGGGATCTGACGAGTAAACTCATCCTGGCGCAGACGCTTTGCAAGTTGGATCCCGCTACCGCCTGGAAACATCCAGTCTAATAAAATAAGATCGGGATACGGCTCCGATATCATGTCTAGTGCGGAATCGAAATCTTCCGCCGATGTTGTGGTAAAACCATGTTGCTCTAGAACAAATGTCAGCATCTCTCGGATAGCCAACTCATCTTCAACAATTAATATCTTAGCAGTCATATGCAATCTTCTGTCAGTGAATGTTCGCGCTTCTATTATTGGTCAGTTTTATTACAAAATTATGATCGGCTAGGCATATATTGTCATAAAGTGCAGATTATTGTCATAAAACTTATATCAAAGGGTAAAAGTACAGCATAAAAAAAGGAGGCCTAAGCCTCCTTATTCTCGCTTTGTTCTTTAATCAGAACAGTTAGAACTTATGTTCGATACCAAGACCTAGGAACTTGTCATCGTTTTCAACGTTTTCGTATGAACGATTAGTATAGAAAGCAATAAGCTTAGTCGGCTTACCTAGCTTGTAATCGGCGCCCACTGTCCATGAATCACCCTTGTTTTCCATGTCCTGATACTGAGTTTTAAGTACCACAGCATCGATAGTGTAAGACGCGCTTAAAAGGTAACCTGTGTAGCTGTCTCCATCGAAAGGATTAACGACATCATTATCATCGTATTCATAAACCTTCTCTTCCTGTTGATACATGGCGCCAAGCTTAAATCCAGCAATCTTGCCTTGAACCGTTGCACGAGCAACTTGGTAGCCCTTAACGTCTGAATCATAGGCGATAGAAGCATAGATAGGTGACTTCTTAAGACCCTTGTCACCATACATGGCAGCCAAACTGTATCCATCTTGCTCTAACTGGTCACTGTCACCACTTGCCGCATAAGTCACACCAAACTTAAAACCACTGAAAGAAGGCGTAATATACGTGGCGGTCTGGGCCAGGCGGTTTTCACCCTTAAATAGGTTCTTGATATCGCCAGACATATCGTTAAACAGGTCGACTTTACCTTGGGACTGCTTAAGCTGGGTATCGTTACGACCCACAGCTATTGAACCAAAACCGCCTCTGAGACCCACAAATTGGTTACGGGCCTTGAAATTCTCTTTGTCATCATCACCGGTATCAACTTCATACTCGATAGTATAAAACGCCTCTAATGAACTGCTAAGCTCGAACGCCCCCTTCACACCAAAACGTGACGCGTTACTTTGAATCGTAGTCTCTGAATCACCGTTAACATCATTAGACTGAGCCGTGATGTTCAACTTACCGTAGACAGTGAGAGGATCTGCCGCATGTGCAGAAGCTAGAGTGGCGGTAGCAAGCGCAGAAGCTAGTAAAGTTTTACAAAAAACGTTCATCATTTAATCCTTTCGACGTATCTGTTCGTCTGGGTTATTGGTTTGGACGGCCAGAAGTTTGCAATGTTTCTGTTGCAGTTTTATTTCAATCTAGATCAATTTTCATAAAAAACCAGTAACCAAGAGAAAAAATAAAAACAAACCCCATATACATCAAGGGATACAGAGCAACAAAACCGAATGTGACAGTTTTATGAATTATCCTGAACCTTGCCATATTCATAAGTACTTTCGGGTTTACCAGAGAGTGACAATGTCTTACACTGCGGCTTCATTTTTTGATTGAGCGCCTATTATGTGGTTTAAGAACCTGACTGTTTATCGTTTTAATAAACCTTTCTCTGTTGACACTGAGGCTCTTGAAAAGTCATTGGAAGACTTCACTTTCTCTCCATGCTCAAGTCAAGACATCAGCAAATTCGGTTTCTCTAATGCTCTGGGGAAACAGGGGCAAACTCTGGTTCACAGTGCCAGTAACAGACACCTAATCTGTGCAACTAAAGAAGAAAAAATCCTTCCTTCACAAGTGGTTAAAGAAGCCTTAGAAGATAAAGTCGCTCAAATCGAAGCCGAAGAAGATCGCAAACTCGCTAAGAAAGAGAAAGACGCATTAAAAGACGAAATAATCATCACCTTATTGCCGCGCGCCTTCTCAAGACGTAGTCAAATTCGCGCCCTGATCATCCCTGAGATTGAGATGATCTTGGTCGACAGTTCGAGCGCAGCTAAGTCCGAAGAGTTTTTGGCTTTGTTACGTAAAGCTATGGGCTCTTTGCCGATCATCCCTCTGAGTTTTAAGGCGCCTATCGAGAGTCAATTAACCGATTGGGTTAAGACTAACTCGACGCCTGCACCTTTCGAGATGCAAGATGAAGCTGAATTTAAGTCAGACTCAGATGAAGGTGGCATTGTCCGTTTCAAACAACAAGACTTGACCGAAGCCGAAGTGCTAGCCCATATCGAAGTGGGTAAGCAAGTTCATAAACTGGCGCTGCATTTCGGCGAATCGATTGCTTTCTTATTGCAATCAGATGCTGGCATCAAGCGCCTCAAGTTCTCTGAAGAGTTCAGAGCCGGCAATGATGAAGTGGGTACCGAAGATCCTATGGCCAGACTCGACGCCGATTTCGCCTTGATGGGTAGCGAGCTTATCGCCTTAATGAACTCACTGGTAGACGTCTTAGGTGGACTGGAAGAGAGTATCTAATACCTTAACCCGTTACAAAAAACCGCTAACAACTTCTGTTTTTAGCGGTTTTTTAATGGAAATCAGTTTAACTATCCGATTTTAATTCGCCATTATTATCGAACGGCCAATCGATACCTAACCAGGCTTTAAAGAAGGCTTTCTGACCTCGACTTGGCTTATCCACACTCAACAGCTTCAGCTTATCACTCTGCTGCTCACCCAGTTTCAGCGTCACCTGTTTGAGACGGTCATCGCTAAACAGGCTCACTACAATCTCAGCTCCCGGCTTAAAGTCTTTGATTCTGGAATCAAAACCTTTGCTGGTAACCTTCAGTCCATTGATGGCTACAATTTCATCCCCAAGCACGATGCCCGCATTCCAGGCGGGTCCATTACGCAAGACTTCCGCAAGTTTAAGTGAGTCACCGCTCAACTTAATTCCGACATAGGCCGTGGCTTTCGAGTCATCCCCATAACCAGGCTTTAAGCCGGCATTTTCTAGCAAGGAGGGAAAATCCAAGCTCATAGGTGAATTAACATGGGTCTGCCACCATGTTTGATAATCTTTACCCGACAGATCTTTTAAGATCTGTTTAACATCAGAAACTGAATAACCCGCTGGGATCTTATGCTGATTGTAGAGCGCTTTATGAACGTCACGATATGAATGAGCAAGATCTGTGTCATTGAGCAGTGAAAAATCCAGGGCCAAAGAAGCGAGGTAGCCTTCAGAGTAGATGTTAGCACTGTGGTTAACCGCATAATCTCCACCCGTGCTCGCCCATTTGCCGACGCTCGCTTCTTGCACCGACTGAACTTCACGCCCCGGCGTCCTCTCACTCTGGGCAATTCGCTTGGCTAAGTCTTCAAAAAATTCTTTAGCCGTGATCACCCCAGCTCTGAGTAACAACTGGCTTTGAAAATAGCTTGTCGAACCTTCGGCAATCCATAACAGTTCAGATATATTTTCTTTCTGGTAGTCGTAGGGCACCAAACCTTGAGGCCTGTAAGCCTTCACATTCCAGGTATGAATAAACTCATGGGAAGCGGTTTTAATGAAGCCTAAATAGTCTTCACGCTCTCGATAACTGAAACGAGGACGCTGAATCACAGTCGAGTTCAGATGCTCAGTTGCACCTCGGGCACCACTGGTGGCATGCACCATGTAGACATAACGCTCAAAAGGGTAGCCATCCCAGATAGCCCTTGCCTGACCACTAAGCTTGGTCAGATCGGTAACCATCTGTTCAATGTCATAGTTGCCCTCTCCCCACACGACCAATTCATAATCCCGGCCATCGGCGGAGAACCCTCTGTGATGACTAATTCCCGTCTCTATCGGAGAGTCCACCAACACATCATAATTGCTCGCCTCAAACGAATGAGGCTTTCCTCCAGGCTCCATACCTGAATAACTATTCCATTCATCTGGCACGACTAATTCGACCTTGATCTTCTGGTCCTTAAAATCAGGGCTATATACCAAGGTACCACTGGCATCCAAGAAAGCATGAGTTGCATCTATATGCCCAATCCTTTGACCTAATTGATTAGCATATAGCTGATAAGTCACAGTGACCGACGTTGGCTGTTCAAGCTCAACCGTCCACTCACCACTGGCACTTCGCGTATAGGGCAAGACCTTTCCCGACTCATCTTGCGCACTAAAATAGCGAATACCATCGGCTAAGGGTAAGACCTGATACTTGCCTGTTCGCCACACTGGAAGATTGATTTTCAGCTCTGTGGTTGCAGACTCTGGAAATCCCACCTCAACCTTAGCCAGATGATGCTGAGAGTCAGTGAGATCTATGCGATAGCTGACCTCAGCGAAAATTGATGAGGAAAAAAATGCACTTAAAGTTAAAATCAATGGGACTGCTGGTTTCACTCTTGATTCCTTCTGTTATGATTGTTATTTATTTTTATAATAAGATCGAGAGTATATCTCTATTTCGCAGACTCGGCATCACTAAAACCTATGCCTCTACGAGTCGATTTTGAGACAATACAATGACTGACCGAACGTCCCTTTAAGAGGGCAAGGTATCTGCTTCTTATGCGTATTTTTTTTGTATCTGTGATTTTTTTGCTACTTTTAGCCGCACCTTCGACTTACGCTCAAGATCATGTCGCCCTTGAAATTAAGTTAAAAGAATCGCCTGTCGAGCTGTTACAAGAATTACAAGCCTCAATCACCTTACCCATATCTGCCACTAGTCTCTCTGTTTTTGAACGAGTAGCCAGCGACCAAGGTTACCGAGTCGATGAGCTAAAATATAAACTGCAGCTGCTCACACGACTCTATCTCAGCACCTATGTGAAAGAGAAAGATAAATATCGTAAAACCGAGGCATTATTGTCGCTGCTGGAGATCATAGGAACCACAGCCTACGATGAAAGCTACCTACAAATGTTAAAAGGTAGATACATAGCCAGGAGTCAACATGATTACCAACAAGCACTGCCCCATTATGACCAAGCACTCAGCCTGATAGAGAGTGAGCAAGATCTGCAAGCCCAGCTATTAAAACAGCTCATCCATTATCATCTTGGCAGCTTACATCGTATCTTGCATCAGGATAAACTGGCGCTAATTCACCTAAAACTGTATAGAGACACGACCTATCAGCTTAGGACCGATTACCTGATTGCCCACGCAGAGTCCGCTTTAGGCGACTTCTATAATAAACGGGATCAGTTATCTTTAGCATTACAACATTACAGCGAAGCACTTAGACTCTCGAACCGTCAGGATAAACCTTTTCTCAAGGCTAATTTACAACTACAGCTGGCAAGGGTATATCGGGACCTAGAGTCTTGGGATGAAGCCACCCAATACGCCCATGATGCAGATGAAGGCTTTAAGGCACTTAATATGAATCGGTTACGTTCTCATTGCATGACAGTGATGGCTATGGTTCATGCCAATCAAAACAACTGGAATCAGGCTATCGATTACTATCTCAATGCCCAACAGCTCGATTACAAAGATCAAAATGTGATTGCTCAAGCATTAAATTATCATAATTTAGGCGAGGCCTATTTCAATAACGGCAACACCAAAACGTCTTTTGAATTTCTGTTTAAGTCCAATGCCATTTTTCTTGCCAGAAAGAGTAACCATTATCTTGTTTTTAATGACCTCTTGATTGCCCAAGTTGCCGTTGCCAATAAAGATTGGCTACTGGCGAAAAAACATAGCACCTTAGCCTTACACAATGCAGAGAATCTTAAGCTCAAAGATGAACAGATAGAAGCATTACAATATCAGTCTCAGGCATATAGAAACCTTAAACAGAGTGACAAGGCCCTTGCGACACTGGATAAGCTCATCGCCCTTAACTTATCCACGCCAGAGACACTAGATACTCCCACCGACTACACTTCATCGGTACTTGCCGAGCAAAAATTAAAGCTTGAAGTACATAAGCTTCAAGGCGAAAGAAGTGTACTCAGCACCCAGTTAACACGTTCGAGACTACTCTTGATCACCGCGGTGATTTTGGTGTGCTTAGTATCACTCATTGGAGTGAATCAATGGCGAAGAAAAAGCGTATTAGCAGTTAGCTTATTAGAGGCTAGAGGCAAAAGCGTTATCGAGCCAGTGAGTGGTTTACCTGGCTATAAAGGCTTCATCGAAGAGCTTGAGTCACAAAATAAAGACACTCCTCATGCCATAGCCTTAGTTTCACTGACGGGTCAATTAAACGCAGATATCAATCAAGGTTTTCAGTGCAATAACAACATGAATAAAATTCAGCTCCAAGCTCTGGCTCACAGTTTAGCAGGGAAGGTATACCTTATTCGGCCTGGATTATTTATTCTGTCTCTGAGAGAGCCTGTCACAGCCAATGAGTTATTGCAAAAGTCCCGTAACGCCATTGATAAAGATTATGGTGACACCTCTATCCATATAGGCATGCTGCCTCTTCCTCTGCTGATGGATCCCGACATTAAATTGTCTGCCGAGGTTCATTTTGGTGCAGTACAGATGACGCTAGCGGCCGCACTGAGTCTGGGGCAGGACACTGATTACTATGTTTCCATTAAAGCATTGAACTTTGCTCCAGCGGCTATCTTTGCAACACCGCTATATTTACACTTGGAAAAGGGCATAATGCGTGGGTTACTGAAGGTCGATACCAATGGTGACAAGAAAAAAATTCTATGGCCCAGGTGGAAAAGCCATGAACATCTGGATATAACAGAATTAGCCTAATCAAGATGATTAATAATCGCGCTAGACTAAAATGAGGTTTGCACTCCAAAGGGATTGCTATAACATTAGAAGTACAAATTTACATTTGAAATAATTTTTTCATTTTTTTGCCTTGAAGAAGTAGGACACGGTTAATGAAGGATTCGATGGCAAACACATCTCAGCTCAGTTTATTAAAGCAAAAACTTCATTCGGCTAGAGCCGCACTCGATAGCATGAACGAAGACAGAAATGATAAATTGAGGACACTAGTACAGTTTATTGGTCATCTGAGTCTTGCCTGCAAGGGACAAAGTCTTGAGCTCGATAATAAACTGGCTAAATTAAGACATCATTTTACTGATTTCGAGACAGTCGAAGAATCGCTACCTGAATTAGTTGAGGTTGAGCAGCTTCTTAAGCAACAATATAACCATGTCATGGTTCAACTCGAAGACAGTAGAGCCAGCTTATCCCGGGTCATCAGGCAGATACAGCGAGTCCAATCTGTTCCCGAAAAGGTCAAGAAAGAGATCAGTTACTTCAAGAAAGATCTCGCCAAGCCTTTCCATACTTTCTGGGACTATATCCCTAAAGTCGAAAAACTGGTTGGCTTTTATGAAAGCATATTGGAAGAGCAGCTGGCACAGGGTGATAAACTCGTCGTGCTCCCCAAGCATCGTCAACTGGCTCATGAACTCGCTCAAATGATCTCCGAGATCGAATTTCGCAAAGATCAGCGGGATCGAATACTCGTGCTCAAAGAGGTGCTTTCTAACGATATTGAAATAGACAGCCTCATCGATGCCTATCAGACAGTGCTTTCTCTGCTACTGGATAATATCGCAAGAGAGAAATCTGCTTCTCAGGAATTTCTCTATGCCTTAAACGACGCCCTGTCTGCAGTGAGAGAAGTGGTAAGTGACTCTTACAACAATAATCAACGCAGCTCTCAACTAAAAAAGCAGCTCAATCGTGAAATTAATACCCGCGTCGATAACGTAGGTGAAGCCATCATAGATATCGATGACATTCATAGATTAAAGTCTCAAGTCACAGAACAGCTAGCCTCGATTCGATCGGCTCTTGGACGCAAAGAGGCCCTCGAGGAGCGCGAACAAGCCTTACTTCGTAAATCTATGGAAGCCATGCGTAAAGAGCTTAACCAGCTAGGTAAGGAAGCCAATACCTTTAAAGAACGGCTATTTGAACAGCAGAAACTCAACTTACTCGATACCTTGACCCAGCTGCCTAACAGGGCCGCCCTCGAAGAGAGAATGGAACAGGAATATCGTAATTATCAACGTCATAAACAACCACTCTGGGTCGCAGTGGCCGATATTGATCACTTTAAAATAATTAACGATAGTTTTGGCCACAGTACGGGTGATAAAACCCTCCAGGTCATCGCCATGGCATTGAAAAATTCACTGCGTGATACTGAGTTTGTCGCCCGCTATGGTGGTGAAGAATTTGTGCTGATTATTCCTGATGTAAACTCCACAGATATTGAACAACTTTTGAACAGAGTGAGGGAGAAAGTAAAAAGTATTCCTTTTAAGTTTAAAAATCAGAGGATTACAGTTACAGTGTCTATAGGTGCTGCACAGATTATTAATAATGAGCTCATCAATGAAACCTTTGATAGAGCCGACGCAGCACTGTATCGAGCAAAACATGAAAGTAGAGACAGAGTGATCATTGACGTGTAGCCTATACCCGTAAGACTCTTAGATATCTTGATAGGCTGGCATCGTATGTAACGATGCCATAAATGCACATCATTGAACTCCAGTCACAGCGAAGGAGTTACTATGATTGTAAAGGTCAGCCCTAAAGGAAGCATGGATCAGCTTTCACAATTGGAAGTCGATCGTCTAAAACAAAGCGCAAAAAGCGAACTATATCAACTTTATCGTAACTGTTCATTGGCCGTTCTCGCATCAGGCCTACAGAGCGATAATGCCGAAAACCTGTTCGAACAATTCAATGATTTCAACATTAATGTTCTACGTCGAGAGCGCGGAATTAAGATTGAATTGACCAACCCTCCGGAAGCCGCCTTTGTCGACGGAAAAATAATCAGAGGCCTTCAGGAGCATCTATTTGCCGTGCTCAGAGATATCGTCTACGTCAGCAATAAATACGATAATCTCAAGCATATCAACCTGACCAACTCTAGCCATATCACCAACGTCGTTTTCGATATTTTACGTAATGGCCAGGTTATTCCACTGGAAGACCCCAACGTTGTCGTGTGCTGGGGTGGGCACAGCATTAATGCCATCGAGTTCCAGTACACTCGCGAAGTGGGCTATGAGCTTGGCTTAAGAGAGATGAACATATGTACCGGCTGTGGTCCAGGCGCCATGGAAGGCCCCATGAAAGGAGCAACGATAGGTCACGCAAAGCAGCGCATATCACAAGCAAGATATGTGGGACTCACAGAGCCCAGCATCATCGCCGCCGAACCTCCTAATCAGATTGTCAACGAGTTGGTGATCCTTCCCGATATAGAGAAGCGTTTAGAAGCCTTCGTCCGCTTAGGTCACGGCATCGTTATTTTTCCTGGCGGAGCAGGCACCGCCGAAGAATTGCTCTATCTACTCGGTATTTTACTCAATAAAGAAAACGAAGGCATGCCCTTCCCCTTGGTACTAACTGGCCCTAAAGAAAGTGCCGATTACTTTATCAAGATCGATGAGTTTATCGGGGCAACCTTAGGAGAAGAAGCCCAGAGTAAATACGAAATAGTCATCGATGACCCAGTGCAAGTCGCCAGAATTATGAGCCATGGTATGGATGTCGTCAAAGATCATAGAAAAAATACAGGCGACTCCTATCAATATAACTGGTCACTGAAAATTGAGCCCGAATTTCAGCTGCCTTTCAACCCCACTCATGAGATGATGAGCAATCTCAACCTGTATTTTCAGGATAACAAGGCGGAACTTGCCGCGAATTTACGCAGAGCGTTTTCAGGCATAGTCGCTGGCAATGTGAAGATGGAAACCATCAAGAGTGTTAAACAACATGGACCCTTCGAAATAAAGGGCGACCCTAAGCTTATGGCTATGATGGATACTCTCCTAAGCGCTTTCGTAAAACAACAGAGAATGAAGTTACCTGGTAGTGAATATGTTCCCTGCTACAAGATAGATAATTAAGCATAACCAAACGTGTAAAAGTCTGAGTTATAGCCAAGCAAGCCGGTAGTAATACGGCTTGCTTGGCTTGCTTTACCTAACAACCAAACGATAAAAACAATAGATGAACACTTTTTTAATTATTGATGGCTTAAACTTAGTCCGTCGCATCCATGCAGCGCAGCCCAATGAGAACGATACTAACGGACTCGATAACCGGGTGGCCTCAGCCTGCAAGAAGTTACTCAAATTCCACCAACCAAGCCATGCGGCGATAGTCTGGGACGGAAACGAGATCTCATGGCGAAAACACCTGTTCGAAGACTATAAAAAAGGGCGAAAACCAATGCCCAAGGCATTGTCTGAGTACTTGCCAAGTTTAAAGCTGCATCTTGCTAAAATACATGTTAACTCCCTGGATGCTAACTCCGAGGCTGACGATGTCATTGCCACCCTAGCAAGCAAACTCGCCGCCAGTGGTGGTGAGGCCATCATAGTATCGACGGATAAAGGCTTCACTCAGCTCAATCACCCTAAGATAAAAAGATGGGACCACTTTAACAAGGCCTATCTGACAGTAGAAGAACGCGAGCAGAAACTGGGGGTTCAACACTCGCAGTTTATCGATTATCTCGCCTTAGCCGGGGACAGCGGTAATAAGATACCAGGCGTTCCGGGTATCGGCCCGAAATCAGCCATTGAGCTATTAAAAATATTTCGCTCTCTTGCCAATATCTATTTGTCTATCGATGAAGTGGGGGCTAAACAGGCAAAGAAGCTCGAAGAGGGTAAACAGATGGCCAGACTTAGCTATAAACTGGTCCAACTGCAGACTGATATGCCATTAAAGGCCAATCTAAGCCAATTTAGATTGCCACAAGAAGCTGTAAGCAGCTAGGTCCACATCGGTTAGATTAGAAAAGAATACACAAAGTTGTAAACATTAAGTTACCTTCTTGTTGTTTACCTAGTAGCGTGAAGTGAGTATCTTATAGAGCTTCATAGGTATAATGTACCTATGTCATCCCGTTATTATGTATCAAGGACCCAGCTCGCAGATGAAATCTAAAGTTCCAGTCATTATCGGCTCTATTTTTGCTGCCTACACCGCCTTTGTCGCTGTCGTGGTACTCGTGTATGAACCGACCCCAGATGAGATGCACTGGGAAGACAGACAGGTTTACAACAATGCAAAATTAGCCGATATCACTATAGGCCAGAGCTTATCAGACATTAAACTATTAATGGGTAAGGCTGATTTTTCGGAAGCTAAAGTGACAGACGATGTTGCATTGCAGGTGCTCTTTTATCGAACTCATCATGCTCAATCCGATGGGGTAACCACCAGAGACGAGTGCACTCCGCTATTATTTAAGGATCAGAAACTGATCGCTTGGGGATCTGATACTTACGATCAATACCTTGCAGCAACCATAGGCGGCTAAACGCTAGTAATAAAAATGATAATCAACAGGCTAGCCATTAACTTTGCTCACTAGCTAGCCTGATTGAATTTACCCTAGCTTAATCTTTCAATAACACCTCTTGCCGCAACGCTTCTCTCCTAATTTCTGCTTCACGTCGTAGCGATGCAAAAATCATATCAAAAAAGCAGTTAACAAGGGTTAGAGATCTGCGGGATTAAGCTTAGAAGTCAAAATGGTAAATTAGCTCATCTACCACCGGCAAGATCCATAAAGGTGCCGGTCACATAGGAAGCTTCATCTGATAGTAACCAGGCAATGGCAGCCGCCACCTCCTCTGGCTCCCCACCTCTGCCCATTGGGATCATAGGCGCGAGGCGTTTCACTCTATCGGGCTCGCCCCCATCGGCGTGCATACCGGTATTGATAAAGCCTGGCCTGACACAATTAACCCGAATGCTATCATTTGCCACCTCAACCGACAGACCTCTAGTCAATGTATCGACGGCGCCTTTAGACGCCGCATAATCGACATACTCGCCCGGAGCACCGATTCTAGATGCCGCCGAGGAGACATTCACGATCGCACCACCATATCCTCCAGCAGAAATAGACATGCGTCTCACCGCTTCGCGGCAACAGAGGAAATAACTGGTGACATTATTAGTCAGTATTTTGTTAATCCGTTCTGCCGTCATATCAACTACTTTCATCTGCGGCATCAAAATGCCGGCATTATTGACTAGGGCTGTGATCTTACCCAGCTCTCGATCCAGTGTGTTGAACAGCTCAACAACCTCACGCTCAATGGATACATCCGCCTGCAGTGCCAAAGCTTCGCAACCTTTAGCCTGTAATTCAGCTACCAAGTGTTCAGCAGCCAGTTTATTTTGTTTGTAGTTAACCCCGATAGCATATCCATGATTCGCCAGATATCTTGCTGTCTCTGCGCCGATTCCGCGCCCACCGCCTGTGATCAGTGCTACTTTTTTCATTGCTGTCCTCCCGGGTTAACTTAGATTAGTGAAGTGATAGAAGCTAAAGCTAGCAAGTTAAACTAATGATTAAATTGATACTTAAAAGACCTTCTGATAATGCTCAACCTCAGGAAAAGGCTCATAGAAATTATTGCAACTTCCAGTATCATGTTTAATCCCCTTGTACACTAACTCACTGACTGATTTAATTAAAAGACTTGAGGCCAAGTTCAACTATAGCCAACGCCTGACGCGACTTCGATATGCTAGGTATTCATCACCAAATTTTTCAGTCAGATAAGCTTCTTCCGGTCGAATAGCCAGGTAATAGACAGATATACATGCCGGGATCACACTCAGCATTAACCAGATATGGCTGAAAAACAGGCCTCCCCCCAAAGGAATAGTACAAAATGCCAGGTAAATAGGATTACGGGAGTAAGCGTAGATACCCGTGGAGATAATCCTAGAAGTGGGCTTCCAGGGCTCGATATTGGTTTTGACCCGCTTAAAAAGCGTCGCTAAATGCAATAAAACCATGAGTCCAAATATGCTTAATGCCACACCTGTGTATGCTAATGCCACAGGAAAATGGATAGCTATGGGATAACTAAAGCCTAACCCTAGCCCACAAAACATAAAGAAGATAAACACCACAGGAGGCGGTATGCGTACCCCTGCACCTTTAGCATCATCCATCACTAATATCCTTATTTTGGCTCAACTTATCAATTTACCGGATGAACCTAACTCTCATTGACGACTGAAGTTAAGCTCATATTGCCAAGACTGTTAGATACCAAAGGCGCCTTTAATGCCCTCTATCGCCATCTGTGTTCCTATGACGGCGAGAATAAGGCCCATCATTCGGGTGATAGCACCGAGTGCTGCATTGCCTAAATAGCTAACCAGCTTTCCACCTGAGATAAAGAAACCGTAGGTGACAAGGCAAAGAACACCAAAGGCCCCTATGGTGATCAACATTTCCTCTATGCCCCCTCCCGCCGAAAAGCTCATGGCTGTGGCTATAGTTCCTGGTCCAGCTAAGATCGGCAGAGCCAGTGGGGATACCGCTATGCTCAGAGCAGCCTCACGTGCCTTAGCCTTATCACTAGCATTTTGTTTACTCTCACGTAATTGTTGATTATCCGGGTGATGCACGCTGGAATTATTTCCCTGCAGCATATGAAAACCAATCAAGAAAACCAGTAAGCCCCCCGTTATCCTAAATGCAGATAGCGATATTCCAAACAGGGTAAAAATATACTGACCAGCGAGTGAGAATAAGGTAATGATGATAAAAGCCAATAGCAGGGCCCTAAATGCGATGGCTTTCGTGGTTTGCTCATCTTCTTCCGAGGTTAATCCTAAAAATATTGGCACATTCGCAATAGGATTCATGATGGCGAAAAAACCCATAAACACAGTCCCCATGTGCAACCAAAGTCCATCCATATTGTTCTTTCCTTAAAGCAGAGATAAATGAGTATATTCTTGGGGTGGATTATATTTCGTCAGCCCATATAGATAACATCAGCGGGAAATAATCACAAACACTAAAAACTTAGGAGCATCCTATCCCTAATATCAGAAACTAGATTAAAATCTGAACATTGGGAAGAAATATGCAGGCTGATAGCTCAGGCCCTTATAACAGAAAGCCGAGTCTATACTCGGCTTTCTGTTATTGACTGAACTTAAGATTATGACTAGTCCGCTTTCTTATACTCGATATAAGCTTCACCTTGGGTCAACCAAGTCGGAGCAGGTGTTCCCTTAAGATAATGATCGAAATACTCCATCATGCGGATGCTGTAATCCAGCTTATTAGGATACTTCTTCAGATGATGTGGCTCATCTTGGTATTGTAGGAAGACCACATCTTTACCGGCGCGACGCATCGCTAAATAGAGCTCGATACCTTGCTCCCAAGGCACTGCATCATCTTTATCACCAAACATGATCATCATAGGTGTCTCGATGCGCTCGGCGTAGAAAACTGGTGAGTTCTCGATGTACTTCTGCGGCGCGCGAAATAGGCTCTCGCCGATACGGCTCTGGCCCGTTTCATACTGGAACTGACGCGCTAAACCACTGCCCAAACGTATACCGCTATAGGCGCTGGTCATATTTGAAACGGGAGCTCCGGAGACGGCGGCCTTGAAGATGTGAGTCTGAGTCACCGCAAATGCCGTTTGATAACCGCCCCATGAATGGCCTTGAATACCTATGGCATCGGGATCAGCAACGCCCATCTCGATGATCTTCTGCACACCCGACGTTAATGCCTGAACAGATGTTGCTCCAGGATAGCCAACTTCGAATCTGATATCAGGCAGAAAGATGGCGTAGCCATTATCGGCATACCAGGCAAAGTTAGGCCTATGATTGATCTTCATCTGTGGGAAAGCGTGCAACCTGTCACTCATGAAACGATAGAAATACACCAACACTGGGTAGCGCTGACCTTCGACATAGTTAGTTGGCTTAATTAGCACACCGTCCAGAGGCTGACCATCGCCATTAGTCCAATGGACTAACTCAGACTTTCCCCAATTAAACTGACGTTTCTGCGCATCAAAGTCAGTCTGCTTGTTGGCTTTTTGCGGCGTTAAATACTCGGCTGTATAAAGATCTGGAAACAGGTCATAGCGCTCTTTGGAGAAGACTATAGTTTCTGTATTTTTACTGCGTGTCAGCGTCTTTAGTTTGTAATCCCCCTCCATCAGGGTTTTAACACCTGCAACCCCTATGGTCGAAAGATAATACCCGTCACCTTTGGTTCTCTCGCTATAACCATGAAGTAAGACTTGCTGATCTATGGCTAGCACATCGGGATGATTCTTATCGTCGACTAAACCAGTAACCCGATATTGAATACCTTGCTTACGCCCTTTACCTGCTGTCAGCTTAAATGCCTCATGTGACTGAGTATTCACCTGCCAGATGTCGTACTTATCGTATACCAGGAAACCTGCATCATCTTTCAACCAAGGGCCGAAACCATATCCCGGTGCATTCGATGGATAGTCATGATCTTCATCGGCGAATGACACCTTCAAGTCTTTAGTCAGATTAGTGCGTCTATCTTCCGAGATTTGATACAGGTAAACATGACCTTGCTGAAAGTAAGTCACATAACGCTCGTTTGGCGAAAGAATGGGGTCTTCGCTGCTCGGCTGTTGAGTTAACACTAAACTCTTACGTCCGGTATTAAGATCGATAAGATAATAATCCCGGTAAAAACCGGCCCAAGTGATCATCTTACGATAGGGAATGTCGGAGCTTGCTAACACGAAACGAGTCTGTTCCTCTAACTCAACATCCGGCACAGTTTCATCGGCCAGCTGGACTAAGTTGTTGCTATTAAGGTGCAGTACCGCCAGATAAGTGCGCTTCTGCTCCTTCTCGTATTGTTTAACCTCATTAGGCTTAATGCGCGCATCGTCACCGTGCCATATTCGTAGCTTTCGCTGACCCGTGACGATTGACTCATCGAACAAGTCTTCTTGCTTCTCAATTGTCGCGAGCGCTAACTGCTGACTCACGTGAGGCACACGTCCAAAGAACAGACGTTGACTATCTTCGGAAAATCTCAACTTAGTATAACGGTTAAGCTTCCACTGTTTCGATGTCGGCGCGGCTTTAACCTCAGAGGTTTCTATATTAAACAGTGATAAGTTATATGAACGCCCATATGGCTCAACATCCGCTACGCCATGAGTAAAGCCAATATATTCCCCATCGTCACTGAGTGATACATGGCCAATTTGTTGATTATTATATTGGCGCACTATCACTCTGGTATTGTTACTAAGCTTAAACAGGACTAACTGATGAACCTTAGCCTTAGTATTATTGCTGGCTACTATCAGGTGCTTGCCACTCTTATCGAAATAGTAGTCGGTGACATGAGCCACTTTATGGCTAGTGCCATTTTTCAGTACCACAAGCTCAAATGGTGAGCCCTTGTCGAACTTATCGACTTCTTCACTCTTATCGTCGTCTGCCGATTCTTCTTTATCTTTCTTGTCTGATTTATCTTCTTTTGCCTCGAACCAGATAGCCAAATGACTAGCAGATTCGTTAAATTCAAACTTTTTCACTCGCTCAAAACGCGTCTCTTTACCCGTTTGAGTATCGAGTAACACCATGGCGGGTTTTAGCTTTTTCTTTTCTTGCTTCGATGCTTTCTCAAGTTCAAGCAGAGGTGTCTTCACACTAAAAGCAACAAAACGGCCATCAGCGCTAACCTTGGGCTTAGAGCCACCATCGACACTGAATGTTTTTGTCGACGTTAAACTCTTCACCAAACCATGACTGTCGCCACGATCGGGACAGATCTCAACGGCCAGTGTGGTCCCCGAATCAGAAAGCACGGGCTTCTTCAGTGATTCAAAGTGCATGATGTCATTGGGTGTTATCGCCGGATGCGCCGCCATGGCATAACCACCAGCGGTCAGTAAGCTCGTCGATAGGAATAGCAAGGATGCAATTGGTAGTGACTTCAAGGTCTTCCTCATTTTTCTTATTGTGTTAACTTTTTTTAGGTTTTGATTGGTTTTTTATTATATTTTTTACTGAAGATACTAGGGCCTGTTGACCTTTCATGGTTGTTTTTGCAGCGAGTTGTTGATTATTAATACAAGGCGGAGCTTGTGCCGTGTAGTTGCTCTACATAAACAAGCGATAACGCAGTAGAAATAGTCAACAAACGCTGCCCTGCGGGCTCATCTCAATGGCCTTATTGCCGCGTTACGTGCTTTTCGCTTAACACATTAGGCATCATCGCACGATGCCTTGCACTAAACCCATTGAAATTGAGCAAAATTCAAGCTAGAAAGATAAACAGGCCCTAGACTAAAGTCGTCTTTTTTAACCTTTAACGATCAATCATCGTCACAAGCTATATTTAATGCAAGTTACACTACATAAAAAAACGTGAGATTGCTCACTATTTTCTGTGAAAAATGTATAAAAGTGTTTAAAATAAAGATGTGAACAATAAGAAATAATTCCTAGTCGTAGCCTCCCTGTTTAAAGTGGGGTTAGACAGTAGCAGTAACGACCAACCGTGGAAGGATTCTCCATGTCAAAAAGAATGATAACCGTGATCCCTGGTGATGGGATTGGACCTAGTATTATCGACGCAGCAATTAAGATCCTCGATAAAGCAGGTTGTGATTTCGAATACGAATTTACCGATGCGGGTTTAACTGCACTAGAAAAGCATGGGGAACTACTACCTCAGCGCACTCTCGATATGATTGAGAAAAACAAGATCACCCTTAAAGGTCCATTAACGACCCCAGTTGGTGAAGGTTTTACCTCAATCAATGTGACCTTGCGTAAGAAGTTTTGTCTTTACGCCAACATACGACCAGTCGTGTCTTTTAAAGGTACGCAAGCGCGTTATGAAAACATTGACATCATCACAGTACGTGAAAATACCGAAGGCATGTATTCGGGTCTAGGCCAGACACTTTCTGAAGATGGTTCAACTGCTGAAGCGACCAGTATCATCACGCGTAAGGGTGCGGAACAGATCACAACATTTGCTTACGAGCTAGCGCGTAAAGAAAATCGCAAGAAAGTGACCATAGTTCATAAAGCTAACATCATGAAGTCAACTTCGGGTCTATTCCTGAAAGTCGCTCGTGAAGTGAGCCTACGTTACCCCGACATCACCACAGAAGAGATGATCGTCGATGCAACCTGTATGAAGCTGGTCATGAACCCGGAAATCTTCGACGTTATCGTTACCACTAACTTATTCGGTGACATTCTGTCAGATCTTTGTGCAGGTCTGGTTGGCGGCTTGGGCATGGCTCCGGGTGCTAATATAGGTAAAGATGCGGCTATTTTTGAGGCTGTACATGGTAGCGCACCGGATATTGCTGGTAAGAACTTAGCTAACCCAACCTCGGTTATCTTGGCTTCTATCCAGATGCTTGAATATTTGGGCATGGCAGACAAAGCTGAAAATATTCGTGCAGCAGTATCTGCGGTTATCGCCGAAGGCGACCGCACCACACGTGATTTAGGTGGTACTCATGGTACGACTGATTTCACTCAAGCTGTGATAGACCGTCTGTAAAAAGACTCGAGTTCCTAGGTTCTAGAACCTAGGAACTTATTTCCCTAGTGCCTTCTCTGACCTAGAAACCTTTAGTAGGATTTAACCTCAGGTGTACAGTCACCTCATCACGATCGTGATAGAGATGCTTACAAGAAAGCTCAAACTCCTTGACGTCATTTTCCTTTAAGATCTCAGTCATGGTCTTAAGAATAGTCGAAACATCTTTATATCTGCTCTTCATCGGCAGTTTAAGGTTGAAGATAGCTTCTTTAAACCAACCATTGATCGCCCAAGCTTCGATAAGCTCGGCTACCCGTGACGGCTTCTCAATCATGTCACACACCAGCCAATAAATGTTCTTTCTCGGTGGCTCGAAACGAAAGCCATCGGCTTGATAATGTTTAACTTGACCAGTATCCATTAACCCTTGATCCATTGCCCCGTTATCAACGGCCGCCACAAACATGCCACGACGCACCAGTTGATAGGTCCAACCACCAGGGCAAGCCCCCAAGTCAACCGTATACAGGCCACTGGTTAAGCGTGTCTCATGCTCATCTTTAGGGATAAAGTGAATAAAGGCTTCGTCCAATTTCAGCGTTGAACGGCTAGGCGCGTCCGCTGCCATCTTGAGTCTGGGGATGCCGCAAGCATAGGGCGAGCTATTATTACTCAACGAAAATCCAACATAAGCCGTTCCCGGAGCCACGAAACAGACGTGAATAATAGGACGTTTAGGGTTTTCTTTTTCGAGCAAGATGCCCGCTTTTTTTAATTTTTGCCTTAAGGGTACGGTAAACTTACGACAGAAAGTCGACAGCTCTTTCGCTTCGTTGGTATCAGGCGTCTCAACCCTTAACTCACCCGCATAGCTGATTTTTGACAAGGCTTCGAGGATGGGTGAGATTCTGTCTTGTTCCGGTAGGTTCTTCAACAACTCAGCTGCCGCAAACATCTGCCTGGCAAAGATCAAAGAGTCTAATTTGATCTTCTGCACCAAAATATCAGCATCACCAGCATTAAAGCACTGAAAAATCACGTAGGCATCATTCTTATTGGTTTTTACGAAACCACCAATGTCGAGCGCTGCGGCGCGGTGTTGTATCTCTGCAGCACAATCTTTCTCATAGCCTGCACGACAAAACAAAAATAGGTTAATCATCTACATTCCTGAAGCTAACCAATACTGACTTTTCAATATTGATTTTTGCGAATATTAAGTCGACACGAATATTAAATCGGCATGTTTAAACAAAAACGGCGACCATATTCATAATGGCCGCCATTCTACACTGTCTAAGTTATTCGGCCAACTCTGACGCCAGAGCAGCACACCAAAGTTAGGCTTGCTCTAATCATGGTCTAATCGTTGAGTTCGACCACTCTGTTACGCCACACTGCCAATGCGATGAATAACCAGCCCAAGAGTAAACAGAAGCCGCCAATAGGCGTTATCGGTCCGGTCCATTTAGCACCCAGTATTGCATAGGCATACAGAGAGCCCGAGAACAGCACTATGCCCCCCATAAACAAATAACCCGCCCAATCGATCAACCTAGACGGTAGCCAATGTCCCGCAAAGGCCACGGCGATCAAGGCAAAGGTATGGTAAAACTGGTATTCCACCCCTAAGTTAAAGATAGCAATCATCTCTGGCGTGGCGATCTGTTTTAAACCGTGCGCACCAAAGGCGCCGAAAGCCACCGACATGAAGCCGCTCAACGCCGCCAATAATAGAAACCCTTTACGCATCTAGCCCCCTGATAAAATTGATACTATGAGAAATTGCAGCATTAATGTTAGCTTCTTGGGTGCTGCCTGACGACTTTCTTGGCTTAAAACTATGATCGCCGTCGGTTAACCAATGTAATCTGACTTTCTCCATCACAGACCAGAGTTCAACTTGCCCTTTCCCGCCAAACTTATCTCTCTCGCCCTGAATCACGCACAGAGGCGCCTGACACTCTTCGATGGGTGCAAGCCTCGGCTCACCGCCTTTGAGTGCGATAAAGGGGTACCCCAGACAGATCACACCATCAACTGGCGTATCGGCCGCAAGAATGGCCGCCATGCGTCCCCCCATAGATTTCCCCATCAAGATAATTCGCTTAGGGGAGTACTCTCGTTTGATGGCTTTGATGTGAATATTAAAATCTTTGAGTATCTTGGGCGCGCGATCCGGTGGACGACGCTTACCGTCCAAGACATTGGCTCGCATATAGGGAAAGTTGAATCTCAATACACCTATGCCATGCTCGGCACCTTTATCCAAGAGTCCTCTCGCCATCTCTTGCATAAAGTCACTGTGCATATTAGCGCCGGCGCCATGAGTAAAAATGATCAAGGTCTCATTGGGAGTCCCATCGAGCATACACTCACTCTCTAGCAAGTCCTCAGTTTCTAAAGGGACTTTAATCAGAAAACATTTACTCTCTACGGCCACTTCATCTTCGAGGGTCTTATTAACCTGGGAGCAGTTCACTGCGAGACTCCTCTTCAAACATATCCAACATCCACTCACGAAAAGCCGCGATCTTGCCAATCTCGGCATGGTTCTGCTGACAAACTAAATAATATGCATTTTTGCTGACCAAAACTTCGGGGAAAGGACACACTAACCTGCCTGCCTTAATATCGGGACGAGCCAGTACGCTGTACCCTAAGGCCACACCTTGTCCATGAGCCGCAGCTTGCAAGACCAGAGAAGAATGACTAAACATCGGCCCTTGGTTCACATTAATATCATTAATCCCGCATTGTCTAAACCAAGCTTGCCAATCATGACGGTTGGTATCATGCAGTAAGGTATGATGTTTAAGGTCACTTGGCTTATCTAATGGCTTAGAACCGTTTAATAAAAGAGGAGAACAAACCGGGATCAACACCTCATTTTTGAGCTTATCGGCGCGTAATCCAGCCCAATTCCCCTGCCCATAAAAAATGGCAACGTCGACATCATCAGAGAGCGCGGCAGCGTCATCATCCACAGCCTTAATTCTGACATCGATATCTGGATTGTTCTCGCTAAATTTGGCCAACCTTGGCACTAACCATTGAATGGCAAAACTTGGCGACATGCTCACTGTGAGCGAGCCTATGGCACTTCTTGCCAACAACCTATCGGTCGCATCGGCAAGTTGAACGAAGATATCTTTAATGTCGAGAAAATAGCCCTGACCTTCTTCCGTTAACAATAAAGAACGGTTCTTCCGGCGAAATAATTTTAGGCTTAAAAACTCTTCCAGCGCCTTAATTTGATGACTCACTGCAGCTTGGGTCACAAACAATTCTTCTGCGGCGCGAGTAAAGCTGAGATGCCTAGCTGCGGCCTCAAATGCTTTCACCGCGTTCAATGGAGGTAAGCGTCTTGACATAGTGATCAGGATCTCATTTTTTAATTAGTTTTTCTAATCCGTATTGTTACATTTTATCGTTTGTAAAGGAATGCGTTTTTGGTTAAATTTCGCACCAATAAAATGACTATAGTTAGACAGCCTCTACGACGTAACTGGGGAGTGTCTGACAACACGAATGACCCGCCCGGAGGCGTCTTAATATGATAAATCTTAAAACTGTTTTTGTACTCGCTCTTCTTACAACTGCTACGAGTGTCAGTGCCGATGAATTCGCCATAGACACAATCGATCTTCACGCAACTATAGCCACAGATCTTGCTGAGGGCATGGAGATGATGCAGCAAAACCTGAATGAAGACATGACCAGTATGCTAATAGCCACAGATCAAGCAGCTGAAGCCACTGCGAATGTAACGCGTTCCGAGTAACACTTTTAAACCAAGCCAGGCATGAACTCTCTAGGTTCTAGAAGCCGCATAGCTTACTTCCAGCTAATGCGGCTTTTTTGTGTCTGAAAGCAAGGCAATAACAAACCGCATCTAATTAGATGCGGCTTGTGAGCTTAATTGTCAGTGACTTAAATATGGCGACTGAAACATGGGCTAAATGGCCCAGCCACTTGATAACAATCCAGGCACTGGGGCTTATGGACGGTATACCTTTACGTTCTCATAGCCTTGCTCTTGAAGATAAAGCGCTTGCAGCTTACTCATCACACCACGATCGCAATAGAGCAGATAGGTTTTATCCTTGGCTAAGTCGGCAAATTGTGTCGCTAACTTAAAGAAAGGAATAGTTTTAACTTCAACACCGTCCACCTTGAGTGGATCACGCTCCTCCTCTTCCGGCGATCTGACATCTATGATCACTTCGCTGGAATCGACTGAATCAACGGTTTCAGTCTCCGCTATCTGAGCATCCACGCTCTTGGCTATCTCGCGGATATCTATGATCACAGCCGCCTCGATAACACGATCGATAAGATCTTCAGAGAACTTGAGTTCTTCGGCTTCAATCTTGGCAAGTACAGCCTTCACTGTCGGTTTTTGTGAGATCACGCCGCAGTATTCAGGAATAGACTTAGCGAAATCTTCAGTACCTATCTCACGACTGATATCGATGATATCTTGCTTGTCCATGGCAATTAAGGGACGAAGAATGAGTTGCTCGGTACAACGGTCGATAACATTGAGGTTAGTCAAAGTTTGGCTGGACACTTGTCCCATGGCCTCACCAGTAACCAAGGCTTGAATCCCCATCTTATTGGCGACTTTAGTGGCTGCTCGCATCATCATACGCTTGAGGATAACGCCCATCTGACCGTTATCTATTCTTTCCAGTATTTCAGTCACCACAGGATCGAACGGCACAGAGATAAACTTTACCTTGTGCGACTCACCGTACTTCTGCCACAAATGATAAGCCACTTGCTTAACGCCGATCTCATGTTGATCGCCACCTAGGTTAAAGAAACAGTAATGAGTTCTGGAGCCACGCTTGATAAACTGATAACTAGAGACACCGGAATCGAAACCACCAGAAATAAGCGAAAGCACATCTTCCTGGGTCGCCATAGGGAAACCGCCCAGGCCAGGAATGCGCTTCACCACCAGATAAAGATTTTCTCTGTCGATCTCTAAGTTAATCGTCATATCGGGATTCTTGAGTTTAACGCCCTTAGCCTCGGTGAACTGGTTTAAGCCGCCACCCACATAACGTTCAACTTCAATTGACTTGAAATCATGATTACCCACACGTTTAGCGCGAACACAGAATGTCTTACCCGCGAGATCATCCTTATACAAGGCCAATGTCTGCTGGTAAATATCATCCATCGACTCGAATGTACTCTCATTGACCTGCAGAATATGGGCTATACCCGGAATGCAAGCTAAACGCTCCCCAAATGCTTCAATCAGATCGGGTCTATCGCTTGGTACCATCACCATGATCTTATCCCATTCGCGCTTAACCTTAGCCGTCTCATCGACTTTCTTAAGTACGTTACGGATATTGGTTTCAAGCATTTTGGTAAAACGCATTCTTACCGGTTTGCTTTTCATCATGATTTCAGGGAACAATTTTACGATAAATTTCATCAGGGTCTTCCGGGGGGATAAAGCCATTAAATAATATTGGGCGGTATTATACCAGTTCCATTAAGTAAGTGATCATTCAGCGATCATAAATTTAATGGAATTGGTATTACACCAGAAGCGAGGGAGATTGCCTATGTTGAATTCACAGTGTTTGCTAAGCGTAAAAGAGATAAAACCAGAGCGGTTAAAGAAAGAGTTGAAAGGGCGGAGTTAAAAAGAAATAAGTAAAAAGGAAGTGCATCTGCACTTCCTTATATTTAGTTTTTCGGCGGTGAACTTGGGCCAAGCTACTTATTGCCCTACGAGTATCTCATCTGAGTACTTGGGCTTTCCTTGCTCAATGGCTATTTCAACTCGACGATTTCGAGCCCGATTACTCGCCGAATTATTGTCAACTAACGGGTTTGAATTAGCCATGCCAACCACTTTCATCCTATTTTGGTCAAAGCCTCTCACTTTAATAAGCTCATGAGCGACGGCAACCGCACGCTTACTCGACAAGTCCCAGTTAGAGCTATAGAGCTCATTGCTGATATTCATGTCATCAGTGTAGCCCGACACAGTCACTATTCCAGGAATATCCCTGAGTAGCTCGCCAACCCTGCGAACCACAGGCTTAAACCTAGGCTGTAAGAAGCCGGAGCCGGAAGAGAACGCCCCCTTCTCACGGATCCGAATGATTATCTGTTGCCCGAGAGACTCTATCTCAATTGCCCCATCAACAATCTCTTTATTGAGCTCTTGGGCCATCTTCTTCACTTGGTCGTTGATGTTTTCCTGAGCGGCAGCCTGTGCTTTGGACTCCTCCTCTGCCCTCGCCTTAGATTCCGACTCGGCCTTAGACTCGGCTTTGGCTTCGGCTTGCTCTTGCGCCGTCGCAGAAGCTTCACCACCACGTTGCTCACCACGTTGCTGCTGCACACCACCGGCGCTGTCATCATCACCGGCTTGATATTCCAGTGTCGGCTCAGTCATCTCGTTGGTTTGCTGGTTAATTATCTCGATTGGAGTAGGTTCGGGGCGGCCAGGTCTGAACTCCAGGGCTATAACCGAGGTGCCCTTGGGAATATCTTTGACTTCAACTTTATTTTGCACCCCGAAGGCATATTTCATCGAGCCAGCAATCTGCTTGAACTTCATCACATCCATCTCAGAAAATGAAAGCAGGAGTACGAAGAAACACATCAGCAGTGACATCAGGTCGGCGAAGGTTGCCAACCACAAGGGCGCGCCTGCTGGAGGACAGTCACACTTAACCTTCTTAGCCATCCGGCTATTCCCCGTCCGTCGTATCTATCTGTCGCAGCTTCTCTGAAAGGTAGTTCTTTAAGAAACCTTCTATCACTCTGGGGTTTTGCCCATCTTGAATTGCGAGCACCGCATCCATGATCAGATTACGATTAAGCATCTCCTCATCCATACGCAGCCCCAGTTTCCCCGCAATAGGTATCGCAACCATGTTAGCGATCATCGCACCATAGAGCGTAGTTAACAACGCAATCGCCATCGCTGGGCCAATTGACTTAGGGTCATCCATATTCGACAACATACCCACTAGCCCTACCAAGGTGCCGATCATTCCCATGGCAGGGGCAACATCACCAATGGCCGTAAAAATACTAATCCCCATTTTATGACGCTGCTCAGTGAGTGCGATATCCTTCTCTAACGCGTCTCGTACCACATCGCCGTCGTGTCCATCGACTAACATATCAACCGCTTTTTGCATAAAACTATTGTTAATTTCGGCTTCTTCCAAGGCTAAAAAACCACCTTTGCGGGCGGCATCTGCCATGGTCACAGATTGCTCGATAAGCTCATCTGGCTTATCTATCTTAAATATAAATGCCTTAGCGCCAATTTTCACTGACCCCAAAAACTGCTTGAGGTTATATTTCATCATCACGACAAAAAACGTACCGCATATTACAATTAACACAGAAGCGGTATCGATAAAAATACCAATACCACCACTCGTGGCCATAGCCCCAAGGATAAATCCAAATGCACCGATAAGGCCGATCAGGGTCGCTAAATCCACAACTGCTCCTCAAATGAAACTGATTCCAGAGACATAGGCTCTGATCAGCATGAAATAGGTAAATGTTCAACATGAGGCCAATGTACTTAGACACACACGTATATTGAAAGTGATGTAATGAAAATCTGATTTTAACGATTATCAATTAAGCCATCATGGCAAAATAAATAATACCTTACCTTCAATTATCGGACAGCTTACACGCAAGTTTAGCTTCAAATTCAATTTTTTATAAAAAAACCTCTAGAAAGCGTGCTATTGCACAAATTTAGGGCAGGCAGATTTGACCCTTGCCGCTGGCTGCGATACCTTGTCTCACGCTAATTTCTAGGAATCCTTGTCGTGGCTAAAAAACCTGAAAATCTCACTTTTGAAGAATCCCTCACCGAACTCGAACGCATAGTTTCAGATCTTGAACAGGGAGATGTGTCACTCGACGATGCCCTAAAACAGTTTGAAAGAGGCATAAAGCTGGTTCGAAACAGTCAGGGAAAGCTGGAACAAGCCCAGCAAAAAGTGTCTATATTGATGCAAGAAGATGAAAAATCATCGCTGACCCCTTTTGATTCTGAGGGAGAATAAGTGTTAGTCGATACGATCACTCGATACCAGCAACGTGTCGATAGCCAGCTAAAAAAGATCATTGATAGTCAAACTGTCACAGACCCTAAACTCCTTGCTGCGATTAAGCACGGCGCCTTACTCGGTGGCAAGCGTATACGACCTTTCTTGGTTTATGCCATCGGCGATATGCTCAGCATCCCACTGGAAAAGCTGGATTCATGTGCCGCCGCTATCGAATGTGTTCACGCGTATTCTCTCATCCATGACGACCTCCCGGCCATGGATGATGATGCGCTCCGCCGCGGACAGCCTACGGTTCATGTAGCCTTCGATGAGGCCACGGCGATTCTGGCAGGCGATGCACTGCAAGCCCTTGCCTTTGAAGTCATGTGTGAGCCTATTAACGGAATAGCGCCTAGGCAAAATTTAGCCATGGTTCGCGCCTTAGCCAAGGCTTCAGGCTATTCGGGTATGTGTGGCGGCCAAGCCATGGATCTAAGTGCCACGAATAAACCAATAGACTTAGCGACGCTCACCCAACTGCACAAATTAAAAACCGGCGCTCTAATACGCTGCGCCGTTGAACTGCCTATGATTGCGGCGCAAGTATCCAAGGAAGAACAGACACTTCTAATGGAGTTTGCCGATGCCATAGGTTTAGCATTTCAGGTGCAAGACGATGTACTGGATATTATCTCTAGTACAGAAGAGCTCGGAAAACCACAAGGTTCTGATTGCGAATCAAACAAAAGTACCTACCCTCAACTACTCGGATTAGCAGGCGCACAGACTACAGCCAAGAGTTTGATTGAGGATGCTCTATCAGCGCTGACCAAATTACCATACAATAGTCAGCTAATTGCCGAATTCGCCCGTTACATTATAGAGCGAAGAGTTTAATAAAAGAGACAATGTATCTCGATGAGTTTGGATATTTCCCAATACCCTGTGCTTGCACAGGCTAATACCCCAGATGAGCTAAGACAGCTTCCTCAAGACTTGTTGCCACAATTGGCCGACGAGTTAAGAAGCTTTCTGCTGAAATCAGTGGGTAGATCAAGTGGTCACTTCGCTTCCGGACTAGGTACGGTTGAGCTCACAGTGGCCCTTCATTACGTCTATAATACGCCGTTTGATCGTCTGATCTGGGATGTAGGCCACCAGGCTTACCCCCATAAAATCTTAACTGGACGCCGTGACAGGATGCATACCATACGTCAAAAAGGGGGGATACATCCTTTCCCATGGCGTGAAGAGAGTGAGTACGATACCTTCAGCGTCGGTCACTCGGGTACATCGATCAGTGCAGCATTGGCTATGGCCGTTGCCGCAGAGAAAGAGCAGGCCGGACGAAAAGTCGTTTCAGTCATAGGTGATGGTGCCATGACCGGCGGAATGGTATTTGAAGCCATGAACCACGCCGGCGATCTTCACAATGACATGCTGGTCGTGCTTAACGATAATGAGATGTCGATCTCAGAGAATGTGGGCGCACTCAATAATCATCTAGCCCAACTCATGTCTGGTCGATTGTACACCACGATTAGAGAAGGCAGTAAGAAGGTACTCAAAGGCATGCCAGTCATCAAAGAGATGGCAAAGCGCACCGAGGAGCACCTCAAGGGCATGGTTGTCCCAGGCACCATGTTTGAAGAGCTAGGGTTCAACTATATCGGCCCAATCGATGGCCACGATGTCGATGCTTTGGTCGAAACGATGCGCAATATGCGTAATCTGTCCGGACCACAAATTTTACATATCATGACCAAAAAAGGTCGTGGTTATGAACCTGCAGAGAAAGACCCTATCGGCTGGCACGCCGTGCCCAAGTTCGATCCATCAACGTTCGAGAAGCCAGCATCTAAGCCTAGTCATCCGACCTTTTCACAAGTGTTTGGAAAATGGCTGTGTGATATATCGGAGCAAGATGACAAGGTCCTTGGCATCACCCCCGCGATGCGCGAAGGCTCAGGCATGGTTGAATTTTCTCAGCGATTCCCCAAGCAGTATTTCGATGCAGCTATCGCCGAGCAGCATGCCGTCACTCTCGCTGCAGGCTTTGCCTGTGAAGGGCTCAAGCCTGTCGTCGCTATCTATTCGACGTTCCTTCAGCGAGGTTACGACCAGCTGATACACGACGTTGCGTTGCAGAAACTCCCTGTGCTGTTTGCTATAGATCGTGGTGGCATAGTGGGGGCAGATGGCCCGACTCACCAGGGCGCCTTCGATCTGAGCTTTATGCGTGCCATACCCAACATGGTCATCATGGCGCCATCCGATGAAAATGAATGTCGTCAGATGCTCTACACAGGTTACTGCTATAAAGACGGTCCTACTGCCGTGCGTTACCCTCGAGGAAGCGCCACGGGTGAGCCACAAGTCGAAGAGATGACAGCCCTGCCAATTGGCAAAGGTTTGATCAAACGACAAGGCACTAAAATTGCCATACTCAACTTCGGCACACTCTTAGACAGTAGCTTGGTCGCAGCCGAATCTCTCGATGCAACAGTCGCCGATATGCGCTTCGTTAAACCCTTAGATGTTGAGCTGGTCAAACTGCTTAGCGAAAGCCATGATCTGCTTGTCACGGTAGAAGAGAATGCCATCATGGGCGGCGCAGGTTCCGGAGTATTAGAGGAACTGCAACAACTGAAACGTCCTATGCCTGTGTTGCAAATAGGCTTACCGGATGAGTTTATTAAGCATGGCGAGCAGAAAGAGATCTTGGCCGAACTTAGACTCGACAGTGCGGGAATTCTTGCACAAATAGAAGAGTATCTTAAATAAGCTTGATTGGTATCTTGAAAACAAACGTATATTTCTATCCATGACCTCTAGGGATGGAGGGAATGTCATCTAGATGCCTAGAGCATCTTTGACCCATGGGAAATATACATAAGTGTTCCAGACACAAAAAAGACTGCAATTGCAGTCTTTTTTGTGTCTGGATGTACTTATCCCCGGAGGCCATGGAAGGCCTAAGAGGGGATTTTGTATCTAGCTCCTAGAAACTAGGTACTTCTAACGTTAAGCCTTCGTATCTACCGAACCACCGCCTTGAGACACCATCACCATAGCAGGGCGCAATAGACGCTCATTCAAGATGTAACCTTTCTGCATGACCATCATTACCGTATTCGCGGGGAATTCAGCGCTAGGCTGCATGCCGATAGCCTGGTGATGCTCTGGATTGAAAGCTTCACCTTGTGGGTCTACCACTTTCAGACCGAACTTATCCACGGTAGAGATAAAACTCTTGAGTGTCAGTTCAACGCCCTCATAGATAGCTTTAGTCTCTTCGGCTTCTGCGTCTGTTCCCTGAAGCGCACGCTCCATATTATCGATCACAGGAAGTAGCTCATTGGCAAACTTCTCCAGAGCGAACTTACGAGCTTTCTCAACATCTTGAGCTGCACGACGACGAATATTGGCCTCAGATGCTGCAGCGCGAGTCACTGAGTCTACCTGCTCCTCGACTTTAGCTTGAGACTCGGCTAGTGCCTGCTCTAACTCTTCAATACGAAAGTTGGCTTGGGTTAACTCATCCATCAAACCTGCTCCATCTGTGCCAGTTTCAGCTTCATCAGCAGTTAGAATTTCACCTTCTACCACAGTATCGACTTGTTCTTGTTCCGCTTTACTCGATTCGTTGCTCATTCTTACTCCAGCTAAAATGCTTTGTTTCTGCTTGCTCTGGGCATATACTCAATTAACTTGAAAATGCTCGATCTCGCATACCAAGTTGTTTGAACATATTATGGGGATCAAATTACCGGATTCAAGGCCTAGCAGATAATTATGCCTAAAACATTTCAAACTATCGGCCTAATTGGAAAGCCGAACCATCACGGCACCCATCTCACTCTGAAACGTTTACACCATTGGTTGTCTATGCAAGGCTTCGATATATTGGTGGAAGAAAGAGTCGCCGCCGAGGTTGGCCCTCAATGCGAATCAGTCGATCTACTCGAATTAGGTGAGCGATGTGACTTAGCCATCGTCGTTGGCGGTGATGGTAATATGTTAGGTGCCGCTCGAGTACTTGCCAGATTCGACATAGGTGTTATCGGTGTCAACCGAGGTAACCTGGGGTTTCTGACTGACCTTCCTCCCGATTCTTTCGAGAACGCCTTGGGCGAAGTGCTCAATGGCAGTTTCGAAACTGAATTTCGTTTCTTGCTCGAAGCCGAGGTTCATCGCCATGGCCATATGAAGTCCAGTAATACAGCCGTCAACGAGGCGGTACTGCATCCAGGCAAAGTCGCTCATATGATAGAATTTGAGGTCTATATCGATGATGTCTTCATGTACAGTCAACGCGCCGATGGCATGATAGTGTCGACACCGACTGGCTCGACCGCCTATTCGCTTTCTGCTGGCGGAGCCATACTGACACCCAATCTCGAAGCCTTGATATTAGTGCCCATGTTTCCCCACACGCTCTCTTGCCGCCCCATAGTGGTCGATGCTTGTAGCAAGATTAAGTTAGTTGTCTCACCCGACAATGGTGATAATTTGGAGGTGAGCTGTGATGGACACGTCGCCTTACCTGTCCTTCCCGGTGACGAGATATTGATCAAGCGCAGTCATGAGCGACTCAGGCTAATCCACCCCAAGGGCCATAACTACTTCCACGTGCTAAGAAGCAAGTTAGGCTGGGGAAGTAAACTCTTCTAGCGATTAGTTATCAGACATATCAGAAATGGCCTCGAATTACTCGCGGCCATTTTTTTATTTTATTACAAAGTAAGTTAACTTCTATCTAAGGTAAAATCTAATTGAACCAGGCTGTCTGCAGCAACAGGTTTCCCATCAACAAATTTGGGTGCATAGCGCCACTTTTCCAACGCCTTTAGGGATGCTCGTTCAAACCCTGAACTTCCCTTAGAATTAACCACTTTGGGATCTGTCACAAAACCAGACTCATTGACAGTAAAAGCAACTTGTACCCAGCCCTCTTTTCCAGTGCTAGCTGCTGACATGGGATACTTTGGATTGATACGATACAGGGGAGTTTGCTCTTGATTTTCCTGCCAAGGGCGCATACTGCCTATTGCGATGCAGTGCTTTGTTGAAGATTCACTATCCCCCTCTTTTTCGTATAGCTCAACTAGACGAGCATGTGACGCCAGTTCATAGGGATGGCTGTAATTCAGTTTTGAGAACTGGGTTATCACCTCTTCAAAAAGTGGAATGGCTTTACTCTCTCTCCTCTCTGCAAACCAAATCATGCCAGCAGTGTAAGTCGCCTCCACTCTTTTCAAAGCATCTTGTGGCAACTTTTCCTGGTAAATCTCGAAGGCATCAAGCGCATAATCGCGCACTCTACGATCATAGTATTCAGAGTTTTTTAGCCCATTAAAGGCACTCATTTGCACACTGGCTAACAGTAGTGGACGTTCACTGTCTTCGGCTATCCCTACCGCATGATGATATTGAGATTTGGCTTTTCTTGCATCTGAGCTTGTCTGCGCAGCACCAAGTAAAGGATCGATAGTCTCTAAAGAGTCCTCTCCAAACTCAGTTTCGTAAATACTTAGGGCAATCAGGTAAAGCTGATGAGCCTTCTCTGCACGTTCATTTTTAGACTTCCTGTCTAGACTCTTATCTTTGTGTTGTAAGGCCGTCGCATAATTTAACGCCAGATTGGCAGTATCTAAGCTCTTATCACCGAACTCTTGTTGGCCCAATTCATATGACTCGGCCGAATACTGGAGCATTGCAGCAGCATCATTGTCTGTCACAGCATGCTTATACGCCTTGTAACTATCATTGAAGGTTACTGCCACATCAGACACTGGGCTAATATCTGAGGCAGACTTTAAGCCAAGCACCGGGGTAGACTCAGTGGCTGAAAGCAAAAAACTTGGGGCAGCGATTAAAAGAGTAAGGCCTAAAAGCTTAGGTTTAGCTAGAAGATGAATAGGTGACATCATAAATATCCATATTTATACAAAGTGAATAATAACGAGACCAGAGGTCTCTGTTACATCACCCTAACTGAAACACCACCATGACTCCAGCAATTACAACTTTAGATTTACAAAGTTTAACCAATAAAGATAAAACGTGTATGGCACTAAAAGCTAAGCTGGCGAGACAAGCTAATCAGTTCAGCTTCTATCACCTTAGCATTTATCTGCGACAAACTGATAAGCTCGAGTCGGGAGTCCATCACATCATCTAGCTCGGTAATCGTCATCTCACCATCAACCAGATTAATTCCGGCAATGCCCTCGTCGGTAATAACTACGGCTTTAAAGCGTAATACATCTAAACTTTTCACCCAAACCAGAAGCTCATCGAAGTTAAATTCATAACTTGGGTCAAATACCCAGCCACAACTATAAGCTCCCTCGCCCACATTTGATTTAGACACAATGCCACGTTCGTCAAACTCCAATACACCGGCATTATAATCGAGCTCAAACACACTGGTTTTAGGAGTTAACAAGGATACTGGCTTACTGGGTTTTGCTGCAGGTATGACCGCAGGTTCATTTAACAGGGTCATTAACTCGTGAGGCAATGCCGCAGAATCAACCCCAGCCATGCTGACAGTGAGTAAGCTGCTGGCCTTGTTAAACTTCGGCCCTAGCAGGCTTTTCTGCTGCAGATAATCTTTAAGATCAGCCAAACTATCTCGGGTATAGAGGTCGGCCTTAGTCGCCAATATGATATCCGCGACCTCGAGCTGCTGATTGAAAATATCATGTTCCCGATAACGTGCATCGGTGACTTTTCTGGCGTCGACCAGACACAGGGTGGACTTTAATTTAATCACATTCTGATAGTGAGGCTCACTGAGCACCTTAAGCACTTCCCTTGGATGGCCCAACCCCGTCGGTTCTATCAGCAGTCTATCTGGCTTTGCCTTAGCGATAAGCTGATTGATGGCAACCTGCATAGGCACACCTGCTGCGCAGCACATGCAGCCACCAGCTACTTCACGAATTTCCACAGTCTCACCGCTCCCGCCCAGCAAAGCGGCATCTATGCCCACTTCACCAAATTCATTGACTAGCACGGCCCATTTCTCATTCACTGGCTTATCGGCT
The DNA here is from genome assembly GCF_009377275.1 of Shewanella sp. YLB-07. Taxonomy (NCBI): domain Bacteria; kingdom Pseudomonadati; phylum Pseudomonadota; class Gammaproteobacteria; order Alteromonadales; family Shewanellaceae; genus Shewanella; species Shewanella sp. YLB-07. The sequence goes on along the minus strand of NZ_VOQB01000001.1, from coordinate 159,364 downwards.
AACAGACGCTTGATTAGCGTGGTCTTGCCAACTCCTAGAAAACCGGTAATAACATTGGTGGCAATTGGCTTAATGATCATCTTAAGGCCCAGAACGAGTTAGAAGTAAAGTAGCCGTCCAGTGTAGTAATTAATCTTACAAGTCTCAATACCTGTTACAAAGATCCCTCTCCTAATCGTTCAAGCGCAAGGTCCAACATCACAACTTAGATACTTAATCAGCCAACAAGCGCAACATACGCATAAAAACAGTGCGATTGAACTCATTTTTTGATCTGTTTCATATCCAGTTAATGGACACCTGTATAGAATCCTATCGAAGCTCAAATAAATGAGCTCAACATAATAATTATTGATGGGTCACAAAATATGAATTTTCTAAAAACTGCAGCTGCGGCTGCGATCTCGATTGCGTTATTATCAGGATGTAATGACGAAACAATTATCAACAACCCCGTTGAACCTACACCAGATAGCACTAATGTTCGCTTCGGTACTTATAACTTATCATTCGATCGCAGCAGCTTCGAACAACTTGCTGCAGAGATGGCTTTAACCACTCCTGAGCAAGAAGCCTTAATGGAGAAGTGGTTCGATGAAACCTTAACTGAAGACGAACTTAAAGTGGCAGAAAAAGTCATTCAGATCCGTAACGTCGCAGCTATAATCCAGACTGAACGTCCGGCAGTATTGATGATGGGCGAATTTAACAACGATGGCATGGGTGAGAATCAAGACGCTATTAAAGGTTTTCGCTTAAACTACTTAGCGGTACCACAAAATGGTCTAGGGACCACTTCTGATGATAAGAAGATGCTCGAACCGATTCAATTCGCTTATTTCGAGAACTTCTCAACCAACACAGGTCTGCTCAGCGAATTCGATCTAGACCGAAACGGAACTGTAGCACTACCAGGCGATGCTTGGGGCTTCGGTTTCTACCACGGCCAATATGCCTTTGGCTTACTGTCTCAGTACCCAATCGATACTGATAACATCCGCACTTTCCAAACCTTCAAGTGGAAAGACATGCCGGGTGAAACTAACCCAACAATCACTAACTGTGAAGATGAAAACAATCCAATTCCAGAAGGCATGAAGTGTGGCGATGAATGGTATACAGCAGAAGCTTGGGCCGAAAAGCCATTGTCTTCTAAAAACCATGTGGATGCGCCTATCCTAATCCCTACTGCCGATGGTGAAAAAGTGGTTCACTTACTACTCTCTCACCCGACGCCACCCGTTTTTGATACGCTCACACAGAACAACAAGATGCTTAACCGTGCAGAGATTAAATTCTGGAGTGACTATGCATCAAATGCCGACTACATCTATGATGATGCCGGTGTCAAAGGCGGCCTAGGGCTAGATGCTTCTTTCGTCGTTATGGGCGATCTTAACGCCGATCCAGAAAATGGTGATGGCTTCCTCGATTCAATTCAAAACCTAATGCATCATGAACGTGTAAACGTACTGGCAACCGATGGTGTTTACGCGCCTAACAGCCTAGGGTCTACTGAATGTGTAGCACTTGGTGGTTGTGGCGATAGCACCTACCCAGATCGCATCACCAGTACCTTCGGTCTACGTGTCGACCATGCTATTCCGTCAAACGATCTTAACATCACAGACTCAGGCGTATTTTGGCCTGCAAGTTTCGAAGACGGCTACATGCTTATGAATGATGAGCGTGTTGGAAAATGGGGCAACGGCAAGGATATCTCTTCCGATCACCGTTTGGTATGGATTGAAGCTGAGCTGTAATTAGCTCACTTTGAAAGCACAAGAATAAGCGCTTTATTCAGAGATAAGTGAAAACCGCCATAGTTGGCGGTTTTTTATGACTGAAAAATGGGTTAAACCAACTTATCTGATCTTTGAGTCAATCTGGTTAAACCAGCAGCTGAAAATCACAGCCACTAGGGCTGCCATGGGGATTAACTTCAGCCATTCATCTAAAAACAGCACCATGAACAGCAAGAATATTCCCGCAGCTAGGCTAGATAGCCTACCCAGTCCGCCAGACTTGATATTGATAATCGATTGACCAATCATGGCACATCCCGCCATGCCCCCATCAGGGAAGCACCAATATTCGCAATACCTTGACCCTTACACTCACGGCTCTTATTGCTATAGGTGTCAGTCAAGTCATCGACAATACCTGACAGCAGGTCGCCTGCGGATGTTAGACATCCAATCGATTTTAAATTGTGTAAACATTAAACCTCTACTTTTCATCAGACGACCGAACTTTTCGTCAAGCAGCCAAAGCCTGATTCAGAAATCTGAAAGATTAAGCTATAAATTTTAGGCGCAAGAAGTCACTGCAAGAAGCAGTAAAAATGGAGCGCTAGTGTACGTGTGGAGCTTGGTAGCTATAAAGCTAAGAGAGGGGGCTGGGCTAAGGTGGCGTAATTATCACGTTATTTAATAACTCCTTTCATCTGCAGTAAAGGCGCTGGTCTACGCCTTTGAAACTAAATTTCACCCTAATTTTATGGCTTTTTCTTCACTAGTGTATCTTTTGCACAAGTAAACTTCTCTGAGACTTAAAACAAAAATGCAGCCCTAAGGCTGCATTTAATCTATCCGTTTCTACTTATAACACTGGTGGCTAATCACCGAAGTCATCTAGCAGGATGTTTTCTTCTTCGACGCCTAAGCTCTCCAGCATATTAATGACAGAGGTGTTCATAATCGGAGGGCCACACATGTAGAACTCACAATCTTCCGGGGCCTTGTGATTTTTAAGATAGTTCTCATAAATCACATTGTGGATAAAGCCGGTGTAGCCATCCCAGTTATCTTCGGGGAGAGGATCGGACAGTGCTACATGCCAGACAAAGTTTTCATTCTCGGCAGCTAGCTTGTCAAATTCATCTTGATAGAAGACTTCTCGGGTAGATCGTGCGCCGTACCAGAAGCTCATCTTACGTTTAGTCTTCTCGCCCTTAAGCTGATTGAAGATGTGTGAGCGCATTGGCGCCATACCTGCACCACCGCCAATAAACACCATCTCGGCATCGGTCTCCTTAACGAAGAACTCACCGAAGGGGCCGGATATCGTTACCATGTCACCGGCTTTAAGGTTAAAGATGTAAGATGACATCTTGCCCGGTGGCACACCGTCTGAAGGCGGCGTAGCAATACGCACGTTGAGCATGATGCGGCCTTTCTCGTCCGGGTAATTCGCCATAGAGTAAGCACGCAGCACATCTTCATCGACTTTAGATACCAGCTTGAACAGGTCATACTTATCCCAGTCACCACGATACTCGTCCGGAATATCGAAATCGCTGTAGTTGACCTGATGAGCCGGCGCTTCTACCTGAATATAACCACCCGCCTTAAATTTAACGTCTTCGCCTTCGGGTATCTTCAGCAATAACTCTTTAATGAAGGTGGCTTTATTATCGTTTGAGATAACTTCACACTGCCACTTCTTAACACCGAAAATCTCCTCTTCGACTTCAAGTTCCATATCGGTTTTAACCGCCACCTGACAGGCTAAACGACAACCCGTTTTAGCCTCTTTCTTGGTAATATGGTCGCGCTCTGTCGGCAAGATATCCCCACCGCCAGACTTAACGATTACGCGACACTGACCGCAGGTTCCACCGCCACCACAGGCGGATGGAATAAAGATATTCTTATTGGCCAATGCCCCAAGCAGCTTATCGCCGGCTGGCGTTGTGATGCTCTTTTCTTCGTCATCATTGATGCCGATTCTTACATCACCGGTTGAAACCAGTTTACTCTTGGCGAATAGAATCACCATCACCAGCATACTCACCACTAAGGTAAACATACCGATACCAATTGCCATTTCCATCGAATCTACCTTCTCTTAATTCAATTTCGTTAATTCAATTTCGTTAATCCAAGTACACGATTAGCTCACTGAATTAAATTGAGATACCTGCGAACGCCATAAAGCCCAATGCCATCAAGCCTGTGGTGATAAACGTAATGCCTACACCTTGAAGCCCTTCGGGTATGGCATGAAACTTCATTCGTTCACGCAGGCCTGCCAACATCACAATCGCCATGGCCCAACCAAAACCTGAACCCGCGGCAAACACCACGGACTCACCTAAGGTGTAATCCCGGTTAGCCATAAAAATAACCCCGGCAAAAATGGCACAGTTAACGGTTAACAGTGGCAGGAAGATCCCCAGCGAGTCATAGAGGCTAGGGATGTATTTATCTAAGAACATCTCGAGGATCTGCACTAACGCCGCGATAACACCGATAAAGGTGATCAGCTGCAGGTAACTCAAATCAATCTCAGGGTATCCGGCCCAAGCCAGCGCTCCCGGAGCCAGTACGTTGGCGTAAATCAGCTGATTTAAGGGTACCGCAAGCATCATCACGACTATCACCGCGATACCTAGACCGAAGGAGGTGGATACCTTCTTAGAGACCGCGAGAAAGGTACACATGCCCATGAAAAATGACAGCGCCATATTGTCGATAAGAGCCGCCTGAACAAATAGATTTATATAGTGTTCCATAACCTTCTCTTACCCTCTCTTACGCTGAATGACATTGATAGCCCAGATCATCAAACCGATCAGGAAGAAGGCAATCGGTGGCAGTTTGAACATTTCGTTCGTTAGGTACCAGCCTCCATTTTCCACCGTTTTCAAAATCTCATGACCAAACAGAGTGCCACTGCCTATCAGTTCTCTGACAAAAGCCACGCCGAGTAAGATCACGCCATAACCCATGGCATTACCTAAGGCATCGACCACGGCCATCGGCGGCTTATTCTTCATGGCGAAGGCTTCGGCGCGGCCCATGATGATACAGTTGGTAATAATCAAACCCACAAACACAGATAGCTGGCGAGACAACTCATAGGCGATATCCTGCAGCACCATGTCGACGATGATCACCAATGAGGCGATAATCGTCATCTGCGCGATGATGCGCACGCTGTTGGGGATAAGGTTGCGTATGGTCGAGATGATCAGATTCGAGAACACCAGAACGAAGGTCACGGCTAAGGTCATCACCAATGCCGTTTGCATCGAATTACTGACCGCTAGCGCAGAACAGACCCCAAGCACCTGCATGGCAACCGGGTTGTTCTTGAAAATAGGAGTAGACAGCACTTCCCGAGTGGCAGCTAAACTTTTACTCATCTTAAACCTCCGCAGCTTTTAGCTTGTCTAAGAAGACTTTAAAGCCTTCGCTACCAAACCAGAATTGAATCGAACGCTGTACACCACGCCCCGTCATGGTTGCACCGCTCACGGCATCGACACCATGAATATCCCCCTCTTTTGCGCCGCCCTTAACAATTTTCAATACTGGCTTACCCTTAGCGTCGAAAATTTGCTTGCCGCGGAACTTATCAGTCCACTCAGTCTCGTTAAGAAAGTCACCGATACCTGGGGTCTCACCATGTTCATAAAACACCACATTCTCGATAGTGTTAAAGTCGGGTTTCAATGCAACGTAGCCATAGATAATCGACCACAGGCCTTTACCATAAATAGGTAAGACAAGACTCACCAACTTGCCATTTTCGTCAAATACTTGGAAAATTCGCACTTGATCGGCACGGGTTTTAATCTTAGCTTTATCTATCTTTTTCTTTAGCTTATGTGATGTTTCAGGGTTAATGGCCGCCATACGCTCATCGAAATCCATCACTTCGACGCGCTCTTTTGGCTCGATGGCACCAGATTCGATATCGATAAGCAAAGGCGTTACTGATTTTTCGAAGATGGCGCGGAAATCTTTATCGCCTTGGATATCCACATCCGATGCCATCAGTACATAACGCTTAAGTTCATCACGCTTCTTAACCAGCTTGCGCTCTTTGAGTAGCTCGGCGGTTCCTGTGATCATAAATGAGCACAAGAGGCTGAGGGTGATGATGAAAATCATGGTTCCCACCACAGAATCTTTCTTCAAGGCCATTATGATTTAGCTCCCGAATTGTCATTGCTTAATAGCGCAGCGGTGCGCTTAGCTCTGCGCTTAGCTCTGCGCTTAATATTGGCGCGAGCAACCATGTAATCGAACAGAGGCGACCACAAGTTAGCGAATAAGATGGCTAGCATGATCCCCTCTGGCATTTTCAGGTTCATCACCCGAATGAGCACAGTCATAAAACCAATCAAGATGCCGTATGCCAGCTTGCCCTGACGGGTATAAGAGGTCGTCACCGGATCCGTGGCCATAAACATCATGGCGATGGCAAAACCACCGGTCACAAGATGCCAAGTCCAAGGCATAGCGAACATATCATTCTTGCTTGAACCGATAAGGTTAAACATGACAGAGGTTAAGATCATGCCAAGCATAACGCCGGCAACGATGCGCCAATCGGCTAAACGCGTGGCAAGCAGTAAGCAACCACCTAACAGCAAGGCCAAGGTACTGGTTTCACCGATTGCACCTGGGGTAAAACCAAAGAAGGCGTTCCACCATTGAGGGTCAGAGAAAGCTTGATACCAGGTATAATCGGCAAAGCTCAACTTACCCGCCGCGGCTTGGGCTAACGCTGTCGCTCCCGAGAAACCATCGGCTGCGACTAAAAGCGCAGGCTCAGCAATCTGAGTCGGGTAAGCAAAGAAGATAAAGGCTAAGCCCGCTAATGCCGGGTTAAGGAAGTTATATCCCATACCGCCGAAGAGCTCTTTAGCGATAATAACGCCGAAGGTGATCCCCATGGCGATTAACCATAGCGGCGTTGATACAGGTAATATCAAGGTAAACAATAAGGCGGTAACGAAGAAGCCTTCGTGCAGCTCTTGGCCACGCACCTTAGCGAACACCATCTCCCAAAGCAGACTCACTAGCAGCGCCGTAAGATAGATTGGAATATAGAAGCTTGCGCCATAGAGAAACAAGCCGATAAGACCCGTCTGTTCGGTGAGGCCACCAAAAATAAGGTCAAAAGGCGCGAGTTGCCATACATCCGGGGTGGACAAGCCAGATGCAATTGCGATTTGTGCCTGAAGTCCTAAGTTGTATAAGCCAAATAAAATAGCAGGCATTAAGCAAAGACCCACTAAGGTCATGGTACGTTTCACATCGATGGCATCACGAACGTGCACCTTACCTTTAGTGCTGCGGCCGTTTGCGATAACTAAGGATCTAAGATACCCCTTCATCGCCTGACCCGGCGCGTAGTAGTCTTCCTGAACGTCAGGCTTTTTGTCTTTATTACTCATTTACCCTTCCCTCTCTATTATGTCCAGACAAGCACGAAGCTCTTTACCGAAATCGTATTTTCCCGGACAAACAAAGGTACATAATGCTAAATCTTCTTCGTCTAACTCTAATGCGCCAAGCTCCTGCGCCTCATCGGTATCACGGACCACTAAGTCGCGAACCAACAAGGTAGGCAACACATCCAAGGGCATCACGCGATCTAACTGACCAAATGCCATCATGGCGCGCTGTGAGCCACCAGTGTGGGTGGTCATATTGAATAGCTTCTTCGAACGATTGAAACGTGAGGTTACCGCGCGAGTGATAGAGAATTTATCCGAGCCACCGCGGATCCAAGACAGCAATTCATGCTCAGAATCTTCGGTCAATGCGGTGATTTGATGGTGAAATCGGCCAAGGTAGCTGTGTGGACCTGAGGCTGTGTGACCCGAGAGTACAGAGCCTGAAACCACCCGGGAAAAACCTGGTGTTAACTCATCCTTAATACTTTCAACAAGCTCGGCGCCGAGTTGAATGCGGATAAGCCTAGGGTTAACCACATCCGGGCCGGCAATAGATACGACACGATCGGTATAAAGCTCACCGGTCAGAAATAGCTTGCCGTAGGCAATCACGTCCTGATAGCCAATATGCCAAACAGGTCGTTCGATACCCACTGACAGAGTAAAGTGAATGTGAGTACCCACTAATCCGGCAGGGTGAACTCCACTAAAGCGCTTGGTTTCGACTCGAGGAAGATCATGACCCGGCAGGTTATCGCCTTCGTCATGGCACAGGTAAACCTTATTGTCGGTTAAGCGAGTGAGCACCTGCATACCGGTTAAAAACGCTTTTTCTTGTTCGGCAATGATAATACGTGGCTCTGCCGCTAACGGATTGGTATCCATAGCAGTGACGAATATGCCTGCAGGCGATGAACCGAGTTCTGGAACCCGAGAAAAAGGGCGAGTACGCAGGGCTGTCCATAAACCACTATTAACTAAGTTGGCTTGAACAAGTTCACGACTCACTTGAGCAAGATCGTCATAGGATTCGAAGCTGATGCTGTCATAGCCGTGACATCTAATCACCACAGACTGAAGTACACGACGCTCGCCACGATGAATCGCCACGACCTCACCACTAGCGGGAGCGGTAAATATCACACCAGGTGTTCTCTTATCTTCGAACAGCGGCTGGCCTTTCTTAACCTGTGCACCCACTTCAACCAACATACTAGGTTTTAAGCCAACGTACTCTTCGCCAAGAATGGCCACATGAGATGACCTGGAGAAATTTTCAATCTCTTGCCTGGGCTCTCCGGCAATAGGGACATCTAGGCCCTTCTTTATTGTTTTAACCTGATCTGAGAAACCTGACATCACAATCATCAACCATAAAAATTAGGATAATGAATGGTAAATGCTTGTTAACTAAAATACCGATATTGAGGTCACATTACATTCCAGAACTGTAAGCCAACAACGGAATTTAGCTCAGATTTGTGAGATAGATTTACAATCGAATAAATATGAGAACCACAATGTAGCTTTACAACAAAATAAATACATAGGGCTCGAAAGAGGATAGATCCGGAATAAATTAGAATACATAGTTTAAAAATCATCTACAGAAGTTAATACTTAGTGGATAAAGTTGCCTAAGCCTCACTTTTTGGACGAATAAAATAGTACATGACTAATGTTTGCTCGCCTGCTCCTTTTCAATATCTAACGCTTGCATACCCGCAGTAATCGCCATTACAGCTTTAGATTTAAACTCACGGCGATAGAGAGTGTAAACAACGAACAGGCTAGCGCAAATAAATAAAGCGGGATGGAAAAACCAGCACATGACTGCCATCGAAAAATAGTATGCTCTTAAGCCATAATTATAGGAGTGCGCCGCCTGATCTTGCACTATCGCCATCTGCTTTGCGTAGTTTTTAAGGTTTTCATTACAGCCGCTCGGCTCGAAAGGCGCCGCCCCCACCATCACATTAAGAAAGCCATATTGGCGCATAGACCAGGTAAACTGAAAGAAAGCCATCACGAAGATGAAGGTCAATAAGGCCAATTTAACTTGGATTAACAAGTGCACCGGAGTGGCGGTATAAGGAATGGTTGTTATCACAGCTTCTAAGCGCTCCACTTGAGCAAACAGGGTGAGCACCCCCGCGAGTACCAGCATTGTTGTAGAAGCGAAAAAAGTGATGTTACGTTCCAGGTTCGCCAGTAAGGCCGCCTCTCCGACTCGAATTTCACGAGTCATCAGCTCATTCATCCAATGAATTCTATGTTGATGTAAGCACCTGGCGATACAGTTAGTGGTTTTAGCCTTACGGCGCGCAAAGGTGGTATAGCCCACCCAGCAAAAGAAAAAACACACAAAAGAGACTACATCTAGAACCGAAAAAGACATACAGACCTACTAAAGTCATAAACTTAAGGCTATTAAACCAGTTTTACGCTCGAGTAACCATCACTCTAATGGGAAAATATGTTTTTTAATTAACAATCGTTTGGTCAAGTTTAAACAATTAAAAACATTAGCAAGCCTAGAGTCTATCTAGCTTTGGCGTGCGAACACCTTATCCCCTGCTACACTTTAAATTAACTATCGAACGCTAAAAAAGGAACGGTAATGGATTACTCAAATAGATTCTTTAAGCTTGCGCTGTTAAGCTTTTTCTTATCTGCTACGGGGCTATCAGGATTTGATGCGGCCGCAGCCAACGCGACATCTGAGTCGCAAGATGCGTCGAACTCCCATCGTGTCTTCCCTTCTGTAACACTTCCAGAACCCGCTAACGGTGAACATGCCATAGGTCTACTTGGTACTAAACTTCCTGAAGTGGCGGCTTGGTACGGTAAAACTCCCGCCCAATTTGCCAAGATGATCAGACAGGACACGAGTGTCTGGCTAGATAAACAAGGGCGAGTTTTCTATGTAGAGATCGAAGAGCCTAGTCAACAAAGCATGACAGAGCCTTTGATTACACCAGAAACAGCACTTAACCAAGAGCAAACGTTCAAGTTACATAGCAGGCCTGGAGCGCCCAGAACCATATTGTTAGATTTTGATGGCCACACTACAACAGGCACAGCCTGGAACAACTCCTATGGCACACCTATTGTGTCACCCCCTTACAACCCCTATGGTGTTCCCGAGACCTTTACACAGGACGAGCTCGATAGAATTTACCTGATGTGGCGACAGGTCGCCGAAGACTTTGCCCCCTTTAATGTCGATGTCACCACAGAAGATCTCACTGACCCAGATGACCTTGCTGCCGATCCTATAGCCCGTGAAACGTCAGGCGATCAACTGTTCGGCACTCGAGTGGTAATAACTCAGAACACCTTTTCCAACTGTGGCTGTGGTGGCTTTGCCTACCTCAGAGCATTCGATGATTACGGATCCAATACCAATTACCTAAAACCCGCCTTCGTATTTAACTCGAGTGTTGTCGGTGCTGGTGAGGCTATCTCCCATGAAGCAGGTCATAACTTAGGGCTAAGCCATGATGGACAAACAGACGGAACCGGTTATTACACAGGCCATGGCTCTGGCGTAACAGGCTGGGCACCGATTATGGGGGTGGGCTATTATCAAGAATTAGTGCAGTGGAGTATGAACACCTATCCACTGGCAAATCAGCCTCAAAATGATATTTCGGACATTCAATACTATGGTGCCCCTTTGATATCTGATGACCATGTCGATGACATGAGTATCGTCGACGATGTGACATCCATGACTGTCACAGATAATGGCGCAACAAACCAACTCGATGCATTTGGTCTTATCCACCTCAGTAGCGATCAAGATATGTTTAAGTTCGATGCGGCGGCAGGTAGCTTCAGCATCTCAATCAATCCTGACGATGTTAGCCCAAATTTAGACATAGAGGCCAGCCTCTATGACAGCAGCGGAGCCTTACTGCAAACTGACAATGTCGCAAATATTCTATCGGCATCACTGGGCGGCAGCTTCGCCAGTGCCGGAACCTACTTCCTGATGATAGATGGTGTAGGTAAGGGGGATCCTCTGGATACGGGCTATCCCGATTACGGCAGCTTAGGCCAATATATAATCTCGGCAACGGTTCAAAGCTCATCAAATCTTCAAGGACCAACGGCTAATATCGGCACCATAAGTTATTCACCAACTTTTGCACCTACCTCTGTGTCATTTAGTAGTACAGGCTCAACAGACGATGGCGACATTGTGAGTTATGACTGGCTTTTCGGTGACGAGACTGAAGTCACAACCACAAATCCTGTCGATGATCCTACTCATGAGTACCTAGTCCCAGGGGAATACACTGCCACCTTAACAGTCACCGATAATGATGGCTTAAGTGACCAAAACTCTATTGCAGTGTCAGTCCTGAATCGAGCACCAATTGCGGTAATAGCAGGAGATCCACTTACGGGCCAGGCAGCATTGGAGGTCACATTTGATAGCACAGGCTCAAAAGATGATGATCCCCAAAGCAGTATCAGCTTCAATTGGGACTTTGGTGATGGCGCAAGCTCAACGGAGGCGATGCCAACACACCTTTATACAGCCGCTGGTGGCTATACCGCAACTCTTACAGTCACCGACAATTTAGGGGCCAGTGATTCAGTTAATATCAATATTAGCGTGGATGCACCTCCCTTTATCAACCAAATTGCTTATGGTGAGATATTCACAGCAGGCAATGTTAGCGGCAACTACCAAGACTCGGCCCTCGATAGCGGCTCGAGTCAGACGATTACGGAACGCCAATCTGGCGGTAAGAAGCAGAACCGATTCAGCTACCTGACCCATACTTGGTTATTTAGCATCACATCGGGCAACTTAGTGGAATTACATCTGGATGCCAGTATGTCCAGTCCCCCCGATTTACCCACCTTGCCCGACGATCAAATAATACTGTCTTACTCGCTCGACAATGGAGTCTCTTTCTCCAATTTTGCCACACTTTCAAACAGTGATAATGGCCATTACAGCGCCATGCTGCCTCAAGGTGTCAGCGGAGAAGTAAGAGTAAGCGTAACAGACAGCGATCAGACTGCGGGAAACAATACCTCATTCGATAGTATTACAGTTTCTAATCTCTATATCCGTTCGGAAACGGATGCAAGTCAAACTAAACCCAATGCACCTTCGAATATAGTCACTGGTCCGGTTTCATCTAGCCGAATAGTTCTGAACTGGACTGATAATTCATCAGATGAATCGGCATTTCACATAGAGCGCTCCCTGAATAACATTGACTGGGCAGCTGCTGGTACCGTTGCTGCCGACACGAGTGGCTACAGTGATACAGGCCTCGCCGCCAACACCGACTACTATCACAGAGTCTATGCCTCTAATGGCGCCGGTAACTCAAGTATGTCCACCACAGGCATTGCGACTAAGACTCTGGCAGCGAGTGATTTCAATTTAACAGCTACAGGACGTAAACAGAGAGGGGTAAAACATATAGATATTACCTGGGCTGCCTATCCCCTCATAGATATCTATCTCGATGATATGAACTCACCATACCTATATGGTTCGGACGTAGAAGCTGAACTCACTACCAGCCCTTACGAGTATGATATCAACACAGGTATCAAAGGAGGCACAAGCCATAGGGTTAAGGTATGTAATGCCGACAGTAATGACTGCTCACAGGAGATTACAGTGCTCTTCTAACCCGATCCAATAAGAGCAGTCATAGTAAACTTTAAGCAAAACATGGCTATAGGCCGCGTTTTTATCTCTCTGACTCAGGCTAAGTCACGGGGCTAAACCTTGATTTTAAGCCTCAATATCACAAGGCCTGTAACTCTACCGACTTGGTCTGGGGCATATAACATAGACCATCATCGGCGCAGCCCTGAAAGCGCACCTTGACTTTGCCCGCACCCTCGAAGGGAACCCGCACCCTTAATGGCTGACGAAAGACACCCACCTCACCAAAATAGGGGTCTTGCTTCTGCTGCGCCGTGACAGAGAATATTGGCTCACCTAAGGTTAATTCGGGTGAAGCGGACTTGAACGACAACCGCTTCTGGTAGAGATAATACCCGGGAACGGTATCGAAGCTTATGATCAACTCATTTCCGACCACACTTTGACTGTAGGGGAAAGCCTGTTTCACAGGCAGAAACTCCTTTTGAGTTTGCGCCTGTGCGAACATGCTGGCCATAAAGCAAGATATGATAAATAACAGTCTCATGATTGGATAAACTCCGCGTCTTGATGAAGGGTTAACTTGTCGTCGATAAAGGCAAAACCAATCGAATCAGGGACATCCAGAGTCGGCTTTATGGTTAGTGCCGTACTGTATATTCCCGCCTCTAATGCCGTGTCAGCGACCACTGTGGATGAGAGCACCTGAGGATGTACCCCGCCTTTGGCTAATATATGTGACGTCTGGCCATCACTGAATTGGTAATGACGTTGATAATGAGCCGAAGTGGTGAGCGCCTGATTATTCAGGGGCAAAGAGAAGAAAGGTTTTTGGGTGTCTTTAGGGTTGAGCACGGCCACAACAAACGGATTGCCATCAAGCTTTTGACCAAAGGTGCGAATGTCACCGCCGAAATTAATCAAGGCCCCGGTGACGCCGGCGGCTTTCACTAAATCCACTGCTTGATCGACGCTGTACTCCTTAATCACCCCGCCTAAGTCAAACCGAGTCTGAGAATGAGTAAAACTGAGATTCATTCCCTCAAGTGACCAGGAATTGAGCCCCATATAGGGCTCAATGCTGAGGTATAACTCCTCCCGGCTCAGGTCTGGCTGGCAGGCCTTAAGGTATTTAAGGCTACCGATTGTGATGTCGAAGATGCCTTGGGTAGCCTCGCAGTACTGACGTACCAGCCTTAGAATAGTCCATGTTTCATGATCGAGTTCCACCCTATCACTCCCACGAGAATTAATCTGCCGACTTAGCCAGGAGTCCTTGTCATGGAAGTTATATTTAGCTTCCAGTCGCCGGGTATTGTCTTCGATAGCCAGAGCCAGAGGCTCGGCTTCATCGGCGAACAAGATAACTTCACAGGGAACCGTCATGGCGGTGAAACGATGAACATAAACAAGGTTAGAACTCATAGGTTGCCCCAACTACCCACCACTGGCTCTCATAGCCATTACTCCTGTCATAGTAGGCCGCCAAAGCATTAAGACGCAGTCGCTTAGTCGCCTTTACACTGACACCAAGCTCATAGGCATTGGCATCGAAATCCCCCAGACGCAGATCCGATGTGGCATAACCGGTAGCCGCAAATGAAGGGTCGGCGGAATCTGGATCGACAAAGAAGTCTGCCGCAGTCTGAGAGTACCAAAAATATCCCGGAGTCAATGTCAGCCAATCCAGCAGTTCGATACTTAATTTGCCACCAACTTGGTGGGAGGTGACCCCCCAATCATCGGTAAAATACTTGTAACGTGGGCGAATAACCACAGATGAGCTAAAGCTGTAGAAGGTCTGAATATTAATCCCGCCGGAGAGTCGTTTATCGGGCCGGGTATCCTGACCTAGAAAGACCTCATCGTCCGCTATCACGCCATCGTCATCTATGTCTATCTCACGCAACACAGTCAGGTAATGATTGCTCAAATACCCGGACTTGTATCCGGAAAAAAGGGTAAATGTGGCATAAAAGTTTGCGGTAAAAATCTGAGATAGCCCAAGTTCGATATCACTGTTAAAGATATCTTGCCACTCTTGGGTGTTACCGAAGTTCTCATATTCCTCAAATGCCAAGGTCTTATCGAGCAGTAAGGAGCCTCCTATGGTATAGGAGCGATTCTTACGACTGTCGGCATAGATGAGCACCTGACCATTGATGCCCATGCTTTCATAATCTTCCTCCTGAGAGTAGTTAAGGCCTAGGCTCCACTCATCACGCTTCTTGTCTCTGTAAGTCAGGTTAGCGCTGCTAGAGTAGCGGGTATCTTCGAGCTCATAGGCCTGCACGGCATAGGCATCCCGATAAGGGTCATAACCCGCACGAATCACCTCAGTAGTTTGCCCCTGTGCCAACTGGGTTTTCTTGGCTCGATTGAGCAAGTCCTGGTTGCCCGATACCGGAGTTGTCGGCCCCCAGGCGGGAGATGCACCCGAAACCGTGTCATAACCCAGCTCTGCGGTCAGGGTCCAATCCAAACCGAAGTTTTTCTCAATAGAGAGCAGATTGTCGCCAGCCTTGACCTTATCGCCGTACTCCTCGAAGTTCATATGATGAATCGAAATATGATCCGCCGCCTCGACCTGAGCCGGGAGGGATAATGCGCCTAAGCCTGAGGCTGCTACGCCGCTTAGGATTGTCAGTGTTAATTTTTTACTCATTGGTATTCTTATTTAAGTTTAAGCCATTGATACTAGTTACAACCACAGCCGCCGCCACCGACGCCACTGCCACCCACAGAACCTTGCTTATAGGAGAAGACTTTCTCCGAGAAGCGGTCAAACTCAGGCACTACGCCGCCGGGCTTCATCGCCTTCTCGGCCAATGTGCCTTTCTCCCAAGGCTTTACCGGGTCTATCCCCAGCCACTCATCGAGAAATGACAACATGGACTCATCATCTTTTGCATCTGCCACCTCAATTTCTGGCATATTCTCGAAGGAGAGAGTAGATGAAAGAGTCGGAGACATAGGCTGCGAAATAGTCGGTGAAACACCTGGGCCGAACGAGATATCGTTCGCCAAAACTTCAGGGGCAGATAACAGCAGACTTGGCCGCTTAGGAGCGACTAGCTCGACATTACGTCTCAGGCCTGTGATCGCCCCCTGACTGGAATACACGGAAGAGGAGACACTAGTGGACTGATGATAACGACCATTGGCGCTGACCGTCTCTTGTATCGAGCCTGGTACTGATTCTGGTACAGAGGCCTGCGCAGTTCCTGAGCCAATAGTCTGATTCAGCTTCTTAGTGTTAATTTCAGGCGGATTTTCGCCCTCACCCAAGCCACTAAGATCAATATCCAATGTCGCCTTTGCACCGAATGACACGCTCAAGAGAGCGGATATCAGGCTTAACTTACATTTCATTTTTTTCTTCATATTACTCGTATCTCCGCCCTTCATTTAGCCAATCCCAGGGATCTGATATCATCGATTATCACTTGTCTGATGTTATTCATATTGCTCGTATCTTCATTTTTCCCTTCATTCGATTATTCATTATTCGGCTAAATCCAGAGACCGAATATCCTCGATGATCACTTTTCGAATATTATTGATAGCGCCGTATCTCACCTTGAGAACCTTGCCTTTGTAGACGTAATACAAAGCCGGCATACCAGTGGGCTGAAAATCTGCGACCAGCACTTGCTCCGGATCGGCTACCACTCGAAAAGTCAGACCTAATTCCCGTTGGAATGCCAGTCCCACGTCGACGTCTTCATCGACATCGACACCGACTATGCTTACTCCGCGCCCGGCTAACTGACGAGACAATATCTCAACCTCGGGCAGTTCTTCACGGCATGACACGCACCACTGGGCAAAGAAATCTATGATAGTCAGCTCATTGGGGTTCAGACCTAACTCCTGCATCGCCTTAGATGAAAGCAAGTCTCCCTGTTGATAGCCATACGCCGATGGCGAAAGCGTTGTAAACACTAAAGAAACGATCACGGCCCACCTTTTAAACATAAACACCTCTAATAAAACGAATTATTTTCATTCAAGCATTCACAGATATGAATGCGATTCTAGATTCTGATCCTAGTTCCTAATCTCAAGTCCTAAGCCTTAGGTTCCGATTTAAAACTCCTGGCTTTAAGTTTCTATTTCCTCCCGCAATACTAAGCTAGCCTTAGTCTCAGTCTGCAGTGCCTCACGAAAGAAGGCTTCCAGCTCCTGGGTATTTTGCGCGTCATACACCTTGCCCTTAACACCGGCACACTCCCTGAATTGCTGCAGGCGGCGATCGCTGACTCCGAAGCCGATAAAGCTCATCTCGATATGATGTTTATCCTGGATAGCCCGGCACAAGCCTTGTTCAATCAGATCATCCAGATGAAAGCCCTGGTCTGCACCATCGGTGAACAACACCAAACGCTGTATCAGTTCTGGCGACTCAACAGGGGGGATCTGCCATTCCTCCTGCCACTGGGGCAGCAAGGTGCGCACGCCCCAGATCAAACCTTGATAGGAGGAAGTCGTGCCACTGGTGACTAGGGCATCGACCCTCTGTTTCACCAAATCGAGATCTTGCGTCAGGGGCAAGATAGTCACATCCATGCTGCAGGCGTCCAGCCATTTGCTGGCAAATGTCGTATTAATATTCAGGTTGGCGGCGGGCTCAGCAAGATCGTTCACCGTTGCGGCATAATCCACACTGTATTGGCCATAACTCAGACCATCGACACAGGTGACCTTGTCCGCAGATTTTGGCATCCAGGGAGCATTGAGCACACCGACTCCAGTCTCGAAGGGCACCAAAGAAAACCTCACCGCACCGACTTCATCTGCATCTTGCTGTCGAATATCTTCGAGGGCGCCATTGATGATGCGTTTCAACTGAGGTAACTGAGCGGACATGGATCCAGAGATATCCAACACCAAAGCGAGATCCATGGGTAAGGGCGTCGAGTTGATCACCAAGTGTGAAGTTGCACCAGTATCTGAGGAGAGAGATACATCTGTGCGCGCCGACTCTGGAAGCAGCGCCATCATGGTCGGGTTGAAGCGATAACTCGCCTTTATGCTGCAGCGATTTCTGCCGTCGATGGCTATCTGGGCTTCACCATCATGGATCACAAAACCGGGACGATAATAATCCAAGATACCCACAAGCAGGGCTTGATCGGCCCGCTGTGAATAACCGCAGGCGAGAGACGCTGCATCCGATGCCTGACCGGCCCGGGTCACCGTCAGCAGATACATGGCCAGTAAGATACTGATGGCAATCATCGCCAACATGAAAGGTAAACAGATCACAAACATCAGGGAGATATCCCCATGCTGTCTATCGTAACCAAGACGTTTTGTCATAATGCCTCCCTATCATCAAAGAAGAGCTCTTATAATAATCTTGGGTAAAATTGGAAAAATCCACGATACCCAGCACGCCATTGACAGATTTAACGCCTGTCAAACACACGGTCACCTGAAACAGCTGAGCATATTTACCTAAGTTGTATCCCTCCACACTGCCCTTAGGAGATAAGTCGGCGAGACCCGTTAACCCGGTATTGCCCTGACATTTGCTGCCAGATTGAAAACCGTACCACTGCTCGCTATTTTTTTCTCCCAGGAACTTAAGCTGCTCCAGCTCGATACCGACTTGAGTATTACCGTCACTGCTGATGCCATCCAAGTGGCGCTTAGCTAAGGTCAGTAGATCATCGGCTAGCTTCTGAGTGATCGCTTGCTTATCTGTCACCCATGGCAGCTTCAAGGGCTCGACACTGACCACAGTCACCAGTGAATAGGACAGGCGGTCCAACTTGGCCTTAGTCAGCAGAGCATGGTTAATTCTGAACACGAATAGGGCCAGAGCCGCCATCACTAAGATGATCACAGGCAAGGCGATAACGCTGATCCCCTGCTGATATTTAGCCATGGAATTAACGCCTCTCATGGGCTACCAACACGGTTCGCTCAAACTTATTGATGGCGCTGCCATCACCCATGCCTTCGATAAATAACATCTGATAGGTGTAAGTAAGCCGATATTCACCATACATCTGGTCCTTATAATCCGAATCGTATTGATCC
The DNA here is from genome assembly GCF_009377275.1 of Shewanella sp. YLB-07. Classification (NCBI taxonomy): domain Bacteria; kingdom Pseudomonadati; phylum Pseudomonadota; class Gammaproteobacteria; order Alteromonadales; family Shewanellaceae; genus Shewanella; species Shewanella sp. YLB-07. The sequence goes on along the minus strand of NZ_VOQB01000001.1, from coordinate 140,474 downwards.
AGCACTAAGGCCTCAAGATCCTCATAATAACGTCCCTCAAGTTTCATTCTGCCATTGTCAAATAGTGGCCAATCCTGCGCATCGATCTCTTGTCTCAACAGCTGCAGAACATCTTGCTTATCATTCAGCCTGACCACCTGTCTGGCGGCCGTAGACAGGGCCGCATCGAGCAGATTTGCCGTTAACATGAAACGGCACAGCTCGACAACCAGGAGTAAAAGAATGAAAAAAGGGATCAGAGTCAGGGTAAATTCCAGGGTTTGACTCCCCTCTTGCTTCGACTTCACAGTTCCTTTCTCTGCCATTGGCCATAGAAATCCAGATTTCGCTCTAGCTCCGCCTTAGTCAGATCTTGTCTGGCTATGGCCTTAGCCGCCTCTATATCGCCTTTCATCGCGAAGGCCAGGGCTAAGTTCTGGCGTAATTTTACCGTGCTTTTTCCGCGTAAATAACTGGGGTAGATAACATCTATGCCCAGCTGCGGCTTGTCATCGAGTATCCAGGCCAGAGCTAAATTATTGCGATATTCCAGACTGCCGGGATCGATATTAAGCGCCGCCTGAAACGCGCCGCGAGCCTGCTGGTATTCCTGATGCAGGGCATAACACACACCCAGACTGTTGTGGGCCACGGCGTCACCGGGCAACAAAGAGCTTGCCTGCAGCAGCGCAATCAAAGCCTTGGGCGTATCACCGGAGGCTAGCTGCGCCCGGCCTATCTCTCGCTGGATCTCTCCCCGGCTGGCATAGCCAGCCTCGCGGTTGATTCGACTCGCCTCCTTAAGTTGGTGCAATGCCATCGCATACTCACCGCTCAGGTTATAGGCGCTCCCCAGTAGATAGAGCAGCTCCACATCGTGGGGAGCTTTATCTAACAATGCTTGATAGATCTCTATGGCACTCCCCGGACGGCCATTCGTCATTGCCACCTCGGCCAAGTGACGATCATTAGCCTTGAGCTGCTCTGCTGAGAGTGAGCCTGAAGAGCCACAGGCCATAAGCTGGGTTAACAGGAATAAAAATATTAAACGCTTCATAGTTCACCTATCGAACTGAGATTGATTCGTTGGCGGCAAGATGTTTGCGGCAACGAGTAAATTAGGCATTTCAAAGTTCACCTATCGATGTCATAAGTTCAATGATTGTCGGCGCCACGATCAGGACTACCACAGGTATCATGACCAGCACCACGAGTGGCATGGACATCTTGGCGGGGATCTTGCCGACCTTCTCTTCCAACGCCAGATACTGGTGCTGACGGCTATCCGAGGCGATAAGGCGCATGCTCTTAGCGATGGGACTGCCGTATTTTTCTGCCTGAGACAGGGCGATAACCATGTTTTCAATTTCAATGATGCCAGTGCGAAGGGCCAGGTTTTTCAATGCCTGGGGCCGGGAATCGAGCAGACGCAGTTCGGCTTCGGTGATCAACCACTCTCGGGACAGTTCCGGGGAGAAGTTCACCATCTCTTGACCTACCCGACCAAATACCGCCTCCAGAGTAAGACCGGACTCGACGCACACTACCATAAGGTCCAGTGCATCCGGGGTCGCTCCGGCGATGCGAGAAGAGACAAGCCGCGCCCTGAATTTGACCCAATGCTCCACCCCAATCCCGCCGATAACGGCAAACACCACCCCCTTGGCCAAGATGACCTTGTCGAAACTGAAGCCAGAATATGCCATCCAGCCGATGAAACAGCTTATCGCCACCAATAACTTGGCCACCACAAAGATGCTGGCAGCATGCTCAGAGTAGAATCCAGCTCTGAGCAACAAGGCCTTGATATCATCGCTGACCTTAATCTTAGATTGGAGCTGGTTCTGAGGCTTAGCAAAGGCCATAGCCCCGCGTTCCACAAGCTGTAAACGTGCAACGACCCCATCTCTCTGCCGCGCCTTAACGCTGCTGAGCAAGGCTAAGGAGCCCCCGGCGAGCAATAACATAAACGATACCCACAAGGATAAGGTCATCATGGTCGCACCTTAGTCAGCACATTGATGATGCCAAGCCCCAGAGCTATGCTGCAAACCACATATAACAAGACATTGTGCCCGGCTGGCGTGTCGGTGAGCACGGCGAAGGAGGTGGGATTTTTGAAGAACATGATGCTAATCAAGATTAAAGGCAAGCTAGCTAGAATCAACGCCGTCATTCTTGGCTCTGCGGTCAGACTCTTGATCTTCATCTTGATCGCACTATTATCGTGCAGGGTTCGGCCCAGGCTATGGAGTACCTCCCTCAGTTGACCACCGTTCTCCTGGTTCAAAATAAGTGCCACAGTGAAGAAGTGAAAACTTGCATAGGGCAAACGATAACAGGCCTGTTCCAGGGCCTGCTTAAGGCCGATTCCTATGGCGAGTCTGTCGCGGATAAGCTCAAATTCACGACCGAGGAAGCCCTGCTGATACTCAGATACCTGGGCTATGGCCTGGGGCACTGAGATGCCGGCCGCCACGGCGCGGGAGATCTGACCCAACACCTGAGGAAAGGCTTGATCGAACTGCTTCATCTGCATCGAGCGCATCAACCAGAAAAAACCTAAGAAGCCGATAGTCGGCACCAATATCAACAGTGCCAGGCGCACATAAACAGGCAAGAAACCACTCATTATCCAGCTGGTGATAGCCGACGTAACCAGACCCAGATAAAGGAAAGTTTTCCCCTTGAGCCCGAATAGGTTATCGATACGAGACTCCAGTCTTCTGAGCCAGCGTAGCCAAGGACTCACTTCCTGCTCCCAACCAAAGAGTGACTTAGACACAGATTTATCTTGGGCCTTGAACTTAGTCACGCTCAACAGGCGCCTTCGAGTCTGACGACGCTGGCCAATGTAATACCAAGAAGAAACAGCACTGACCGTCAGGCTCAATACTAGGAGAAAAATGGCGCACAGAGCAAACATCAATTCACTCCCATCACTTGCTTGAGTCTGGTATCTAGCTGGTAATATCTGGCCTTCTCGATAAATTTAGGCACTTTTTGTGCAGACAAGAATTGCCCCAACACATTGCCTTGGCTGTCCTGCCCCTGATAATCGAAGCGAAACAGATCATGGGTAAGATATTGATCTCCTTCCAGACCAACCAGTTCGGTGATATTGGTCACCCGACGTCGACCATCCCGCATTCTCTCGATCTGCACAATAATGTCTATGGTTGCGGCTACCTGACGCCGCAGGGCCTGTGCCGGCAGGTTAACTTCCGCCATCAACAGCATGTTTTCCAGACGGATCAACGCATCGGATGGCGAGTTGGCGTGCAAGGTACACATGGAACCATCATGGCCAGTGTTCATCGCCTGCATCATGTCAAATGCTTCGGCGCCACGCACTTCGCCGAGAATGATGCGATCCGGACGCATACGCAGGGCGTTCTTCAATAAACGACGCTGATCGACGGCCTCCAGACCTTCAGCGCTCGCCGGACGCGTCTCGATACGTATGACATGGGGCTGCGCCAATTTTAATTCTGCCGCATCTTCTATGGTGATGATCCGCTCCTCGGGTGAGAAACCAAACGACATAGCATTGAGTAGCGTAGTCTTACCCGCACCCGTGCCGCCGGAGATCAGCACATTCACCCGGCAACGGGCTATGATGTCCAGCAAGGTCACCATATCCGCCGACATGGCCCCAAGCTCGGCTAACTGGCTCAGACTACGTTTGTTATCGCTGAATTTACGGATCGAGATACAAGTGCCATCCAGGGCCAGAGGTGGAATGAGTACGTTAACCCGGCTGCCATCGGGCAGGCGGGCATCGACCATAGGATTCGTCTCATCGATCCTGCGGCCAATGCGGCTCACAATTCGTCGGGCTAAATTGAGCACATGCTCCTCATCGCGAAAGCTGATTTCCGCCGACTTGAGCTTACCTTTATGCTCGATAAACACTTCCTTGTGGCCGTTGACCATGATGTCGGTGACATCGGGATCATCGATCAACACTTGCAGCGGCCCCAGGCCTAACATTTCGTCCACCAGGCGCAGCATGATCTGCTTCTGTTCCTGGCCTCCCATGGGCAGTTGATGACGCTGGGCTATATCGCCCACGGCCTCGAAGGTCCGAGTCTCTAGCTCCTCACGGGAGAGTTGGATCACAACGGCGGGTTCGATAGCGAGCATAACTTCACTGTGGATCAAGGCGAATCGACTCTGCTGACGCTCGGAATCTTTGACCGACTCGCTCATAGCTACCGAACCAGAGCGAGGCGACGGGCTCTGATTAGCCGATATTTTTCGTCCAAACATCAGTCTCTCCTGAACCAAAGTTTCATTCGGCTCACAGGAGCGACTTGTTCACCCGTCACTCTGGCAGCGAGTTGCTTAAACACCCTACCGAGTCGACCGTTATCGTCGGCAACATGGCTTCCCAGAGTCGCGGTGGATAACATCTTCTCCGGGCTAAATGGGATCACCAGATCTACGCTCTGGCCCAGAGCTTGATTGACGTCGGTTAACGAGATCAAAGAAGCCTTCTCTGGCTTAGTATGATTAAGGATCAGAATCGTCTGCTGATCATGATCTGTCGCCAGCTGAGTCAATAATTGATTGGTATGACGAATCGAGGCCAGTGTCGGCTCTACGATGACGATACGAATATCAGCGCTACGAATAGCCTCGAAACCGACACTGTCACGCAGACAGAAAGAGGGGATATCCCAGATCAGATAATCTGTCTGTTGCTGACAAAATTGTGAAGTCGCTTCTAAGGCCTCCGAGTCGGGCCAAAACTCCTGGGCCAACTGCTGACTATAGCCGGTAAAAACGTACAATTTCTCCGCCGCCTTCACTCCGCTACGCTCGAACACTATAGGCTCCAGACGCTCGGGATACTGCAACATCTCGGTGAGCCTATTATTGGCACTGATATTCAGATGCAGATCTAAGTCGCCGCTAACAAAGTCCAGATCCGCGCAGGCGACCCGCTTGTCGAGTTGCTGTGACAACACCCAGGCAAGGTTAGCCGCGACACTGGTGCTACCCGCTCCGCCCTTGGCGCTGGCAACGGCGATACGTTTGCCTAACTCACCCGATGCTACCCGGTATTGTGAATAATCGGTCTGAGAGCCGCTATCCTGAATCTTGTAAATATTTGAAGTCATCTAGAGTAGGACCTTAGACTCATGTTGAGAGATATCCTAAATTGCAAGACAAGCACTTTGCCTCCCACGACTAGGGCTGGAAGCTGGTTAAAATATGTATTCATAATTAATTTCCAGAACCGCCTGATAGCGCGCCTGAGATTGGTGAAGACTCCCTCAATGGGGCATTGGGTTGAGCATAATATGCTTCCAGAGTCGACACAGCCTTGCGGCCCTCGGTCGCAGACAAGGTCTCGCCCACCACCAAATCCCGAGGGTTTGCCACCATCTGAGCCAAGGCGCTGGCATTGGCACAGCCAAAGTTAGCCGAACGTTTAAAACTGTTGAGAATCGTCTTAGGCTCTTTGCCCGCATCACAATGGCGAACTAAGGTGCGATACGACTCGACCACCAGAGTCAGATCTTCAGAGGTGCTGGCAGACTCCCTCCGAAGGGTCCGGATCTGCGAGGGATATATATTTCTGCGGTGCAATAATTCCTGCACCGAGTTCAGCACCTTTTCTCCCCGTGAAGAGTGAGTTTCGATACGTACTCTTAAGTTGGCTGGATCGCCCTGGCGCAGCAGGAACTCTTCCAATGCCGCCCTGTCTTCGCTATCGAGTGTTTCTGCGATTAACCGCAGAGAAAACACATGGGTCACCGCCTCGATGGCGATATCGGGCTGACGTTTTATCGGATCGCCAGAGCAAGCCAAGAGCAGACTGCTAAGCAGCAATAAAATAATTAAGCGCATGACTCACCTCAGTAATAAAATCCGTTGTCGCCAAGCAGACGCAGCTGACGATTATCGTTCGGGTTAACTTGCGTATCCAACGAGCTGAGCACTCCCCTTCGGGGCCAGGCCAGCAGGCGCTCGACATCGCTCATGGGAATGAGTCCGTCGGTAGGCAAAGGCAATGAATCCCCCCGGGTGGGTTCAACCAGATAGGCAGTGGCAATGATGATCAGCTCAGTCTCCTCACGCTTAAACTCATTGGAGCGAAACAAGGCCCCGAGAATGGGGATATCGCCAATCCAGGGCATCTTTTGCATCTGCTCAATGTCGGTGGATTGCAGCAGGCCGCCGAGAACGAAGCTCTGGCCACTGGCCAGCTCTATGGTGGTCGATGCCTTACGTGTCATGAATATCGGAAATGATGAGTCTCCCATCACCACATTGGTGCTCTGGGATATGGTACTGACTTCAGGTTCTATCTGCAGGCTGATGCGATTAGGGCTTAACACGGTAGGTTTAAAATCCAGACGCACACCGAAGGGCTTATATTCTATGCTGACAGTGTCGCCATAGATCAGCGGAATGGGCACCTCTCCCCCCACCAAAAAGGAGGCCTTCTCACCGCTAATCGCCGTCAAGTTAGGCTCGGCCAATACTGATATCATGCCATTGGTCGCTAACGCGTCGACCATGACCGAAAGGTTGCTCCAGCCCAGACCATCGATAAAGGCGAGTTTGCCTGTGCCAAATCCTTGGGAGCCCCACTTGATACCGAGTTTATTGGAAACATTACGTGATACCTCGGCGATCCTCACTCTCAGGTTGACCTGAGTCGACATGGTGATCTGCAACTGATTGATCAGCTCACCTTTACTGGCAGTGCCCGATTTAGCCTGCTGCCCGCCGCCATTTTGACCTTGTTGCTTAGCTCCCTTAGCCTGATCCGAAGATTTCCCCCCCTGCTTGCCTTGCGAGGATTGAGGTTGAGAGACATAACCTTCAGACAGGCGAATTATCTTCTCCGCCATGGTTGGCGTCGGCACCCGGCCCTTCAGAAATAGCTTGCCTGCGATAGATTCGGCGCTGACTAAGGCATCGGGAAATTCACTTAAGATCAAGCCATTGAGTTCATCGACGTTATGACTGACCTTCACGCTTGCCGAATAGATGACATTTTCATCGGCATCGAGCACGTAGAGGGAAGTGGTGCCGGCTTGCTTGCCAAATACCATGATCTTGGTATTGGTCAATGCCTGATAATCGGCGATGGTATTACTGGAGATGAATATTGATTTGGCCGTTTTAGGCAATTGCACCAACTCAGCTTTATTTAGGGTCACGGCTAAAATCATATTTAATGACTCTGCTTGTGATGCCCCACAAAATAACAATATACACAAAAAGGAGGTAATTACTTTAATCACTCTTGTCCCCTGCTTGATTTAGCACACGTTTATCACTGGCTCTGAATTCAACTAAACCTATATTGGGTTGAACGCGTTTAATATCAGGAAATATATCGGCGATATTAATTTCATCTTGTCTATTGGCTTCATCAACAAGCTCATTGTTACTGCGTAACACTAGCGTCAATATGCCTAACTGATTGGCTAATATAATTCTGTTGGCCTGCTTAGCTAATACTTCTAATGTCACCGCACTGTCATCGGGAATAAAACCTTTATTCTCCTTCTGCGCCGCTATATATTGTTCGACTTTGACGGCATCGTTAAAGGCAAGCACACGGACATTCCTCGCTATTGTTTTCACATACAAGCTCTGTGTTTCATTGCCCCGGGTGCGAAGCTCCTGCTCCTGGGAGGCTAATAATAAGACATCGACAAAATCCCCAGGACCCACTAAGCCAGAGTTAGCTGTCACCTGATCCACTGGCACAGAAACCGCGCGGTATCCGGGACGAAGAGACACCGACAGAAAGCCGCCCTCTTCAGGCTTAAGAAAATCCGACAGACTCATGATATGTCCGGCAGTAAACGAGCTCACAAGCACTGAGCCATTAAACTTGAGAATATCGAACTTATCCTTACCGATATGATCCACTAAGCCAGTCAATTCATCTTCATTCAGTGCTTTCCATTCGAATAAAGAAGCACTGAATCGCTGGCCGGATTTAATTTCCTGCTTAGCCACGAGAATTTCGTGTATTACATTCTCCGTTTTTATATCTACCTGCTTCTGGGGCGCAGAAATACTCAGGTACAGGCCAATAAGGCCAGCCAGAGATATAAAAACCGAGAAATACATTAAACGTTTTACTGTCATTATGAGTATTTCTATTTAGAGATGATGGAACAGTTCCATCTATTTAAAGGTGAGCGTTATGATTCTTCCTGAATCGTTTCCAGCTTGGACACTATGGTCTCGTAGGCGGCATCGATAGCCTTAGTCAACTTCCCATCCTCGCCTAAGAAACTAAACATAACCAGAGACATGGCCGCCGCTAATATTGCATATTCGATTGCAGCTGCGCCGCGCTGTTTTTTCTTGATAGTATTCATCATATTTTTATTCCTCTGGTGTTAATACGCTTGAATTAATATTCGATATACGCTAGTTATTCCCCGCGTAATCGATACAGAGAGGGATACATATTATAGCCCCCCTCATAAGTCACATATGCCTCGGTTCCATCTATTTTCAGGCATCTCTTTCTTTTGCCGGAATAACCTAAACTTGATTCATCCGATGAAACATAACAGGCTAGTTTATTGTAATTCCCACTCACCTCATTATTTATAAATACTGACTGATCAAAAGGATATAGAGTTTTAATCTCATCGAAGCTTGGTATCGCCCATGTGGTCAGACCGCACAGTGAAGCGGTATTAACCTCATCGACAATCGCTGCAAGATCGTTGAATTTTTTAAACCTTGCACCGCCTTTATCATCGAATAACTGCCAGTAATTGCCACTGACCTTGTCTCGGGTGCACTTGGCGTTAGCCAACACCAATGTCACTGAGCCATTAATATCGATTAATTCATAGGGAGAGATTTCGCTGACAAAGCGGGCGATAAAAATCTTGTTATCGAGCTCACCAACAGATTTGTCGAAAAAATCCTTGCTGGAGCCATAATTGTTAGCTGTTTTAAAGGTGAAGGCCTGCTGCTTGGCTCCGTCACTGACATGGGCCTTACTTAGCCAATAGAAGAAACGTTTGCCGCCGTTGTACTTATCATATTCATCAGTCAGGGCCAGATGGTTGGGAAACACACTGGTGTCTATGGTTCTAGAATAACTGCTACCTGAAGTGGCTAAGGTTTCTGTCTGAGTCAGGCCTGGTACCTGCCAATCGCTATGCCCGCAGTAGTTGGCATCATTGCGCCGCTTCAATAAGCCGCTGGTGCCCATTACGTTCGACTCTGTATTAGTGCCATCATCGAATGGCAAGTTATCTGAGCCCCCAGGCAAACCATCACCCAGCAAGGTCCAGATCCTCGAATAATTAGCAAATCTGCTGTCGAATACACAACGCCAGCCTTGGGCGAAGCTGGTATTACTCGGCAAATAGTCACCATTAATATCCAGCTTACTGAAATGGGTACCGATCACGGCATCGGCTGCGGGCACGGTATAGCCATCGCTCTTTGCCCGTGTTAAAGCTTGCATCGCCGTCGTTTGCGCCGATGTCACATCTGCGCCCGACTCGAGTGCATTTAAGCGTGCAAGCAAAATATTGAGCTCAGTATTGATGGCATCACTGAGCCCTCCTGAGTCCAGCGCTTCGGTTAACTGGGTATAGATAGCATCGAAATCTTTTAGGGTCAGCTGCAACTGGTGAATCGCCTGATACAACTCAAGCGCTGCGCCGTGTAGCACCTGACCATTGTCTCCGGCTATCGAGGTTATCTTATTGATCACATCGTCCAGATTTTTTCCCAGAATCAACAGATAATTAAGGGCATGCAGCGCCTTTATCGAAGCCTGAGTTCGGGTCAATACTAAGTTAATGTCTGTCTTTTGCGCCTGCAGTTCGACCAAGCTAGATTGCAGCGAAGCCAAGTCTACACTCGTCGTAGTCGGGCGATTTTTTATGATCAGATCCACATAGAGTCGATATGCCACATAAGCTTCATCTAGCTCAGTTGCCAGTGCCCTCGCCTCACCGTTCAAAGCCTGCATATCCAGCTGAATCTTCTCGACATCATTAAGTACCGGGTCAGTTTTAACCATCTCGGCTAGCAGGCTGGTATTCAAGTCGATTTCCAAGATCTCTAAGGAGTTAACCCCAGTCACCGCATCGTTTTTAATGGCCAATAAACGCGCTACAAGCTCACTGGTCTCTCCCAGTATCCAGTAGGGATAATACGAATTGCTCCAACTCGGCTGTGCTATGGCACCATTGTTATATAGCACATAATCTGAACCAGACTTTGCCCAAAACGAGCCATAGCCTCGACTCATGTTCACAGGTTTATTATTCCCCGAACTGCTTATGGCCGTTGATGCCATCACCAGAGACTCAGGGGGAGCATCCCAGCCGATCAGACCGCAAACAGAATTTAGGTTCAAAGAAGCCAGCTCGTCGACAAGCTTTGTCTTATCGAAGTAACTGCTTTTTCCGCCCCAATACCTAGGCTCACCTTCTCCATTAGAGTCAAACTGTGCCCAGCACCCTTGATTGGTATCGAAACGATATTGATTACTGCCATTGGATGACTCGGAGATAGTCATTACCTGGCCCACAGATAACATAGGGACAAATTCCATAACAATAAATTGTCCACTGGCACCAGTGGCATCCATGATTTTCCCCGGCGCATTCACTTCTGTGGCCTTAGCATTACCACGCACACGGATCTGCAGCTTATCTTTGCTATAAACCTGTGAGCCCATATGTTGCGGATTACTGCCTACTGCAGTCCAGCTCAGGCCTGCATCATTGCTATATTCATAATGTGAAGCCTCAACAAAACCGGGAACCCAGCTCCACTTGAGGCCATTGGTTATACCGACACTGCTGGCATTGACGATTTCCGGATGAGTAGGGGCATCGGGTTGCATGCCGCCGATGAAATCAACGGTACTGACAAGGACCTTGCCTGCAGGCATGCCATTGGTCGCATTCGCCTTGACGCGTACCTGAACCATGCCGGCCGCAAGATTTATTTCACCCAGCTGCAAAGGTTTCTCACTGACTATCAGCCAAGTCGCGCCGCCATCGACAGAAAATTCATAATATCTTGGGTGAGAAAAGTCAGTGAGTAGATCCCAATCGAAACTGTTGAGATTGTCGTCCTGCTGTGGGTTTATCGGCGCATCAGGCTGAGATGGCTTGACCGTATAAACTTGAGTATTAACTAAAGGTAAGCTGGGTTCTTGGCCCGTTAAAGCATTTCCCTTCACCCGCACCCGAACTTCACCAGTCTTAAAAATATTATCGACTGGCAGTTGATAGGGATTGGCATTGACTATTCTCCAGTCCTGAGCCGGTGTCATGAGCTCATAATCTTCGGCCCGCTCAAATCCCGGTGTCCATTGCCAGCCAAAGGTATCGAGAGCATCATCGACAACTGCCGCGGTCGGAGCCTTAGTTCTGACGGGTTTGACCGTATAGGCCTGAATATTAGCTAAAGGTAAGCTGGGTTCTTGGCCCGTTATAGCATTTCCCCTGACTCGTACGCGGACTTCACCGACCTGATAAGTATTGTCAATCGGCAGTTGATAGGGGTTGGCGTTAACGGTTCTCCAATCCTGATCCGGTGTTATAAGCTCATAATCTTCGGCTTGGCTGAATCCCGGTGTCCATTGCCAACCGAAGGTATCGAGTACATCATCGACAACTGGCACGGTCGGCGCTGCGGCTGTTAAGGGCTTGACCGTATAACTCTGAGTATTGAGCAAGGAGAAACCAGGCTCCCGGCCCTTTCCTGCATCGGCCTTCACCCGTACCCTGACTTCACCGACTTGATAAATATTATCAACCGGCAGTTGATAAGGGTTAGCGTTAATTATTCTCCAGTCTTGATCCGGTGTCATGAGCTCATACTCTTCGACTCGCTCGAATCCCGGTGTCCACTGCCAACCGAAGGTATCGAGCACATCATCGACAACAGGCACGGTCGGCGCATCGGCTCTATAGGGCTTGACCGTATAACTCTGGATATTAAGCAAGGATAAGCCGGGCTCCCGGCCTGTGACTGTATCCGCCTTCACCCGTACACGGACTTCACCGACTTGATAAATACTATCAATCGGCAGTTGATAAGGGTTGGCGTTGACTGTTTTCCAATCTTGAGCCGGTGTCATTAGCTCATAATCTTCGGCTCGCTCGAATCCTGGCGTCCACAGCCAACCAAAAGTATCGAGTACATCATCGACAACTGGCGCGGTCGGAGCCTCCGCTCTGACTGGTTTGACCGTATAGACCTGGATATTGAGCAAGGGTAAGCCAGGCTCCCGGCCAGTGACTGCATCGGCCTTCACCCGTACCCTGACTTCACCGACTTGATAAGTATTATCAATCGGCAGTTGATAGGGGTTGGCGTTGACTGTTTTCCAGTCTTGAACCGGTGTCATAAGTTCATAATCTTCGGCTCGCTCGAACCCAGGTGTCCATTGCCAGCCAAAGGTATCGAGAGCATCATCGACAGCAGAGGCTGTAGGCGCAACAGCTATTGCTGGCTTAACCGTATAGGCCAGGGGATTGAGCAAGGGTAAACTGGGCTCCCGGCCCGAAACTGTATCGGCCTTCACCCGTACACGGACTTCACCAACTTGATAAGTATTATCAATCGGCAGTTGATAAGGGTTGGCGTTGACTGTTTTCCAGTCTTGAGCCGGTGTCATGAGCTCATAATCTTCGGCTCGCTCGAACCCAGGTGTCCATTGCCAGCCAAAAGTATCGAGAGCATCATCGACAGCCGAGGCTGTTGGCGCTGCGGCCGTTGACGGCTTGACAGTATAGGCCTGAGTATTGAGCAAGGCTAAGCTAGGCTCCCGACCAGATAAGGCATCCCCCTTGACTCGCACCCTGACTTCACCGGCCTGATAAATATTATCCATTGGCAGTTGATAGGGGTTGGCATTAACTGTTTTCCAGTCTTGATCCGGTGTCATGAGTTCGTAACCTGCGGCCCGCTCAAATCCCGGGGCCCACTGCCAGCCGAAGGTATCGAGTACATCATCGGTGACCGGCACAGTGGGCGCATCGGGAGCCACAGACTTAAGGGTGAAAGCGGCCTCCGAGCAGAGTATTCCTCCCGCTACATGGCTTCCCATAGCGTTGGCGATAACACGTACGCACACCTGACCTATGCCAAACTGCCCATCGTCTATCACGGCCGGTTTAGTGTTGGCGCCGCCCCAGGTTTTCCCAGCATCGGTAGAGATCTCGTAATGTGCCGCAGTCTCAAACCCTGGCACATAGTCCCAATCGAAACTGTCATTGATATCATCCACGACACTATTGAGCGCCGCAACAGGCTTGCCTAAGTCTCGGGTGAACACCTGAGCGATCACGGCAGAGAACCCGGCTGGCATGCCATTGTTAATGTTAGCTGGCACACGTATTTTTATGCTGTTAGCCGGATAATCCCTATTGCCGATATACTCTGGGTTGCCACTGGCCTGACGCCAAGAGCCGTCCAGATAAATTTCATAGTTAGCTACCCGAGGAAATGCCGCCAATAGCTCCCAGGTGAAACTGTCATGTTCATCATTGACCGCAAGGATTATCGGCGCCAAGGGACGAGCGGGTGTCACAGTGAAGGGAGTCGTTGAAGAGATGATGTGACCGGCCGGGATATTGATCTCGGACCGCTCGGTTAACCTGAGCTGCAGAGCACCTGCGGTAATAGCGAAATCTTCAACAGGCTGAGGCTTGGCCGTTATCGGCTGCCAATTGACTCCAGTATCCAGTGAATATTCATAGGAGGCATAATCAGTATGTTCAGGAACAAACTGCCAGTCGAAAACATTGCTCGCATCATTGATTGTCAGGCTAGCAGGCGCCGAAGGCATAAGTACCCGAGTGAATACCTTGTCTGACAGCACAGGCTGACCCGCCTGACGGCCTCGATTTTTATCGGCTCTGATCCTAACTTGGATCGCGCCAACCCCGTAAGCATCCAGGCCCACATAGAGGGGCATGGCACTCACCACCTGCCAGGTTTTACCGCCATCGCGTGAATATTCATAATCACTTATGTCGGTAAAATGACCGACCCAACTCCAGGAGAAAGTGTCAGATTCGTCATTAACCAGGCCTGACTTAGGCGCCTTAGGTATGATGACCACCCGATTGTTCAAGATCTCAGCAGGCGACACCAGCACTTCCCCGACATGATCCCTGACAATGTCATCCATGGCCTGGGGATTATTGGTCCCCACCAAGTTATCTGTCCGACTTTTCAGCACTGAGAGATCCAGCAAGCCCAACTTGGCTCTGGTGCCCTGACGAGCAATGCTCCTGCCGATACCGCTCTCCACCGAGGCCTGCTCACCAGCCTGCATGATCTTGGTCAGGCCCTGAGCCAGCAAATGCAGCTCTTTATCTATCCTGTCTTGACCGGCAACATAATCTGACATCAAGTTTTCGGCATCGATAGCCAGCAATTGAGCCAGAATGAGCTTCGCCGTATCGAAATGTGTGCCTCGCTGTGCGGCTATGGTGGTGATCAGACTAGTAAATGGCGTCACCAGTGCGGCTTGAGTCGCCGGAGCCGACAGCACGAATGCCTTATCGATTTTCTTATCTGGGTTATCCATGTCTACAGTTTGATTAGGGATAGCCTCGACGATGACAGAGTAACGACTCAGATTTTCACCCGTTACGGCCAAGGTAAATTCACCTGTCGCTCCGGTCAGTACGCTTTCACCATCATGGCTGTCACAATACAAGTTGTGGTTGAGATCGATACACACTCTGGCACCTTTCAAATAACCGTCCAGTGCCACCCCAGTCAACGTATTTTTCGGGATCACTGGCTCGGTCGTTGATGTCAGTTTACTGTCCGGCTCAGCACCTCCGCAGGCGGCTAAGAAAGACGTTAAAACGAGTGTTATAACCAAAGATGATGGCTGACTTCTGAACACCATTGAAATAGATCCCTAGGAAGATTTTTTTATTAACCAAATAAACATCGGCTTTACATTTTGGCGGATGATAATGCGGATGAGATCCATTATCAATATCATTTGGTGTTTTATTCTGTTAATTTACGTAACAGCGATTACATCGACTGCCTTTGTGGCGGTTGGCGATCTTTTATTTCGATAGGTGACGATGTAAATATTATGAGTGAATGTTTAAAAGTATCTAAAATTGCTTTATTGGTTGCCAGTTGTACCTTGATGACGGCTTGTGGCGGTGGTGATGACAGCACAAATACCCAGAGTAAGAATCACTATGCCTATGGAGACTACCCTGTCTGTCAGGATATTGATCTTAACGGGGAATGCGGTGTTCTTGAACAGACCATAACCAATCTTGAGAGCCTGACAGCGAGCGCGTCAGGGCCATTTTTAATCGACTCGAATGGCTACTTCCTTACAGCCAATAGTGGGGCGAAACTCGTCAGCCCATTTACGACTCTGATCCAAAATGAAGTGTTATTTAACCCTATGGTTTCGGGCAACTCAGGTCAGGCAAAAGCCTATTTACAGAAGATATTCGGGGACAAATATAATATTAATTTCACCGATCTCGATGTTATTCATGGACCCGAAAATGAAACTGCACAATTAATCGCCTCTTTCCATCATGCCATCTCGTTATCCGGTGATTCGGCCTATTTAAAAATAGCCGCGGCCGTCGATAAAATGGTGACAAACAGAACATTCGATATAAGGGAATCACTCAGTCAGGCGGATCTCGATACCAGTTTCGTGAATTTAAACAATCACTATCTCTTGTCCGGTTCATACCCACTCAGTCCACTGACATCGCCAAAATCGATCACCATGAATGAGAACACAGGTCTCTTGTTGGCGCTAACCTCAGATGACAAACTGCTACAGATTAATACTGGCACAGGTACATATTCATCGTTTCCCGCCACCTCGGCACTAGCATCTCCCCAGAGATCCGCTCTGCTTAAGGACTCTGATCACGATGATGATGACGACGATGATGATGATGATGATCATTGTGAATATGGTATCTGTACTGGCACAGGAGGAATCCAGGTCACCTCCAGCCTCACATTTGCCGCTCAGGGCCTGAGTAATCAGCAGGCCTATTTAATTTATCAGCCAACCGCATACGGCGATAATTCAATCAGCAATACCTGTAACGCCTCCGGGGATAACGGCATCTATCTGTCAGAGATAGGCAAGAACGCTAAATCCCCCAGCCCCTCAGGCGTGAAGAAACAATTTATTATCGACAGCTACAGCGGCGCATCGGGAACCGATCCCATAGTGATAGAGAAACCCGAACTGCCGATGTCTGAAGCCGAATGCCTCAACAACCATATCAATTGGTTAACCCCTATCTACAGTAAGAAACGTGTGATGGCTGTGTTCACCAATGGTTCGGGACAAACTGCAGAGTTGAAGTTGTTAAACAGCGAAACCTTAGTGGCAAGCAATCAGGTCTATAATCTGAGCACCTCAGATCCTGGCCTGATACTTAGTAAACAGGGAGCTGAGCTGTTAGTCACTCAGGGGAGCTATGGTCAAACTATGATCTTGGATACCGAGACTCTGGCCCCCAAGAACCACATAGCTAAGGCGGATATTCTTGATGCCTGCTTCGTCAATGATGATCGCGAGCTCCTGATCAGCGATGGCACAAATACCGTATCCTGGCTCGATACACGCTCCTCATATCAGCCTATTGCCAGCTTAGAACTCGATAGCCGAGTCAAGCGTGTGGTGTCTGATCCCGAAGGCAAATACAGCTCGGTGCTAACGGCTAACCGCGTCTATCTGCTCGATAATACGGCACGAAAAATAATCAAATCGATGATCTATGATAAGGCCTATCCGTACGGCATGAGCATGCTCACAGATAAAATCATCATCTCTCGTTATGGGGCAATCGATTACATTCAATTTTCAAATCTTGTTGGCTCATCGATAAAGGTCGGCTATCAGATGCTCTCACGGGATCTGGTTACTCTCTGGCTCAGCAGCTCCGAAAAAAGCCTGCACTCCACAACCTTAGCTCATGTATTAAGAACTAACGGGGAGAGCGAAGCCACTAGTCGTCAGTTCGGGGAGATCGATCTGCAATGGTTACCGACCAATGCCACCACGGCTGCGCAGGTACAACAGGTCAAACTAACCGGTTACTATCGCGGCGAACGCATCAGCTTATACAAGGTATTGAAATAAAGGTCCGGTGTAAACCATAAAACCTCAGCCTGACCACGGCAAAAGTGCTGCGGTCAGGCTGAGGTTAAACCAGGGTTTTCAAGCGACTTAAGTTAAATCAATTAGCAAGTCACTTAACAAGTAACACCTAAAAAACAACCGTCTGCTCGGCAGTACAAGTAGATGTCCCCTCATCGCAGGCCTTATAACTATATGAACCACCACCTTTAGAACTAATGCTATCGGTATACGTCGAACTGGCAGATGTCGTGACAATCAAGCTGCCATCACGGTAAACATCTACATTCGTCCCCGCAGCACCATTAAAGGTTAAATCGACCTTCTTCACGCCTTTACTCTTGTAGCCATTTGCGCTCAGAGTAAAGTCGCCACCGGGCTCTCCGCCGCCGTCACCGCCGCAGCCATTAGCAGTAAGGTATGCATCTGCTGCTGCCGCTTTAACGATACCGTAGCCAAAATAAACATCATTACCAGCAGCGCCACTATCCATGGCCGTCGCCTTTAAGGCTTCACGGATTTCACTGCCAGTACATTGGTTATGGTTAGACCAAACCAGAGCAGCCAAGCCCGACACTGCTGGGGTTGCCATTGAGGTACCGCTCATAAAACCATAATCTGAAGTGCCGATGTCGATAGCAATATTCCCCGCCGCTAATAACGCACTGCGATCCTCAAATGCAGCCCCAACAGCCGGAATACTAGTGGCATTGGTATCACCTAGCGTGCCATATAACATGCCAGGTTCGTTGTTAATGATAACCGCGCCAACGCCACCTGAGTTTTCACAGTTTGCCACCTTATCGTGGAATGAGATATTACCGCGATCGATCACACAGACATTACCATTAGCACCGCTATCGGTTGCCTCTGCCGTGCCCATATAGTAAGTGCTGCCAGTGACACTACCTGGGTTTTCCATGGCTGAACTCGCAAACGCTGCACCATCGGCAGTCATATTCGCTGCCGTAGCCATACTGGCAGGATAAGTCGAAAGTGTATCTACTCCACCAGCTGTGACCTCGACACAGATAGTCTCATCTGTTTTCACCTGCTTGCCACGTCCGGTCGTACAACCAGGAAATTGTGAGAAATCGGCAATTTTATTGTCGGCATCATTAGCACCAATCATCATCACAGATGGGTAACCCGCAGGGTATGAGCGAACATTATTACCATCGTTACCCGCAGCAGCGACCACCAGGCCACCTGCATCGACGAATGACTGGAAGGCATTAGACTCGGTAGAGTTAGAGCCTCCGCCACCTAGACTCATGCTAATAATGTTGGCACCTGCCGCGCTACAAAGATCTGCTGCATGGGCTAAGTCTGATGAGTAGCCCCAACCATCATCGTTAAACACCTTGATGATGTGCATCTCGACACCCGGTGCCATACCAATCACGCCGACATTATTGTCTGCCGCACCAATCGTGCCAGCTACATGCGTACCGTGTGGCCCGCCGTTCTCATTCCAGTTGCCTGTGCCTGAATCATTGTCGCCACTGATATTATTCCACTCAAAATCTGTGTTACTGGCATCGAGTCCAGAATCGATAATACACACCTTCATGCCCGCACTGGCATTGAATGCAACTTGATTAGCTTGAGATTGATACACGGCATAAGGTGTGACTTGCTCGGTCATGGGATTACCGGCATCATCACTGTAGGCCGACATAAGTTGACGACGCTGATCCGCTTCAATCAACTTAATATGTGGGTTGTTAAGCAGCCCTTTCACTTGGGCAAGATCTTTACCGCTAAAAGTGGCGGCGATAAAGCCATTGCCGTCCACATGGATTTGACCACCGAGTTGCTTAGTCAGTGCCTTAATGACACCTTTATTGCTGCTATCGACTTGAATAATATATCGATCATCATCTGCAATTACACTTGTAGACACACTCACGGTCAGGGCCATGATTGCGCCTGCAATTTTAGATAACTTCATAGATTTGCTCCATTATATTTTTTGTTTAGAGTTACTATTTAGATTCGAACACACCGCAAATTATCGGCTACGACTATCGCCTTTTACGGTATTTTCGTTTGCTTACGCTCCCGAAGCTAACAGAAGATCACGGTAGCAACAAGTTAACAACGTAATTATAACGAATGTAAATCTCACGAATATTGATTCAATGGATGACTAACTATTTCATTAAATATCAGTCCATTTGGCGAGAGTTCTGGGCCCAGAGGCAAAGTCTATAATTACAGCTGCAATATAGACCTGCAGTAACATTTTATCCGTCCATAAAAAAACGCAGCTCATCGCTGCGTTTTTCTTTAAACAATCCAATCAAGATTACATGTCAACTCTCACCTGCTAGCAAGCGCTAACCTTAGGTGCTAGCCACCGAAACCTCATCGGTACTTGCTTCATCTACCTCGCTACTCTGGCCTGCCTTATAGCCGATGAAGGCAAAGAACAGGATATAGACATAACAGAGTGCACAGAGAATAAAGCTCCACTTATAACCGATAGAGTCTGCCAAAAAACCCTGGAGTGGTGGCAAAATACCGCCACCAACTATCATGGTGCACAGCAGGCCCGAAGCCTTGGGAGTGAACGCGCCTAAATTTGCGATCGATAAGGGAAAAATCGCCGGCCACATGACCGAATGACACAAACCACACAGAATAAGAAACAGGGCAGCAAGCGGCACTTCTATGGCTGCCATATCGCTGAATAACACGGGAATAGCCAGGGTATTTTCCAGTGCGAAGGGCATAAAACTACCCAAGATAAGTACTAACGCAGCCACTGTGACTATCTGCAATAGATATTGAGTGCGGATCTTCTGACAAACCACGAAGCCAATCAAGCGACCAAGCATGGTACTGCCCCAGTAGTACGCCAGCAAAGGCACAGCCTGCTCGTGTCCAAGACCGCCCATCTCTGGAGTTGCCAGATACAACATGAGAATCGAACCAATAGAGACTTCGACCCCCACGTAACAGAAGATCCCCCCTGCGCCATACATCAAGTGCTTATGGTCGAAAAAGGATCCCTTTACCTGACTACCGGCCGAGGATGTACTAACACTGTCGATTTTCGGCAGTCGGGTGAAATAGATAAGTGCCGCGATACCGATAATCGCCACGGCTTGCACCAAATAAGGAATTTGAACCGCAGCCGCCTTGGCGATGATATATTCGCCATGGGAGGTAAAGTCTATCTCCTGCACGCTGGATAAGATAACGGCGCCGCCGATAACCGGGCCAATCGTAGTCGCAAAGGAGTTAAAGCTGCCACCTAAATTCATCCGCGCCGATCCAGTTTGTTCCGGGCCAACTTTGACGATTAAAGGGTTAAGGGCGACTTGTAAGAATGCGACACCAGTGGCCAGCACGAAGAGTGCAAACAACACTCCCATGTATTCCATATAGTGGGCGGCGGGAATAAACAAGAGATAGCCGATACCCATGATGCCCAATGCCAGGACCAAGGAGCGCTTATAACCTATCTTCTCCATCACAAGTCCTGCGGGAATAGCCCAGATGGCGAATGCGATGAAAAAAGCCGACTGCACAAACATGGCTTCCATGTTCGACAATTGATGAATTTCTCGCATCACAGGAATAAGAATATCGTTCAATACTGTGGTGAAACCGATAATAAAGTAGAGCACGACCAGTAACACCATGGCTCCCTTGTATTGGGAGGCGACAAACACGCTGCCGACTCGAGACTTACTGTCTTGTGACTGAGAGCCTGAGCTCGTGATTGGGGTTCCGCCAGCCATATTCTCATCCTTAGATTATTATTTTATTTGTCTGACATTCCCCTGTTAAGGCTAAACCGACACAGAGCCCGTCAAACACAAGAAAACATCTTATTAACAACTGAACATCAATTACACACTAGCGCCTAATGACAGCGCTGTCAATTGTCCATATTAGGCTTATTAATCAGCATCGATCAGACAAAGGTGGCCACATATTCACTTCACTCTCCCAATCCTGTTACTCCTATGTTATTTTTTACTTCATTATCAATCATTAGGGTCTCGTACCTATGTTTACTACCAAGAGCTTCTCCTTTCTTTCCCTGCTCAGTACAAATAACGAACGGGAATGGTTCAAGGCTAATCAGGCCCAATATGAAGATGAAGTTCGCACACCGGCCCTTAAATTTATCGAAGCCATGCAGCCCCATGTGCTGGCGCTATCACCAAGATTAACTGCCACCTCCAAGAAAGTCGGTGGCAGCTTAATGCGTCCCCAGCGTGATGCCCGCTTCAGTAAAGACAAGACCCCATATAAAACCAATGTCGGCATTCAATTTCGTCACTTTCAGGGCAAAGATGTCCACGCTCCAGGCCTATATCTGCATATTGCCAACGATGGCTGCTTTATCGGTGCGGGGATTTGGCATCCCGACTCAAAGGCATTAAACAAACTACGTACCTGTATCGATGAAAACCCCAATGCCTATAAGAAGGCATTAGTTCAGTTGCGAGAAGCAGGATTCGAGATGGAGGGCAGCAGCCTGGTACGCCCGCCAAGAGGATATGATAAGACCCACCCCATGTTAGATGAGTTAAAGCGTAAAGACTTTATCGCCATCAAATCGATAGAGGCTAAACAGATCACAGATAAAGACTTTGTCTCCTGGTGTGCCAACGAATTTAAGCACACCCAAAAGCTAATGGGCTACCTATGCTTCGCACTAGATTTGGATTACTAAAGCAAACAATGATGACCTGCCCTACCAGTCTTGGCGGACAATGATAAAAGAATATGCATGTTTAATCGCCCTCATCATTTAAAAGCACAGCCACAAGACCATCGCATTAACTATGCTAATAAGAGTGGGCCTTTCAAGTTGAAAGGCCCAAGACACAACAGCTAGCCAAGAGGGCTATGCTTTCAAAAAACTGAGAATATTTGGCTCTGGTGACTACCGTTTCTCACTCACAAGCCCGCATAACTGTGGCGCAATACTTTTGCCTTCTAACGAGTAAAAACAGCCCCCTATCTTAGCTAATCTACCTTTATCGCCATGAAAGATCACAGCAAACCTAGATACTCTATAGAAACACTTCAAAATAAAAACTCCAACAATATACTGCTTAAGCCTTTTCTTAAATATGGCTTGTGACATTAAAACCTTACATAAAAACAATTAAAAATAGGACTCGTAGTCACATGAATAATGAAATAGGTCATGCCTCAAAAAATTCAGAGTCTGATCCGCTCGAAGCGACAGCAGTGAAGAACTATTCAACAAAGCGCTTACTACGTTTTGCTTTTCCTTCCTTAGTGGGGGTCCTATTGTTTTTAACACCATTCATAATAGATGGTAAATTTACAGTTATAATTGCTTACCTAATCTCCAGCCTTAATGCTTACTTCAAAGCATATATGCTACCGATATCGCTTATGTTGACGATTACATCAGCAGTCTTATCAGTCATTGTTCCTATGACTCCGCTCTTAGAAAAAAGTAAAAACCGCTTTATTCAATTGTTCAATCCGGGAGCTATCTGGATTTTAATTAGGGTATTAGGTGCCATCAGCATTATTATGATTTACCTAAATATAGGGCCAGAATGGATTTGGGATCGTAAGACCGGTGGCGTAATGCTGTTAGATGTAGCACCTGTCTTGCTAATTTTGTACTTCCTAAGTGCTATTTTTTTACCGTTATTGACAAATTATGGCTTAATGGAATTTATTGGAACATTATTAAATAAACGATTTAAACGAATATTCAATTTACCCGGTTTTGCAGCAGTAGATGCCCTTGCATCATGGCTATCAGCCTCTAGTGTAGGCATGATACTAACGATTCAACAATACCGAACAGGTCTCTATACCAAACGAGAAGCTGCAATGATAACGACTAATTTTTCTGTCGTTAGTATTGCTTTTGCGTATGTCATGTTATCGTTTATTAAGCTTGAACACTTATTTATTCAATGGTACATCTCTGTTGTAATAACTGGAATTATTTGCGCAATAATAGTGCCGAAACTACCGCCACTTAAAAAAATACCAAATGATGTTTTCACTAATGCTCCCGTGACTCCTCGCGATGAAATTAATATAGATGGAAACCCTTTTAAATTCGCACTTCGTAAAGGAATAGAGCGTGCGGATTGTGCTCCCTCAATCTGGACACAACTTAAAGACGGTATCCACACTGCTTCAGATGTCGCAATCACGGTTTTTCCAACACTGATGCTAATTGGAGTAGGAGGGCTTGCTTTAATTGAATATACCAACGTCATTCAATTCCTTTCAATACCATTAATTCCCTTACTTAATTTACTCCAACTACCAGAAGCTTCTCTCGCTGCAACCGCAATTCTTTCTGGAGTAATAGAAATATTAATGCCTTCAATTTTAGGTGCCCACATTGAAAGTGAGCTAACTCGTTTTGTAGTTGCTGGTGTGGCGATAAATGAAATCATTTTCTTATCTGAAGTGGCAATAATACTTATCAGGGCAAATATAGGTTTAAATCTATTAAACCTACTCGCAATTTGGTGTCTTCGTCTACTAATAGCGTTACCGATTTTAACCTTATTAGGGAATATTTTTGTACCTTGATATTCGTTTTAAACTTAACGAGTAAATATTAAAAAGAAAACAATTAACCCTGTTATGGAGCATTGGCAATGAGTAAAAAAGCGTTAAACCAGCCACTTAGTGGAAATGAAATGCCCCGTTTTGGCGGCCCAGCTACAATGATGAGACTCCCAACTCAAACGAACACTGTTGGCCTAAATGCTTGTTTTATTGGAATACCACTGGATATTGGAACATCTAATAGGCCAGGAGCTCGTTTAGCCCCTCGCCAAATTCGAGATGAATCACGAATGTTGAGACCATTCAATGTCTACACTGGATCAGCCCCTTTTGAAAGCATTCAAGTGGCTGATATAGGTGATGTTGCCATCAATACTTTCAACCTTCAAAAGAGTATGGACATTATTGAGCATGCATATGATGAGATTATCTCGAATAACTGTAAGCCTTTAACCCTCGGTGGTGATCATACTATTACATTGCCTATCTTGCGTGCTCTAAGTAAAAAATACGGCCCTATGGGGATGATCCATGTTGATGCTCATGCTGATACAAACGAACATATGTTTGGTGAAAAAATAGCTCATGGAACTCCATTTAGACGAGCAGTAGAAGAAGGACTAATTGATGGAAACCGAGTAGCACAAATAGGTTTACGTGGTACAGGATATTCATCCAAAGAGTTTGAGTGGTCAAGAGAGCAAGGATTCAGAGTTGTTCCTGTAGAAGAATGTTGGAATAAATCCCTAGTGCTTTTAATGTCAGAGCTAAGAGAAAAGCTTGGGAAAGGTCCGGTCTATATTAGTTTTGATATTGATGGTATAGACCCAGCCTACGCTCCAGGTACTGGAACGGCTGAGATAGCAGGATTAACAGTTCCTCAAGCTCTAGAAATTATTCGAGGTTGCCGTGGATTAGATGTGATAGGTTGCGACTTAGTCGAAGTTTCTCCTCCTTACGATACAAGTGGTAATACATCATTACTTGCAGCTAATTTACTTTTTGAAATGTTATGCGTATTGCCAGAAGTTGAATATAAATAGATCAGCAGATCAAAACAGGTGAAGAGTTCGGTACCGATAATTGGTACCAGCGCTTTGTCCGTGAAACTTTCAGGACCTATGTCAAAAGTGAGTTACACAAAATACCCTAGTGCCCAGCTTAAATAAAATTGCTCGAACATAGCAGATTCAGTAGTCAATAAACTAAAAGGCTACTTTGTTGACCCCAATGGTATCCCCTTGATAAAAGGCACCCGGTAATCATCTGTTTGTCATAAAATGACGATATAAGTAGATTTACAGGTAAGTAAAGCTGACTTACCTTACCTCTGTTCTAAGAATGAGAGGAATAACTAAATTCCTGGCCCATTATTAGGTCATCTGAAGAGTTGCTTTGCAGCTTAATTGAAATAAAAATCACCGGACTCAGGTCAATACAGAGAAGGCTGTAATCAGTCTTTAAGTAATGAATTATACCGATTGGTATTAGTAAGCTGTTACTCAATCTTCAGGAGTTTTTATGATCGACTTATATACCGCCGCAACCCCCAATGGCCATAAAATATCTATCGCACTAGAAGAGATGGGATTGGAGTATAGTGTCCATCACTTGGATTTGATGCAAGCCGATCAGAAGCAATCTGAATTTATCGCAATTAACCCCAATGGCCGTATCCCCGCCATTATCGATAGAGACAATAATGACTTCGCTGTATTCGAGTCCGGTGCCATTCTTATCTATCTAGCCGAAAAATCTGGAAAACTCTTGCCTGCACATCCTGACAAGCGCTCACAAACATTGCAATGGCTGATGTTCCAGATGTCCGCTGTAGGTCCTATGATGGGTCAAGCTAATGTCTTCCACCGTTACCTGCCAGAGAAGATCCCAACGGCCATCGAGCGCTATCAAAACGAGAGCCGTCGATTATTTGAAGTCATGAATCATCAGCTATCCGATAACCGCTACCTGTCAGGGGATGACTACACCATAGCCGACATAGCCACCTGGCCCTGGGTACGTATCTTTGAGTGGAGCGGCGTCGATATCTCGGGACTCGGGCACCTGGAACGCTGGTTGAATGAGATAGCCAAACGACCAGCAGTTCAGATAGGCATAGTGACACCGCCGTCATCGGACTTAAGCGATGAGGAGCTGGCTGAGCAGATTAGAAAGATGGTGTCTAAATAACCTATATTATCCTTGCCTCCGCCTCGCTAAACCAACTTGTAGGAGATGACGTAGAGTTGTTCTGTATTTGGATAAACCTTACTGATTATCTCCTTTAGCTTTGGTAGCTCAAGGTATTCTTGCTGGGCGTGAAACTCGTTAATCTCGCTGAAGAGTATCGGCTCTACCGACTCAATTTTTATGTCACAAACCTTAATATTAGTTTCTAAGGTATACACCTCGACCTGGGTCCCTGGCACATAATGACACTCAGACTCATCCCTGATGGTGATGGTCTTTTTCCCTGATGCAACAAAGGGGGTGAGCATTTCAAAAAAGCTGATTTTAGTTGGTACATCTTTCATTAATAAATCCAAGTTATCCATCTGGTTATTTAAGCTAGCCTAGCCTGTAAAATTGCAGCTAGACCAGTTATTTTAAGGAACCAATTCTGTGCTCATTCCTCAGAACGATGCCTAAGCCATCATCTCAAATCAGTTGCCAACACTAAAGCTGTATTTCCCGCTTCTATGAGCTACTTAGTTTTAAATTTATTTAACTCGACTCGAAGATCCCCAGCACTCCCCTCCAGTTCAACGCTTGTGGTAACCGCAGAAGTCATGCTATCCATCACATCAATTGCCGTATCATTAATCACCACTACGTTACGATTAATCTCTTCAGCTACGGCGCTTTGCTCCTCTGCCGCTGAAGCGATTTGATTATTCATGTCATTTATAACTTCAATCGCCTGATTGATCTCTGCAAGTGCTTGCTGAGCAGCTTGCGTTTCCTCTTTCGTTCCTATGGCCTGCTGTTGACTTTCTTGCATCAAATCAACGATAGACTGGGTTTCAGTTTCCAAACGTGCAAGCATTTTACGGATCTCTTCGGTCGAACTCTGAGTCCGGGTTGCCAGATTACGAACTTCATCGGCAACGACAGCGAAACCCCGCCCCGCTTCGCCCGCTCTCGCAGCTTCAATAGCTGCATTGAGTGCGAGTAAATTAGTTTGATCTGCAATCCCGCCTATTTCCGATAAAATCCCCTGAATCGCAGCACTGGACTTTGCTAGATTTCGAGTTTGTCCCTGAGCACTGTTGATCTTTAATGCTAAATCACTCACTGCCGATACCGTGTTGCTCATCTGTTTCATGCCACTTACACTATTGGATTGCACCTGGCTTGCTGCCGCAGCCGCTTGAACAGCCGAACTGGCAATCTCCTGCGCCGTTGCGCTCATCTCATTGATAGCTGTGGCCAGAGAGTTAACTTCGTTAACTTGGCCAAGCAGCTTCTGCTTTGAATCTTCTGCTTGTAACTTACCCTTAGCAGAACTCAGTTCAACCTGTTCAGCCGTCTGCATGACAGTACCTAATGTCTCCTGTAAACGGATTAAGAAGGTATTAAACCAATGTGCTAGCTGCGCCGTTTCATCCTTACCACTTTTTTCAATCCGATAAGTTAAATCACCGTCTCCCTCGGCGACATCTTTAAAACGTTCAACCAGATTAGTGAGTATTCTTCCCAGAGAGTTACCTATCATGGTCATGGCGACAATACCGAGTATGACAGCGAAGAGACCTGCTAAAACCCCTTGTTTAATCGCACTCTCATTCTGTATATCACTCCAGGTTTCAAACTCTGTTATCCCTTGGATCAGTTTACTTCTGGGAACAGAGACCATCACGATCCAATGAGAGTCAGAGGTATTGACTGAGGTGATCGCATATTCTTGGGAACCTATGGACATCAATCCACTTTCTGCTTGACGGGCTAATGCTTGAATATCGGACCATTGAGAAGATAATTGCCTGGAAACTTTTTTACCGACTTGTGATGGTGCGCCGCTGTTGGCCAGCACCGCTCCTTTCCAGGATGAAATAATAATATTACTCTCACCATCAAATAATTTATACGCCAGCTTCTCACTCTGCCCCTGAAGCTCTGACAGGGATAAATCGAAACCCAAGGTACCAATAATGTGGCCGTTCACTTTTATGGGTTGGCTAATGGTAGTGATCAATTCATCTCTGCCACGAACCGGATAGATATAGGGCTCCATAACGAAGGTACGACCGGTTTCAAACGGCATTAAGTGCCAGTCATCAGTCCGTTCACCATTACTATTGAGCGCTGTGTTGTTGAAACTCTCCATCGCAACGGAATCGAAGCTATTATTGGAATTAGGAGAAAAGAAAGGAGCTAGATAGCCCTTACTATTGATTGCTTCTGCAACTTGAACTTCCGATTCTGTGGGCCAAGTTTTTTGATCCCATACCATATAGCCTGCAAATACTGCCTTGTCCTGAACCTCTAACGCGGCGATAAATTGTTTAACTATGGTATCGGCACCGACCGAATTTACACCGCTCAACTCTATGATTGATCGAACTTGATTTAAATTGGCAAGCACCGGAAACAGTTGAGTCTCTATTATTTTCCCCTGTTCCGATGCAGTGGATTTCAAATGGAAATTAATCGCATCGCTCAACTGAACCTTAACCTTATCGGTCACCTGCTGACTCACTGTCGTATACGCGTTAGTAGTCATACCCATAGCAATGAGTAACGTAAACGTCATTGCTATTCCTGCGCTTACAGCAATTCGAGTTTTGATGGTTTTAAACACAAAAAATCCTTCTTTATTAGTATTATGACTGGATTGAGAGTCTCCTTGAAAAGATGACCCTAAACCCATAATTATAATTTAAGAATATGAATAGAATGCATCAGAATATGAACGAGATGTGAACAGGCGTGTAAACTTTGTAAACCCGCGTAAAGTAAAAAAATGAAGGCAGGCAATAAGAGAAATAAAGAGAAGAGAAGAAAAAGAAGAAAGCGGAGCGAGTGCTAGTTGACTCTCCGCTCGTATTTAGCTGAGGTAATGTATTGCCCGAATGTTTCACACCAGACGATAACGGTATTATATTGAGAAGGGTCAATACTGACACTCATAGGCAGGATAAAATTCTCAAACGTCTTCACTTCACCGACTTGCACCATAGACGACTTCAATCGATTAAAGTCTGCTTCCGTTTCCACAAACTCAGGAGACAGATAAAGTTTATAATCCGGTCCGGGAGAGAGACTCCCAGAAAAAGAGACAGAATCGGGACCAATTGATACTTCCCCTTCCCCCCAATGCAAAGCATCGCTATCTTCTCTATCCCGAGAAAATTCAGCGACAAATAAACGGTTCTCTGCAGCCAATGCCAATACTTGGCTATCGGGCGCGGCGGGCGCTATCAGTATAGGCAAGTAATATATCCCCAAAACAAACCCACCGAACACAGCCAGAACATGAGAGAGTGCAAAAGATAAAACCAACCGTTTTTTCATGTTATTTCCTAACTCATCTATGCTGGTGAATCCTAAAGATACCTGACCAGTATGTAGTGATCATAACTCCATGTTGAAATTACCATACTATTTCTTAGTAAAGAATCGACTAATAAAGACCAGCAGCATGATGATTAACCCCAGGCATACACTGAAAAAGCCCAAGGGCATAAACAAGCTTTCATGCAGGAATCCTTGTTCATCAACATATTGGTAGAAAGTATTTTCCAATAAGAGAAAAATACCACCCAAAACTAATAATAGGACAGAAACAATAATCGACTTTATTCCAAGTTTATGACTCACTTCGCCTCACCATATGAATGTATATTTGCCAGTAATTCTAAGGCTGAGAAAACCATGGAGCAAGCGCCTCCTAGATTAAAGTTAATTAATACCATAGTTTATTGGTTATCAATTACCTGCTGTGGACTTTAACGCAAAACTTCAGTGAATCACCGCAAGCACATCTCCAAATACAACATAACCCCAGATAATGCCTCCAGGCTTCATTCTAAGGCTGTCCCACATCTGTTATAATTCGCCCCAGATAAATACCACCCTAGATAACTACCCATGGGCGACGCCTTGAACACAAGCCACACTGATTCAACTCTTGACTCGACTCTCCACTCGAGAATAGGCTCAACAGCTAATGATCACCTCTCAATCGTGACATTTTTAAACGAGATCAAAGCGACCTCTTTTGAAGCCTTGAACGCAGATACTCCTGCGCAAAAGCGGGCTCTTAGCTACGCCAATACCATACTTCACCTATTTACTCAGGTGATGGAAAAGAAGCTGCCGGCCGATCGCGTTGTGGGTGAGTACTTTAGAGTCAATAAGAAGCATGGTTCTAAAGACAGGCGTGTGATCCGTGAGAGTTTGTTTGCACTTTTTCGTTGGTGGGGATGGTTAAACAAGTTCAACACTAATATCGGTACTAGTACTGGCACTAGCACAGTAAATACAGGCACCCAAGCTTGGTTCACTATGTTGATGCTTAATGCCCGCCTGGAGTCCCATTCATGGGAACCGTTTATTGCAGCCTGGACAGGCTTTTCCAGTCAAGAGAAAGAACTCACTCTCGATGCAGACGCACCTTTAGAGACAGTATCGGCAAAATGTGACTGGCTGGCTAGCCAGTTTCCAGCTATCTCTTTTACCACCGATGACTTGGTACCAGAGTGGTTCTGGCAGACTTGCCCCATCCAAGATGCCGAGCAGCGCTTGGCTATGGTCCAGGCCCTCTCTTCTCGCCCGCCTATCTGGGCCAGAGTGCAAAACATCGAAACCAATGAGGCCATAGAGAAGCTAGCCCAATTAGATATCACTGCCACGGCGAGTGAGTATTTTAGCGATAGCATCAGTCTTGGCCATAAGAGTATCAACCTTAACGGCATGTCACTATATCGTGAAGGCGAGCTTGAGATACAAGACTTAGGCTCACAAGTTGTCGGGCAAATATGTGCTCCGAGCCCAAATGATAACTGGTGGGATACCTGCAGCGGTGCAGGCGGTAAGAGCCTGCAATTAAAATCTTTGATGTTAGCCCAAGACAAACAAGCTAAGGGGACTATTGTCGCCTCAGATGTGCGCCGTAAACCGTTAGAAGAACTGGCCAAGCGCGCTAAACGTGCTGGCTTTAAAGGCATCACAACCTCCCCTTGGAAATCCGATGATCTGCCTGTGCCTCATAATCACTTCGATGGCGTACTTGTCGATGCCCCCTGTAGTTGCACAGGTACCTGGCGACGCAACCCGGATATGCGCTGGATAGACATTATTGAAGCCGTTCAGGACATGCCAAGCCTACAGCTGGATATTCTCAGCCGCTCCAGTCAGGCAGTTAAAATCGGTGGCACCTTGGTATATGCCACCTGTTCACTTTCCCCTTTGGAGAATGAATATGTGGTCAATGCCTTCTTGGCCAAGCACGCCGATTTTACGCTGGAAGTCACTAGACATCCGTTTACTGGCGTAGAGGCCAGTATGCATCTAGTCTTGCCATATCAAGCCGATACCGATGGCATGTTCGTCGCTCGAATGAAAAGAAAGTGCTGAGACCCAAACAGCGCTAGCGAATCCAGCATATAGAGACGACCTTGATGGTCGTCTTTTTATTGCCCTAGGTTTATCGACTGCAGTATTTCAACATAAGTAACTATTTCAATATTTATAGCGACGAGTCGAAACCTTGTCATCTTCCTGTCACCTGGCTTTCCTAGAATCTGCTTTATAGTCCTGCTCATCCATTGGTATTAAGCACTAGTTATACCAAGCGGTATGAAGCACAAATAATTCGGATATGAAGATGTCAAATTTCTACGATAGTGATGATCTACTTTGGGATAGCCAAATCGGCACAGATAGTGACAATGAAGAACGTCAAGGTAAGCACAAGAGTAAGCGCAATAAACACAGGCGCAGACAGTTATTGGATCAAAAACGTCAACAGGGCGATTCACAATCCGAGCAGTACTAAGCTCAGATAGGCTAACAAGATTAAAGTTTATAGGTTCCAGGACCTAGTTCCCAGAACCTTTCCTTCATCCTTCAAGCTGATCATTTCAATCCTTAGCTAATTTTTTTATACAAAAATTGGATAAATCCCCAAATCCTTCATAGGCTTACCTGTAGCTTCGCGCAAACATCTACTATCAACTAATAGTTAAACAAAAAATAGTCTCTATCACAGATGCGCTTCACGACTTCTATGCCAAAAAGGAAATAGGCCATGGAACAACTTCGACCTGACTTCATCTATCCCCCAGGATCCATGTTGATGCACTCACCACTCGTGCTCAACAGGGCCGACATGTATGGTTTCTTCATGAAAGGGAAGGAGAAAAACTTACAAAAATCCATCGATACTAGTCTCAATCAGGTAGCAGGTAGCAAGATGTACTTTAAGGTGCTTTCGCCTTATATATTAACCAGTTTTACCCGAGTCGATAAGGCTTATTCAGAATATCCCGAGGACAGGGAAAAAGGTTGGATCCAGGAAACCGATATTATCACTTGGGTCATGATAGGCAGGCAAGAAAGTGCCGACAGCAACGACATCAGCCAGGTGTATTTTCATCCCTTGTTCACCTTCGTCAATGATGCCATGGCCCTCATAAATGGCCGTGAGCTATTCGGTTATCCCAAATACATGTGTGAATATGAGATGCCCCAGCCCGGTGAGCCCCTCACTAAACTCAGCCTGTCGGTCAAGAGCTTCAAGACCTTCTCTCCCGAGACTGAACTGGCGTTTCACCCCCTGTTAACGGTCGATTGTGAAGCTCAAGAGGAAGATCAGCTCAGCACATTAGAGGCCATCACCAAAACCTGGCAACTGTTTAAAGGCCAGACCGACTTCATTCCCGAACTCGACAGACTAGGTGAGAACCAGCTATTTAGCTTGCTGTTCAAACCCGCTATCGATCAGATTTTTCTCAAGCAGCTACCAGACTCGGCCGGAAAGAAGGCTGTCTATCAGGCGATTACCGCCTCACCCGCTAAGGTGAATCGAGTCCATTCCTTGTCACTACTGAAAAATGACCTGTTAGCCACAGTGTTCGACAATGCCAGCTTCCCCTTGAAAGAGTCATTGGGCCTCGAGTTAGGCGAGCAACACGTGCTGCTACCCTATCATGTTAATTTTGACTTCGAGGTACCTGAGGGAGAGGTCTTAGTCGATAACTCAGTGCTCAAGAAGGAAAAGATAGCCATACTCGGCGGTGGCGTCGCCGCAATGTCGGCGGCCATGTGTTTAACCGAGCAGCCTGGCTGGCAAAACAAATATGAGATTGATGTGTATCAACTGGGTTGGCGCATCGGCGGCAAAGGCGCCAGTGGTCGAAATGCTGAGCAAGGCCAGCGAATCGAAGAGCACGGCCTACATATCTGGTTTGGTTTTTATCAAAATGCCTTCAGCCTGATGCGCAAAGCTTATGAAGAGCTAGAACGACCGGAAGGTGCACCACTGGCAACTTTCTTAGATGCCTTCAAGCCCCACAGCTATATCGTACTGCAGGAGGACGTTGGCGGTGAGTCTGACAGTTGGCCCATAGAGTTCCCACTCAGAGAAGGGCTTCCGGGAGACAGTACGGAGATCTTAACCCTATGGAAAGTGGTCAAGGCCGCCTTTAGTTGGATAAGAGACTGGCTCAAGGAGATGGATGACCTGCTCGATGAAGCCGAAAAAGAAACCGCTAAGCCAGTCCATTGGTTTAGTGAGGACTGGTTTGAACGCCTCAAAGACAGAATAGAAGACTCGATTGAAGACACCATAGATGATACTAAGGAGAACCTTGCTTCTCTTGGCGACTCTATAGAATGTCATCTTAATCAACTCGTCGGTCGTGAGTGTGATGAACACGCCCACAGCCCAGATGAAGATGATGAAGGCTTTATCGAGTCTGCCGTCGACAGTTTCCGTGCGCGCTTAGAGGAGAGCTTCGCCGAGAAGTTAGAGACTAACGATGAGCTTCGCAGGCTGTATATCGCCTCAGATCTTGGCCTGACCATACTCAAGGGGATGTTCGCCGATGGCGTGTTTAAGCATGGCTTCGATGCCATCAACGATTACGATTACCGTGAGTGGCTGATTAAACACGGTGCGAATCAGACCTTTACGGTAGACTCTGCGCCAGTCAGGAGCTTCTACGATCTGGTATTCGCCTATGAGAAAGGCAATTTCGATAAACCCAATCTGGAGGCGGGTACCATCATTCGCTCCATGTTGCGTATCGCCCTGTGCTATCAAGGTGGCGTGATGTGGAAGATGCAGGCGGGCATGGGCGATGTGGTTTTTACCCCTTACTACCAAGTCCTTAAGCGCCGCGGGGTAAACTTTCACTACTTCAACCAAGTGGACAATCTTGTCTGCAATAACGGCACCATTGAAGCCATTGAGATCACCGAGCAGGTTAAACTTAAAGAGGGTTTAGAAAGCTACGATCCCTTAGTCGATGTTAAAGGTCTAGATTGCTGGCCGAGCGCACCACTCTATGATCAGCTTGATAGTGAGCAGGCTCAGCTACTAAAAGACAATAACATCAATTTGGAACACTTCTGGAGTGATTGGCAGTCTGTTTATCAAGATAGGTTTGGTGAGCCATTGCCGACAAAAAGACTCGTGAAAGGAGAGGATTTTGACCGGGTTATTTTCGGTCTATCCATAGGTTCGGTGCCCCATGTCGCCGCCGAGGTCATGGCCCAGAGCGAGCCTTTAACTAAGACTGTCGACAAGGTTAAGACTGTAGCCACTCAAGCCTATCAAGTCTGGCTCAATGAAGATCTGCATGGCATGGGTTGGCAATATATGCCAGAGAGTGGCGAGCAGCCTGTACTCTCTGGCTTCACCGAACCCTTTGATACCTGGGCCTCGATGGATCAGTTAATAGATAAGGAGGACTGGCAAGGGGGACAGCCCAAAAATGCCAGCTACTTCTGCTCGGCGCTGCCAGTAGAGCATTACCCTCCCCGCTCGGATATTGAATTTCCACAGCTTAAGGCGCTGCAGGCCAAAGAAGGCGCCATAGGTCAACTCAACAGTCAGATCCACAAGCTATGGAGCAATGTTGGAAACGAGTTCCCCTGGCAGTGGTTACACCTAGGA
Organism: Shewanella sp. YLB-07; assembly: GCF_009377275.1. Classification (NCBI taxonomy): domain Bacteria; kingdom Pseudomonadati; phylum Pseudomonadota; class Gammaproteobacteria; order Alteromonadales; family Shewanellaceae; genus Shewanella; species Shewanella sp. YLB-07. The sequence goes on along the minus strand of NZ_VOQB01000001.1, from coordinate 105,690 downwards.
GATGAAGCGAGTGAAGCCGTGCAGGGGCAAGCCAGATTCGATAGTCAATACTGGCGCGTCAATATCGATCCCTCGGAGCGCTATGTGATGTCGGTTAAAGGTAGCAGCAAATTCCGTATCGATACCGACGGTACAGGCATAGACAACCTCTATGTCACTGGCGATTGGATTAATACAGGCATCAACGCCAGCTGCGTCGAAGCGGCGACAATGGCAGGCATGCACACCTCAAAAGCTATCTGTGGCTACCCTAAGGTAATTAAAGGAGAAAAGGACTTTTAGTCAGTTTACCTAAAGGTATAACACATAGAAAAAGCTGACAGTGCGAACTGTCAGCTTTCTTATAGTTGCAGTAAATTAGATAAAATCTAAACTCTTGGAATCATTAATGACCTGACTCAACTTAGCCTGCTTAACACGGCGTTTTTCAGTCTTATGGCGATACATATTCTTATCTGCGGTTCTCAACCAGTCACTGGCATCTTTAGCATCTCTGTTCAGAGCGAAACCATAGCTTATACCTGTCTCTCGATAGCCTTCCTTCTCAAATGCATTAGAGACTTGCTCGAGTTTAACCAGAACAGATTGAGTCTGTTCTATAGAGAGTAAAATGACAAAATTATCTCCCCCGATCCTAAATAACCTCAGCCTTTCATGGGCTTCACAGATAGACTTAAGCTGTTTAGCGGCAAATTGAAGTAAACAGTCTCCCTCATGATGGCCTAAGGTATGATTCACCAGAGTGATACCATCAATATCCAGCAAGATCAGGTCTTCATCCCGCTTAACATTTATACCAAACAGCTGAGTTTGCATGAATTCATCGAATGCATGTCGATTTTGTAGCTGTGTCAGTTCATCCTTACGGGCTTTCTCCCAGGCGATGCCCAACGTCTTGATGTAGGTTTGCCTCTCCTCGGACAATAACTTGATCTTATTTGCCAGTGCCAGGGACAGCATAAGGGCATCGGCGGTTCCGCCTATGAGTGTGGCAAGTTCTGCATATTCGATAAAGTCCGGAGTTAGCCCTAAATTACCCGGAAGAATTATCACGGCTGGCAACAATAAACAGGTGAAGGCAAAGATGAAATAACGAGCCGGAGAAAAACCTTTGAGCAAGCAGACGTTACCACAAGTAATCGCCAGGCCAATCCACAACATGATTAATACAGAGGCAATAATCGCGGTATAGGAGACCAAATAGATACTCGTCGGCAGTGCCAAGATACACAGCCACATCAAGTACTTGCTTAAACGCCACAGCTTTGGAGAATATTCAGGAAGCTGAAGAAAATGTTTGTAGAACAAGATATTAAATATAGGGAGACTAATAAAAAACAGATGGTGTAACTCTAAATTATGATAAGCCCATAGGTGAGCAGGAATGTGAAATGTCAGCGCCCAACCGAAGAAGTATGCCAATACATAGAGACCGTAATAGAGAAAAGCCCGGTCCTTGATAGAGAAAAAAATCAGTAAGTTATAGCAAGCAATAAAGATGAGTCCACCTAGACATAACATCACAGCCATGGCTTCAATATCTGCACTCTTCTTGTGCTCTAGCAGATGCTTTAACTCCACCTTAGGCACCGAAGAGAAATAGCGACTCTCCAGTTTCACGATAACCCAATATTCCACTCCATAGTTAAGCTCTACTTCCCGGCCATAATCAAACAAAAACTCATAAGGGGCATAGTAACCACTGTGAGAATCTTGCTTGCTGCCATCGTCACCTATCACCCAATAATCGAGAGATTCAACGATGGAGTTTCTGACACTGATTGCCCATTTAGTCTCTCTGTCGTACATAAATGTAGGCATTACCACCCAGTAGCTGCCCCCCGTTAAACTGATGCTGTCAGCTTTCTCCAGTGTCGCCATCCAAGGCGTCACATCGGCATGTTGAGAAGGAGGTGCTTGTTCGGCTTTAGCATGAAATAGGAAGGACTGATCGAAAGAGATTGCAGCTACTGCTGTATGGCTAAAAAAGATGAGTAATAACAAGAGTGTTCTTTGGATCATATCATTCGCCTTTTATCTAATTATTCGTTGACCTTAGGTCAACTACAAGCAGCTAGGCTCTATGATTTCCTCCTGATCCTTGAAGGAAATCATAGCCGCACATGCCATCAGCAGCTTGCAATATCGTTTACACATTGAGCATTATTCAATATAAGTCACAAAAAGATGAAGAGTGTGCTTTCCCCTTGAATAAACGCTAAAGATGTCTTTTTCAGCAGGACGCTGTGATATAGCAATATCTAATCGAAGAAACAGGCTGAGCCGTAGAAAATGGAGGGAGTTGCCTTCCGATGGCTTTAGTGTTCCAGTACGAGTTCAAGCGTCACTAACGATTAGTTTAGACTATTTTGACTGTAACGGAATGATATATCGGAGCAAATTTAATGGGGGTATGACAAGGTATTAAACAAAACATCAGTCGCTATAGCACCTGAGCGACTGATGTTATTGCGCATAGCAGGGAGAGTTAGAAACTGGCTTTGCCACCTATATAGAAACCAGAGTCGAAAGTAGAGTTATTGGTGTTGTCATACTGCAGACGAATATTTCTGTAGCCAGTATAAAGTGCAAGACTTGGATTTAACTGGAATTGAATTTTACTGTCTAACTCGTACATACCATCGACGCTACCAAAAGAGAGTACCGAAGGTGCATAATAACCAGACGCATGGAAAGAGAGGTTAGACCCCAGCGCCATAGTGTAACGACCACCCACCCCAATGGCACTGCCGTTAGCACTGTTTTCCGCCCAGGCATAGGAATACTTTGCTCCGATCTCAAAATGATGAATACCCGCATCATGGGCTACATGTATGGCACTCGATATGAGTTGTCCCCCATCATTTGAATAGATATATCCGAGTACGGCATTGGCATTATTTTTAAGATCTAGATTAATTTCTGTAGAAATAACGTCATCGTTAAGACCAATGCCAAAATCGTTGGCATTGGCTGCAACAGAAATACTCGATAGCAGGAGTAGGCTACTCCAAATTTTAACGCTCATATTGGCCTCTGAGAATTGGTTTTGCGGATAATAGCAAAAACGTCACAGACAACCACTATTCAATTGTTTTTAAAGAGTAATATAGTTTTATCGCACACACTTAAGCAACCAGAAAACCACAAAGAGTAAAAATAAGAATCATCTCCCCACTAAATGAAAAAAAAGAAACAATTCGTATCGTTCGAGCTCCAGTTCAAGCCTCATGTAAGTTGTGCGCAATTAGTTTGCTCAAAACTATACTTACTGCTAGATTAGCTGAAACCTTCAGGAGAGATTCAACATGACATCCATCTATGACTTTTCGGTAAATAATATCCAAGGAAAATCGGTATCCTTATCTGAGTATAAAGATAAGGTGATATTGATAGTCAATACGGCAAGCGCATGTGGCTTCACCCCTCAATATAAAGGGCTACAGGCTCTGTATGAAAAATACGGCCCTGATAATTTTGTCATCCTAGGGTTTCCCTGTAACCAGTTCGGAGCCCAGGAGAGTGGCAGTGAGAGTGAAATATCTTCATTTTGTGAACTGAATTTCGGCGTGAACTTCCCCCTCTTTGAGAAAATAGAGGTCAATGGCCCTGAGGCACATCCCCTCTATGAGTACCTCAAATCCGAGGCTAAGGGGATTCTAGGCAGCCAGGGGATCAAATGGAATTTCACCAAATTCTTAATTGATAGCCAAGGAAAGGTGTTAACGCGATTTGCTTCTACCACTAAGCCTGAAGCGATAGAAAAAGAGATAAATAGTTTGCTAGGCTAATCAACAAGATAGTTTTTTTCTTTACTTAAACACAAAAAATATCGTCTATTTTTTGAACTTATTCATTTTCAGGGCATCAAAGAATATGAACGCGAAGAAGGTTTTCATGTTCATCATTCTCCCTGGGACTTCTAGCGCGGTCCCCTTGATCTTAAATGATCATCAGGCAGCCCAATCTTGATAAAAGACTGGTGTTGCCCTTTTTTTGCTTCATTTTCATCAGTTTTCCAAGAGGTAATGATTGGTCGAAAAATAAAAATAACTTTATCTGCTTCCAAAATGAACTTTCGCTAAATTAATGACTCATACATAGTGAACCGAATTTCTGGCTTCGACTTTTCATACTCAAATGAGTCATTCACAGTCCCAGCCGTTTCACTGTTCATCATCATCTCCCTTTAGATACGCATTGTATCTACTGGAAACATGTTATCGACTGCTAGCGCTAATCGACATTATTGTTTCCAACTACAGATTCTGAATAAGAATTCTTATGGCTCCCCTTTTTAAGGCGGGGCCATTTTTTTATCTTCTTATCACTTTAAAATTCATAACAAGAAGTACCAATCGACACAAAACACAATAACAACAACCACTTGACTCAAGACAGATAATGATGAATTCTAATTAATCTAAGTTTTTATCCATAACGATGAACTAATTCAGATCCCATGACTCTTACTATATGTAGCGAGTGCTACATGTTTTCATCATGGTTCATCACCTCCCTTTAGGACGCTCATTTGAGCCTCCAAATGAAGAGTTAAGTTTGTTTGCTAGCGCTATGCAGCTTAATCATTCATATACAGATTCTTTATAAGAATTCTTGTGGCTCCCCTTAATTTAAGGCGGGGCCATTTTTTTATCTTCTATTCAAAGACTATCCTGCTTTTACACATAAAAAACGGGCCTTAGTTGCCTAAGACCCGCTTGTTTTATGAGCAAACGATATAAATAGCTTTTACTAGCGACTCAATGCTATTTAAGGGTGACCTTTAGCGTCACATCTTCGCTGCTAGGCATACTTTGCACCGAGACATAATACCAACCACTCTTTGGCTGATTCACAGTCACACTCTCTATGGTACCTGGGTTAGCTGATGCACCTGTGTTGCTGCTCGCATCGGGCCAGCTCTCGCCTACATATAACTCCAGCTCTCCGACGCCGTGTCCGGTTTCAGCCGTTAAGCTCTGAGTACCGGATGGCACATTGATATAGAAAGATGAGCGACCATTTTTGACACAGATAGAAACACCGTCACTGATACTGCCATAATCTTGCACAGTTTCAGTCGCGCACGTATCGGCTAATCCACTAGGTTGCTCTGGCTCAACTGGCGGCTCGACCGGTGTTGTACCCGAGTCAGTTAAACTCACCTTCACAGTGACACCTGAGTAGCTAGTGCCAGTGTCGATGGCAATATAACGCCAGCCACGATTAGCTACCACATGCAGACTCTCGCTGTTACCACTTAGCTCAGACTTAGATTGCGCGTTAGTCGATGACGCCCAAGTATCTGCATTAAAGTAAATGTTGGCATCTCCCTCACCACCTTGTGTAGTGATGTACAGATCTGTGTTATCCGCATCCACATAGACATAGAAACTGCCTTTGCCACCACTGATACACTCTTCATTTTCAAGGCTCAACTGGCCAGAGGTGATCGTCGCGACGCCACAGCTCTGCACTACACCATTGTTAGGATCGTTTGGATAGGCATCGGCATTATCACCTACACCGTCACCGTCACTGTCCAAGGTTTCCGTTGCATCGTTAGGGAAGGCATCTAAGTTATCACCTACACCATCACCGTCACTGTCCAGCGTTTCCGTTGCGTCATGAGGGAAGGCATCTGAGTTATTACCTACACCATCACCGTCGCTGTCCAGCGTTTCCGTCGCATCGTTAGGGAAGGCATCGGCATTATCACCCACACCATCGCCATCCGTATCGACAGATTCAGTTGGATCATTGGGGAAGGCATCTTGTGAATCTATGACGCCGTCCCCATCAGTGTCCACAGGAGTCGTTCCACCACCGACGAGTTCTTCAGTGATTAGGTAATCATTACTGACACCTTCTTCCGTCATCACAGCAACGCCTAAACACTGGCCGCCAGTATTGGTAATTGCCGCACGGCGGTTACCAAACCACTTCCAGGTGGTAGCACTGTCATAGGTTTCTCCGCTTGCCAAGGTCGTGAAACCAAAGCTCTCGCTAAGCTCACCGGTTTCATTGTCTACGCGGTAAACACGCACAGATGTGCTGCTGTTATTGGTAAAGGAGAAATCAGCCTCAAACGGACCCGTTAGATGCTTATTCATCAGATCACAACTGCCTATTGTATTGGCAGCTGGAATTAGCTCAGGCGCCGCCACATTAGCAATGGTAGCCGCGTCGATAATGAAATCGGCAGTTGCATTGTTTAGCACACCCACACTTAAACAATTCAAGCGGGCATCGGCTAGCATGATACGACGATCGCCATACCAGATATCGGATGTGTAGCTCTCCCCCTTATTGAGCGTACCGTAACCAAAATCAAACCCAGTTGCCGCACTGGCATACTTAGGTTTGCCTGTCAGGTTATCGACTCTGAACAGACGAACCGGATAGTCTGTGGTGTTAGTGATGGTAAAGGCATGGGACTCATCCTTGATAAGGTGAGGTCTCACTAACTCACAGCTGCCCAGCATATCTTGTTCGGGAATCGCCTCAGGCACCACATCTTTGACTAAATCTGCATCGATAGAGAAGCTGTTCTGAACCGGCTCCATCACAGCAACCCCTAAACAGTTCATGGCATTATCGGTCAGCATCAAGCGATCGCCTTCACTCCAGCTTGCAGCTGTGTAGCTTTCACCAAGATTTAACGTTTTATAGTTCTTGGCGAAGTTAGCCGTGCCCTTGTTGTTATCTATCCAAAACAGAGACACAGGCGTATCTGTGGTATTAGTGACCGTATATTCGGTCTTATTCGCGTCCACCTTACGCACATATTGCTGAGCCAAGGCGCAACTGCCTATGCTATCCGCTGCCGGAATCAATGCCGTGGCTGGTGACACAGTTTCAGAATTTGCTAACACGAAGGCTTCGAAACCAGCCTCTGTGCGCTCCGCTACACCTTTTAGTACTTCGATATAGGCGGCATTATCACCGGCCTGCAGCGCAGCTGTGATAGAGGCGACTTCATCCGGATGCTGCTCACCCAGATAGCGCATGGCAAAATAGCCCCATTGATACAAATCATCATACTCATAGGACATAAATAGCAAGTTATACAGAGGTGGAATCGTTTCGCCCTTTAAGGCATTAAGTGTACGGGTATGCTCGGCACCATTGGCCATATACTCGGCCATGCCCTCTGACCAGGAAACGTTATAATCGAATGAGCCATATGATCCCGCCTTGATATAGCGACCATCTAGATAGTGTACAAACTCATGTCTCAAGTTATAAATCTGGTCGATATACTGACAAGATGTTCCCACCCAAGAATCCGGACACTGCATGGCAATAAAGCGCGCCTGATTACCGACATTCTCCGGCGTACCTTCGAGGTACATACCACCGTTATTGGTGCTAATGCCGAAAAACTCAGGGGCGTACTTTTCATAATCTTCGGGGCTGGCGAACGCCACCACTTCTATGACATCGTTTTGATCACCAGTAACAGGCACGCCGCCGGTATTGAAGAAATTGTGGAACTCAGTCTCTTGCAACGCAATATCGGCGCAAGACTGGGTTAAGGTTGCCTGGCTAATACTTGATTGGGCGCGAATAACCACCTTATCGGTACACTGATGACGTACGGTTAAAATGTCTTCCTCTTTCGGTGGCACCACACAGCTACCAAACAAGGGGTCGCTCGCCTCACACTGACGACCCGCTGACTTTAAGTAATTCTTAGTCACTATGGTCTCAGTGGTTTCGACCGAGATCACCTGAGTCACCTTGCCATGTACCTCTAAGATGCTGCTATCGAAACGCGCCTTGGCCTCGTCGGTTGCTATACTCGATATCTTGCCCATAGCGATAAAGGTATGGGGTAAGATCCATTTTCTATCGGCTTCGGTGGACCATTTCATATCCAGTGACGTTTCCCCCAAGAAGGCAAAGGAGCGCATCACAGAAAGCACATCCAGCATATTGCTGTTGTAGGCAGATTTGACCGAACCATCACCATAGTAGGCAGCAGAACCAATGGCTCCTAGTAGCGCCATGGCCGCATCACCGGCATTGGTGGCGCCAAACGGGTTTGTCTGAGTAGAGTAGTATTGAATAGTCGCTAACAGGTGAGGCAGTTGGTCCTTAAAGTAGCTCGCACCAGCGCCGCGCTCAAAGTTATTTAGCGCCTTAGCATAACCTTCCTGGATAACGCCGCCATCAGTGCTCAAGAAGCCAGTCATACTCGCGACGGCTTGAAGTGCAATGCTCAGCTTAACGGCCTCTGCATCTGACATAGCAGGCGCGTAATACTTATATGAGCCCAAGAAATACAGCAGTTGATTGAGATCTGGGTCGGTCAGATCGTCAGCGCTCGCAAGATAGTGAACCGCATCGCTCACATCATCAATAGGGTCATTTACACCACTGGCAATACCTTCAAAATCGCTGTAAGTCGCGGCTAAGATGGTAGCAATCGCGTTGCCGTATTGTGCTTTCGATGAAATAGATGGCGTAGGAAGGTCGACAACAATATTCGTGTCGAAAACAATATAGTCACCCATAGGAGGTGGAATATCGCCACCAGTCACAGTCACTTGCAGTGTCGTTTCTTGTATGTTGCCGTTAATCTTGAAATAACGTGCTCCGGCGCGGGACACGAAAGAGATTGACTCATTATTAGTACCGACTGTGGCACTGGTCAGTTCCGCATTGCCACTCCAGTCATCACCATCATAGAGGACGATATCGGCATCACTGCCACTGAATGTTCCACCGGATGTAGTAATGGTGACATCACTGTTCTCATAGGGCACATTCACATAGAAATAATGACCATAATCGGTAATACAATAAGCTTGATTAGCGGGGACTTCCCCCTGGCGCTCTAAGGTTTTAGTGCCACACATCTCGGCCGCTTGCACTGAGGGAGCGTATAGCACACCTAGGTTAAGGGTAAGTAAGATAGCGCTAGCTAGAATAGACTTTTTGGAAGATATACTATTTATTGGTTTTATAATGTTTCTCATAGGGTTTACCTCATGCAACGGCGCCAGCTTATCGCTGGACATACTATTCATATAAGTAAAAAGACACTTTAGTTCTACGATGCGACCCGTAGATATTCCTTTGACTGCACACATGCAAGGTGGGCAGGTGTCTTTAATTATCCATCTCTATTTATTGATTTTTTCTTGGTGCTTTCACTAGACAGTACTTTTGTTAATAAAATGTTTCTTTTTATTTCTACTGTATATTGCATGCAATAATCAAGGGTAGATGAATATTAATCATGTTAAAGCTTGAGGGATATTTGAATAAGAATTGAATAAAAATAAAATAAGGATTATAAATCAGATAAATACGTCATGTAGTAACCTATCTTACGAAGGTTAATTATATGACTCAATGTTCAGTACATATTATTGAGCGATTTGAGTTCGTTCGAACCTAACTTTAAGCCTCTGGACTATAATTACTACTAACGCCATATTGGCTTCGAGAGGTAACACCATGGCTATTTCTACCCGGTTAAATGAGTATCTGCAGGATAATGAAGTGAACTATGAGCTTGTCTCTCATCCCCATAGCTTTAATTCCCTGAGCTCGGCCATAGCGGCGCAGGTCTCACCATCCCAGCTGGCAAAGGCGGTGATCTTAGAAGATCATGAAGGACGTAAGATGATGGCAGTGTTACCCGCTAACCATAAAATCAGCTTGGGGGCACTGGGGGACAAACTCAATCGAGACCTACACCTGATGAAGGAGCAGGCTGTCTATCAGATGTTTAATGACTGTGAGAATGGGGCTATTCCCCCCTTTGGAGGCGCCTACAATTTAGAAGCGGTTTATGACGATCTGTTAGTGGATGCCAAAGAAGTCTATTTTGAGGCTGGAGACCATAGCAGCTTAGTGCACATAAGCCGAAAAGATTTCGTCAAACTGATCAAAGATGCCAAACACTTAAGATTCAGCCATCAAAATATACATTAGGTTTGAGCATCATCGAGTCATTAGCAGATGCCTGATGACTTCGATGCTGATGTCGGTAGCTGATTTAGCCATTTAGTTCAATGCTAAATCAGATACCTAAGACGATGATTTAAAACTCATAGAGATCTTGCCTATACTTTAGCGCTGAGCTTGCCCAATCGAATCTCTGTTGACTGGCTAAGCGTTCCATACTCTGCCACTTTTCACTGTTATATTCCCCGAGGGCATCGGAAAAACGCCCCAACAGACTCTCAGCTTGCCCCGCTAGGCTATCACCAAAAAACAGATAGCCGGTTTCATTATCGGCCACAGTATCGCGCAGGCCACCCACTCCGTGAACCAAACAAATTTGTCCCGCCTTCATCGCGAGCATCTGACTTATCCCACAAGGCTCGAAAGAGCTTGGCATCATAAAGAGATCGCCGTTTCGATACAGGGCATCCGAAACGGCCTCATCATAGCCATTAAGGAATATGAAGTTAGCATATCCGGCTGCAATGGCACTGAATTCTCGGGCGATTTTAGCGTCGCCGCTGCCCAGCAGTATGAATACCCCCTCGGGATGAGTCTGAGCCAAAGCCTGTAATATAGACTCGAGCACTGAGACTCGCTGGCCATTAGCGAGCACGACTCTCTGACGCAAGATAAGCACCTTCTGATCCGTCAGTCGACCGACCGAAGTCACTAGCATATTTGGGCCTATGTGCTTATTCATCGACGGCTTGTCTGCCGATTGCAGCTTAGATAATTGTGTATCTTTAGATAGCCAGACACGTCGCCACAATCCTGCAATTCGCGTCAGGGCTATCTGATCACAACAGGCAACCCACTGTTTATCACCCTGCCAGCACAACAGCGCCGACTCCATCAGTTCCAACAGCCCGAGCCAGGTATCATCTTGTTCGACTATACCCTGCACAGCCCTGGGGTGATCCGGTTTATTGCCTAACTCCTGAGTGTTCGCTCTATTCTTAGCAGCCGTACCCCTGACGCCCTTGTCTCTGAGCTTATCCCTGACACTGGCTTTGGCACTCCCAAGACTCTCCTTAACACTCGCTTCATCGGCAAGCTCATCGTAGACACAGGCATTTAATATCCCCACCAGCGCACCCGAGTCTTGTTTACGCTGCAGATCTGCCTCCAGTCCTTCGCCACCAAAAAAACCAGCGCCATGATCTGAGGGTTTCAGCACTTCATCGGCGTAAGTCGGTGAAACCAGGTGAACCTTAGCGCACAGATTAATTCCGACTCTCATGGGGTTGATACAATGGGGATAGCGGGGGTCTATCACAGCTCTAAGCTGCTCAGGAGATAACTTTTCCAGTAGGTTCGGAAACCAGGCACTCAAGGAAGAGCTGTCACCTCTGAGTGGGCGTATCCCCTGTATGGCCAGATTGTGTATGGTATAGACACAGGGAATAGCCGAAAGCTTTTGGAAATCTTCATCGTATTGGCTCAAGAGGGAAAACATGGCGCTGTGCCAGTCATGGAGATGTATCAGCTTCGGCCAGGGTAACAAGTGCTCGTTGATCGCCGTCGCCACACAGAGGCAAAACAGGGCAAACTTATTGGCATCCTCGGCGAAGGGCCGCTCGTCACTACCTTGGCTATAGATCTCCTGAGCTTTCCCGCTAAACACGCCATCTTGAGCGTCGATGAAATAGATCACCGCGCCCTCAACTTCCGGATGAGGAGTACTTAACAGAGCGACACTCTGCCTGGCACCGCCAAAAGTCACACTAAATTCAGCAAGCTTAGTGGCGTTAACTGAGCCAGCGAGAAAGCCATAACTTGGCATAATCACATCGGTCATCACACCTTGCTCCGCCAAAGCGGCCGGGAGATCGCGGATAACATCCGCCATTCCCCCCACTTTAGCCCTTGGTATCGAGCCGTTCTCGGCGGCTAACATCAATACTCTTTTCAATGTTCTTTCCTTATCCACTACGAAATAAAGCGCAAAATAAAGTGCAGAATCAAGTACAGAGATTCACTCATAGCCTAATGGCAGTCCCAACATGTCTCTTGTCACTAACACCACGCCCTTCTCCGAGACCCTAAAGCCTCTTTTTCTGTCATGAACATGGTCATAACCAATCACAGTGCCTTCGGGAATGATGCAACCACGATCGAGAATGGCATTCTTAATTTTACAATGTCGCTGCACCACTACATCGGGCAGAATCACCGCGCCTTCGACTTGTGAATAAGAGCAGATTCTCACCTCATTAAATAACACACTCCTGCGCACCGTTGCCCCAGAGATGATGCAACCTCCGGATACGATAGAATCTAAGGTCATGCCTCGCCTGTCATCATCATCGAAGACAAACTTTGCCGGCGGAAGTTGCTCCTGATAGGTCCAGATAGGCCACTTTGCATCGTATAGGTTTAACGGCGGTGTTGGGGATAACAGTTCCATATTGGCCTGCCAAAATGAATCCAGAGTCCCCACATCACGCCAATAGGCTTTTTGGTCGTTAAAATCGCTGCAAAATGGATAGGCGAATACATTATGATCTTGGATAATGGAAGGGATGATATCTTTACCAAAATCTCGCTCAGAGTTTTCATTCAGAGCATCTTTTTTGAGCTGCTCAAACAGAAACTCTGTGTTAAAGACATAATTTCCCATGGAGGCTAGACAAGATTCCGGATTATCCGGCAGGTGTTTAGGCACTTCTGGCTTCTCTTCGAAGCCTAAGATGCGCTGGGTTTCATCGACCTGTACCACACCGAAGGCTCCAGCGGCCTCGGCTACCGGCACCTCTAAACAGGAAACGGTCATGTCCGCCCCGGACTCTGCATGGGCGGCGAGTATTCCCGCATAATCCATACGATAGACATGATCGCCCGATAAAATCATCACGTATTTAGGCATCTCGTGACGAATAATATCCATATTTTGAAACACTGCATCGGCCGTGCCTTGATACCAGTTTTCCGAGAAGCGCTGAGATGCAGGTAAGATCTCCACCGACTCGCCAAGCTCTTTCTTAAAATGGCCCCAACCTCGCATGACATGACGAATGAGCGAATGAGATTTATATTGAGTCACCACGCCCACACGGCGGATCCCTGAGTTGATACAGTTCGATAGTGGGAAATCGATGATCCTAAACTTCCCCCCAAAATAGAGCGAAGGTTTCGCGCGCCACTCAGTTAACTCATGCAAACGGGAACCTCGGCCTCCGGCCAAGATAATGGCATAGGTATCACGGGTTATATTACTGATATAACGTGGACTCGGATTAGGCATCTATACTCGCTCCTTGAGATTCATTGCTTAGGGTTAATTGGCTTTCACCGTTCAACGTTTGCTGTATTGGGTTAATGATTGCAACTTTAGGGTATTGCATGATTAAGCTTTCCATATTTCATCTCTGTAAGCAGAAATGGTGACATCACTCGAAAAACGCCCACTGCATGCTGTGTTGCGTATGCTCATCTTTGTCCAACTATCTGGGTCTCGATAGGCACTCGCAGCCCGCTGCTGAGCCTGTCGATATGATTCAAAATCCGCCGCCGTCATCCAGGGATCTGTTGGCGACTTGATACTCTCTATGATGGTGTCGAAAATACCGGATTCGAGTAGATTAAAATGGCCACTCTCCAGCAGCTCCATGACTTGCTTCAGCGCTGGGGACTCATTAATAAAATGCTCTGGCTGGTAATCTTCTTGCAGTGAACTGACTTGGCTGGCATTTAAACCAAACAGAAAGAAGTTCTCCTCTCCCACCTCTTCTAGCATCTCAATATTGGCGCCGTCTAAGGTGCCGATAGTCAGCGCGCCATTCATCATAAATTTCATGTTGCCTGTACCCGACGCTTCTTTACCTGCGGTGGAGATTTGTTGGGACAAGTCCGTTGCCGGACAGATCTTCTCCATGGCACTGACGTTGTAATTTGGCAAGAAGGCAAACCTGAGGTAGGGCGTGATTTGAGGATCGGAATTGACCATGTGGGCGACATTATTGGCAAGTTTGATCAACAACTTAGCCATGGCATATCCAGGCGCGGCCTTGCCACCGATCAAGACACACCTGGGCACTAATGCGTCTGTGTTACCTTGCAGGATCTCATGATACAAGTGAATGACATGCAGTATGTTGAGCAGCTGACGCTTATATTCATGAATGCGCTTAACCTGCACATCGAACATCATTTCAGGCTCAAATTCGACGCCACACTCTTTGGCTATCATCAAACTGAGTTCACGCTTATTGGCCTGCTTAACCTCACGCCACTCATTAATCAGTGCCTTATCCTCGGTGAAAGCGCTCAGGGCATGTAAGTGCTGCAGATCTCCGACCCATTGCCTCCCCAAGCGTTTTGTCAGTAAAGCGGCCAGCCTAGGATTACAGTGTGCCAACCAACGTCTCGGCGTCACACCATTGGTCTTGTTATTAAACTTTTCCGGCCAAAGCTCATAAAAATGTCTAAATAAACCCGATGTCAGTAGCTGAGTATGCAAGCCAGCGACCCCATTGACCGAGAAGCTGGCAACGATGGCAAGATAGGCCATACGCACATGAGGCTCACTGCCTTCTTCGATGATCGACATCTTGGCCAGCATGTCACCATCTCCGGGCCAGTGGTGAGCCACATGATCCAAATATCGCGCATTGATCTCATAGATGATCTCTAAAATTCTGGGGAGCATCTGCTCGAACATACGCACGGGCCAACGCTCTAACGCCTCGGGTAACAAGGTGTGATTGGTATAAGCCATGAAGTTGGTGGTAATTTCCCAGGCCTGATCCCATTCCAACGCATAATGGTCCAACAGCAAGCGCATCAACTCAGGGACGGCCACACTAGGATGCGTGTCATTGAGCTGCATCACATTGGCCTTAGCAAAGTCACTGAAGTCACTGCCATTGTGTTTTATCCAGTTATTGAGCAAGTCTTGCAGACTCGCCGAGGATAAAAAATACTGCTGCCTAAGCCTAAGCTCCTTACCGTTCTCGCTGGCATCGTTGGGATAGAGCACCATAGTGATCTGTTCTGCCAAGTTTTTTCTGGCAACCGCTTCGGTATAATCTCCCTGATTAAACTCGGATAAATCAAAATCATCTGTGGCTTCAGATTTCCACAACCTCAAGGTGTTAATGCGGCCATTGCGATAACCAGGTATCGGCATATCATAGGCTACCGCCTGCACATCTTGAGTATCCACCCAAGTGACATGCCGCCTGCCCAATTTATCGATATAACTTTCTGTGTGCCCAAAGAAGGGCACTGTGACATTATGATTGGGCACCCTGACTTCCCAAGGGTTACCATCTTTAAGCCAACGGTCGGGACCCTCTATCTGATAGCCATCGACAATTCTCTGGGCAAACATGCCGTATTCGTAACGGATCCCGTAGCCGGTAACCGCTAAGTCTAAGCTGGCACAACTATCGAGAAAACAGGCAGCGAGTCGCCCTAAACCTCCATTCCCAAGACCGGCATCATGCTCTAAACTCTCCAGAGACTCCAAGTCGACAGCATATTGACTCAGGGCCTCACGACTCTCATCGGTCAATTCCAGATTCAATAAGGCATTGCCTAATGCGCGTCCCATTAAGAATTCCAAAGACAGATAGGCGACTTGTTTAGTCTGATATTGACTGTCTTTGGCTCGGGTCTGTCGCCAGTTATCCAGCATCAGCTCTTTCACGCTACTTGCTAAGGCATGAAACAGATCGTGCTGAGCATACTCTTCCTGACCCAATCCATTATTCATATAACGACTCAAAGAAGCCGATAAGGAATTACATGGCTCGCAATCTTGCTGGAGTTCTTTAACTTCATCCTTAAGTGGCTTATCCGATGGCTTAGCTTTGGACACGCCTTGGCGTTTAGGGGTACTAACACTCATGAACAGGCTCCTTAAATTCGGCATAAAACAGCATCAAGCTTCGATCTTGTAGGCGATATAACGAATGTAAATTCGTAGCAAGTGAGACAGACTCAGGATTTAATTCACTGTCTTGAGTGTGTAACAGACAGCGCCAGGGAGACAGGTTCTCAAGCTCAGGCAAACAAAAATCCAAGCTTTTCTCGTCTGTGTTAAGCATCAAGAGGAGTGCCTGGCGACAGCCCTTTTGCGCCTCAAGCTCACCACTTATCACCAGACTCAGACTGCGAGTCTGGGTCTCACTCCACAAGGCTTTGGTCATCACGACCCCTTGACGACAAAACCAATCGAGTCCGGGTGCATCCACATTGACACCCTCGTGTATGTATTGGCGATGGCAAAGCAAAGGGAAACGTTTTCTGAGATGAATTAACTTGCGGGTAAACTGCAGCAGTGCATTACTGCTGATGTCTTGTTGCCATTCCCGCCAGCTCAGGGGACTGTCCTGACAATAGGCATTATTGTTGCCAGATTGGGAGTGACCGACTTCATCTCCGGCGAGCAACATGGGCACGCCTTGAGACAGAAACAGAGTCGTGAGTATATTGCGGCACTGTCTTGCTCTTAGGCCATTAATATCAGGGTCATCCGTGACACCTTCAACACCATAGTTATGGCTGAAATTTTCCTGGTGTCCGTCGCGATTGTCTTCGCCATTGGCCTCGTTGTGTCTCAGGCTGTAACTAACCAGATCCATCAAAGAGAAGCCATCGTGGCTGGTAACGAAGTTAATACTGGCGGCAGGCGCCCTGCCAGAATGTTCAAATAGATCACTGGAGCCGTGAAAACGTCTGGCAAATTCGGGCAAGATCCCAGCATCCCCACGCCAGAAACGACGAATGGTATCGCGATACCTGTCGTTCCATTCGCTCCAGCCGATGGGGAATTGTCCCAACTGATAGCCACCCGGACCTATGTCCCAAGGCTCAGCAATCAAGCGGATCTGGCTCAGCACAGGATCTTGAGCTAAGGCGTCGAAGAAGCCGGACCCGGTATCGAAGCCATGGGTTTCACGGCCCATACAAGTCGCTAAATCGAAACGAAAACCATCGACGCCCATCACTTCCACCCAATAACGCAGCGAGTCCATCACCAATCGCAGTACATTAGGGTGAGCAATATTGAGTGTGTTACCGCAGCCGGTATCATTGATGTAATACCTAGGTTCACTGGGACTCAAACGGTAATAGCTTAGGTTATCTATGCCCCTGAAACTGTAGGTCGGACCGAGACGATTGCCCTCGGCGGTGTGGTTATAGACCACATCTAAGATCACTTCGATGCCCGCCTTATGAAATTCAGTCACCATATGACGAAATTCAAACACATCATCACCACTCAAATAGCTCTGGTGCGGGGCAAAAAAACCTATGCTGTTATAGCCCCAATAGTTACTCAATTTCTTCTGTTGCAGGAAAGGCTCATCGAAGAAACTCTGCACTGGCATAAGCTCGACACAGGTGATGCCTAAGTTGGTGAGGTAGCTTATCGATTCAGGACTGGCGAGTCCGGCGAAGGTCCCCCTGTGATGTTTGACAATACCCGGATGCAACTGAGTGAAGCCTTTAACGTGCAGTTCATAGATGATGCTGCGCCTCAGAGACAGTGATACCTCCTCCTGGCTATAACTTTTTTGCACCGGGATCACGGGTCCAAGCTGGCGATAATCTACCACCCGACACTTTGGCATACTGGCAGCATTGTCTGTCGTGTCGAAGGAGAGATCTTGTTCACTATCTTCGAGTATGTAACTGTAATGGCGTGGGTTATCACTGCACTCGCCCACCAATTGCTTTGCATAGGGGTCGAGCAGGAGTTTATTGGCATTAAACCTGTGCCCGGATAGCGGTTGAAACAAACCGTCGACGCGATATCCATATAGCAGACCTTCCCTCGCCCCTTCAAGATACCCATGCCAGATATGTTGCGACTTTCTCGGCAAGATAAAACGCCCGATCTCATCATGACCATGTTCGTCGAATATACACAGAGTGACCTGAGTCCCATGGGCCGAAAACAGGGCAAAGTTGACCCCGCAATCATCGACACTCGCCCCTAATGGATAAGGCTTACCGTTAGTTAGCTTCATCAGGCTCACCAGTCTGCTCTAACCCTATGGTTAAGTTAGTGGTTAAGCTAGTGGTTAAGTTAGTAGCTGAATCAATGACTGAGTGACTGGTTAAATGAGATGGCGATAAGACTAAACATCCCAGAGGCGGTACAGTGATCAGACTGCTGTGAGGCATGTTCTGATAAGGCATATTCTCGGCTAATATCACCCCAGTATTACCCACCCCACTGCCACCATAATACTCACTATCGCTATTGAGCAGCTCTCGATACTCGGTGCCCAATGGCAAGCCGATGCGAAAGCCATGGTGAACTTGAGGCGTCATATTGATGACAAATATCAAGTGCTCGTCTGCGGACTCGCCATAGCGGATAAAGCTAAACACGCTAGCCTGGTGATTATCGCAATCGAGCCATTGAAATTTATCTGCCAGGGTGTCTTGGCTGTAAAGTGAGGGCTGACTGAGGTACAGGTGATTAAGGTCTTTCACCCAGGCCTGCAGCCCTTGATGCGGGGCATACTGCAGCAGATGCCAATCTAAACTTCGCTCATGACTCCACTCGTCTCTTTGGCCAAACTCATTGCCCATAAATAGGAGCTTCTTACCCGGGTGCCCCCACATGAAGCCGAAATATGCCCGTAGGCTGGCAAACTTCTGCCAGTCATCACCTGGCACCTTATGTAGCAATGATCCCTTGCCATGAACCACCTCATCGTGGCTCAAGGACAAGATAAATTGCTCACTGAAACAGTACATCAAGCTAAAGGTCAGCTCGTTATGATGATGACTCCTGTGGATTGGATCCCGGCCCAGATAGCGCAGGCTATCGTTCATCCAGCCCATGTTCCACTTGAAGCCAAAACCTAAGCCAGACTCATCGACCCGTTTCGTCACTCCAGGCCAAGCGGTAGACTCTTCGGCGATCATGACGATCCCCGGAAATGCCTGGTATAGACGCTGGTTAAGGCTCTGCAGAAAGCTAATGGCCTCTAGGTTTTCCCGCCCTCCCTCAGCATTGGGGAGCCACTGCCCCGGCTCACGGCTGTAATCGAGATATAACATGGAGGAAACGGCATCGATACGCAGGCCATCGAAATGAAACTCATCGAGCCAATAGCAAGCATTGCTCAGCAGGTAGCTTTGCACTTCGCCGCGGCCGTAATTATAGATCAAGGTATCCCAGTCAGGATGCTCCCCCCGCCTGGGATCTTGATGCTCATACAGGCTAGTGCCATCAAACTGGATTAGACCATGGGGGTCTTTGGGAAAGTGTGCGGCCACCCAGTCGAGTACCACGGCCAAGCCCGCCTTATGGCAGGCATCGACAAATGTTTTCAATCCTGAAGTATCGCCGAATCTATGGCTAGGCGCGTACAAGCCCACAGGCTGATAGCCCCAAGAGCCATCGAAGGGATATTCACTGATAGGCATCAGCTGCAGATGGGTAAACCCCATCTCTTTAACATAAGGAATGAGCTGCTCGATGAGATCTTGGTAATTCAGAAAAAGCTCACCCTCATCTCCCTTACGTCGCCATGAGGCGAGATGAACCTCATAGGTGGAAATTGGCTGGTGGTGCCATTGCTGAGCTTTACGGTACTCTAGCCACTCTTTATCTTGCCAGTTAAAATCTTGCTTAAGGGGTATCAAGGAGGCATTCCCCGGCGCAGCTTGCATGGCTTTAGCGTAGGGATCCGATTTCTCTATGCACTCGCCATACTCAGATATCAGCTCAAACTTATAATGTGCTTTCTCATTAACATCGGGAATGAATATCTCCCATAGGCCATTGGCCAAGTGCTGACGCATCACATGCCGAGTCCCGTCCCAATGGTTAAAATCTCCCACCACAGACACGCGCCTGGCATTGGGGGCCCACACACAGAAATTCACCCCATCGACTCCCTGGCTCTGCCGCCAATTAGCCCCCAACAGGTGATAAGCCTGCTCTAAGCGTCCCTCAGCAAACAGATAAATGTCGTCTCGATTTAACAAGCTTGGAAACTGATAGGGGTCGATGATCTCTTCGACGCTCAAGGGATATTCGACCCGTAATTTATAGAGGAAAGGTTTCACCCTTCGCCCTATCACCCCGGCAAACAGACCGGTTTCATTGACCCGTTCTAAGCTGGCAAGCTTACGTCCGTCCTTAAGGCTAAGCACCTCGACACTGAGGGCACCAGGTAATAAGCAGCGCACCACCAACCGCTTTTTAACCTGAACGGCTTTAGCTTCGGCTTGCTTGCCTTTGGTGTTTTTTGTCGGCGTACCGCTCGGGTTTTCCAGTAGATGCATGCCTAACAGAGAAAACACATCGCAATATTCACCATTAAGCAGCGCAATATCCGCGCCGTGATGAAAGTGAGGGGCATTTTGAGTCATCATTTATCTTCCATTAACGTTAAAATTTATCAGGCTAATCACCTGTTATGCCGATACACTGCTGTAAATACATTCCAGCTGGGCTTTGCGCATTCAGGCACCAATAGTTAAACTCCCTAGCCTTCTGAGTTTCTCGCCGCCCTTATCTGCTCTAGCAGGAGCTTCACTCGTGGAGATTCCTTTATAGCCGAGAGGCTAATAGGCAAGCGTCGCTGCCAATTGGGATACTCATGCCAGGTTCCAGGGATATTCACGCTGTGTATGTCGCCAATGAGATCGCTAAGCTGCACGCTAAATAAGGCCGAACGGCTCATGGCTGAGGCACTGATCCAGGCCTCAAGTAGCGCCTCAAACTCCAGACTGTCGACGGCGGTTTTATCGATACAACCAAGACTCATCAGCAAGCTAAGCAACTGCTGTTTCTCAAGCTCGCGGCCGTTCAGCGCATCGCCCAAGGCGTCATCATTATCGATAAGCTCAAGTTGACGTCTTAGATGCAGATCGCTGGTAGACCACCACGCGGCTAAGTTAGGCACATCGTGATTGGCCAGCATCATTAAACTGTCTTGTTTATGTTTACTGGGACTCATGAAACCATTGCTGTGCTTACAAAAATAGAACAGCTGATTGGAATAGATTCCCGAGGTTCGCAGGCGCTGATCCATCTCGGGGGGAACCAGACCGAGATCTTCTCCTATGATGCAGCACCTGGCTCGCCAGCTTTCCAGACATAGAATGGCAAAAAGACTGTCGACTGGGTAATACACATAGGCTCCCTGCCCGTTATTCTCATCCAATGGGCACCACCACATTCTCAGCAAAGACATCACGTGATCGATTCTCAATGCACCACAGTGACGCATGTTGGCTCGAAGTATGGAAATAACATATTGAAAATTATCTTTTTTCATTGATCGTGGTTTTAAGGGAGACAGGCCCCAGTTTTGTCCCTGAGGCGCAAATGGATCCGCTGGTGCTCCGATACTGGCACTGAGGCAAAATTGCGACGGGTTTTGCCTGACTTCAATCCCTTCTGGGTTAGCGCCCACGGCGAGATCCCGTATCAAGCCTAATGACATCCCAGCTTGCTTGGCACTCGCCTGGCAGGCACAGACTTGCTCTTCGGCAACAAACTGTAAGAAACGATAGAAGTTGAGATTCTTGGGTAAGTCATCGGCAGCTCTCGCCGACTCAAGCTCGACAAATTGAGTCAGTGCTTGCCCTTCTCTATGCACAAAATCATCGAATGCTTGCCTCCTGACCAATGTTTTTTTAGATTTTGACTGACTAAAGGATTGATACAAATGGATAAAGGCGCGATATTTAAGCTGGGTCAACTGGGGATAATCCAGCCAATTGTCAATATTGATTGCGCGCCTTAGACTCTCAAACTCATCTGACTGCAACTTAGATTTTACTTGGGCATACTCAGGAACACCTTGAATATGAATATAGAGGGGATTAATTCTGCGTCTGTCACTGGGACTATACGGGCTCACCTGTTCTGGCTCAGCGATATCTAAGGCATGCAGCGGGTTCAACTGAATAAAATCTCCCCCATGCGCGGCCACCAACTCGATAATTTCAGTTAAATTGCCAAAATCTCCAATACCCCACTGACAGTCACTGCGTAGCGAGTAGAGCTGAATACTGAGCCCCCAAGGACGAGGTTGAGCCTTCGAGACCTTGTCTTTATCTGGATTTATGTCTGAATCTATATCTGAGAGTCTAAATGCTTGTCTTGGGGCCATCATGACGATACCCGAATACCTGTGTATCCCCGCGATTAACTCGGCGCAGTGATAGCCTAAACCCAACCTCATCTCAGGAGAATCAGCTTGCGACCCGACACAGGGCTCTGTATTCACCTTGGCATCTTCTGAACTGACAGGTGTTAGCTTCAGCAAGGATAAGCGATAGTGTAAGTATTGAGTCTTGCCGATGTGATAATCACCGACTATCTGCATATCGGACGGCAGCACGCTAAGACTGAATAAGCAGCCCGACTCACTTAAGATCCTCAGCGTCAATTCATCTTGATAACCATAGGGCAGATACAAGCTAACCTCAGGCTCATCCAGATAGGTATGCTGAAAACCATGAAGCCCTAAGGTCCATGGTTTAGCATCGAGTTCATGAATACGCCGCTCCAGATACCCTGCATCGATTTCACCTCGAGTATCAACTAATTTATCCAGCATGCACCTCAATACTCCCTCCCTGTCCTGAGCAGGGATACGGATATTCTGACCACTGAAATTGATAAACTCGGCACCGACGCCCTGCAGATACAGTAACTTTTCCAGCCCCATACTCGTCGTCCTTATACGAAATAAACATACCAATACTCATTGACATTCACGGCAACAGAAAATACCAAGATGAGGTACATTCATGTCAAACAGATGACAGAGAGATTTTATTTAAAATAAATGAACTTAAACATAAGTAGACTACTTATAATATGTAAATAGTAGACAACTACTATTTACATATTATAAAAAGCACTCTAAAAACAAATCACCCGGCAATAAATAGAAAAACAAATTCAGAATCAAAGTACACATAAAGAGCATTGACCAATAAATAAAATTCATAGGCTATTTTTATTATCATTATTAAACCAAGTCAATGTATTTCTGTAATAAAATTACGAAAATACATTTTAAATTTAGAAGGGACAAGATTAAACAGCGAAGAAATACTTGAGCAACACAATTAAAATCAAAATCTTACAAGGTAAAGCATCAAGAAAAATCGAAGGTGGAAATTAATTTCAGTGCTAATACTGAATAAGGATTAAGTTAGTCTTATATTTACTTAAGCTATAAGCTTATAATTAAATATATATGAACTCACACCTAAATAAGATGAGAAAACTCTTTTCATTACAAAAAACAATACCACTTACAACACAGAACCAATAAAAATAAGGCTTATAATTAAAAGAGGGATGGGAGTATAACCATTTTATATGAAGTAGCGCCCCCTTAATAGATAACGCTATATATTAATACTAGCCATTAGTCGAACAATCTAGATATAAACTTAATAATACTTTAGCCATAAAACCGCTTACTTTTAATATAGCGAGTAGATAATTATTTATTTTAAGCAGACGTTAAAACTGCCAGTCTTTAGAAAAATCATATCTAAAACCTATACTCCATGAGTCAAAGTCATTTAGGTAATCATAATCTTTGGCTAGATACTCAAGGTGAAAACGTAAGCTATCATCTGGTTGCCACTCCAGAGTGGTGTTATAACCATCATACCTTTGACTCAACAGTGCTCCTCGACCATCGTCAAAATCAAAATAGCCTAGCTTCACTCTGAACTGCTCGCTAATTCGATAAGCCGTGGAGACATCGAGAGTGTGACCACTACGGTCTTTAGAAATGGCATCCCTTTGGTAACTTTTATCTTGATAGGCAGCGGCTAAATATAATCCATTATTAAAATCTTGAGCTAAAGATACCGCCCAGACTTCATCTTCTCCCGTTGTGAAATTACCCTCGATACTATCTTGCATTAGATAGGTCACAGCACCATGAAAGCCACTTTGGTCGTAACCTAAACCTAGGTTAACCAGATCGGCACCATTACTGCCGCTTTCACCATCAAATTGAGATGCAGCGAGCCAGCTAAATCCACCGGTTTGAAGTCGATATGTGACCATATTGTTGACAAAGAAAATACCTTCTGCATCATAAGAGAAAGGACTATTTGCATGATTGAAAATATCCACATACTCGGCGATTAACAGGTATTGTGGCGGTCTCTGTTTTCCCACAGCGACTCGGCCATAAGGACCACCGACTGCGACATAGGCTTTCCTGGCTGTGCCAAAGTCGCCATTATTGGAGATATCAATCCCCCACTCACCATGTAACTCTGCAGTCCAACCCGGCATAAACTCATTGGTTGCTTTTATCCCTGCACGGGAAAGTGCATCCCGAACATCCCAGAAGGTTTCAGCATCTTCATCAAAATAGCCGAGAGTGGGTCGCATGGTGGCATAGACACTTAATGTATTATTGAGTGGCTTCTCAGGCATGGTGGAAGGCTCGGCCTCTTCAACTTTTGTTACTTGCTTCATACTAGCTTGCTTGGCTTTTTCAGCCTCTTGGGCTTGCTGGGCCTTCTCAAGCGCTAACACTTGTTGCTGAAGTTGCTCTATTTGCTGCTTCAACATCTCTAAGCTACTGTCTGAATCTGCAGCTACCGCATTAGAGGTGATCACAGAGAAAAACGTTAAGATAAGGATAATCAGAAATATACTTCGCATAAAACCTAACCACGTAAGCAGGCGATAGAAAAAGTATAGACTATACTTTTGAACATAAAACCTAGAGGTTATCAGCTTATTTATATTCGTTTACACCCACCCTGCTCAACTAGGAATCGATACAATGAAAATCAGAACAACATTTTCTGTTGCCTCTGGCGTCGTCATCTTGATCCTAGTTTCCTTACTTTCAATATCTACCGATATCGCCGTGTAAGAACACCTTAGAGGAAAAACCCAAGCCTCTATCGAAGATAATGCTTCTTTACTCGCGGCAGGGATAAGCAACTGGCTTAGCGGGAAAAGTTCTCAGAGAACCAGATAGAGTCTAATATTCAACTTATCGAAGAAGTAAAACAGCGGCAGTTGCTGCTCAATAAGTTCACCGTGTAAGCCTTTCTCCTTTATCGATGTAATCACAGACAGACTAATTCACCACCTTTGTCATAAATTTACAGATTTAGTTGCCCAGATCTAAGTTTGTAACACTCCTTCCCCTGTCTAATCCACTTTTTAGAGTCAGATCACACCTTTCCCTGTTTAAGATTGGTAATTTGGTAACCAGAAATGATAACAACTTTTAACATTCGAGCATAAAGGTGATTTTATGGCTGCTAAATTTTATATCCCATCTGTCAATGTGTTAGGCAAAGATGCCGTCGACGATGCCATAGGTGATATCAAGACCTTAGGTTTTCAACGCGCACTCATTGTTACCGATAAACCCTTAGTAGAGATTGGCTTAGTCGGTCAGGTCGCAGAGAAGTTAGGCGCCGCCGGTATCGTGACAACCATCTTCGATGGCGTACAACCAAACCCAACTTGCGGCAATGTCGAAGCGGGTCTTGAGCTACTCAGAAGTAATGACTGTGACTTTGTCGTCTCTCTCGGTGGTGGCTCTCCACATGATTGTGCCAAAGGTATCGCCCTCGTTGCGACTAATGGTGGCAGCATCAAGGACTACGAAGGTCTGGATATGTCCGCCAAGCCACAACTTCCACTGGTTGCCATCAATACCACAGCTGGCACGGCGAGTGAGATGACACGTTTCTGTATCATCACAGATGAGGCCCGTCATATTAAGATGGCAATCGTGGATAAACACACGACTCCTATCTTATCTGTCAATGACCCAGAGTTGATGCTGGCGAAACCTGCTGGACTCACTGCGGCAACCGGTATGGATGCACTTACTCACGCCATCGAAGCCTATGTGTCTATTGCCGCAAACCCAATCACAGATGCCTGCGCCATCAAGGCAATAGAACTGATAAAGGCTAACCTGATCGAGGCGGTCGATAATGGTCAAAATATCGATGCCCGTGACCAGATGGCTTATGCCCAGTTCCTGGCTGGAATGGCATTCAATAACGCCAGTTTAGGTTATGTGCATGCCATGGCTCACCAGCTAGGCGGCTTCTACGATCTACCACACGGGGTTTGTAATGCCCTCTTGCTACCCCATGTTCAACAGTACAATGCACAAGTTGCCGCGCCGCGCCTAAAAGACGTAGCTAAGGCAATGGGCGTAGATGTATCAGCCATGAGTGATGAGCAAGGTGCGACAGCAGCAATTGAAGCCATTAAAACACTGGCTACAGCGGTTAAAATCCCAGAGAATTTGACTAAACTGGGTGTCAAAGCCAAAGATATCCCAACATTGGCTGATAACGCTCTGAAGGATGCATGTGGCTTTACCAACCCTAAGCAAGCAACACACGCAGAGATCTGCCAGATCTTCACCAATGCGCTCTAATGCGAGAGTGATTGGCTCGTAAGCAGTCAGTCATTTATAAGCCTATCTCCGGATGGGCTTTTTATTGCGAAAAACGGTCAGATACAAGATGACACGTATGATAAACATTCAGTGCCATTGTAAATAGGTGAGATTGATTATTCGAGATGGTAAATTTGTGACTTATCTCTAGCAAAGGCTTATACACTTGTTATAGAGTGGTGAAAGTTAGCTTTTTCCCTGCAAAGAATCAGCAAACTGCAAGGCCCGCTCACTTTTTAAGTGAGCGGGCCTTGCTTATTTTTACGGGCTAATACACTGAAATAATAAGGTTCAGACTAGCTGATTCAGTTTCTTGCTCTCATGCATCTTGAGCTCTACCTCTTCGATAAGCTTCTCGGCATCGACTTCCGAGATCATGCCTTCATGGGTCAACTCCTGGATCTTTTTACGTTCTGTATTGAGCAATATCCTTAAGGCCAGATAGGACTCTACCCGCTCAACCAGATGGGGCGAGTCCTTACGAAAATCATTTAAGGTTTTATCGGCAAATTGATTAACCAGGCTGACTTGCTGCAATACTTTTTCCAGCTGAACAGCCTCTAAAGACAAGCTAGGAGCGAGTTCAAGAATATAAGCACTCGCCTCATACAAGCCTCTGGCACTCTCGAAGGTAATGACATGCTGCTTGTAACTCGCGGCCCGTGCATAGCCTCCTATTATCGGCATTTTTGCACACTGATTCGCCCATTTAGGAATATGCCAATGCTTGGTAATGGACGGTCTGGGCCAAATCTGCGGCGTCCCATCTAGCGCCTTCTCTATTGCGCCGATTAAGATGTGGGTTGCATCTTGGCTAAGGAGACCCTTAGCAAATTGATTCCAATAAAATTGTCGCTCAGATTCCAGTAGCTTTCTTTGATACTCCACCTGAGTATCTATGCTTTCTTCCTCCTTATAGGGCGTCGCTACGGTGATAATATTGCGATCGACCATCGACCAATTAACCGCCTTCAGATGTTCATCTTGTTTAAGGCTCTCCCTTACCTTGGCTATTTCATCGGAGATCTTATGCTGCACCTTAGCAAAGGTCTTCTGCTTGGCCTTCGGCAGCTTGTCCAGCCCAAGTTTTGCCATCACAAAACGCATACTCGAGCCGTTGACCACTATGGTGAGGACCACTATACCCGCTGTGAGAAACAGCACCTGATCCCGTAGCTGAATGTCTAAAGATTCATTCGTCGCCACGATTAAGGCTAATGCTAATGAAACAGCCCCCCGCAAGCCCCCCCATATCAAGACGATTGATTTCTCCTTGGTCAAACCTATGCCTATTCTGGCTAAGATCGGCATAAAACCGACGATCACCATGGTCCTGATGACCAGTATTCCGGCAAAGATCACCGCTAAGTATTGCCAATTAGCGAGATCGGCGAGTCCGAGTCGAGTCGATATAACCAGACCCACTAAGATAAATATCAAGGTGTTAAATAGATAAGATAAGGTATGCCAGAAGTGATGCAGGTGCTCCATCACTTCGGGGGAGAAACGCGTTCGACCAGGGCCTGCGTATATGAGTGCCAGTGTGACCACACTCACCACACCCGATGCGTGAAATACATGCTCAGACAGATAAAATACCAGATAGGGCAAGACCAGCGTCAGTGCGATCTCTATTAGGCTGTCATTAAATAAGGAGCCGATAAACATCAGGCTGATTGCCGCGACAACGGCACCGATAAGCACACCTATACTAACGACCCGAGTAAATTCACCTATCACGTGCATGAAACTCAACTCGGCCTGTGCCTGAGTCGCTAGCCCCAAAAATAAGGTAAACAAGACGATGGCGGTACCATCATTGAGTAATGACTCCCCTTCGATCAGCGTTTGCAGCCGGGCTCTTGAGCACATCTCTTTTAGCAAGGACACCACAGCAACCGGATCCGTAGCGCTGACAATCGCACCAAACATCAAGGCTGTTCCCACCGACCAGTGCCAAGGTAGAACGCTGAGACTTAACAAGGCTGTGATCCCAGTGCAGAGCACCATTCCCGGGATCGCCAACAGGGCGATCTGGGAAAACATACGCTTAAACAGATGAACTTCTAACGAGAAAGCCGACTCGAATACCAGAGCCGGTAAAAAAATAAACATGATAAGGTTAGCGTCTAACTGACTAGCAAGCAGAAAGGATGATTTAAGTTCGTGCAGGAAGGGGCTATGAACTTCATAATCCAACACAGAGCCAATCAACATTCCTAAGACTAATAGGGCCACAGAGTATGGAATTGCCGTATTTTTCAATAGCCTGCGTAACAAGATCCCTAATATTATCGCTACCACAAAAAATACTAACAGCTGTAAGGTCATTTGCATGTGCATACGCATCACCTAGGCATTAGTACCGTCTATTAAAAGTAGCTCTAAATCATCAATTAATCACCCTAACCGCATATGCGGGCCCACAAAAAAAGGCTCAGGATTTGAGTCCCGAGCCTGTTGGCTTATCTTGTTGCCGTTTAAACTTAGACTTAGCCTATTCGGCCTTAGCCTTAGCTTTAAACTTCTCCCGCATCGTTTGCATCATCACATAAAAGACAGGAACTAATAGGGTTCCTACGATAGTGGCCGCTAACATACCGCCAAATACCGAATAACCCAAGGCACGTCGACTTCCCGCACCAGCACCTGTGGCGATAATCAGAGGTAAGACCCCGAGCAAGAAGGAGAAAGCGGTCATCAATACCGCACGGAATCTCAATTTTGCAGCCGTCTCACCTGCCTCGAGAATACTCTTGCCCTCTTCACGCAGCTGCTTAGCAAACTCCACGATCAAGATGGCATTCTTACACGCCAGCCCAATCAAGAGCACCAGACCTATCTGTGCATAAAGGTTCAAGTCTGAGCCCATCAACCAGATATTGAGGAAGGCCCCCAATATCGCAATTGGCACGGCCAGAATAACCGCGAAAGGTATAGTCCAGCTCTCATACTGAGCCACTAAGAACAGATAGGTAAACACCAACGCCAGGGCAAAAATCAAGGGCGCTAAGTTACCCGCCTTGATCTCTTGGTAAGTCTGACCTGTCCATTCGAAGGTATAACCCGTAGGCAGAGTCTCATTAGCCGCACGCTCCATGGCGGTAATGGCGTCACCCGAGCTGAAACCTGCTGCGGGGAAACCATTGATGGTGGTCGAGCTAAACATGTTATATGAGGTCATCACATCAGGACCCAATATCGGAGTCACTGTCACCAGTGTACTCAGAGGGATCATCTCCCCGGTGTTAGAGCGGACATAGAAACGCGAGATATCTTGATCAGAATTACGAAATTCTCCTTCGGCCTGCAAGATCACCCTAAATACCTTGCCGTAACGGTTGAAATCGTTGACGTACATGGAACCCAGCATGGTCTGCATGGTTGAGAAAATTTCGTTAAGGGAGATACCTAACGCCTTGGCCTTGTCTCTGTCTACATCCACATACATCTGCGGCACATCGGCACGGAAATTACTGAATGACATGGCAATTTCAGGCTGTTCATTGGCTTTCATGATCAAGGCTCGCATCACAGAAGCTAGCTCCTGAGGCGTTCGTCCCTGAGTATCCTGCAACACAAATTCGAAACCACCGACACTACCCACACCAGGAATTGGTGGCAATGAGAATGCCATGGCTTTCACCGAAGGATTAGCCGCATACTTGGCCTGCAACTTGGTCACTATCGCCGCTTCCACCATGTCGGGAGTATCTCGCTCCTCCCAGCTGGAAAGTGTCACGATCATCAAACCACCATTGGAGGCAACCGAACCGGATAGGATACTAAAACCACTGGCATGGATCACATTCTCGACCCCAGGCTCGGCTAATGTTAATTCAACAAGGTCTCTCATCACCTCTTCGGTACGGTTAAGTGACGCACCATCCGGTAGCTGAATATCCACCATGAAGGCCTTCTTATCTTCCATTGGCACGAAACCTGAAGGCAAGATATTAGCTACGCCTCCCGTTACGGCGAGCAGGCCTACATACACAACTAAGACTAAGGAAAGCTTACGAGTCAGGGATGAAACCAACTTCATGTACTTGCCAGTCACACGCTCAAAATGTTTATTGAAGGTGGCATGAAAGCCTTTAGTATGCTTCTTTGGCCGTCTAAGAAGGGAAGCACACAGAGCCGGGCTTAATGTCAGGGCATTGATCGATGAAATAAGTACCGAGATACATATAGTCACAGAGAACTGGGCGTACATCTGACCCGTGATCCCAGGCATCACAGCCGTAGGGGCAAACACCGCCAGTAATACTAAGGTGGTCGCAATAATAGGCCCTGTGACCTCTTTCATCGCTTTAGATGTCGCTTCTTTCGGTGACAATCCCTCATCTTCCATCAAGCGAGTGACGTTCTCCACCACCACAATCGCATCATCGACCACAATACCGATAGCCAAGATCAGGGCGAACAGAGATACCGTATTGATGCTCATGCCAAAAACCAGCAAGAAGGCAAATGTGCCGATAAGAGACACTGGGATCGCGATAGCAGGTACCAGAGTCGAGCGTACATCCTGCAGAAAGATAAACACCACTAAGACCACGAGTGCAATGGAGATAAACAGCGTTTGCACTACCTCCTTGATCGAAGTTTCGACAAACTCTGTGGTGTCATAGAGAACTTCATATTCCAGGTCTCTAGGAAACTGCTTCGACAATTTGTCCATCTCGGCCTTAATTGCCGCACCAACCTCTAATGCATTCGCATCGGGTGATTGATAGACGGCAATGATGGCAGAAGGTTTATTGTTCAGTCGGCCTTGGGCATCATAAGTCTGAGAACCAAGCTCAACACGAGCTACATCACCGACGATAACTTTAGATCCATCATTGTTGGCGCGGATCATCACCTCACGAAATTCTTGGGGATCCTTCAAACGTCCCTTGGTTTGCAATGTGTATTGGAACTGCTGCTCCGGATCCACTGGGGCGGCGCCGATACGACCCGCCGCTACCTGAATGTTTTGCTCCTGTAGTGAGGCTATGACGTCCGATGCCGTTACCCCAAGACTGGCCATCTTATCCGGGTTCAGCCAGATACGAATGGCGTAGTCCAGCGCTCCGATCACCTGAACTTTAGACACACCATTTTGACGCGCTAAAGAGTCGGTAATATTGAGTCCGGCATAGTTGGTGATAAACAGAGAATCGAACGTCTCATTGGGGGACACCAGATTCACCACCATCAAGATATTCGGGCTCTGTTTCTCAACCTTTACGCCCTGGCGCTGAACCTCAGCAGGTAGCCTAGGCATGGCCTGCTGCACTCGGTTCTGTACTTTCACCTGAGCCATGTCGGCATCGGTACCCACATCGAATGTCACACTCAAGGAGTAGCTACCATCGTTGGCGCTCTTAGACTCCATATAGAGCATGTCTTCGACGCCGTTCACTTCCGCTTCCAATGGCTGAGCTATGGTGTCTCTGACGATATTGGCGCTAGCACCGGAATAACTGGTCGACACATTAATCTGAGGTGGTGCTATCTCAGGAAATTCTGACACAGACAAGATCGGAATAGAGATCAGGCCAACAAGTGTCAGTACCGTCGAAATGACGAAGGCAAACTTTGGTCTGTTGATAAAAAATTCACTAATCATGACATCCCCCTGCCATCTTCAAGGCAAACATTTGATGTGGGCAAAGGCAAACATTTGATGTGGGCAAAGGCAAACTTAGGGCCAAGCCAATAAAAAATTCACTAATCATGACATTTCCCTGTTAGCCAGTGACAAAGGCAAACTTAGGCTAATTTTAGAGCCACCAATAAAAAATTCACTCATATACATTTAGTCCTACTTTACTTAGCATCGCTGGCAGTGGGTGTAGCTTGAGTATCTTGAAATGGCACGATTTCTTGTTCGACAGCATTCACCTTGATACCCGGACGGATCTTCTGTAAGCCATCGACTACGATACGCTCGCCATCTTCAAGACCGCTAAGCACACGCCAGTCGATACCGAAACGCTCACCAAGCTCGACGATGCGCTTTTCTACTTCATCTTGATCATTGAGCACCATGACGAAACGTCCCTGCTGATCTTCCTGTACTGCGGCTTGAGGAATGAGTAAGGCTTTCTCTTTGATGGGGGATTCGATTATCAGAGTCACAAACAGGCCTGGCAGCATTAACTTAACATCGTTCTTGAAAGTTGCTCTGATGGGTAAGGTTCCCGTCGCTGCATCGACTTTATTACTGATGAAATCGATATAACCCGTCTCGTTAAACATGCTGCCATTAGGCAGACGCAGGCTTATCACGATATCTGAGATCTTCACCTCATGTTTTGCCGCCTGTGAGAAATTCTGCCGTGCAGAGATAAGCGTCTTCTCTGCAACCTGAAAGTTAACCCACATAGGTTGCAGCTGAACCAGGTTCGCCATCTCTGAATTTGGCGTAATTATGTCTCCGGTACTGACCTTAGCATTACTGATACGACCGGAAATAGGTGCGTAGACCTTGGTGTAACTAAGTTGTAACTCGGCCCCTTGCACGGCGGCTTCGGCTTGTACCACACCTGCTGCAGTGGTGAGCTTACGTGAAGTTAACTCATCCATATCTTGAGCACTGATCATTCCATCGGGAAGCAGTCTTCTGCCACGTTCCCAATTCATTACCGCCACATCTCTCGATGCTAGTGCCTGCTTAAGCACCGCTTTTTGCTGAGCTAACTCGGAAATATAATTGGCAGGGTCGATCTCAAATAACAGATCGCCGGCACTAACGTCATCCCCCTCAATAAACGCACGCTTGAGTAATTGACCCTGGATTTGAGACTTGATGGTGACATCTTCAGATGCCCTGGTACGTCCTACTATCTCAGACTTTGACTGAATTTCTTTGGTATTAGCCGTATTGACTATCACACTAGGAAGCATTGGGGCTTGAGGCGCCGGAGCCTCTCCACAAGCCGTGAGTTGCACTGTGGCGATGAAAAGAGCGCACCACTTAAAAATTGAAACGGTTCTGGCCAGCATTTAAGCCTCCGGTAGAGTATAGAAATTTAATTTTTATCGAGAAATTATAAGCAGATAAATGCGGCATTAATAGCTATTTACAATTTTATTTCATTTGCATCACATTTCATTCATCACTAAGTGTTCACTCACTGCCTCCTTTGCAAATTGAACAACATATAGCAATACATATGTATCCAAAGATTTTGGATATATAGTCTGTGAATCAAGCAAATGATTTACTGATTATCATCTTTAAACATGAGATACAGAAGTTAGTTAGTATCACCTTTACTGATAGGTATTCATTCTTGGAGTAAAGGACCCGACAACACACAGCCCAATAGTCAATTAGCTGTTGCTTTATTAACCGAAGACGAAACAAGAGTGATAAATAGTTAAAAAGTGAGATCTAGCACAAGGTTATCTGGGTTTGAGTCATGCTAAAAAAGAGTTATAGCAAGTTCACTATTCTCGTTAGGAAGAGACAGTAAACTTATATGAATAAAGACGAATAAAGTTGACCGATCAGAAAAGCAATGTCTATGATGGCATTAGTACTCGCAAACAAGTAGGTAATATATGACAGCAATCTCACATGTATACAACTATACCGTTCGATGCCCACACGTTAAAGATCCTGCACACCCAACAACATGGCAAAATCATGTTGAATTTAATCAATCTTGCGAAATTGGATTAAGCCGAATCACAAAATGGCACGACCGCTCAGGTAACCGTATCTTCGAACTGGATGGATTCGTCGTTAGAGAGGCTGAGGCCGAGAGTGCTTATTTCTCGATGCAAAACAAACGAATTAAAGACGATGGTCATGTGCTGGTGACCTTTAAGATCTTCATGGATGAGTCGACTAAAGATACATCGGTACAAGAGATCATGCAGCACTTGATAGCAGATCTTGATGAAAAACTAGCTAAGCTCTAGTCTGCCAATTGGTATAGAAGCTGTGGGCTAAAACTCCAAATGCTTAATTTAAACTGCCTCTTTTATGAGGCAGTGCACATTTTAAGACTTAATAACCAAGCATTTTCCAAACTCCCGATAAAATACCTGCGCCCCCTAGTCCATAACAAGAAGCTTGTTTCTCTTTCGGCCACGGCCTTAAACCGCTAAAATAGCCCGGACATCTAACCTTGAGTATTCAAAATGAAATTATCCCTGATGGTTCTAGTGCTTTTTATCGGACTGACTGGCTGCGCTGACCTACAAGATGCAGGACGCACTATCGGCCAAACCACCAAGGAAGTCACTACTGAGATAGGTCATGCAACGAGAGATGCAACTAAGGCCATAGGCCACGCCTCTCGTGATGCGGTCAAATCGGTTAAAGCAGACTTAAGCGATGAAGATGAGAAAAAGAACTAAGTATATCGAATCGAGGCCTAACCCCTCTGTTTACATACCCAGACTAAAACCGCAGCCAAAATAGAAAAATGAACACATTGAAACTCACCTCCTGCATGGCCCCTAATGCCGATGATTTTGTAAAATCTTTGGCCGAATACCTGACTAATAGATTAAATATCCACATAGAAGCTTGTCTGGATATCCCCTGGCAAGAGCGGGAGCTCGGCTTCGATGCCGGCGATATCGAAATATGTTGGATCTGCGGCCTTCCCTATATCTGGAAGGTAGACAAACCTGCTCCCCAAGTTGAATTGCTGGCGACACCAGTATTAAAGGGCAGGCGTTACCGCAATAGGGCCGTCTACTATTCTGATGTGGTGGTGCACAAAGACAGTCCAATACGCAAGTTTGCCGATCTCGAAGGCATGCGTTGGTCCTATAATGAACCACAGTCCCACTCTGGCACTTATGTCGTGCGTGACCATCTGGCTAAGATGGGTAAGGATTGTCGATATTTTGGCAAGATTGTCGAATCAGGTGCCCACCAGAACTCGATACAGATGATCTTAGACAATCGGATCGACGCTTCGGCTATCGATAGCTGGGTACTGGAATTAGAGATGATAAAACGCCCAGAACTCGCTTCAAAGCTGCGCGTAATAGACACCCTTGGCCCCAGCAGTTTCCCGCCCTGGATGATATCTAGGCTTGTCCCGGTTGAATTACGTCGACGCATTAAACATCTCTTAGTGGAGATGCACCAAGATCCTATCGGCCGAAGTATATTGGACAAGGTTGAGATCTCACATTTCTCCGCGACCGAGGACAGAGACTATGATCCTATTCGGAAAATGGCTCAGAGCGCCGAAAAAATAGAGTGGGCCGAAATTTAAGCCAAGACACAAAATATCGTTCCGATTCAACTCATTACGTTATACTTACATCTATGACTTATGTTTTATCAGTTCTTTCACCATGATGCCTGCCTGAGCGAGTAAAATTAGCGAAAAGGGGAATCTGGACACAAAATATCATTCCAATTCAATTAATTCCGTTCTACTTACATCTATGACTTATGTTTTATCAGTTCTTTCACCATGATGCCTGCCTGAGCGAGTAAAATTAGCGTAAAGGGGAGCGCACCAAAAATCGCGATCTGCTTATTCAGGTCGATATTATTTTTCAATACCAGAGCCGCCGTGATCGCAACTAATACCAGACTCCACATCAACTTAGATTTCACCGCCTGACTCCCCGTCATCATGCTAGTGACATAGATAGCCGAATCGGCACTGGTAATCACAAAGGTTATCAAAAGCAAGATGGCGCTGTAGGTCAGGATTTTTCCAAAAGCCAGGTTATCGAAGAAAGTGAACAGGCCTAAGGTAAAATCTGTATTGGTCGCCTGTACTACATCAGGCAAGATACTCATCTCGAATACACTGCCGCCGAAGGTACTGAACCAGACAATGGAGGTCATAGTGGGTATGAGTATGGTGCACAGCAGATATTGACGTATGGTACGACCACGACTGATTCGAGCGATAAAGGGACCGACAAAAGGTGCCCAGGCAATCCACCAGACAAAATAGATGATGCTCCAACCTTCACTCCATTGTCGAGAATCCATATCAATAGAGAAAGAGACAGACGGTAAGAGTTGCAGATAAGTCAGAGTTGAAGTCACCACAGTACTGGCGACAGATAGAGGGTCGACCAAGGCTAACACCGCCACCAGCATGACGACAACCAACAGCAGATTAAACAGACTCATCCGCTTGATGCCCTTATCCAGCCCCATGGTAGATGAAAGGGTAAAGGCTAAGGTGATGGCCATTAGCAGACCGAGTCGAAAACTCAGTCCACCAATATCTGAGCCTATGCTCTGCTCCACGCCACTTTCCACTAAGGCTATGGTATTGGCCAAGGTTCCAGCCACGCCGAAGATCACCGCCACCACAGCCAGAAGATCGAATACTTGATACCGGCTTGACTCTGGTTTATCGGTGAAGCTTGCCGAGATGGTCATAGGTCTGGACTTATTGAAGGCAAACCATGCCATCACCAAACCTGAAATAGCATAGAGGCTCCAGGCATGTAGCCCCCAATGAAAATAGGTCAAGGCTAGGGCACTATCTTTACCTATGTTATCGACAGACACAAATGCGGGGGGGTGCGCATAATGGGCGATAGGCTCGGCCACGCCCCAGAAAATAAGTCCCGACCCCATACCTGCGGCAAATAACATGGCGGTCCAGCTGACAAAGCCAAATTCGGGTTTAGCACCTTTACCTAACTTAATTTTACCCCAAGGACTCAAGGCGATGGCCAGAGATAAAATCACAAATAGGGAGGGAATGATGATAAAAGCCAGGCCAAATTCGTGGATAGCATAACCCGTTACCCCGGCCACCAAAGATATTGCCGTCTCGGGGAAGATGAGGAAGGCGGCCGCCGCAATACAACAGCAGATAAGGCCTATGGACTCCCGACTCAATTGACTCATCAGGTTTCGAATGGAATGCGTTAATGTGTTCATAGGGCTGACAGGATTTTATTGTCCGGCATAGTAGCAAGGCACAGACCGGAAGGCATGAATTGGCCGCTAGCCTAACACACTGACAATAAAAAGGACTAAGCCTATGCCTAGTCCTTTAATTCTTCAGGCCTCGAGTCAGGCTGCGTTTGCACGAATTCCATGTGGAATTGGCAAGCCCTGCTCATTAACATTCACGAACACCATCTTATCTATGTAGACCACAGGTAGACGGGTCACCTTGTTTCTCACCTCACAGCGCACGGTTATCGAGCTAGAACCAGCGCTGACCATCTCTAGTCCAAACTCGATAACATCTCCCTGCCTGGCAGGAGTTCTGAAGTTAATCTCCGAAATAATCTTAGTCACTATGCTCTGGCTGTGCATCTGGCACCCGGCAAAAATGGCCGCCTCCTCATCTATCCAACTTAACAGCTGGCCACCAAACAGTGCATTAGCAGGATTTAGGTGCTCAGGTTTGATAAATCTACGGCTGTAATATTTCATTTATATCTCCCTTCTTAAAACTTAACAGTCAAAAGTTAATCAGTTTCAATGTCTGACTACAAAGATTCAGAGCCAGTAACAGGCCTTCATTTCGAATGACACTGAATACCTATTAATAGGTAGCAAGTTGAGGGCCAACTTTTAATTAGCTAATAAACAACAGCTTAATAAGATATTAAATGGAACTACCTCACCAATATCGAGTAAGTCTCGGTAGTTTGCACCGTAAGCAAACAGATTGAGCTCAGCAAGAAAAGAGTAAAGCCTCGTCGCCCCACAACAAAGTCACAAAACCTACACATACCCAACCCATTTCTGTCATGAAAAACACCGACAATCGTCGCGTCTAAAAATGAAATCCCAACATACCTCAATACAATAAGGGTGATGATAGTGATTAATATGAAAAAAGTAGCTGCACTCGTTTCATGCAGTTTAGTGACTATGGCGGCCAACGCCGCAGTTTTACCTGCCACGCAAACTGACAGTCTATGGTTCAAAACCAGTGCGCAAGTTGTCAACGATAAAACCCTGCAAACGAACAAGACCCAAGCCAAAAATGTCATTCTGTTTGTCGGTGACGGCATGGGTATTTCGACACTCACGGCGGCGCGCATCTATCAAGGTCAGCAGCTCCAAGGCAATGACGGTGGTGAAGAAAACTTTCTTAGCTTCGAGCAGTTTCCTCACACGGCCCTAGTTAAAACCTATAACACCAACCAGCAGACTCCGGATTCAGCTGGCACTATGACCGCCATGGCTACCGGGGTTAAGTCTAAAGCCGGAGTGTTATCTGTTTCAGATGCCAGCCTTCGCGCTAACTGCTTATCATCTAAAGGTAACGAGTTAATCACCCTAGTCGACTTAGCCAATGCCAAGGGGCTATCTACTGGCGTTGTCAGTACGGCTCGTATCACACACGCCACACCAGCTGCGACTTATGCCGCAACACCAGAGCGAGGCTGGGAAGCCGATAGCAATTTACCTACAGAAGCAATAACCAATGAATGTAAAGACATAGCGTATCAGCTAGTGATGCGTGATGAGGCTGACGCTTTGAGTGTGGCATTGGGAGGCGGCCGCCGCAATTTTATTCCTGATACCGTGACCGACGGTGAGAATAAATCGGGTCGTCGCAGTGATGGTGTGGATCTCACTCAAGCCTGGACAGAAAACTTCAGCAATGCCGCCTATGTGTGGGATAAAGAAGGTTTCGATGCCATAGATACCAGCACTAC
Organism: Shewanella sp. YLB-07; assembly: GCF_009377275.1. Lineage (NCBI taxonomy): Bacteria > Pseudomonadati > Pseudomonadota > Gammaproteobacteria > Alteromonadales > Shewanellaceae > Shewanella > Shewanella sp. YLB-07. The sequence continues at coordinate 66,691 of NZ_VOQB01000001.1, read as the reverse complement.
AGATCATCTGCTTGGCCTGTTTAATTCGTCACATATGGAATATGAGGCGGACCGTCTAGATGACACCGCAGGTGAGCCCTCACTCACAGAGATGACCACCAAGTCCATCGAGATCCTCAACAAGAATGAGCAAGGCTACTTGCTTATCGTTGAGTCGGGCCGAATCGATCACGCTCACCATGCGGGTAATGCCCATCGCGCCCTAGTGGACACGGTAGAATTATCAAATGCGGTAAAAGCCGCGTTTGAAAATACCAACCCCGATGACACCTTAATCATGGTCACCGCAGATCACAGCCATGTATTCACCATTGCCGGTTACCCGGAGCGTGGTAATCCCATTCTTGGTCTGGTCCATAACGTAGGTGGTGACTTAGCCATAGCAGACGATGGCAAGCCATACACTACATTAGGCTACACCAATGGCCCCGGCGCCATTATCGGCCAGCGTGATGATCTTTCATCAGTCGATACAGAGCAGAAAAATTTTATGCAACAGTCATTAGTGCCATTAAGCAGTGAAACCCATGCGGGTGAAGATATCAGCCTTCATGCAACTGGCCCCGGCTCTCATCTGGCTCAAGGTGTTATCGAGCAGAATGTGATCTTCCATATCATCAACCAGGCGCAATCGCTTGGCGGCACTAAATACTAATCAAACAGTACTCATCTGGAGCAAATCATGAATAAGAAATTTCTCGTACTGTCGATGGCAGCAATTTTAGGTTTGGCGGCGTGTGGTAGCGACGGTGACAACGGCACAAACGGCAGTGATGGTAACAATGGCAGTGATGGCAATAACGGCAGCGACGGTAAAGATTGGGCCGCAGTCAATGAGTGGTACATAGATGGCCAACGTCGTGTGACTCAAGCCAGTGAACTAGAGGTAAATAATCAAGCAGGCGCAGCTAAAAACATTATCCTTTTCGTCGGTGACGGCATGGGGGTTTCAACTGTGACGGCGGCGCGAATATTAGATGGTCAACTTAAAGGCAAGACAGGTGAGGAAAACTCACTTTCGTTCGAGACCTTGCCTTATCTTGGTCTGGCTAAAACCTACAATGTCGATGGTCAGACACCTGATTCTGCCGGCACCATGACGGCCATGGTCACAGGAGTTAAAACCGATGTTGGCGTGCTTTCACAGGCTGAAGGCGTGACTCGCGGAAATTGTGCGTCGACTCAGGGACAAGATCTAATGACTTCCATCGAACTTGCCTCTATTGCAGGCATGTCCACTGGGGTGATATCTACCGCCCGTATCACCCATGCAACCCCTGCCGCGACCTATGCCCATTCACCGGAGCGCAACTGGGAGAGTGATGCGGACCTGACGGTAGAAGCCGTGAGTAACGGCTGTAAAGATATCGCGGCTCAACTGCTGGATTACGGCTATGGCTCGGGTATCAACGTGGTGATGGGCGGCGGACGTCGCGCATTTATCCCTAATACAATGACAGATCCTGAAGGCAAGAGTGGTAAGCGACTCGATGGCCGTGACTTAACATCTGAGTGGACCGCTAAATATGCCAACTCAGCTTATGTTGCCGACAGAGACAGCTTCTTAGCATTGGATCCAGCAACCACAGACCATGCCCTCGGTCTGTTTAATTCATCTCATATGGAATATGACTACGACCGTACGACAGACGGCGCGACTGGCGAGCCATCCCTTGCCGAAATGACGGCCAAGTCTATCGATATTCTCAAGAAGAATGACAAAGGCTTCGTGCTTATCATAGAAGCGGGTCGTATCGACCATGCCCACCATGCAGGCAATGCGGCAAGAGCGCTACACGACACAATTGCTCTGTCTGAAGCCGTGCGCGTCGCCATGGAAAAGACCTCGAGCAAGGATACTCTGCTTGTGGTTACCGCAGATCACAGCCATGTGTTCACCATTGCCGGTTACCCGACTCGAGGCAATCCTATTCTGGGCCTAGTAAAGGGCAATGATTCCAGCGGCATCTCGGCCGTCACTAACTCAACCGATGCCAACGGCATGCCTTACACTACGGTGGGCTACACCAATGGTCGTGGCTACGCAGCTTTGGAAACTGGCGGAGATGAGCGCTATGGCCTACCAATCGCAGCCGGTCGTTTCGACCTCAACTATGTGGATACACAAAGCGCAGGATTCCATCAAGAAGCCTTAGTGCCATTAGAGTCTGAAACCCATGCGGGAGAAGATGTGGGAATTTTTGCCAGTGGACCCGGCGCGCACTTAGTGCAAGGGACTGTAGAGCAGAACCATATTTTCCATGTGATAAACCACGCCGCGAGCTTAGTCGTAAAAGCCGAAGCGGCTCTATAAGCCGCTGTTTATTGGCCGTCTAATCTTATACCCATAGGTACGACTTAGACGGCCTTCATTCAAACAATCCAAAGCACAGGAGTTGTTATGAAGTATTCTTTGCTGAGCGCCACCCTACTCATAGGTTTCGTTCACACAGTGTCGGCTCATTCGACAGCGAGTCATTCCACTGCAGCTAACCTATCAACAGCGAGTCAATCGACGCAGATTCAGCCAGCCTTGAGTGTCGAGCAGCCTGACAAGATACAGCAGGTATGCGACGGGATATCACCGAGCCAGCTCAGCGCAACTTATGTGATATTCAAGGGAGATGACTCAAGCAAGCTGGGTCATGAGCTGCAACTGACGCGCTACCAAGATACGGTTATCTACCAAAGGTCGCCGCAAACCTTCGAGGCTTGGCAGCGTAACGGCGAATATGTTCGCTACTTTCCAATGGATAAACGCTCTGTGAGTTATCGCACTGGCGACCTGCTATCCCTCAATATCAGCTACGATTTAGAACAGGTCTTTCATCTCGTCTCACCAGAAGTACGCTCTGAGCTTAAGCAAGCCGATGACATCGATCACACTTGTCTGACAGTTGAGAGTTTTAGCGGTGAACAGGGAGGGCAAGAGGTGAGCCTGCAGTGGGCAACATCACTCGAGCTACCCTACCGCCTCACTATGGGTCGAGGGGAGCAACGACTGACTTATCAACTCAGCGAGGTAAAGTCGGTCACACCTGCGGATTTTAAGATCTTGACTGCGGGATACAAAGATATCGATTTTGCCGATGTGGGCGACAGCGAGTCAGATCCCTTTATCGCCAAGATGATCACTCAAGGATTCATTCAACACGGCAGCTCAGGGTTTTATACCAGTGACGGACAACAGATGCCCGGCAGTAGTCATAATAACCACTCTCACTAGAGGCGCTAACTGTAGAAATACCTAGCCTTGGTATTCTTGGTTTTAATAAGAGTGAATTTAAAAAGTCTGCCTCGGCAGACTTTTTAATGATTACATTACTGGCTAATGAGTCACTATCAGACCATTAAGCCAGCAAGCCTTTTAGTTTAGCGATAAAGCTATCGATATCGGCTCGGCTGATATCGGCATGAGTCACTAACCTCAAAGTAGAACCCGGGCTGATTAATATCCCCAGAGACTTAAGCTCGGTCGCGATATGCTTGATGTCTACATCTTGCTTCACCTCGGCAAACAGCATATTGGTTTGCACCTGCTGAGCTTCTATCTCAAATTCATCAAGCTCAGACAAACACTCAGCTAAATAGCGCGCGTTGTCATGATCGATAGCCAGGCGATCGACTTGGTCAGTGATAGCAAGTTTAGCCGCTGCGGCTAAAATACCGGCTTGGCGCATGCCACCGCCAAGCATCTTACGCCAGCGCCTGGCTTTATGAATTAAGCGCTCATCACCTAAAAGCAAGGAGCCTACCGGAGCACACAGGCCTTTAGAGAGGCAGATAGAAACGGAATCAAAATATTGGGTGATGTCACCGATAGCGATATTTTGCGCAACGGCCGCATTAGCGACTCGAGCACCATCTAAGTGGATTTTCAGCTTATTGTCGAATGCTAACGTTTGCGCTTGTGCCAAATAGGCCTGCGGCAAGACTTTCCCCCCAATGGTGTTCTCGAGGCTGAGCAATTGAGTGTGAGCAAAGTGGACATCATCAGGCTTAATTGCAGCCTGAATGTCGGTGAGCAAGATACTGCCGTCTGCTTGGTTAGTCAGCGGTTGAGGCTGGATGCTGCCAAGTACCGCCGCGCCGCCTCCTTCAAACTTGTAGTTATGAGCCTGCTGGCCACAAATATACTCATCGCCACGTTCACAATGAGCCATCAAGGCCAATAAGTTTGCTTGAGTACCTGATGAAGTGAATAAGGCACCATCGAAGCCATACATCTCGGCGGCCATGGCCTCTAAACTGTTTACCGTAGGATCATCGCCATAAACATCATCCCCTACTTCGGCATTGGCTATTGCCTCGCGCATTGCAGTCGTTGGCTTGGTTACTGTATCACTGCGAAAATCGATCATCTTAGCCCCTGTTTATGATTTCGAGGCATGAATACTACTCCCTGAACATAACGAGTGCCAGTATTTATCTGCCAAAAATAAGAGTCGTTAGCTCATAAGATAAAGTCAGAAATCATCACGAGTAGAACTGCAGTTAACACAATAAAAACCCAACAAAACACTAACAATACTTCAAGGCAATGATAAATACATAATTAGTCAATATTGGATTACCATTACTAACCATATAAAAGCAAAATTACCAGCAACAAAGGGAGAGGAAAAAACTTAATCATTACAAATTCTAATCCATAAAATTAATTTTTATAGCTATCACTTCGGTTTTTTATCAGGCAAAATCCGTCTCCTTTTACTCAGCGGCACTCTATATCATGCAAGAAGTTCAATTTATTAGCCTTCTCTGGCTTATCGGTATCATAGCCGAAGCGATGACAGGTGCCCTATGTGCAGGTAAGAAGCAGATGGATCTCTTCGGCGTCGTCATCATAGGCTGTGCCACGGCTATCGGTGGGGGTACCTTGCGTGACATGATGCTGGGGAACTATCCCTTAATCTGGGTAGAGAACGTTCATTACCTTATCGCCATTGCATTTGCTTCATTGCTCACCGTAGTGATCGCCCCCGTGATGCGCTATCTGTCTAAGCTCTTCTTAGCCATAGATGCCTTAGGCTTGGCGGTATTTTCTATTGTCGGTGCCCAGAAGACACTATTACTAGGGTTTAGCCCGCTAGTGGCCATCGTCATGGGGCTAGTAACCGGGGTTTTTGGTGGCGTTATTCGTGACATCTTGTGTAATCAAGTGCCGCTGATCTTCAAGAAAGAACTCTATGCCCTAGTCGCCCTGCTCACTGCCGCACTCTATGTGGGTCTTAAGTCATACGGAGTCAGTGAGTGGGTCAACCTGGCCATCTGTCTGCCATTTGGTTTCGGCTTGAGAATGCTGGCAATAAAATTCCATTGGGGCATGCCAAAATTTGATTATCAATATGGTGAGGTACATTAAGACTTGAGATTCTAGTTCCTAGGGTCCTAGGGTCCTAGGGTCCTAGTATCTTAGTTGCATAAATGTTCCAGACATAGCGAAGATTTATACCTGTCCCTGGTAAATCTTCATAAGTGTTCCAGACACAAATACCACGCCTAACCACCCATAGGGTGTGGCATAAATGTTCCAAACATAGAAAAGGTCGGCAAATGCCGACCTTTTTCCTTTTTAACTTCCAGCAGTCTAACTTTCAGCGATCTAATTGCCAGCGGTCTCACTCGGTGCGCTAGCGTGTGAGTAAGATCTAGCAGTCACAATAAAAATGTAGACTTAAGCTGCTGCAGAAGATGCAACTGCTGGTGTCTCTTTCAAGTGAAGATCCATCTGAGGGTATGGGATACCTATGTTAGCTTCATCTAGTGCTAGTTTAATCTGCTCTAGAATTTCAAAATAAGCTGGCCAGTAATCGCTGCCCTTAACCCATGGGCGAACCACGAAGTTAACCGACGAATCGGCAAGCTCAGACAATGCGATAGTGTAAGCAGGATCTTTCAATACATACTGGTTGTTCTCAATAACGCGCGTCAGTACCTTCTTCGTTTCCAAAAGATCTGCATCATAAGAAACTCCGATAACGAAATCGACACGACGAGTATCCATCGCAGAATAGTTAATAATAGTACCGTCCATCATGGCTGAGTTTGGCGCCACAATAAGTTTATTATCCGGTGTCAGTAGCTTAGTTGAGAAAATAGTGATCTCATTGACTGTACCCGCGATACCGGCGGCTTCAACATAATCACCGACACGACATGGGCGGAACATCACCATCAAGACGCCTGAAGCGAAATTAGACAGTGAACCTTGTAGGGCCAAGCCAACCGCTAGACCCGCGGCACCGATAACAGCAACCAGTGATGCTGTCTGTACGCCAATCTGTCCAAGTGTTGCCACTATGGTGAACACAAACACGAGTGACCATGCCATATTTGAGACAAATGAAACAACGGTAGGATCAACTTTACGCTTGGTCATCAACTTACTAGATAACTTCTTAGCAATACCGGCACAATATTTACCGATAACAAAGATGACAATCGCAAAAATGATCTTCATTCCATAGGTCACGATAAGCTCTGGCGCTTGCTCGATCAAACCTTCCAAGTTTTCCATGTATTACTCCCTAAAAATTTCCCAAACAAATGTTTGAGTTAACGCAATTCAAATCTAACACCAAAAAACAGCTCATATAAATATGAACTGTTTAACCTCAGGTTTAATTCAAATCAAAATTCTAAGCGGACTCCCTGAGCCCTACTTGCTCGCTAGTGATCTAACTCGACTAAAAAATTGACCCGTCGATTCAGGGCCCTGCCTACTGGTGTATCATTTGTACTGATTGGAGAGCGAGTTCCCATCCCCCTCACGATAAAGCGTTCCGGATCGAAGCCATAATCTTCAACTAAGATACCCTTAACAGTTTTTGCCCTTGCCTCGGATAAGAGCTGATTGGCCTCTACACTCCCAACGGCATCAGTATGTCCAATGAGGCATAATTTAACGTCATTTAGCTGTAAAAATTGTTTTATTTGAGCGAGAATTTGCCATTGGGAGTAGAGTATCTCAGTCTTAGCGAACTCAAAATTTAACGCTAACTCAGTGGCCTGAATACAAGTATCAGGATAAACCCTGTCATCGGTTGTGATTAAACAAACCGGCTTGAATAGTCGACTCTTATCACAACCTGAAGCATCGACCAGTACACCCAAGGGCGTATGCGGGCAGGCATCCTTGATATCCGGTACCCCATCTTTATCACTATCATTCCAGCCAAATGCTACAGGACTGAGAATAAGCCCAATAAAGCATAATAAAATAAGCCAAAATTTATTCATCATTTGTAACCTATAATGGCCATTGACGCCTATAGCTTGTGCCTAAAGCTTATAATAGCTCATCGGCCCTGACGTGAAATACTAAAGATTATCCTCGCAGATTGGCGTATTTTATATCCTTCTGCAAATTTCGCAATTACTTAGCACTATAAACTTTAAGCGAGTCACGAAAACCTAACATTCACTAATTTAGCCAATCTAGTTTAATAAGTCACTAAACCGGTGTTGTTAGTAACCGCTGACAAACACGATCATAGACATAATTAAAAGCGATGGCGTAAAAGAAGAACAACACCAGAAACGTAAACTCGAGTATGAAGGCGGCGAATATTGAGATACCCAAGAACCAAGATACGATGGGTAATGTCGCAACTATGATGCCTCCTTCGAAGCCCAATGCATGGCCTATTCTTGTCCCTATACTGCGCTTATTTCTGTTATTGCCAAAATGCTTATCGAACCAGATATTATAAAAATAGTTCCAAATTACCGCATAGACACTAAGTCCTATGGCAACCAGGAGTAGTTCGGAAGTATCTTTCCCTGTGATAATAATAGCTAGAGGCACGACTATCACAAGGGCAAACAGTTCGAATAAAATGGCATGGGTAACGCGTTGCTTGGTTGTCATCAAGCGACTCCTCTAAAAGACTTGCAGCCATTATCAAGCCAAATTATGATAGAACAAAGTTAGTTACCATCACAAATACTGATATGTTAACACTCGAGCAGCTTTACTCATTCGTAGAAACCGTGGAAACAGGCTCATTTTCGGCCGCGGCCAGGAAACTGGGCAAGGTACAATCTGCGGTAAGTCAAAATATTATGAATATGGAGATCGACAGTGATCAGACACTGTTCGATCGCTCCGGCCGTTACCCTAAGCTGACTGCAGCCGGTGAGGCTCTTTTACCCCAAGCAAACGCAGTCATTGCCCAGCATAGAAGGCTCAACCAACAAGTTGAAGCCTTAAGTGAGGGGCAGCCACAAAAGTTAACCTTGGCACTGGATGAAGGGGTACCCTATAGCCAATTAACCCATTATCTGATCGAATTCACTGAATACTTCCCTCATATACAACTCGAATTTTTGAACGCTTCGAGCCAAGATATCATCCAGCTAGTCAGTGAAAAGCGTGCCGATCTTGGTCTGGTCTTCAGTGAGTTTATCTACCCTGAAAATATCGATTTCGAGTCCATAGGGACTATTGAATTTGAACTATTGATTAGCCCTAATCACCCATTAGCAAGTTCGAAATCTAAACATATGGATCTGCTAAAATTACATAGGCAGTTGATCATAGGTGGCAGAGACAGGGCTCCAAGCAATTATAATCAGCAACATTCACCGGATGTCTGGTATGCGGACAATTACTATGTTTTGCTTGAATTGGCTAAATCTGGATTTGGTTGGGGGCTACTCCCAACCCATCTTGCCCAAGAAGCAATAAATAGCAAACAACTTTGCAAAATTCCTGTAGAGTTTGAAGAGTTGGGTTGGGTGGCTAATATAGATGTCATTCAGCACACAGGCTCAGGTAATGAAGCCTGCACACTGCTACGTCAGCTCTTAAGAAAGATGATGAAATCGGAATCTACAAGTCTCAAAAATTAGAACTAACGATGCCTGCAATATCAATCCACGTCAGCACTTAAGAAAGATGATGAAATCTAGTCTAAAGTAATAGAACTTGCTGACCGACTAGCAGAAGCATGCTCATACCAATTCACCCAAGCGGGCCTATGAATCGATTCGACTTGAGATTGCATCCCTTCGAGGAGGCACAACAAGAGTTGACGGTCTTGGCTATTGCCGGAGTAAAATAGCGGGTCGTAGAAGCAGCGACGCTGAACAGGCTCCAGCTGAGTATCCAGGCCTAATTCGACTCCTTCAATGCATAGAGCTCGAGCCTCTGGATGCAGGTCAATTGCATCTTTATCATTTAAAAGGTGCGCTACAGGTCCCATGAGTAAGATGAGTGACATTCGCCCAGGTGGAGAGCGCTTCCAATCTTCGAGGTCACCCGATTTGACCCTTTGTAACAGAGTAAGCCATTCAGACCGAGTCTGTTGGCAAAGAGACTCAATTTCAACACCTTGTCCCTTAGCGTATTCATCAAACCATTGCTGTAAAAACTGATCCACTTGTACCACTCACTTGGTATCTGCCAGATATGTAGTCAGAGAATAGCAGTCTATTACAAATTGATAAGTTGGACTTTAGTCTAGTAAGAAACACATTTAACAAACCACAAGATTGGTGATGAATTTGGCTAAAAAAAAAGCGCTCCTGCTGGAGCGCCTTCCATCCTGTTCCACAATTAGAACGAGTTAATATATAAAACAGACCACACCAAGAATACTAGTTAGCTTCAGGCTTAGGTGGATAATTTACTAACATCTCAGAGATAGCATGATTAACCACTTCAACACGCTCCTCAGGAGTACTCTGATCACGTATGGTATCGGCAACAGAGCCACGCCAAATAAGCTTTCCGCTTTCACGATTCACCATATCTAAAATCAAGGTACCGACTTCATACTCACGAACCGTAGTCTGAGTATTCATGCTACCGCTATATCCCCATCTAGAGCCATAATATGGGTTATAACCATAATTAGTGTTGAAGGTATCTACGTTGATTTTTTTATCAACTTTAGTCAGGTAATTAACTAACACATCGGCTGTCGCTGCATCGGTAAGGGTTATGCCTTTCGCCGCTAGCTGGCTGTCTACTGCAGCACGAATACGCTGGTCCATCAAACCATCCAGGTGATATGTCGTGTCTTTCGTCTTTTTAACGATCCAGGCATAGGTCTTTACATCGTCAAAATTTGCTGCAGGATCATAATCCGAACTCGTTTTTAGGGTGCTACAGGCACTCAGTGCCAGTGCAACCAAACCAACTATAACCTTCTTCATTTTGACTCCATCAGATATGCATCATGTAAAATTCATTTTATAATTTCAGCTTACATAGCAATTTCATGATCTACAACTCAAATTTAGTCTAATTAGTATATCGTTCAGCTTGACTTAAGATAGAACCTTAATGATAATGATTATCAATTAATTTCTAGTGTGAAATTTTGAATCCTGAGTAATGGAGTCTCTTATGTTTTGGTTTATCGGTGCCTTCTTGATCGCGAGTGCTATCTTTCTTTTTGCTCCCGAACAAGCGTCGGTGCAATCTGAGAAAGTTTCAGCCAGAAAGAGCCAGGGACATATCAGTCTATTTATCTTACCTGTTATCGTATTGGCCTGGATACTCTTTACATTATTAGACGGACATAACGGCAGCTATGGAACGGCGGCAATAGGCTTCGTTTTAACCTCTTGCGCCATTGCTCATTCAAAGTTTCATAAGTTTATTATTCCTTGTGCGTGCCTCACAGCTATATCACTCATCATTGGGGTCGTACTGGCTGCATAACTGGTTTCATAAAAGTCTGTATCCTCCTCAAAAATGTCGAAAATGAGCGAGGCTAGAGTTTGCTAGCCTGCTTAGTTTCAACTATCTCCTAATTCTCTCTTGCTCAGTGCAACTTTCTCTCAGACTTAATAAAGCATAAAGCTCCCATAAAATTATTCAGTTTGTTAAACTCTAATTATCACAAGTTATTTAGTAGTCGCCCATGAGAAAAGATCCAAACGTATCCTTGGTCTACAGCACAGATGTAGGCCGTATATCTCCCGAAGTAGAGCTCAAAGACATCCCAACTGGAGATGGTATCGTGCGTATCCATAAAGACAGTAAAGGGCGTAAAGGCAAAGGTGTTTCTGTCATCAAGGGCCTAGGCTTGAATGAGAAAGAGCTAAAAGCCCTGTCCCAGAAATTAAAGAAACAGTGCGGCTGTGGTGGAACGGTAAAAGAGTTCAATATTGAAGTGCAAACTGACAATAGAGAGCAACTCAAGACTTTGCTGGAAAAACTCAAATATACAGTAAAGCTAGCCGGCGGTTAGCAGGCTATATAGTCCAGATTATCAAGGCTAGTTGCCAGTCTCTATTCCCTTTTCCGTGGAGCCTATTAATGGAAAGTTTACAAAACCACTTCTTAATCGCGATGCCCTCACTCAAAGACACTTTTTTCGAGCGTTCGGTGATCTATCTTTGTGAGCATGATGAGAAGGGCGCTATGGGGATCATGATCAACAGACCCTTAGGCATAGAAGTCGATGAGCTATTGCAGCAGATGGAACTCGATGAGGAGCCTGAACTCGTTTCCTCCCTTGGCGCCCGAGTCCTTATCGGCGGCCCTGTGAATCCCGAAAGAGGCTTTGTCTTACACACACCTCAAGATTTTTGGAACAATAGCCAATCACTGACAGACGAGTTAATGCTAACAACCTCAAGAGATGTGTTATCGGCCTTAGGCAGTAAAGACGCCCCAAAGCAGTTTATCGTCGCCTTAGGTTATGCAGGTTGGAGCCGAGATCAACTGGAGCAAGAACTGGCAGATAATACCTGGCTATCAATTCCTGCAAGTACGGCATTACTCTTCGATGTTAAGCATGAGGAACGTTGGCAAAAAGCGACGGAATCTTTAGGCTTCGATATATGGCAACTGTCTAATCAATCTGGACATGCATAATCCCTCTCTCAACATTTTTTCATTTAAGAGAACAAGTATTTCATGAGTTCAATAACGGTATTAGGCTTTGATTACGGCACTAAAAGCATTGGCATCGCCATAGGTCAATCACTCACAGGCACAGCTAATCCAATCGGTTCAATAAAAGCTGTCGATGGCATTCCTAAGTGGGAAGAGATTGGCATGCTTATCGAAGAATGGCAGCCAGATGTAGTGGTCGTGGGCCTACCTTTAAATATGGATGGCACTGAACAAGAGATAACCCTGAGAGCGAAGAAGTTTGCTAATCGCATCAACGGCAGATTCGGCGTAAAGATTGCGACGCAAGATGAACGCCTGACAACTGCTGATGCCAAGGCCAGACTGTTTGAATTCGGTGGTTTTAAAGCACTGACTAAGGGACAGGTCGATGCCATGTCGGCGGTGTTGATAATAGAAAGTTACTTCGAAAATATGTACGACTAGTGCTTACATCTCTTATTAAAGCTATAAAATGGCAATAAAAACGGCCAGTAAAAATCATCTTCACTGGCCATTTTTTCAAAGCTACGATTCAAAGCCTAGATATTAGACATTTAGAAATAAAGCCCGATATTGATATTCAAACGTGAACTCCATTCGGTCGGCCCTTCCGAGATACCGACTCCAGGTCCATTGATAAACCACATATTGTTACCGGCAATCCAATCGACATAAGAGTAAAACTTACCTGCTGTGATGGCACAACCTGTGACATTCTGCATAGAGTCCTCTAAACCTTCACCCGATGCGAACACCTGACTGAAATCGTTGTAACAATTGAGATTGGTAATAGGTCCCCAATCCACATCTATGCTACGTGATACGTTCAAGGTAAGCACATCGGCCGATGAGGCTATTTCAAAAGGAAAAGCGAAGGCCGATAAGGCGATACGATTGCTATCAGGCATATCGTACTCATAATACATGTACTGAAACTGCCCTTGCCACTTAGCCCAATCGACTTGCCAGTGAAAGGATGCGGCATATCCATCGGTATCTTTACCCGCTACCTGATTATTTGTTGTCGGCAGATAATCTAACTGGGAATATTGTAAAGAAGCGCCAATCTTGTGTTTGGTATTCTCTGTGGTTATGTCTCGCTCTATGCGTGCATTAAGCTGACCCGACTCTTCATAGGGTGACTCATCTGTGATAGCTACATCGAAGGAGTACCTGTCATATCTGGCGCCATCACCGTATTCATCATTGAAGAAGTAGGCAAGATCGAAACGCCAATTTTTATCGTCATATTTCCAGTGTATGCCTGCGTCATAGTCATCTTCAAAACCGAGATAATAGTTGGCACTAAACCAAAATGAGTGGGCACCATAGGGAAGCAAGCCAAAGGGAACCTGAGTCACCCCAATCTGAACACTCTGCTCCTCATTGAAGCTGTATCCCGCATAAGCGTGATGAATGACGTCCATATCTTGATACCAACGATACTGAGCCGAAGCAAACAGGCCATCATCCTTATAGTTGACATCCACACGAAACAGCTCGAACTCCAGCTTAGAATCATTGGCGTAATCTTTCCAGCCATAGTTGACCCGTACGGCTCCCCCCAGATCCAACTCATCGGTCACTTGAACCGCATTAGCCGAAAATGAAACCCAGATACATAAACACCCTATTGCTAATCGTTTAAACACAGCCATGACACTCCTATGTCGTTGACATGAAAACTATTCTCCAAGTTTAATCAGAGAATCCTAATTTCGCTAACTCATATTAAATAAAAGTAAAAAGCCAGAGAATCCCCTCTGACCTTGTTTGATTTTTAGTTGGTGAATTATCGACTAGATGACTTATCGAATAATGAGTCACTAGTCTAAATCTAGTGTCACCCCTTCCATAAAGCCAGAACCCCCTTGTTCTGAACTTTGCAGCTTAATCATCAGCCTTAAATCATTAGGCGAATCTGCATGATGTAAGGCATCGGCATAACTAATCTCTCCCGCGGTATAGAGAGTCAGCAAGGCCTGATCGAAGGTCTGCATTCCCTGCTCATTAGACTTCGCCATAGTCTCCTTGAGTGAATGCAGTTCATTTTTAGCTATCAAGCTACTGATACGGGGTGTATTAATCAAAATCTCGATGGCCGCACGTCGTCCCTTACCATCCATAGTCGGCACCAACTGTTGAGCTACAATTCCCCTTAAGTTCAACGAGAGATCGAATAATAGCTGCTGATGCTTACTCTCCGGCACTAAGTTCATGATACGGTCCAATGCCTGGTTAGCATTGTTTGCATGCAAGGTCGCCATACATAGGTGCCCGGTTTCGGCAAACGCCAGGGCGAATTCCATGGTCTCTTGAGTTCGAATTTCACCGATTAAGATCACATCTGGCGCCTGGCGCAATGAGCTTTTAAGCGCGGCATCGAATGACTCGGTATCTATCCCGACTTCTCGCTGGGTGATGATACAATTGCGATGCTCATGAACAAATTCAACCGGGTCTTCGATAGTCAGAATATGGCCGCGAGAGTTAGCATTACGGTAACCCACCAAAGCAGCCAAGGATGTTGACTTACCTGTGCCAGTTCCACCCACCATGATGATGAGTCCACGTTTGCTCATCACCAGATCTTTGAGGATCACGGGGAGTTTCAGATCATCGACATCGGGGATTTGAGTCTCGATGCGGCGCATAACACAACCCGATGCTTCCCTCTGCCAAAAAGCACTGACACGAAAACGCCCTAAATCCTGCAAGGCAAATGCGAAATTACACTCACGAGTCTGATGAAACTCTTTCTTCTGCTCATCACTCATCAAAGACTCGACAAAATCCAGTGATTGAGCCGGTGAGAATGAAGTTTCGCTCAATGGTGTTAGCTCACCATCGATTTTGGCACTCGGGGGGAAACCCGCAGTGATGAATAGATCCGAAGCCTTGCGATCTATCATAGTTTTTAAGAAAGGACGAACATCCATAATAAAACCTTAACAATTAACCTTTAGAATTGTGTCTGCTTATTAGCACTCTTGTGCTGAGCATCTTCACGACTGATCTGACCGCGGTTGACCAAATTCTGCAGACACTGATCTAATGTCTGCATACCATGTGACATACCTGTCTGAATCGCAGAATACATCTGTGCCACTTTATCCTCACGAATAAGGTTTCTGATCGCTGGAGTCCCCATCATGATCTCATGGGCCGCCACACGTCCTCCACCGATTTTCTTGATCAAGGTCTGTGATATTACTGCCTGTAGCGACTCTGATAGCATGGTCCTAACCATGCCCTTCTCACCTTCGGGGAAAACATCGACCACACGGTCAATGGTTTTTGCCGCAGAGGTGGTATGTAGAGTACCGAATACCAGGTGACCGGTCTCAGCCGCCGTCATCGCCAGCCTGATGGTTTCAAGATCTCGCATCTCACCGACTAAGATCACATCGGGATCTTCACGCAGTGCGCTTCGTAAGGCCGCGTTGAAGCTATGAGTATGACGATGCACCTCACGCTGGTTGATCAGACATTGCTTACTCTGATGTACAAATTCGATTGGGTCTTCGATGGTGAGAATGTGTTCGTGGCGGCTTTCATTAATATAATCAACCATGGCAGCCAGAGTGGTACTCTTTCCCGAGCCTGTTGGACCGGTAACCAAGACTAAGCCACGTGGGAAGCTGGAAATTTTCTTGAAGATCTCCGGTGCGCCAAGCTGCTCCAGACTCAGAATATCGCTGGGAATAGTACGAAATACCGCAGCGGCTCCTCGCGCCTGGTTGAAGGCATTGACACGAAAACGTGCTAAGTTCGGTACCTCGAACGAAAAATCTATCTCTAAATGTTCTTCATAATCTTTACGTTGCTTATCATTCATGATGTCATAGACGAGTCCATGCACCCCTTGATGATCTAAAGCGGGTAAATTGATCTTTCTGACTTCGCCATCTACACGTATCATAGGCGAAACGCCAGCAGAAAGGTGTAGATCGGACGCTTTGTGCTTTACACTAAAGGCAAGTAACTCTGTGATTTCCATAGTATGGGATATCCATTCAATCAAAAAACTTACATCATGACAACAATAGCAGACAGACTGGCTAACGCCCAGCATCGAATCGAACAAGCGGCACAAATTTCATCACGAAATGTCGATGAAATTCAATTACTCGCCGTCAGTAAAACTAAGCCCAATTCAGATATTGTAGCCGCCTATGCTGCCGGCCAAAGACGATTTGGTGAAAACTATGTTCAGGAAGGCGAATCTAAAGTTAATGCGCTGAAACAGAGCTGTCCCGAAATCGAATGGCACTTCATCGGCCCCTTACAATCGAATAAGACTAGAATCATAGCCTGTCACTTCGATTGGATGCACACAGTCTCCCGGGAAAAGATAGCATCCAGACTCAACGAGCAGCGTCCGAAAGAGATGTCTCCCCTGAACATCTGCATCCAAATCAATATCAGTGGCGAAACCAGTAAATCAGGAACGACACCAGAAGCGCTTAAATCCTTGGCAAATAGAATCGATCAGATGCCGAATTTAACCCTCCGGGGTCTGATGGCCATCCCCACTGCGACATTGAATAAAAAGTTACAAAGAGATGAGTTTCAGCAGCTACAAGCTTTATATCTAGAACTCAAATCACTTTATCCTCAAGTGGACACGCTTTCCATGGGAATGAGTAATGATTTAGAACAGGCAATTGAACAAGGCTCAACCATGGTTAGAATTGGTAGTGCAATTTTCGGCGAAAGAGAAAAGCGCTAGATATTAGCCTTGTTTTAACCCTATCAAGCCCAAATATTAGTTTAAACGAACTTATGGCAATGTTTTTGTCACCTGAAATAACGGCCTCAACGAAAAAGGCTGAAGTATAGAGAACTATAGAGAAGTATCATGGCCGAAAAAAAATTGTGCTTTATAGGTGCGGGAAACATGACTCGCAGTATCACGACTGGGCTCGTCAACAACGGCTACCCGGCCTCCTTAATTCATGCAACCAACCCCAGTGCAGCTAAATTAACAGGGTTACAAAAAGCACTGAATATCGCCACATCGCATGATAATTTAGCCGCAGCGAAACAAGCTGATGTTATCGTGCTCAGTGTAAAACCCCATTTCATGCAAGGGGTTTGCGAGCAATTAAGCACTTTAGACCTAACAAATAAACTCATCATAACCATTGCAGCCGGCATTCCGGCCAAGCGTTATGGCGATTATTTTGGACAAGAGATAAAGCTTATTCGTACTATGCCTAATACACCGACTCAAATTGGTGTCGGCATGACGGGCTTATACGCAGGAGATGAGATCTCATCTGAACAGAAAGCGCTCTGTGAACAATTGATGTTGAGTGGCGGTGAAGTCGTTTGGGTTGATAGTGAGTCCGAACTCGACCAAGTCATCGCATTATCCGGCAGTTCACCCGCTTATTTCTTCCTCTTCATGGAAGCGATGATCGACAATGCGAAAGCTTCTGGAATGGATGAACACAAAGCAAGGCAACTCGTTCAACAGGCAGCATTGGGCGCGGCTCAAATGGTCAAACAAAACCCTGAGCTGACGACTGCACAACTTAGAGAAAATGTGACCTCAAAAGGAGGCACTACGGCGCAAGCTATCGCCGCTCTCGAAGCTGGTAATTTAAGGGGCATAGTCAAGCAAGCCATGGATGATTGCGTGGCTCGGGCACAAGAGATGGCCGAGCAATATTAGCCCAGCGTTAAACCGATATTTAACCAAGAATTTTGATTTACTATAAATAGAGAAAATACATGAATGCACTCAGTTTCTTAGTTAGCACAGTCTTCGATCTGTATCTGATGGTTGTGATTATTCGTATCTGGCTTCAACTCGCTAAAGCCGACTTCTACAACCCTTTTAGTCAGTTTATCGTAAAAGCCACACACCCTATCGTTGCCCCTATGCGTCGTGTTTTACCTTCCATGGGTGGTTTTGATACAGCCTCTGTAGTATTGGCTTTTATGGTCGTCGTCGCAAAATTTGTGGTATTGAGTCTCATCGCTGGCGCCGCGATTAATATACCAACAATCTTATTAATAGCTGTGGTTTCAGTATTTAAGCAAGCCGGAGTCTTGCTGTTCTGGATGTTGATTATCCGTGCAATCTTAAGCTGGGTGAGCCAAGGCCATAACCCTATCGAAATGGTTATGGGCCAACTAACCGAGCCACTTCTGTCACCAATTCGCCGTATCCTGCCGCAGATGGGTGGCTTAGATCTCTCTTTATTGGTGGTGATGATCATTCTAAATTTTGTCAATATGCTCCTAGCTCAATATGTGCCTTTTTGGGCTAACGTCTAGGTCATGCTGCTAGCGGTATCTATGCAGCAGGACTCCCTGCTGCTAAACCTTTATATTCACCCAGTTAATTTTGTAAGTTGATAAATCGAACGAAGCGAGTCATGGGCTAAACACCTATACTCAAATATATGATAACCATAACGAGTCAGTCCATTACCGCAGGAGCAGCGTCATGTTTAGAGCTATTTTATCTGTACTCATACTTACCCTTGCCTTCGTTGGCAACGTGTCAGCAGAGCAGAAACAAAAAGTTGGCAATTACGATATTCACTACGTGGCCCTAAGCAGCACATTTTTAACCCCCAGCATAGCTAAATCCTATGGTATCAAACGCAGTAGCTACATTGGCATCATCAATATTTCAGTGTTAGACACTAGCCAAGAAGGCAATCCACCTGTGCCTGTTGAGATCTCAGGTATTGCCAACAACCTACTCGATGCCCGCATAAACCTAAAATTTAGAGAGATCCGCGAAGGAAAAGCTATTTATTATGTCGCCGAAGTCCCTTACCGGGATGATCAAGAGATCAATTTTAAGGTCGCCATAAAATATAACAAGAAACTCAATACCCAATTGAAGTTTAAACAAAAGTTTTATGTCGAGTAACTTTTGAGGTTTATCATTAAGCACAGGAACTAAAAGCAGCGGCTTTTAGTTCCTTACTCCCTCCTTAAATAGCTTCAATATCTGCTATCGTTTCCCCTCCTCCTTAGCTATCATGGCGCCAATTACCCAAACCCCATCAAGGTCTCTAATGGATAAGTTCGTTCTCGCCAGTGGCAACAAAGGCAAGCTCAAAGAGTTTTCTGAAATTTTCTCAGCATATGATGTAGAGGTACTTCCTCAGAGCCAATTCAATGTAGAAGAGGTCCCTGAAACCGGAACAACGTTCGTTGAAAACGCCATCATTAAAGCGCGTCATGCAGCCGAAATCACCGGACTAGCGGCAATTGCCGATGACTCGGGTTTAGAAGTTGATCTTCTCGATGGCGCACCTGGAATCTACTCGGCTAGATACGGCGGAGAGAATGCTGGCGAGAAAGATAATTACATTAAGCTCTTAGACGCACTAAAAACTAATTTAGAAGGCAGGACCGCCCGCTTTCAATGCATCTTGGTTTATATGCGCCACGCAAAAGATCCGACCCCCATTATTGCTCAGGCATCATGGGAAGGAAAAATAGCCTTCGAAGCGGCCGGAGATAACGGTCATGGTTACGATCCTATCTTTATTCCTAATGAGCATAACTGCTCCGCGGCAGAGCTAGATAGCGAAGAGAAGAATCGCCTCAGTCACAGAGGAAAGGCGATGAAGCTATTGATCGATGCCATGAAGCGTAAAGGTATGATTATTTAATGCTAACTCTGCCACCTTTGAGTCTATATATTCATATACTTAGGTTTGATCTAAGCAGAAGTGCCTCAGGTATTACTTCTGCATCTAGTAAGGCTATCCGATGTTAACTCTGCCACCATTAAGCCTGTACATTCGTCTTCCTTGGCTTGTTCTAGACAGAAGTGCCTCAGGTATGACTTCTGCTTATAGTGAGACAACCCTATGCTAACTCTGCCGCCATTAAGCCTGTACATTCGTCTTCCTTGGCTTGTTCTAGACAGAAGTGCCTCAGGTATGACTTCTGCTTATAGTGAGACAACCCTATGCTAACTCTGCCGCCATTAAGCCTGTACATTCATATTCCTTGGTGTGTACAGAAGTGCCCCTATTGTGATTTCAACTCCCATGGTCAGAATGGTGAGCTGCCACAGCAGGAATATGTCGACGCCTTACTTGCCGATCTTAAAAACGATCTTCACTATGTGCAGGGACGCGAGATACACACGATATTTATCGGTGGTGGCACGCCTTCACTGTTCGACGCGGCTCAAATCGAGAGGCTACTCACGGGTGTCAATGAGATGATCCCTTTCAGTGAGCAGATAGAAATAACCATGGAGGCCAACCCTGGTACGTTAGAGCATGACGACTTCGAAGCATATTCTAAAGCCGGTGTTACCCGACTATCTATCGGCGTTCAGAGCTTCTCAACAGACAAGCTGAATCTATTAGGCCGTATACATGGTAAAGATGAGGCTGAAGTCGCGGCGCAGAAGGCCCAGAGCTCAGGTTATCGCAGTTTCAATTTGGATCTGATGCATGGGCTGCCAAATCAAAGTTTCGAAGAAGCTATGGCTGATATCGACACGGCAGCTAAATTGTCTCCGCCTCATCTGTCCTGGTATCAGCTGACCATAGAGCAAAACACCTTGTTTCACTCTAAGCCCCCGCAATTGCCTGATGATGAAGCCCTGTGGCACATCTATGAGCAAGGGCAGAAAAAGTTAGCAGATCTGGGTTACGAGCAGTATGAAATTTCGGCATACGCGAAACCCGGATTTCAGTGCCAACATAATATCAACTATTGGCAGTTTGGCGATTACTTAGGCATTGGCTGTGGTGCTCACGGCAAGGTGACCCTTCTGGAACAGAACCAGATATTACGTACAGTAAAGATAAAACACCCTAAGGGCTATCTAGCGGCCGATGAGTACACCTTCGACACAGTAGAAGTGACAGAAGATGAACGTCCACTGGAATACCTGATGAACCGATTCCGCCTTATGTCCGCAATACCTAAGGCCGAGTTTGAACAAAGAACTGGCTTATCTCATCGGGTGATCGCTCAAGGAATAGAAAAAGCTAAAAGCAAAACTTTATTGATTGAAAACGAGACTCACTGGGAATTAACCGCCAAAGGTAAGATGTTCGTTAACGAACTCTTATCCCAGTTCTGTTAAACAGTTCGAAGGTAACAAACTTCTTGTATCAGGCTTGAGCTAGCAGAGCCTGATACGGCAGCCTTATTTACTCAGGCTTGGTTTGCTGAGAATGCTGCCTAGATCGCTGTAATTTAAAAAACATTCTACTTTTAAGGGTTAACTCTTTGAATTAGCCCTAATTGACACATTTACTAACACTTAGATCAAAACATTAACGATTAGCTTTATTAGGATTAGCGTTACTTTTTAAGAATCCATAAAAATAAGACTAATTCATGCCTATAAAAACTAAAACTAGCTTACTAGCCTTAACATTAGCCAGCCTGATTGGCAGCAGCGCAATAGCAGCCACAACTCAAGTTCCATTACTTAGCCCTAGCGAGCCAGTAGCCTATAAGGCCGAGAGCGAGTCAGAAAAAGCCAATGCACTTTTTGAAGCCATATTCATGGAAAATGTAATGGCCAGCCCTATCTCCCAGACACATTTAGGCATTAAAACCGATTATGGTAAGTGGGACGATCGCGGTGAAGAAACCGATGCCCAAGACTTAGCCCGGTCACAGAAACACCTTAAGCAACTGAGTAAATTAGATCAGAGTAAACTCGATAGCCAAACCAATCTCAGCTACACACTGCTAAAGCAAAAACTCGAACAAGAGGTTAACGATTACCAATGGCGCTATCATAATTATCCTGTGAATCAGATGTATGGTGGCCACTCTATGGTCGCGTCCTTCTTAATCAACCAGCATCAGATCACAGAGATTTCCGACGCAGAGGCTTATATCAGTCGCCTCAATGGCGTGCCTAAATACCTGCAGCAGCTTGAAGACTCTTTAGAAGTTCGAGCGCAAAAAGGCATCATAGCGCCTAAGTTTGTCTTCCCACACGTACTGTCAGACAGTAAAAATATTATCACAGGCCAGCCTTTCGATTCGAGTGAAGATAGTGATAGTGCCCTGTGGGCCGACTTCCAGCGTAAGCTAGCCAGCTTAGACATAGATGAGAATGACAAGAACCAGCTGCTAAGCGATGCTAAGCAAGCATTACTAACGAAAGTTAAGCCAGCGTATGTTCACTTGATCAGTTATATCACTGAACTCGAGACTAAAGCCGATACACGAGACGGTGCGTGGAAGTTCCCTCAAGGCGAAGCCTATTACAACAATGCACTGGCTCGCACTACTACGACTGACATAACAGCAAACCAGATCCATGAACTTGGCATTGCCGAAGTTGCCCGTATCCATGGCGAGATGCGTGACATCATGAAGCAGGTCGGCTTTGAAGGTGACCTGCAAGCCTTCTTTAAATTTATGCGCGAAGACAAGCAGTTCTATTACCCCCCTACAGATGAAGGACGTGAAGCTTACTTAAATGATGCGATTGTACTCATAGACACCATGTCTTCACGACTCGATGAGGTGTTTAACGTCAAACCTAAAGCACCTATGATAGTAAAACGTGTTGAGGCATTCAGAGAAAAATCTGCCGGTAAGGCTTTCTATAACCAGCCTTCACCGGATGGAACCAGACCAGGTACCTATTACGCTAACTTATACGATATGAAGGCCATGCCTAAGTATCAGATGGAAGCCCTCGCTTATCATGAAGGCACCCCGGGTCACCATATGCAGATAGCCATAGCGCAAGAACTTGAAGGGGTCCCTAAGTTCCGTAAGTTTGGTGGCTACACGGCCTATATCGAAGGTTGGGGCCTGTATAGTGAGTACTTCCCAAAAGAGATGGGACTCTATTCAGACCCTTACTCTGATTTTGGTAGACTCGCCATGGAACTATGGCGCTCATGTCGCCTAGTGGTAGACACAGGCATACACGCTAAGAAGTGGACCCGTGAACAGTCTATTGCTTACTATGTCGATAATACCCCCAATGCTAAATCAGACGCAGTTAAGATGGTTGAACGCCATATCGTTATGCCTTCACAAGCCACGGCTTACAAAGTGGGCATGCTGAAAATTCTCGCCTTGAGAGAGAAAGCGAAAAAATCCTTGGGTGATAAATTTGATATACGTGAATTCCACACCTTAGTGCTGCAAAATGGGCCCTTGCCATTAGATATACTCGAAGATCAGATTGATCTTTGGGTGTCTCAGAAAAGCTAATATTATATGAGTGGGCTATTTCAACCTAGTCCACTTTTTCACACACAATAAAAAAGCCACATTGATTAAATGTGGCTTTTTTATTGTGTCGACTCTGTACTGCTTGGCCTAACTTATAGTTAGTCAGTAGCAAGCTTGTAGGGTACAAAGAGACGAATCTCTTTCTAGTTGAAAAGTACCCCAGCAACTAGGCTGGGGTAAACCAAAACTAGGATGATGGTTTTAAGGCTAGCATTGTTTTAGTTGTTAAAGCTCTGCCAGCATCGATTCGGAACTGCAGTAACGCTAATCTGTATAAGTTTAGTAAGAGGGGTCATTCTTAATAAACTTATAAGATTCAGATTATCCCGTATCAAGTGTCACCAATTGTATTGATTTGAGAACAAACCGCAAGAAGAATACGACACGTTCATTAGAGGAGGGTAAATTAACCGAGAGAAATGTCCGACCAGGTAATACGCCAAGCTTTTGATATATAACAAAAAAGCCAACCATTCACAGAGTAGTTGGCTGATAGTTTTAAATTAAGAACAATGTTTCCTGAATACCCAGTAAACTTATTCAGATTTTGAATAAGTTATGACATCAAAAATCACTTTCTTTTCGCGTACAACTCAGTGTAAGGGGCATCCCAATATGGCGGAGAACCAATATGTCCCTTAATGAAATCGATAAAAGCGCTGACCTTAGGCGCCAAATGCTTTCTTCTTGGGTATACGGCTTGAAGGGGAAGATGATGAGTAAGCTGCCAGTCTTGAAGCAGAGGCACTAAGGTCCCCTTCTCAACTTCATCCTCAAGCAGGTAACTGGCGAGATAAACAATTCCAAGCCCACTGACGGCGGCAGATTTTAAAGCGGGTGCATTGTCTACTCTGAAGTTACCCGAGACACCTATCTCACAGTAATCTTCACCCTGCTTAAACTGCCAAACACTATGCTCGTGCCACTCGCCATGATAAACCAAACAGTTATGATCGACTAACTGCTCTGGGCGATCGAGTTGACCATGTTTTTCTATATATGATGGAGAGGCGGCAAGCAAAAACTGACACTTCATTAGAGGTCTGGCAACCATACCTAAGGGCAGTTGCTCTGACATAGTCAAAAGGAGATCTAATCCTTCGCTGACGACATCAACTTTATGATCTAACAAGCTAATTTGTAACTCTAACTCGGGATGAGTATTCATAAACTCGGGCAAGGCGGGAATAATATGCATGGTACCGAATGACTGGGATATCCCAACCTTTAACACACCTCGGGTAGCATCATTTAGATTATGAACACTAGCAATGGCTTGATCAGCATCCCTAAGTAACTCTTCACCTTGTGTGTACAGGAGTTGTCCAGCTTCAGTTAAACTCAGGCTACGAGTTGTGCGTTGAATTAACTGAACTCCCAATTTATGTTCAAGATCGGCTACTTGAGTACTCACTTTGGATTTAGAAATCCCCAACTTTCTTGCCGCGGCACTAAAGCTGCCAGCTCTGGCAACATGAGTAAAAATTGCGATAGGTTCCAATAGTTCTAACATGTAAATCGCCTTAGGGTGTTTACGACACTAATAATACTTACACTAAAGATGAGTAAACTGAATTTACAGAAACAAAAAAGAAACCATTAAAACAGTGACTTACTAAGAGGAAGTACACGGGAGTAGAGTCAAATATATGAACCACTCAATAATTGAGGGTCCGTTTGTTATTATTTTTTATAAGTATACCAAAGATTTGCGCTTTAATTCTAATGCCTAATCGATAATGTTTATTCTGCAAGGCTAAACTCGATTGAAATGCTAGCAAGTAACGATTAATAAGAAGAGGCGACACATAGAAAAAACCCCTGTATTCAAGTCAAATACAGGGGGGTTGCGAATATGGGAGGGTGCAACAGGGTCCAAGGTTTCAAGCTATGACTTCATAGCTCAGAATAAACTGCCTATTCGAGTAATTCCACTTTAGGCGCATCGATGAGTGGGTATTTTTCCAACTCAGGAACTGCGATTCTTAATTTTTGCTCAAGGGCTATCAAGTTTTGGAAGTTATCACACATCTTATCCGCTCTCACCTCAAGATCTTGTGCTTGAGCTTCCATCTGCAGCTCTATGTCTTGGCCAACATTTTCCATTTTTTGGCCAAAAGCTTCCATTTTCTGTTCAAATGAATCGCCGTCACCGGAAAGCATCTCGCTGCCTAAATTGATCATCATGGTGCCGATGGAGTTTTTGACTAATTGCTCAACTTCTTGCTCAAACTCTTCACCAAAAGTCTCTTCTAAAGAAGATTGAGTCGACCCCAGGTAGAACTTATCGCCATTTTGATAGGCAACCTTCTCGATTCTCTGCTCTAGTCCATCCATCATCTCATCGAGTTTAGCACCCGCGGCATCACCCAGTAGTGGGGTTAATGCCATACTCGCCGCAGTCGATGCGATACCCACCGCGTCATGAACCAGGGCTATAACTTCCGGAACCTGAGTCGACACTTGGTCTGAATACTGGGTCAAGAGTTGCTGCTGTCTGGCATTCAATGTCACCTGCTTGCCTTCAACATATAGCTTACCCATCTCGATGCGATACACTTCTTTGCCTTCATCACTTATCGCCAGTAGCTTAGGTTCTACTGTGATGTCATAGTTGAGTGTAACCTCGCACTGATGATTATCACTCGAGTATGAAGCCGATGAATGATCTTCGTGAGCAGATGCAGAGGTAATCGTTCCACTAGCAAATAAGACCGCGCTGATCCCAATAGAAGTCGCTAATTTTCTCATCAAATTTATCCTTAATTTAAATGTTCTTTCGACAATCGCTGAATACTCTTTGCTATTTATTTTCTAACATCGGCGATGACTCTCATACCAAACAATAAAGCACAAGCCGTGCCAAAACACCTAATCAATTGATAAATATTGAATTAATGTTTAAGTAAGGAAATGTATTAGCAGAAGTTTAGTGAATCAAACCAGTAGTTGGTCAATTCACTAAATTAAATTTATAGTAAATGGATTTAGGACAAGATGAGAAATTGAAAACTAGCCTTAGAAAATAGAACGCCCCAGCCTTTGACACAAATCTTCGAGCGCGGCGGTACCTGCCAGAGAGTTACCATTGCGATCTAATTCGGGAGACCAAACACACACGGCCATATCACCAGGGATAACGGCAATGATCCCGCCACCAACTCCACTCTTACCCGGCATACCCACTCGATAGGCAAATTCACCGGCACCATCGTATAGGCCTGAAGTGGCTAATAATGCATTCATCTGCCGGGTCTGTACCGGAGAAAGCAATTGAGAACCATCTAAACATGTGCCCTTGTTGGCCAGATACAAGATGGCTTTTGACAGGTCGGCACAGTTCATTCGTATGGAACAATAGTGAAAATAGCTTTGAAGCACCGTATCCACATCGTTGTTAAAGTTACCAAAGGACTTCATCAAGTAAGCAATAGCCGCATTTCTGGCGCTGTGTTCAAACTCTGAAGCAGCCACAATTTTATCTGAAACAAGCGATGGATTAGCACTCAGGCCACGAATGAGTTCAAGCATCCTGTGCTTAGGTGCCCCTAATCGCGCTTGTAACAGGTCCGCAATGACAAGAGCGCCTGCATTGATAAATGGATTTCTGGGGAGACCATGCTCTAATTCAACCTGAACCAGGGAGTTAAATGACTGCCCCGAAGGTTCTTTACCGACGCGAGACCAGATCTCATGCTCTTCATAGAGAGTTAACGCCAATGTCAGGCTAAATACTTTGGAGATACTTTGAATAGAAAAAGGTTCCAGATAATCTCCGGCACCTATCGTTGTACCATCGACACTGGTAACAGCGATGCCAATTTTATTAGGATCAACTCCTGCCAAAGCAGGAATATAGTCAGCCACTTTACCTTGGCCTAACAGGGGCCGAACTTTATCGACCACCTGCTCGAGTAGTGCAAGTTCGGGCACTAACTCCACCAAATATCGTACAGCTCGCTAACGACAACGTCTGATGCCGTTTGTCCCTTCCAGAACTCAGTGACGGCAGTACGATCTTCTTCGCTGCACTTACCAATGGATTGAGTGGCTATGATACCTTCCCACTGCTTATGACCACCGCCGTGGAAGCCTAGTTGACGGGGCTCTATCACCTGTTCGATAAACTGGTCCACGATAGTATCAATTTGTTCTTCAGATACAGACTCATCGAAAGTCCAGTTAACATCGAAACCAAACTCTTGAAATTCATCTACACGTAATTTTTTTCGTAAACGACGACTGCGTGTTGCCATGGTAATTCTCACCTTATTTAAATAACCTAAAAAATAATTTTATTTGCAAGTATTGATTCGATTCAATTAATACTCATCAAATTTAATCAATACGCTCGAACATGATATCCCAGACACCATGGCCTAACCTGTGACCTCTGGCTTCAAACTTAGTCAGAGGACGATGCTCTGGACGCTGAACCACGTCACCTGTAGTCGATTGGTTTTGATAACCTTCAGCTGCGCCCATAACCTCGAGCATATGCTCGCTATAGTTTTCCCAATCAGTTGCCAGATGAAAAACGCCACCAATTTTTAACGTGCGACGGATCAGCTGCGCAAACTCAGTTTGTACGATACGACGTTTATGATGACGCTTCTTATGCCAAGGATCGGGGAAGAAAAGCTGCACTCGTGCCAGAGAGCCGGCAACAATACTGTTTTCTAATACTTCGACAGCGTCATGATGGAATACGCGTAGATTAGTCACACCTGCTTGTGCTGCATCGGATAAACAAGCGCCCACTCCGGGTTTATGAACTTCTATGCCGATGAAATTGAGCTCCGGTGAGGCTTTAGCCATCTCAACAAGAGAGGCGCCCATGCCAAAACCTATCTCGAGTACGGTATCAGCCTCTCGGCCAAATATCTGAACCAGATCCAGAGGCTCTGGCGAGTAATCTAGCCCCATTAATGGCCATTGCTGTTCCATCGCGGCAGCCTGACCTTTAGTCAATCGGCCTTCTCTTAATACAAAGCTTCTTACTTTGCGAAGGTACTTACCTTCTTCATTAAATTCCGCGGTTGTCACGTCGCTCATTTTCGCCCTCTGTCTGGCAGGATTAATAAGAAAAGAAAGGCATTATCCAAAGATTGTAAGTCAGTGCAAGCCTTAGTTACTCTTAATCGGATTAACAATAATTCGGCAAAGTATACCAAGATTCTCAAATGCTGTGAATTTACTCCATTTGAGCTTAGCTAAATGAGTGGCCAAATCACCAATACTCGGCAAACTCGACTTGTTAAAAGACGCCTTGCTAGATAGACTGCCTGCATAAAAATCATGTTTCAAACTTCTCTTTTCTTATTTTGATCTCTAATAAAAAGCAATGACCACTATGTCTTCTGTCGCCATCAGCAATGCCAGTCACGCCTCTTTTTCTTCCCGTATCATTACTTGGTATGAAAAATGTGGTCGTAAACACCTTCCATGGCAACAAGACAAGACGCCCTACAAGGTCTGGGTGTCGGAAATCATGCTACAGCAGACCCAAGTCAGTACTGTAATCCCCTACTATCTTAAGTTTATGGAACGCTTTCCCACCATAGACTCACTGGCCGATGCGCCTCAAGATGAAGTGCTGCACTACTGGACAGGCCTCGGCTACTATGCGCGAGCACGTAACTTACATAAGTCGGCTCAACTCATTCGTGATGAGCATGGTTCACAATTTCCCAGAGATTTTGAAGATGTCCTGTCGCTGCCAGGCATAGGTCGCTCTACTGCAGGCGCCGTGTTATCCCTAGCTCTTGCACAGCACCATGCCATCTTAGATGGTAACGTGAAAAGAGTCTTAGCACGTCATGGAGCCATCGATGGCTGGCCCGGAAAGAAACAAGTCGAAAACAAACTTTGGGATCTGACTGAAAAACTGACCCCGGATTTAGATGTTCAAAAATATAATCAAGCTATGATGGATATTGGCGCATCAATCTGTTCTCGCTCAAGGCCTGTTTGTAGTGACTGCCCTGTGGCTATCGATTGCCTGGCTCAGCTCACTGGTCGACAATCAGACTATCCGGGGAAGAAACCTAAAAAGGTGATACCGGAAAAAAATGCCTACATGTTGGTGCTAGCTAAGGGCGATGAAGTCATCTTAGAAAAAAGGCCACCAGCTGGGATATGGGGAGGACTATGGTGCTTCCCACAGTTTTCTACACGAGAAGAACTTGATGACTACTTGATAACAAAAGGCTTAACTGTTTCCGAAGAGGAAGTATTACCCGGATTTAGACATACTTTCAGTCATTTCCATCTAGATATCAGCCCTATACTGGTCTCAGCCGAAGGCTTTAGCGATAACCAGATCATGGAAGATAAGCCTTCACTCTGGTATAACTTACCCCATCCCCCAAAAGTTGGTTTAGCTGCGGCGACTGAACGTATTCTCGCCAGCTTAAATTCTGTATTAATTAAGGAGTAATCATGGCTCGCACCGTTAACTGCGTCTATCTGAAAAAAGAATCGGAAGGCCTTGGATTTCAGCTATACCCAGGTGAGCTTGGTAAGCGTATTTTCGATAATGTCAGCAAAGAAGCATGGACACTGTGGCAATCAAAGCAGACCATGCTGATCAATGAAAAGAAATTGAACATGATGAATGTTGACGACCGTAAGTTTCTTGAAGAGCAGATGATCAACTTCTTGTTTGAAGGTAAAGCCGTAGAGATTGAAGGTTACGTACCTGAAAAAGACGACGAATAAACACCGAAAAAGCGCCGTAAGGCGCTTTTTGTTTACCGATGTTCAAAGAGCGATTACAGCCTGATACCTTCTACGACAATAGCGAGCTGAACATGGGATGATGCTGGACCCAAGTCCATCTTTATATTGTAATCTTTCAAAGCAAACTCAGTGGTACCAGTAAAACCGGCACGATAGCCGCCCCAAGGATCTTGCCCTTCACCGATGGCTTTTGCTTGTATCGTAATAGGCTTAGTCACACCGTTGAGAGTAAAATCACCGTTAAGCAAGAAATTCCCCTCGCCCTTATCAACAATTGAGCTCGACTTAAAGCTTGCCTCCGGGAACTTGGCGGTATTTAAGAAATCAGGGCTACGCAAGTGCTTGTCTCGCTCGGCATGATTAGAATCTAGACTGGCAGTCTTAATCGTCACATTCACATGACCATCAGCTAATTTTTTGCCATCAAAACTGAAATCGCCCTCAAAGTCATTGAAACGCCCCACCACGAAGCTATAACCAAGGTGACTCACCTTAAAGTCTATTGAAGCATGTGCCCCCTTAGTGTCGATGACGTAATCGGTGGCCGATACAGCACCACTCAAGAGTAAAGAACCTGCCAATGCCGTGGTTAAAATCGCTCTTGATAATATTGTCTTTTTCATAAATCTATCTTCCTTTTATCTGTTTCTGATTTTCTATTTCTAATCTTTTGTTTATTAAGATTGTGTTTGTAATTTTCTATTTAAATAATCTGTTTATCAGCTTCTATTTTAAAACCGTGATCATTCTTACCAGTGTTGAATCTTTATCAAAAAAGTGGTGTTTAAATGCACCTAACATATGTATGACGACAAGTCCGATCAAACTGTATGCGGCAAACTGATGAACTAAACCGGCAATATCGGCCTGGCTATCGAACAACTCACCGACTCCTGGAACTTCAAACAGATTGAAAACGGCGATCCCTCGTCCGTCAGCTGTAGAGATCAGATATCCACTACACATGATTAAAAGCAATAACAAATAGATAGCTCCATGGGCCAGATGCCCGGCTTTAACTTCCCAACTTTTATGTTCCGTTAATGGTGCTGGCTTAGGATTAGCAAACTTCCAGGCAATTCTTACCATAGTTAATACAAACAAGACTATGCCGACACTTTTATGTAGATCGGGCGCTGTCTTATACCAGCTACTGTAATAGGTTAATTCAACCATCCATACCCCGGCAGCAAACAGGCCTATAACAGCCATTGCCGATATCCAATGAACCAATATCGCTATGACCCCATAGGATTTTTCTGTATTACGAAACATGACAGACCTTATAATTAACTGCTGATTAACTTATGACTCACATAATACGTTCTATTTTTAAAACTAAAACCTCTAAAAATCGACTCTACACTCCTACTTTTTAGAAGCTTGTATCTATTTTGTTCTTTATTAAGTCATTTAAACCTTATAGAGGCCAATCAATAATGGTAATCATTTGTAAATGAATCTTATTTTAGGGGGTAAGGGAGTGTTCTGCAGGGCTTTAGGGAAATTTTAGAGCGTGAAATAGAATAGAAGTAGGAACTGCAGTGTGGAGAAATACCGGCCTAGTTTGCACACTAACTAACCGAACGGTAGGTTTATGACAAAATAGCACTTGCAGGTAGAAAGGCTGCGCTATAAGATACGCCCACTTCAAGCGAACTAGGTATAACAGCCTTATTTAGACTCATGTTTAAAAGCCATTTGAAGTAGATGACTAACACTTAGTTTAGTTGCCCGAATAGCTCAGTCGGTAGAGCAGAGGATTGAAAATCCTCGTGTCCCTGGTTCGATTCCGGGTTCGGGCACCAACATTTAGCCGGCATAGCTCAGTTGGTAGAGCAACTGACTTGTAATCAGTAGGTCCCGAGTTCGACTCTTGGTGCCGGCACCATATAATAAAAAAGCCTCGACATTGTTCGGGGCTTTTTTATGTCTAAAATATATTAGTTAATGAACAAGCCAGCATAGCTCAGTTGGTAACGCAACTAACTGACTCATTCTAAGAGCTGCAGTCCCTTCCATTAGCATCCGTTAGCTTTTAGTTAACAAAGAGTCCCCTTCGCTACATTTTGCTACATTTCGCTACATTCGGTAACTAAGGCTTGAATGATCTTTTTAGCGCTCTCAGGAGAAGAACATCGCTTTATTCAGGCTAGGTCGCAGGCCTCACAAGATTGACTGTATAGTTTTTGACAGCTTAAGCTCGTTTGACAAGAAACTGCTTGCACAGCTAATAACATCGCTATATTATACGCGCACTCCAAACGAGACAGGACTAAAACTCCTCATTAAAGCCTTGGTTTAAAACTCATTTGAAGTAGATGACTAACACTTAGTTTAGTTGCCCGAATAGCTCAGTCGGTAGAGCAGAGGATTGAAAATCCTCGTGTCCCTGGTTCGATTCCGGGTTCGGGCACCATCATTATATTAATAGTCCATGACTGTTAAAGCATAAGCCGGCATAGCTCAGTTGGTAGAGCAACTGACTTGTAATCAGTAGGTCCCGAGTTCGACTCTTGGTGCCGGCACCATACAATAAAAAAGCCTCGACATTGTTCGGGGCTTTTTTATGTCTAAATTTTATGACTCTGTCGGATGAATCAGTAGGTTACTTCCACCGGAGCTTCGACTCTTGGTGCCGGCACCATCTTCCTTAAGAAGAACAAGCAAGCCACTTTAATTAGTGGCTTTTTTGTGTCTGAAATTCCCCTGGTAAAAGCTCAAGCCGGCATAGCTTAGTTGGTAGAGCAACTGACTTACTCTTTACACGAGCAGCAGTAGGTCCCTCTATCTTACAAAAAGCCGACTCTTGGTGCCGGCACCATATACGACGAAGCCACTCTTTGAGTGGCTTTTTTATGCCTAGAAATTATCTTCTCGAAACGAATTACAGCTCAGGCCAGCATAGCTCAGTTGGTAGGGTAACTAACTTACGCGCTAAATCTCAGCAATATACGCGCAGCAGTAGGTTCCTGACTCTACTGAGAGTCCATGCTTAGCTTTCTATCTAATATTCCCCTGCTTTTATCCTGGTGCCTTATCCCTAAAGCCTAGATACTCTATACAAGCTACATACAGCCATATAACTCGATAGCTGCATATGAATATGCCGGGCACAAAAAAGGAGCCTTAAGGCTCCTTTTGGGGATGTGAAAAGCAAATAACAATTACTTCCAGCTTTTCATCTTATGGCCTTTCACCGCATAGAAAAGGATAAACAGGTAACAAGGGAACATCACCATATAGCCACCTTGAATACCTAAGGGTGTAGCCGAGCTGGTTAAGCCCCAAAACAGTGGCCCGAATGCGCCACCAGCAATACCCATGACTAGAAGTGCTGAACCAGTACTTGTGAGCTTGCCCATACCTGAGAGTGCTAACGGCCATACAGCAGGCCATACTATGGCATTGGCGAGTCCAAGTAGAGCAATCATCAATAAGGTATCGGGTAGCTGAGCGCCACCAAAGGGTACTAATACTGCGTTTGCAATGGCATAAGACTCATTGTCACCAAACAAGATCCCTAGCGTCAGCACCATGCCTAAAATAGCTGAAACCATTAACGCCTTCGGCTGAGAGATAAAGCGAGGAATGGTTAAGATGCCGATGATATAACCGACAACCATACAGATCATGGTATATGAGGTCATTACACCATAGCTTTCAATGCCAAGTGATAGTGCAAATATGCCAATAGTGTCACCAGCTATCACCTCCACAGCAACGTAAAAGAAGAGTGCTACAACACCTAATGCTAAATTGGGATGAGATAAGGCTTCTCTCGTATGGCCTTTACCGCTGGCTTCCACATCATCTTCTTCATTTTCCAGTTCAGGGAGAGATGACTTCTTAACTAAAATGGCTAATAAACCAATGAATACGGCCATACCTAGATAAGGAAATACCAAGCTATTGGCCATCTCATCGATATGTGCAGGAGTGAGCTCCATCCCCACTCGGTCTCTGAAGCTATCAAGAATAAGGGCACTGAAGACTAATGGTGCGATAACGCCGGCGCCTTTGTTCAATATTCCCATCACACTGACTCGCGCTGCGGCCGACTCCTCTGGACCGAGGCGGACAACATAAGGGTTAACTGCGGTTTGAAGCAAAGTTTGCCCCGCTCCCATGACAAGCTGGGCAAATAAGAACAAGCCAAAGATTTGCGTCTTAGCCGCAGGAATAAATAGCAGGCCAGCAATCATCATGATCCCCATGCCTAACGCCATTCCGGTTTTATATCCGACCTTTCTTATCAGCCAAGCCGAAGGTAAGGCTGTAAAAGTCACCGCGATATAAAATGAGAAGAGGATAAGAGACGCTTGAAGGGGGGTTAACTGAAGGATCTGCTTCAGATAAGGCATCAATGAACCATTGAGCCAGGTCGCGAAACCTAAAATAAAAAATAGCCCGGCGACAATTGCCATCGGAATAAAATTACTACGTTTATTTTCACTATTTACTGTCATTTCCATAAGCCTGCTTCTTATAATTTTATTTTAGATATCAGGTACAGCTGATATCACTTCTTATTAATACACTAGATTTACAGTCAAAAGTCACCTATCAAATAGATAGAATAGACTTTGTTTCATCGATGTTAAAACAGAACAACCAAAAAGACAACGCTGTCATTACCTTTTGTTCAAAACCTGTTGACGCCAATTTCAGGCTAAAACCATCGAATCATATTGGTTAAAACTTAAACCTTAATGAAAATATTTCGTTTATACATCCAATATAGAACCAGCCACTGTACGAGCAGCAGAGCAATAACACCTATTAGGGCTTGAGCTGCAATCGGGAAGGAATTAACCACACCACCGAACAGACTCTGGGCCGTGTACTTCCAATTAACTAAACTAGATGCCAGATAGATGATGATGGCATTACAACCAATAACCACAAACGGAAACGCAATTTTTTGCCACTTAAGCACATCAACCAGAGCGTAGAAAACGGCTAACAATATGATGCTCCATCCTGCGGTTACCAGCGCGAAGGAACTGGTCCAAAGATCTTTATTCACAGGAATAACCAGATTGACCAACCAGCCCAAGGCTAAAATAACAGCACCGACAAGTAACAAGTAAGCCACTTTAGTCCACTCACCTTTCTTGTGTTCCTTAACAATAAAGTGACCGACAAATACTCCGATCATGGCATTGGCAACTGCAGGGATCGTTGACAGGATCCCTTCGGGATCTAAAGGTCTATTCTGATAAGTGATCCCAGGTAAAAAGTGTGTATCAACATAAGCGTTGATCGTCCCTTGTGGGGTAAACACCCCCGCTGTCCCACCAGGGAATGGAACAAATAACTGCAACAGCCCATAAGCTATCAATATCCCTAAAGTAACAAAAATTTGGGTTCTTAAGCTGGTATGCCAGACTAACATGGCAGCAAAAAACCAGGCGAATGCAATACGACCCAGAACACTGGCGTACCTCACTTCATCTATGGCTACTGGTGCACCGGTACCCCAACCATGGTTATAGAGCACACCAAAGAAGAGTAACAAGAAGAGTCGTTTCACTGAATGCTTATAGAGTGGTATTCTCTGGGCAATAGGTAGCTTATCTAAGCGTTTAGGAGATAAACCAAGCGCAACACCTGAGAGAAAGATAAAGAGAGGAAATATCAGATCGTAGAAAGTAAAACCATGCCATTGGCTATGATGCATTTGAGCATCTGCCCATTTCCATCCTTGCCAACTGCTCCAGGTCAACAAACC
This sequence comes from Shewanella sp. YLB-07, assembly GCF_009377275.1. Classification (NCBI taxonomy): domain Bacteria; kingdom Pseudomonadati; phylum Pseudomonadota; class Gammaproteobacteria; order Alteromonadales; family Shewanellaceae; genus Shewanella; species Shewanella sp. YLB-07. Next base: position 31,145 of record NZ_VOQB01000001.1, on the reverse strand, counting down.
GGCAAAGAGAGCTTCACCGCCTAAAATCCAGAACATATCGAAGCCCCTTAGAGCATCGAGCGACATCAACCTGCGTTTAGGTGCTTTAGCAAGACTCGCTTCCATTACGATTTCCCTATATTTTATCGTTTATTATTATTTCTATTTTTTATTATGCTTTTATAGACAAACTCTAGATAACATAAAGCCCCAGACATATTGCTAGGGCTTTATATTAATGGATAATGCTAGGCCTTAAAGACAGATGTGCCGCCTATCAATGTCTGCTGTACTTTCAGCTCATCGTTTAACAATACTAGGTCTGCTCGACTGCCCACACTTATTTGCCCCTGCCTTTTGGCTAAACCTAAGTACTCAGCTGGGTACAAAGAGCCCATACGAATCGCTTCATCTAAGGGTAAACCTAGCATCTTGACCGTGTTTCTAATCGCTCCTGCCATGTCTAATACACAGCCGGCCAGCTCACCCGTCACAGCATTTAACCTATCACCCTGACGTATGACCTGAGTGCCAAAGAGTTCGAAACTGGTTTCCTCATCGAGACCTACAGGTGGCATAGCATCTGTGACTAACATCACCTTGCCTCTTGGCTTAGCGTAAATTGCCACTCTAGCCGCGGCAGCATGCACATGGTGACCGTCGACGATGAGTCCACACCAGGCATCTCGGCTCTCGATTGCCGCTCCGACCATACCCGGCTCACGGGAACCGAAGGGGGACATAGCATTAAAGAGATGTGTGAAGCCTGTTGCCCCAGCCTCTAATGCCGCGACTACGGTTTCATAATCGGCATTAGAATGACCGAGGCATACTCTGACATCGGCAGCGACTAAGGCTTTAATCACATCCAGCGACACATTTTCGGGCGCTAAGGTGACCATTTTTAATCCTAAGTCATCACGGCTAAAGATCTCAAGCTCAGCGTCGGATATACCACGAATATGAGATTGAGGATGAACCCCTTTCTTTGGAATAGACAGGTGTGGACCTTCAAAATGCACACCTAAAACCCCGGCGCTGCCTTTAATCAATGAGGCGGCTACGGCATCCGCCGCTCGGCTCATGACGTCGACATCGTCGGTAATTAATGTCGGTAAGAAACCTGTGGTGCCAAACTTTGCATGAGCGCTGCCTATGGTTTCTATGCACTCGACTGAAGGTTCGCCGTTAAATAATGCACCGCCACCACCATTCACCTGAACATCGATAAATCCAGGAACCAAGGTCCCATCGACTCTTATCTCTTTTGCACCAGCGACACTGTTCAAGGCAAGAATATGACCATCTTCTATAGTGATAGGCAGGTCATTATGAAACTGCTCACCATCGAATACGCGCTTAGCGATTATTGTCTGCTTCATGTCTTCTTGACCCTAAATTTTTGACGCGCAAAATAGGTCGCCCCAAGCTCAGGAGGAGCTAACGTTGGCGATAACTTAACGATGACATCTTTATCTAACCATGGAGCCAGAGGCTCTGCCAATCCACCTATCATAGAAAAACGCGGGGGATTCACTTCGAAGAGTTTACGAGCGAGCTCACTGATATAGGCAGCCCCCTCTTTAACGATTTCTTTGGCAACATGATCTTGCTCATTAGCACATTCAAGTACGGTTCTGGCTAGCTTGGCGTAAACACTGGAAGTTTGGCCGGCTAGGTTTTCGACTATGCCCATGGCGTTATGAACCTTGAAATGATTGAGGATACGCTCGGTCAGTATGGTTTTATCTGCGAAGCCATCGAGATGTAACAAAGCTTGCTCGGCTGCCTTTAATCCTAACCAGGCACCACTGCCTTTATCGCCGAGAGCGAAACCATGGCCACCGAGATACAGATGCTTATCATCCACATGAGCATAGCCGCAAGAGCCTGTTCCCGTAATGATCACCGCACCTTCACCGCCACGGTGGGCGCCGATACACGCGGTATGTAGATCCGTCGTAACAAACATATCGGCAAAGGGATGTTGCCAGTTGACGATATCTTGATAAAGCCTGGGGACATTCACCCCAGCAAGTCCGACTCCAGCAACGAGTGCCTTACTGTCGCTTAAGCTCATTCCAGCATCTTTTAACGCTAGCTCGGTCGACATCTGAATGGAATCAAATGTCTGTGATAAACCGTGAAGTGGATTTGCACGCCCAGCTACACCAGTACCAATTACACCATCTTCGCTAGAGTAAATTGTTGCCCTGCATTTACTGCCGCCACCATCAATACCTATAAACAACGGTTTCTCCTTCGTCTGGTTCACACTCATACAGACCTCATTCACAGTTTTTTTATCCAAGACTTAGCGTTATTCGCTGATGCCTTGCTCACTGACTAAGTTAACTTCATGTTACAACATAAATGACAGCGCTGTCATTTATTTTGTTTAAGCTGAAGAAATTAGCCTTCACTCGGCTGAAAGCACCACAGCGGATGGGAATTAAACTGGCTGCATTTACTGGAAAAACGCAGCCACAAGTGTTAACCCCATGTTATCTGACAATTAAGGAACGCCCTTTCCTCTTACCATCGGCTGCTACGGCTCTAACTTCTACTTGGCCATCGACAGCAACTGGCGAATGATAAACAAGCCATTCACCACCATTGACTCGATACTCGACGGTTAAACCTGGGTAGATAAGGTTCGTCAGCAGCTGTCCGTCATGTATATGCGCCCCTACAGTCGGTACCCGGTATTCGATGCCAGCCTTATCCAGTTTAACTAATTCTTTCTGTCCCAGAGTATTGGCTAACACAGCCCACTGACTCGCCTGCTCATTGCGCATCTCTTGGGTAAAGTAACCACTAGTTTGATTATAGACGGCCCCTTTATATTGATAAGGCACTTCCCAGCTCGCCTTGTGCCAGGCTTTCTCCGCCAAAATGAGTAGACGTGGAAAGGTCATGTATTCAACTACTGAATCGCTTCTGAGCGTTTCACTCCAGATCTGGCCCTGAAGCCCGGTAAATAACCTCCCCTCCTTCATTGGGCCACTGACTAGCTTACCAGCTTCATCTCGCTTCTCTGTGTCATCGGCTTCGAAGGGCTTACCTTGAATATCGGTCCACTGCTCAGCATTAGCCGGCAAGTTGTCTGGCATAAAACCATATAACTTACGCTCGTTGGTGTTACGACTCGCCCAGTAATATCCATGCTCTTTAGGATCTGCCTCATAGGGGAAGTCAAAATAAAGCATCTCAGGTATACCCAATACCGCATCCCAACCTAAATTTGCTTGCTGGTGTGCGCGGCGAAAACCATTATGTGAGATAACATCCCATACATTAGTTTGGGAGACTTCGGGCATATTTTCAGGACGAGTATGGCTCATCCCATCACTCCAACCCGCAGGCTCTATCCCCTTATCATGTAAGATATTCGATACTCGCTCGACAAAATAAGCACCAAATTCATCGCTGCTAGTTACCCCTTGCTTATTGTCGGCAAGAAACGCTTTACATAAAGGTGAGTCTAACCAAGCACCGGCAGTTTCATCGGCACCGATATGATAGACAGACAGAGGCTGGCCCGCTTGTTGGTGCAATTTAGCTATCTCATCGATAACCTTATCGACGAAGTGAAAGGTCGACTCCAGACACACGTTAAGGGTGTTATCGTCATAGTATTGAATCGATGAATAAACAGTGGTGTCTTTGGGATCTATTAAGCGAAACTCATCGGCACCTTTTATATCGCCAGTTGCAGCTAACTTACGGTAACGCGCTTCCATCGACTTGATGGCGGCTCTTGAGTGTCCCGGCATATCCATTGAGGGAATGACCTGAATCTGCCTGGCGCCGGCATATTTTAAGATCTCGATATAATCGGCTTTAGAGTAATAGCCATTAACCTTAGCATCGGCAAACGGGCCACTACCAAGCTGAGGTAACAGACATCTGGTTTCACTCAAGTCATGACATCGCTTGCTGCCGATATCGGTAAGCTCAGGTAAGCCGTCTATCTCTAAACGCCAACCTTCATCGTCGGCCATATGCAGATGAAGCTTATTCAGTTTATAGGCCGCCATCTGATCTAACATATCCAGCACCAACTGCTTGCTGTGGAAGTTTCTCGACACATCGATATGCATACCGCGAAAATCATAACGGGGAGAGTCTTCGACTTTCATGGTGTTAATAACCAAGTCATGACTATCGAGAAGGCTGGTCAGTGAAGATAGGCCATAGGAAAACCCTGCATCATCCGCCGCAGAAATAGTGATTTTATTTTTGGTGATATCTAACAGGTATGAGCCTGGTGTTGACTTCATTTCCAGTGGTAAGAAGCTGACAGCTAAACCAAACGATGACTCTTCGACACCGATGCGGCTCAGACGAGCAACAGCAGCATCTATGGCTTGGCGTTTAACATCATTAAGCTCAAGCTTGATGCCGCTTTTTAGGGATACTGGCTTATCGGTTGAACTGACTTCAACTTTCAGAGGCGTAGGAATTATGGTATTAGTGACCAATTCAGGCTCAAAATCTATTCCCTGGTTAGCCTGAAAAAGTATTTCAGGTGTTGCCCACTTCACTTTATCGGTATCACTTCGCTTATACTGTTTACCTTCATCGGTGAAGGACACGGCATAGGGACGAAGCTCCATGCCGGTTTCACTGTCCTGGGTCACTGCCGTGCTCTTGATAAGAACTGGCGCTAACTCTCCTGATACCAGATAATAATTTGGCATCGCATCGGTTTCAGATAGTTGCCATAGCTCACCTTCAAACTCTATTGTCTTAGTGACACCCTTCTTAAGTCCTTTAAACTCAGGGGTTGGCGCTATCTTATGTAGATCGCCTTTCACTCGAGTAATAGTAAACTCAGCTGAACTCACAGACTTTACGGGGCGCATCTGACTGAAATAGATAGACCAATCTTGGCTATCTAAGTCGACAGCTGAAGTCAGATCTATCTGCGCCGTGAAGCAACGGCCATCGACACCGGAAGTCGGACATCCTTCTGGATAGTTAGTCACTAAACGATACTTGATATCTAATGTATCCCCAAGCGTGTTCAATTGTGCTTGATCTAGGCTATTAGCCATAGCTTGACTGGACTCGGCAGACACTTGCTTATTCGTTTCAGTTTTTACATCGGAGCAAGCACTCGTTGCTAGCACCAGTGTTATTGCGGCAGTGATCAACTTCAATTTCATTCTATCCCTCTACTATGATTCAATGTCCTCTCATTTCAAGATGAAATGAGCTAGCTTACCCGCAATCTTTCCCCTTGATATAACCAGAACTTACACCTCTATCTCACCTTTAAGGCGCTAAGCTGTATCTGAGACTGTGGACTACAATATGTTGATTTTATGTCAATACTAAATAATGTCAGTTCATACTCACTGACGCAAACCTAGACAAACATTAAGCTCAAACTGGCTAGTTCTAAAAGATGTGAGATAGATTGAAGGTGGGGCCTTGAAGGAAGTCATCTGAGTAACCTCAGTTATCTGTTTACAAGGTTAAACTCTCTCATCAATTGTAGCGCCTCTCTTATACACCTTAAACCTGGATCATCTTTCTATTAGCATGAGCAAGAGTGTTTGGATTTTTTCGCTTACAACTTCAAAAACTATTCCAAATGGTCAAAACCCACATAAAAAAAAGCTAGGTGATTCATCACATAAATACTGATAAAACACCTAGCCAAGTCTAGTTTCTGGGGAGAGACTATTGAAATTTCAAACACAAATGTAATTCAGTTTTACCCTATTACATCTGCCAAAAACATGAATCAGGAGACCTCTTCCTATCCATGCAGACCTTACAAGACAACTCATCACACAAGCAGATGACAACGCTGTCATTCACAAACATACACAAGAGCGAACAGAATATCTACATTTTTTTGACATTGATTTATGACTTTTTCTGTTCAGCACAGATGAGATCTATATCGCTATGGCTTGTTTTTCTCAAAGCACCTCATTCAAAACACCAAAATATGACAACGCTGTCAAAAGTTGATAACATCACCTCAGATGTTAGTGTGATAAATAGGCACCTAAAAAATATAACAAAGTGAACCTACCATGAGCGAGCACAATAAAAGCAGAACAATTGTCATCTCTAAACCAGTATTTCTGTTTCTAGGTTTAGCTAGTCTTTGGTCTATTTGGGCATTTCAATTCTCTAATCCCGTTGAACTTACCCGTGACTACCTTCATTACATCTTCCTTGGGATCACAGGCGCTATCTTCGCTAATTCAACAGGCGCTGGCGGAGGCGTTATTTTTATCCCAGTCTTTAGCAGTCTCAACTTCAGCAATGAACAAAGCATATCGACATCTTTCGCTATTCAATGCTTCGGCATGACTGCTGGTGCACTAACCTGGTGGTTTCACTTTAAAAAAGAGAATCAATCAGGCCTGCGAAGAGAACTTGTTAAACTAATCTGTATTTGCTCTCCATTTTCCATAGCCGGGATCTGGACCACACAAGTTTTCGCGATTCAAGCACCTACTTCGCTTGAGCATGGCTTCAGTTTGTTCTCTATCGTGCTAGGTTTCGCGATTCTCTTAAGCAGCATAACGCTAACAAGTACAACTCAGCATCGTGTACTGAATCGAAATGAGGTCCTGCAACTTTCACTTTTAGCTTATGTTGGCGGAATAATAACAGCTTGGCTGTCAGTAGGCGTGGGCGAAGTCATCGTTATCTACTTACTCCTGAAAAAGACAACGCCAACCTTAGCTATTGCTCTGGGCGTAATCGTCACAGCGCTTACAGTCTGGTCTGTTAGTCCAATACACCTATCTAACCAAGGTGACGCCTATTTCAATGTGGTCTTATTCGCGGGGCCAGGCGCTATCCTAGGCGGCATTTTGGCAAAGAAGCTAGCACTACACCTCCCGGTGAAAGGACTTAAAATATTTTTTGCTGGATGGATAATTCTTTCCGGTATCGCAATGCTATTGATTTAACAAGAGGTATACATGGCTAAAGAAGCAATTAAAAGTATCACAATTGTTGGCGGCGGTAGTTCAGGCTGGATGACTGCTATGTATTTGCAGCGACTCTACAATCAATCTGGAGGAAGGGTAAAGATTAGACTAGTAGAAAGTAAAGACGTCGGTACAATTGGTGTAGGTGAAGCGACAGTACACAGTATCAGATTTTTCTTTGCCGCTATGGGCTTAGATGAGAACGAGCTACTAAGAGAAACTAACGCAACGTTGAAAAGCGGAATCATGTTCCGTAATTGGATGAAACCTAAGGATGGTCAAACCCATGAGTATTTCCACCCTTTCGAGCAACAAAGGCCTGCGGGTCCATTAGATAATGCAACAGCATGGATTCAGTCTCCTAAACGCGTTAGCTACGCGCAAGCAACAAGTATCTCATCTGAACTAATAAGCAACGCAAACTGCCCTAAAGCAGCGACTTCACCTCAGTACCAAGGCATAGTTCCTTACGGTTACCATTTAGATGCGATATTAATGGGGAAGTACCTTCGTAAGAAAGCTTGCGCAGCTGGTGTCGAGCATATTGAAGCTAATGTGGAACATGTTAAAACTAATGGTGAAACCATTACTTCAATCATTACAGATAAGGGAGAATTTACCTCTGATATTTTCATTGATTGCACGGGCTTCAAAGGCTTATTAATAGAATCATTAAGGGAAAATAATTGGCAATCATTTGAACAAGAACTCCCTTGTAATAAAGCCGTTGCAATCCAAAGAAAACCTCTATTGGGCCAACCCCCTAAACCCTATACCCTTGCAACAGCTTTGACTAACGGCTGGGCCTGGGAAATAGATCTTTCAAACCGTCAAGGGACTGGCTATGTGTATGATGGGAACAGACTAACAAAAGAGGAAGCGGAAGCAGAGCTATTAGAACACCTTGGTGATAGCCAAGAAATCCTAAGAACTGTCCACCTTGATATGAAGATAGGCTGTAGAAAAGAGTTTTGGATAGGTAACTGCATAAGCATTGGTTTATCCGGTGGTTTCATAGAGCCTCTTGAATCAACAGGGCTACATATTGTCAATCTTGGAGCTCGTTTATTAGCGACCCATTTATCTTCAAATGCCCCGACTCAACCGGTTCGAGACTCCTATAACAAGACATTAAATGGGATATACCAAGACCTGAGGCAGTTTATCATATTGCACTACTGTCTCAGCGATCGGGACGATACTGAGTTTTGGAAGCAGGCGGCTAAAACAGCAGCCTATGCTAAGGGCTTACCTGAAAAACTTGAATTATGGCGTAACAAGACCTGTGAATTTATGGATTTGGCTGGTGGCTATGGCACCATTTTCAATGATGAAAACTATCGTTTTATCTTATATGGAATGGATCATACACCTGACCTCAGTCAACCGGCTTCGGGATATGAAATTCAAAATATTTTACAGAGGTTAGCGCAACAACAAGAACAAGCCGTTAAATCAACCATGTTACATTCTGAGTTTTTAAAGCAGGTCTCTAGATAAAACAATAAGATGAAGGAGACACTAGATATCTCCTTCATCTTAATATTTACACTTTTTGTATGCCAAACTTATGAATTTTGTCAATTAACTCACGATGAGGCTCAAGCTGAGTTTTAGCTTGATGAATAAATTCAGCAATCTTATTCTGTTCAGATAAGAATTTATCTAAGCCATCTTTTGAAACTTCAGAACAGCCTAAGTCTGTATCAAAGTCCATCCCATAAAGTACATACTGGTAATTCTCTAGATTAAAAATCTCAAGAGTCGAAGTGAAATCATAACGATTGGGCAGCTCAGAGGACCATAGAGCAAGCTTTTGCTTCAGAGAATCTGGTATAGAGGCTTCTTTGCGATTATCGCTCCAAAACTCAGTGTCATTACGTTTAGAAACCACATAATGAAGTTTAATAAAATCAATGACCTTATTCCAAGTCTCTGCAGTCCGCTTATTAAAGCGTTCAGCAACTAAAGGCATACTACTCAACTTATTAGGAATACACTCAGCTAGCATTCTTGAAGTTACATCAAAAACAAGTAAACCCGTCGCTTCTAAAGGCTCAACAAACCCACCGGATAAACCTATAGCAACACAATTACGATGCCAAGCTTTCTCGCGATAACCGATACGCATGGGGATATGCCTAAACTCAGCTTCACTCACTTTTCCGCCCAGATATTCTGAGAGTACTTTTTCAGCGTCTTGCCTAGAGCTATGGCGACTTGAATAGACGTAGCCAACTCCTCTTCGCTCAGTTAAGCCGATGTCCCAAATCCAGCCAGCTTCTTTAGCTGTCGATAAAGTAAAGCAAGGAATTGCATCATCAGTTTTTTCATAGGGAACTTGAACGGCTAGCGCAGAATCAACAAACAGTACGTCCCCTTTATCGACAAATGGTACCTTGCAAGCTTTTTCAATAAGCCGCGCACTAAACCCTGTACAATCGATAAATAAATCAGCCTCTAACTCCCCATTCTGACTCGTTGACACAGTAGAAATATCGCCATTATCAGATAGAGTGACCTCAAGCACATCATCAAGAATGTGGGATACGCCAAATTTGGATAAGGCATTAAGCCTTAATACCGCTGAAAACTTACGTGCATCCAGATGATAAGCGTAACTAGTGACTCCTTGAAACTGAGGTTGAGTGACAAGTCTAGGCCCAAAACCTGCATCAGCTAACACACCTTGCACAGATACAGAATTGGCAAAACTATCACGACTCGAAGCAGATGTTTTATGCCAATAAAAAGCAGAATCATGACTCACAGGATAATCAAAAAGATGGTGATACGAGTGACTTTTCTCTTTGGGGTTGTATAGCCAATCGACAAATTTAATGCTCTGCTTAAAGGTAGCATCACAAGATTGGACAAAATAACCTTCATCGATTCCCAGATAACGTAAAGTTTCACGCATCATAGGCACTGTACCTTCCCCTACACCAATATTAGGGATATTAGGTGACTCAATCAAAGTCACCTCAATGTTAGGCCCATCTAGATCAGAAAAACGTTTACCAAGATGATTCGCAGCTAACCAGCCTGCAGTTCCACCACCAACAATTAATACCTTAGTGATCTTGTTTTTTTCTGGCATTAATAGACTCCTATATTAACCTTTTGAAACCTCAGTTCTTGCTAAACGATTGACTTGATGCAAAGACGTTAAATGACCATAGATGGGTCCCAATAGGCCTCTTTTTTTCAAATCAAGAAAGTCATCATCATTTAGGTCATTAAGTTTGGCTTCATCTATCATATATAAGCCATTTATATTACGTTGGTCACCTTTGATATTGACAGTCAACGATTGTTGTCTGAATAAACCCTTTTCGGCGATTAATTGCAAAATAGCTTGAGTTGCCTGCTCTTGCTCGAAATGTTGTACGATTTCTTCTCTACGCTTAGTGAAGAAAGGTGTTTCTTCACCAGCATTAAAAAGGGGCTCACCCACTTCAGTCCCTACTTGAGCAGATTGCTCTTTGATCCCTATCCATATTTTCTCAGGCTGCTCTGCATTTAACACAACAGCAAATGGGTAATCTTTTACAATGTTAGGAATATAGCTTCCTATCCACTCACCATTAACCACACTTAAATTTTGCTCAGGCTGGAGACCTAGCATGACGACAGGTTGGAACTGACCTGTTTCACTATTTTTAACAAAAACAATTGGGTATTCAGTTGCTGCTCTAGAGAACTCATGAAGGGTGATAGGGAGAATATGTTGATTGGCAACTTGTGAATAGTTGGGTTTTGAAACTTTAACGTCTGAATGCTTGTTGGGTTCTAAAAGTGTTATTTCATTAGGCATCTTCTTTGGCTCCTTGATAGGGCTTCTTTTAAAATGAATTTTTTACAAAAAAAAGGGAGAGCTAAACTCCCCCTTCCCTTTTTATACCTTAATTCTAATTAGATTAGAACCTTACACTCGCACCTAAAGTAACGCGACGAGCCATTTCATATTCAAATGTAGGGAAACCATCAGTGAAACCGCTACGGTTTGTCTGGAAGTTATTGTTACCAGTCTGAACCGAACCTTCTTCAAGTAGGTTATTACCATCAAGTTTGATATCTAAATAATCAGTTACATGCCAGATAGCACTTAAATCTAAGCTACCAAATGCATCATGTAAGCGATTTCCATAAGAACCTTGCTCACGGATCATGTACTCACTACGCCAGTTATAGGCTAAACGAACTTGGAAAAGATCATTTTCAAAGTAACCTGTCACGTTATATGAATGTTCTGAGCTATCACTCAAGAAAGGATTCATATCAGTGTAAGTATTCTCACCTGTCTCTGTATCAGTGTAGGTATAGTTAACAATAGAACCTAAACCATTACCGTAATCTTGTTGATACTGAAATTCAGCACCTTGGATAATCGCTGACTCACCATTTTGTTTCTCTTGAACAGTCCAACCAGCTGCTTCTTCATCAGGTCGTAATGTTCCTTCGAATGGAATGTCTGCACTATCTGCACGGTATTCATTGATAGTTACGAAGTTCTTAATATCTTTCCAGAATAGGCCTACAGACACTAAAGAGTCCTCGTTGAAGTACCACTCAATACCTAAATCCATTTGATTAGCCACGTATGGCTTAAGACCAATATTACCTACTACCCAGTACTGATTATCAGGCAGGTCATCATCAGCGCCTAAAACATTCGGGTTAACATACATATCATCATATTGTGGACGTGCCATAACTCGAGCTGCTGAAGCACGCATTATCACATCATCAGAAAGGTCGAAAACTACGTTTAAGCTTGGTAACCATTCACCATAGCTTGCATCATCCGAAACTTTCTTGCCACTTTGATAATATGTTGAAGTTGCTTCAGTCCCAGCATAACGAACACCAAAGTTACCGCGCATGCCGTCTGTACCAAAATTCGCCATCACATATGCAGCATAATTATCTTCATCAACTTCACGATATGAACCTAAATCTTCATTTTCGCCAATGATGCTAGACTTAGCCCACGCTTTTAGCGCTTCAGGATCAAACTTTGCTATCTGATAGTCACCGGCTCCGACATCGATAGTTCCAGCAGCAACACTGCTTGTTGCAATACTAGTATCAAATCCTTCAGCCTGAATATACTCATAGCGACGAGAAGTTGTATTGTGCTGTGCGTATTTAACACCTGTCTTAATCGCATTGATCACACCGAAATCAACATCGAATTTAATATCAGCTTGAATGTAGCTTTCATCATCAGTCTTTGGGGTGCGGTTAAAGTTTGAACCTGTCCCCATGGTTAATGACCCTGGATCGTAAGCTGCGATGTCGAAACCATTAGTATCCCAAGTCTGGCTTCCACCAGTAAAGTCATAGGTACCACCTGGGATTGGTGTGCCACCCGTCCCGTCATCTACAACCATTTCAAAGTCTGTACCGCCAGATGACGTTGTTGTGCCTATCTGTGTGCTAAATTCATAGCTATCACCTGAGTATTCCATCTTTAAATCGAATACTTGAGACTTCATTGTCGCTTCACGTGGACGAGCCTGCCAAAAAGCGACATTCAAAGGACCAGCAACTTGAGTCCCAGAACCATCTGCACTTGGGGCATCACCACCACATAGACCACAACCGCCTAACCAGGTTGTGTCATCCCACGCACCAGAACCAGGGGCACCAGACCAAGATGTATCACCTTGAGTAAGCCAAAGTGCATAGTTGGTGTTATTTGCTTCCATCTGCATATCTATAGCGTTGAAAACAAAGTTTAGCGAATCTGTTGGAGCATATTGGAAAGTAGCAGTAAGAGCCGAGCGTTTACGCTCTTGCTCAAATGCAACGGGACCTGCTCCCCACTCCCAAAAAGCTTCGTTACCCTGGCGCTGTAAGCTACGATCTTGCAAAACACCTGAAACTAAAACACCAAATGTTTCATCATCATTTTTCCAAGAACCCAAAGCTGAAAACTGGGGGTCTACCGTATCTGAGTCACTCTGGTATTGACCTTCGGCGGAAGCATAAAAAGTTAGAGAGTCCATATCAAGCGGTTTACGAGTATTAATAATTACCGTACCACCGATACCACCTTCGGCTAGATCAGCTTGAGATGATTTATAAACTTCTATATCGCCAACAAGCTCAGAAGGGAGTAGCTCATAGTTAAATGAACGCTTCGCAGGCTCTAATACAAACCAACCTGTTGACGCAACATTCTGACCATTAAGTGTAGTTAAGGTCAGATCTTGACCAGCACCTCGTATTGAAACACCTGCACCTTCACCGAACTGACGCTGGATAGTTACACCAGGAATGCGCTGTAAAGACTCAGCAACGTTTTTATCCGGGAACTTACCGATATCTTCAGCGGTAATAGCATCAACAGTACCATCAGAGAAACGCTTGGCGTTCAAATTGGCCTGTTGCGAAGCACGAATACCACGTACTTCGATTTTTTCAATGTTGTCGTCAGCCGTTACAGCCGAATCAGCTTCTGCTGAGATTGCAGACATAGAGACTGCAGTACCGAGCAATAGCGCTATATTTGTAGCTAGTACACTTTTCTTAAAATTAGATGGTCGCATCTCGTTTCCCTTCCATAACTTTATTTTATTTTTTAGTATCCATAACCATCCCCTTAGGGAATGACAACGCTGTCATGTCTAGTACAAACATTACACAATTATTTACACCGGCGCCACAAGAAAATAACCAGAAGCGACAGAAATCGGTTCATCTGTACATTTTTTTCACAGGTGTCGACCAACTACCCATTTGTAAAACCTTTGTTGCATGCGGGGTTGAAGGATAAAAGTTGTTGTTATTAGTTATAAGAAAATTATTTTTATCAGAGATAAATTACATTTGCCGATTGCTAATTAAAGTAAAAGTTCGCACTATAGGCTGTAACAAAATGAAATAAAGTTCTTTGTAAACCTGATTATAAAAGACGTACATTCATCTTTACAAGTATTAGAACTTACCTATAACACACTGATAAAACGAGTGTTTAGTTGTATGAAAGTCACAATAAATGACGTAGCGAAGCATGCTGGTGTTTCAATTAAAACAGTTTCTCGAGTCACCAATAACGAGCCATCTGTAAAACAAGCAACCATAGATAAAGTCAATAAAGCCATTGCAGAGCTGGATTATCAACCTAATTTAGCGGCGAGAAACTTAGCAGGGACTAAGTCTTATGTCATTGGTTTTATCTATGATAATCCCAACGCTTATTATGTTATTGATATGCAAAATGGCATCCTGTCCTCATGCAAAGCACTTGGATACGAGCTACTCATTCATCCTTGCAATGCGAAGTCTGATAACATTTGCAATGAATTGACCACTATGGTGAAGCACGCAAGACTAGCAGGATTAGTCTTGACGCCTCCGCTTTCGGAAGACCCAAAAATCCTCCAAGCCTTGGACGAAATTGATGCCAATTATGTGCGAATCATTGCCGGAGAGAAAATCGATAGCAACACTGGGTTAGCCGTACTTGTGAATGATAAACATGGAGCCGTTTCAATCACACAGCATCTGATTGACTTAGGTCACAAGAACATCGCCTTTTTAAGTGGTGATCAACACCACGAATCTACCAAAGCACGTTTATCTGGTTATACCCAAGCGTTAAAGGATAATAACCTGGAGCTAGATGAACAAAACATTATTGAAGGCGAATATTCTTTCGAATCAGGTGTATCCGGTGCAAAGATTTTACTCAACAGGGTAAACAAACCTACCGCTATCGTTGCTTGTAACGATGAAATAGCCGCTGGAGCTTTATTTGCCGCACGCTTAGAAGGATTGGATATCCCTAAGGATATCTCTATCGTTGGTTTCGAAGATAGTCCGTTCTCTAGACAGACCTGGCCAAAACTGACGACAGTACATCAACCGAATCAAAAAATAGCCCAGATGGCGACTGAACTCTTAATTGCGAAAAGACGCTCGCAAAAGTCTGCACAGGCGAAGATATTCATACCAGAGCCAGTGATTAGAGACTCATCTTCGAAAGCGACATAGATTTTAGTCGCTAAAATATTAATTCCAATCGGAATAAGATCAAAAACGGCGTTGAAGGAAGCTCTTCAACGCCGTTTTTATAAATATCTACCAATGCTTATAAAGAGAGTTATACCGCCTCTTCGTTCTCTTCACCAGTACGGATCCTAATCACACGTTCAATCTCAGTGACAAAAATCTTACCATCACCAATCTTTCCTGTACGCGCCGTATCCACTATGACTTCAATGGCTCGGTCTAGCTGCTCATCTTGGATCACTAGCTCTATTTTAACCTTAGGTAAAAAGTCCACCATGTACTCGGCACCGCGATACAGTTCGGTGTGCCCTTTCTGTCGGCCAAAGCCTTTGACTTCAAGAACGGTCATGCCGGTAATGCCGATCTCAGCGAGAGATTCACGAACATCGTCCAGCTTAAATGGCTTAATAATTGCCTCGACCTTTTTCATCAAATGCTCCTTATAGGGTAGAAATTGCTTATCTGTATTATTGATCCAGCTTATCACGAGCTTGGAACTCACTAAAGTTAATATACCAATCAATCTCATGGAAGCAATTTCCTTTCCACTAAACAATAAAATTGCCTTACCATTTCTTCTAACCTAACTATACTTTCACTATTGGCCATAGATTTTATGTGATTGCAGGACGCAACACGGGCCTTTTAAAAGCAAATGTATCGAACTTATATTCAAAGGACTGAATATGAAAAAAAATAATGGTTTTACACTCGTCGAACTCATGACCACTCTAGTGATATCTACAACCTTAATCAGTATTGCAGTTCCAAACTTCAACTCCCTTTATGCACACTATCGAGCAGACTCATCCATTCGAGTCATTCAACAGACACTCCAAATGGCACGCAATAGCGCCATCAGTTACGGCGTACGCGTCACGGTTTGTCCCATAATAGAAAACCAGTGTAGCGACGACTGGACGATTGGCATTACCGTTTTCATTGACTCTGGAGCCAGTAATGTCATAGATGGTCAAGATGAAGTCCTGATGAAAACCGCCAGTTTCTACCATGAGGATTTTGTCACTTATAACCGTAGCGCCATCAGATTTCAAGCCGATGGCCTAGCTTCTGGCACCAACGGTACCTTAAAATATTGCCCATCGTCGACAAGAAGTGAATACTCGAAAGCAGTAATCATTAACCAATCAGGGAGAATCCGCTTCTCGAAAGCCGCTATCATCGAGTGCAGGTAATGGCTAAGTAGCAATAAAGTTTTAAGTAATAATACAAACAAACTGAAACAGTCAAAATACCCTTTGCAGCCAATATATTGGCTTTAAATAGTTGTTTTTTCGTGCTGTAAATAGACCTGTTCTCGCTTATACTTAATACTGTAATTGAGAGGAGAGAAAGTTATGCGACCGATACAAAATGGATTTACTTTAATTGAACTTATGGTGACACTCGTGGTTGCTATGCTCTTAGTCGGTGTCGGCGCGCCCTCCTTAAAAGCTATGTATGAAGGCTATCGAACTGATAGCCAAATACGTAAGGTTAATCAATCTTTACAGTTTGCGCGAAGCCACGCCGTTAGCTACGGCTCTAGAGTGACCATGTGCCCAATAGTATCAGGAAGCTGTAACGCAGACTGGAGTAAAGGGTTCAAAATATTTCTCGATAACGGCGCCCCAAATCAAATCGATGGCAACGACGAGGTGTTGACCGTAGTAGGTCCTTTTAATTCTAGCGATTTTGTTTCATTTGCCCCCAGCGCAATAAATTTCACTACCGATGGACTCACCAGTGCAGGCTTATTTATCTACTGTCCCGGTAGTAAGGTGAGTGATGAAACTATGGGTCTGCAAATTAATGCCTCTGGAACAGCAAGATTTAGCACAGCAACCAACCTAAACTGTAACTAAGCCTATCTTGCCGTCTCTTCATCTAGCTTTTGAGCTGCGCCTAATGTAAATGAAGCATCAAGCTCTACACACTCTTCAACGTCCTTGATATAAATACGCTTACCCGGGAGCTTTCTTGACGGCAATTTGGCCATGTTCCTTGTGAAATTCTTTACCTCCCATCTATAGAAAGCAATTTCATAACCCTTAGTCGTCTTCAAATAGCACTTATATTCAAGTTTTTCAGCTTTTTTATCATCCGCATTAACAGATGACGAGTTAACTAATAGTGCAAATGCAATAAAAGAAAATATTAAATATGTTAACTGTGACTTATTCATTCCCAACACTCCGCAGGTGACTTTTCTCCGATATCATTAATCTGAATAGTGATACATGCGCTATCTCGACTAGCCTGCTTCCCTTGAGCCGTTGCTACGACGATAAAGCTAGTCGTTCCTGTTGAATCTACGCTATATAATCCACTATCAATAACATAGGGATCTGCACCTAGGTTTAGATCATTCATATCTGTAGCATATTGCCTGTTATCCAGATAAAACTGCTCTTGTAGGTTGGCGACTCGCATTACCGCGGCTAAACCATCGGCTCGGCCTCCCTTAGCGACAAAGTCTGTATAAGTTGGATAGATCACAGCGGCTAAAATCCCCATAATAGCCACTGCAATCATCAACTCAATTAAACTAAAACCTTTAATTTTATTCATCCGATTTTCACTCATCATATTGCAATCATTACTCGTTAATATGGTAATAAATACGGTTCACACCTAACCCACCACCCACGCATTTTTCATCACCTGGAGGGCAACCATCACCGCCACCACCACCACCACCGTCAGCTTTTTTCATCTCATCACCGGCTGCACCGATGCCAATCAGGTACATATAGGAATCTCCATTTCCGTTCGGAGGAATAACCAATTGAGGGGTATCCGGCACTCTCTCTCCCATTTCAAGATATTCATGAGTATAGGAACGAGTCCCCTTATGAAGATCAAACCCATAAAGTCGTCCTACACCAGAGACTAGGCATTGAGTACTCGAAGCCGTGTCCCCGGGAACATATGAAGTAAAGAAAACTCGGCCTTCAATGATTGAAGCACCAGCCAGACTCTTCTCACCAACACCACCAAAACCATAATACCAGCCTCGCTTTAAACCGAAGCTGATATTATCAGCATCAGAGGAAGGGGCTGCTGATGTCACATTATAAAGATTAGCTAAAGTCAGTGTTTCCGGTACTTCATTACCGGGTGCCCCGTTGAATGAGCGGGATATGACATGTCGGTCCTGAAGCATGTAGAACATATCTGAGCGCGAAGTATCTGTCGGATGAGGCCTATGACCAGTGCCAACGACTACCGCATCATAAGCGACATTCTGATATGTTTTAGTTTTAGTCGTGGTTTCGCCAATAGTCACATCAACTTCAGACAGATTGGTGAATACCGTTTGTGCCACTGCAGGTTCTGAAAAAAATCGTCTATCAGAGGCTAAAGTTC
Source organism: Shewanella sp. YLB-07 (assembly GCF_009377275.1). Taxonomy (NCBI): domain Bacteria; kingdom Pseudomonadati; phylum Pseudomonadota; class Gammaproteobacteria; order Alteromonadales; family Shewanellaceae; genus Shewanella; species Shewanella sp. YLB-07. The sequence continues at coordinate 12,810 of NZ_VOQB01000001.1, read as the reverse complement.
CACCGCCAAGGTCGGCAAACTTAAATACTGTCCATGGATTAGTCGAGTCTTTAGGGCTGCCGCTAGGCAGATCCATACGCCAAACATTACCACCTGTATCGGTCGCATATATTCTGTCGGTTAATCGGTCACCATTGGCATCTAACACAGCGACAGAGTTAGGGATACTGTCGCTAATCCCAGGCATCTGGGTCATTTTGGTGTCTGAAGTAGGTCCAAAAGCGTGTACTAACACTCCTGTTTTAGCATCGACAATAAATACACCGCGACCTTGCGCATCAGGTAAACCGACAGCAGCAGGATCTTTTGATGAAGGAGAATAACCTGCACCAAAAATAAGTACAGGTGAAGCAGTTTCCGGATCGGTATTACCTATTGGCCAGCCTGGGATAAGGGTAATAACAGGTTCTGACCAAGTTTGACCAAGCTCACTCATGCCTGCACTATCTGAATCAATTTTCCACATATAACTAGGAGAATCAGGACTAGTAATATCGATAGCATAGTAAGACTTGCCTCCACGGCGCATCCCTGTAAATACCCAAGCCTTCTCTATTCCGCCTGAGCCCGTTTTCACATAGGCCACTGGAGGGCTATCCATCCCATAGACTGAGTGTACTCCGGTGGGAACATTCGCTCGTAATTCGACTAAATTAGGTAACAACTCATAGGGCATAAATGCCCATGACTCAGCGACTGAATCTCCCGAGTCCTTAAACATATGTAAGAAGCCATGATTTGTCCCCACCAATATTCGCAGGTCAGGTGATGATGAGCTTCCGAAGTTAATGGCCAACGGCTTTGAGTGCAGCGGATCACCTAGTACATCGTCACGAATATCACTGGTGCTATTGTCGTTGTCATCATCGTCTACATCTTTACCTTTAGCCCAATCAAATAGCTTATTGAGTTCAGTGCTATTAACTCCCATATACGCAGCTAATGCACTGTCGCCGCCAGCAGCACTGGAAGCATTACTTTTTGTGAGTGATTTTAACGAGCCACCTGTACCTAAGTTACCATAAAGTGTCCTTACAGCAGCCCCCCTCAAAGTATGTGCGGCTCCGCCGACTCGGACATCATTACCATCACCTCCTCCACTAGAACCTGAGCAGACTGAATTTGGGGTCCAATATGAGCACGAGGATGCTTTAAGGTTACCGTCTGTACCTATTGCAAGGGCACCATTTTTATCGACGATATCACCACTACCTGTCACCCTAAACTTCTTGATATTGCCCATCCAACGAGGTCCTTTATTGGGCAAGAACATGGCGTAGTAAACAGAATCAAATGTTTGAGTTCTATCGAAGTTATTACTTGCAATGGAAGGTGAAGTGAAGCTCGCATTGACCTCTAAAATCTGTGAGAAAACTTGTGAGAGTGCACTTTGCAATTGAGTCGCATCCTTTGCAGCAAAGTATGCACCTCCGCCTAAGTCTGCCGTTTTCTTCAATATGGGAGCAGCGTCATCGGCACCATCACTAAATCCGATGGTAAAAGTACTAACAAATTGATCACCCTCTAAATTTGTGTTCACATCCTTGCGATTTAATATACTCGCAAGTGCAGGAAGGTAACTACCATCCTCCCTATCGGCTGAGCGATAACCAGACATATTCTTAACAAGACTATTCGCTGCCGAATCACGAGTAGGAGAACCATCGGTAACATAAACGACATAAGAGCGATTCGAACACTGAGTTTCACCAAATGGAGAGATATAATAGTTACCATCCTCGACACTTCTATCTCGTTCTGGATTTAAACTTCCTGCTTCTTTAGCAAACTTAACCTTACCCCCAGAAAAGTAACGATAGGCCTCATACAAGGTTTCACAAAGCGGTGTCCAAGTATCAGCATCTAAATTATTAATCGTTTCAACTAATGTCTTTTTACTGGCTGCATTTCGTCTCTGTATTCCTGAGATTATGCGCCCACCATCACTAGTTCGACCTGTATTATAATTAAATACCGATAATCCAAAATCAACACTGGGTGTCGTGACAACAGTGTCTTCCATGACTCGCTTGGCAATTTCCATTCGAGTCGTCCAGCGCTTACTTTTCGTGCTGTGATACCAATCAATATAAGTTTGTGTGTAAAAAGTAACAGATTTACCTATACCAAACTTTGTCAGAAATGCTTTATCAAGAGCTGCGGTTTTATCTGAAGATGATGAACTGCTAGTTACATTGGTATAAGGAATTGGCGAAGATTTCGAACCTAAACTGTCTACAGGAAAACCATCGAAAATCCCAGTAGCATTGCTGAATTGTAAAGCTGCAGCATCTTCGAAATCTTCGAAGCAATCCACATGTGAAACTATACTGCCTAGCTCATCGGGTAACTCTGTCCAGGTACCATTTTCACCTGTAAAGCCATATTCCCTAATAAAACCGGTAAAAAAACCATAAGATTCCAGATATACTTTTGACGTTTTACAACCATTTACACTTTGGAGAATATAGTTATTACTATCGACTTCCGGAACCCCAACACCACCTTTACTGTAATAGAGTTTTGTCGAATCATTGACGGTTTCTCCGCGATCGTAAAAAGTCTCCGTATACTCACTCGTATCCATGCTTCCAGAATTATCGAAGATTATCAGAACCTGCGGTCTTGCACCGGAACGTGCTGATGACTCAAATACATAGAGTTCAGTATCATCTCCATGAGTCACTCCCGATATCATGCCTAAACCCACGATAACGGCACATAGAAAACGTTTAATCCACATAACTAACTCCCGGTTAATACTTCCTGTTCAACGCCAGCGACGACGGTCAATTGCCCCAAATTTTTCTTACCAAATGTTGCAACGCTGGAAACCTCTATCCGTCTACAACTTACTAGATTCGCCGAGCTAGCTTTTGTGCTTCTCTGGCAGTTAACATCTCCATCAGCTAAGGGACTTAGAGTATTAGTAACCCCTAAAGCCGCGTCAACCACTGTCATAGTGCCGGCTATGTTAGCCATGGTTGCCCCTTGGTTATTTGCTACCACCCTATCTTGTGCTCCTTGAGCAGCAGACATGGCTTCGACACGTTCTGAGCCGGCACCAGCCATCTTCATCGACTGGCTAGAATTAACGGCGAGTGCAACGCCAATAACGGTCATGATGATCAGTATTATCAAGGAGAAAAAAAGTACCATACCTTCTTGTTTCTTCATGATTTCCCCTAGTTCCTTATCAATACCGGATTTTCGAGTACTATGGTGGTTGAAACCACCTTTCTTCTATAATGGTCATTAGCGGCAGCGATGATTTTGTCACCCAACTGATAACGGGACTCGCTAGTAAAATTTCGATCCTCATCGACTGATCTGACTAATATGAATATCCTCAGGGCTACGAGACGTTGAAATAACTCGTTATCCCACATTAAATTAGTGACATTTTGTACAGGCATAAAACTATCGGCGGTATCATCACCATCGTTATCGAAACCATAGAGCACTCGAATATTCTCGATCCCCTCCACAAGTTGTTCGTAACTGCCCGAAGTTTTCATACCACCATTTCTCAGCACGCGGCGTCGCAGTACCGGGACTCCATCGTCTTCCTGTATATAGTAAATATGATGTTGATACTCCCAGAAGCGACCGTTGTTCATCGCCGGGGTGACTTGGTCACCGCTGAAAATTACCGCCTGGTTTGCAGTAGTCCCCATGTAATAGCGATTATTATCATTAGGCACTGCAACAGAAGGGCCGACTAATCGTTTGATCTGTAAAACATCTGTCGAAGTCAAAACCCCAGTCAAACAGGCAAACGACTCGAGTGAAGCCCCTTCTTCATACCCCCAAAGTCGCCGAAAATGAGCCGGATTATTATTTGGCAGACTCGCGTTATTAGCCCCCCCCCCGATGCAATCATTGCCGGCGGGAATGGCAACAGCATTGATCTGGGTATTAGTCCCTATAATAAAATCGGTACCTGTCATATCCGCCATGAAACCAAGCTGACTAATATCACGCTCCATCAAAGCCAGCGCAATGCGGCCATTCTCCTGCAACTGATTAAATTGACTGGTCGTTATCACATTCGTGGCCGACATATTAAACATTGAAAACAGGCCAGCACTTAAAAACAGTGAGATAACCATAGCTACCATCAACTCCACTAAAGATAAGCCTTGCTGAACTTTTAATTTATTACTCATAAAATTAACCAAACTAGATAATCACCGTACTGATTGAATAGGCTCTTCTGCGTTTGTTTGCTGTGCCGCAAGATTTAACAAAATCTGCAGCGTTGGCTGCACCATCGGAAACAGCACGAATTCCTCTCCAGGTCATCACAACTAATACGTCACCAGTACCTGATACCTGGATACAGGCAGTCGGAGTGTCCAAACCACCAATAGAGCGGGTACCTTTGGTTTCACCCACCCCATTCATCGACTGCTCCCAGCCGTATAAATCCCATGCACGAGTCTGAACATTCGTACAGGTGATGCCTGCATTGCCACCGCCAACATTAAGAGCAACATCACAAGACTGACTGGGTTCAGACAGATTGCCGGCATAAGTACCTGCATAGCCAACTAACTGGCTTCTATTGAGCTTCATTCGATTGATAATATCGATGGCATAATAGGATGCTTGTGTCTGTTGGAAAGATTCGAAGCTGCCTCTCTTGGCAACCAGATGTAAATTAAAAATACCAATCAAGCCAATCACGAGAATGACTAATGAGACTAAAACTTCAACAAGTGAGAATCCGTTGGATTTATGATTCATTAGCGTCAAACTCCCTTCAATCGCCACATATTTGACGCTTTAATTGATAACTTACCTGTTATAAATCTGTAAGTTAGCATTCTAAACTATGATATAGGTTAATCATAGTTTAGTCGAATGTTGCCCGCTAGTAATATTAGTGTCTAAGAATGCTACTTGTTAGACTCTACGTAAATTTCAGACCATAAAAAAGGAGGCCTAAGCCTCCTTTTTTATGGTAACCATCAGTTTTTCTGTGGTTTCTATCTCAGCTCCGCAGGCACAGCAAAGACGGTATCTTCTTTGCGCCCCTCGACTTCTGTTATCACGCTTGGTGCTAACTCGGCAATAGCATCAATAACTTGCTTAACCAGTACTTCAGGAGCCGATGCACCCGCAGTTACCGCCACTTTAGTCACATTAGTGAACCAAGTCGCGTTTATATCATCTGCATTGTCTACCAGATGCGCTTCTGTGCCACGCTTCTGAGCCAGCTCTCTTAGACGATTCGAGTTAGAACTATTTTGTGACCCTACAACAATAAACAGATCTACATCATCGGCTACGTTACGAACCGCATCCTGTCTATTTTGTGTGGCATAACAGATATCATCTTTACGCGGCCCTTCGATAGATGGGAATCGCTTCTGCAACGCAGCTATGACACCAGCAGTGTCATCCATAGACAGGGTAGTTTGAGTGACGAAACACAAATTATCTGGGTTTTTAACCACAAGAGACTCGACATCTGCTGGTGATTCGACCAGCAATACGCCCCCTTTAGGGTTATCGTACTGACCCATGGTGCCTTCAACCTCCGGGTGTCCGGCATGCCCAATAAGGATACATTCGACTCCTTTACGACTGGCCCGAGTGACCTGAAGATGAACCTTAGTTACCAGAGGGCAAGTCGCATCGAACACCTTAAGGCCGCGACGCTTAGCTTCGGCTCTCACAGCCTGTGATACACCATGTGCACTAAAGATAACAATACTGTCATCGGGGACCTGATCCAGTTCCTCGACAAATACGGCGCCGCGCTCTTTAAGATTCTCGACCACATAACGGTTATGCACCACTTCATGACGAACATAGATAGGTGGAGAAAACAGCTCGAGTGCACGCTCGACTATGCTGATGGCTCTATCGACACCGGCACAGAAGCCTCTGGGATTGGCAAGTTTTATCTGTAGACTATTTGCTTTATTCATACACTAAAGTACCTGTATCACTTCTAGCTCAAACGTAAGTACCTGACCCGCTAAAGGATGATTAAGATCGACCGTCACCGAATCACCAGCCACTTCACGAACTATGCCAGGGATCTCACTGCCACCCGGCCCACCGAAACTCACAATAACACCAGGTTCGAGTTCCATATCCCCGGGAAACTTACTTCTATCCATATAATGAATTGCATCTGGATTAGACTCACCAAAGGCATCGACAGCTTCTAGGGTGAAGCTATGGCTATCACCCTCTTCCAAGGAGTTTATCTGTGCCTCAAAAGCCGGGCTTAAACTTTCATCACCGATATTAAGCCTCGCAGGTTTACCAGAAGCCTTGGTGCTATCGGCGGTAGAGCCATCTTCAAGCACGATATTCATATGACATAAAATAGAACGTACATCAGTCAATTCAATTACTCCTTTGCAGCACTTTTTTCATCTTGCGCTTTTTTCTGTTTCTCGAGGCGATCTGAGATAAATGAGTCCACAATAATAAGTGCAGCTCCGACACAAATTGCAGAATCTGCAATATTAAACGCTGGAAAGTGACTCTTATTCCAATAAAAATCCAAGAAATCGACCACGTATCCATGTTGCAGGCGATCGATAAGATTACCTAAGGCACCACCGATAACTAAAGTATAGGCAAGATTGAGTCGCCACATCTGCGCTGGCTGTTTTCTCAACCAGAACGTCAGCAAGGCGCTAAAGCCCACTGCGATAAAGGTAAATAACCATTTCTGCCAACCACCGGCATCACTCAAGAAACTGAATGCTGCCCCATAGTTACGCACATAGGTAAAATTAAACACAGATAATAGCTGTACAGACTCATAAAGATCAAAGTTAGCTAAGACCCATTGCTTAGAGACTTGATCGGCAATAAATACCAGTACAACCACCCAGTACCAGCGTATACCGCTCTCTTTCCAATTAGTTGGCATAGGGCCTTCCTCTTAAAAAAAATGACGCATAGCAGCGTCACTTTCCATAGTTCAAATATATAATGCAGCTGAAATACTCAAGCCACTGTCCATCAAAGTATTAAGCCTGACACATTTATCAGGCTCTTAGCATAGCAAGTTAGGCAAACTGACGAACTTCACCCTCGCCTTCGATGTTAGTAACACAACGAGTACAAAGAGTTGGATGTGCTTCAACCTGAGCAACGTCTTCCCTGTGATGCCAGCAGCGCTCACATTTTGCAGCTTCAGACTTCGACCAGCCAAGTTTAAGCGATGCAAGCTCAGTTTCAATCGCATCATTTGGCGCTGCTGATAAAGCAAGTACTTGTGTCTTAGACGTCAGCAGAACGAATCTTAACTCATCACCCAGACTGTTTAGCGCTATAGATAACGCTTCATCGGCATATAGGGTGATCTCAGCTTCCAATGAACCACCGATCAGCTTTTCACGTCTGGCTTGCTCAATAACCTTGTTGACTTCACCACGGACGCTAAGCAACTGCTCCCACAACCCATCACTAAGATCTGACTCTAGAGTTACCGACTTAAGTCCATCGAACCACTCTTGAGTAAATACATAAGCATCTCGCTCACCAGGAAGTAGCTTCCAGATCTCATCGGCTGTGAAAGATAGAATAGGTGCGATCCAACGTACCATAGCCTCAGAAATCAAATAAAGTGCAGTCTGGCAACTACGACGTGCATGACTATCGCCTTTAGCCGTGTACTGTCTATCCTTGATGATATCGAGATAGAAACTACCTAACTCAACCGAACAGAACTGCATTAGCTTCTGGGTCACGGTGTGGAAGTTATACTGCTCGTAGGCTTCCAGCAACTCCTCCTGCAAAGCTGCAGCGCGACGTACCACCCAACGATCCAGGGCAACCATATCTTCAATGGCTACCGCGTCTTTTACCGGATCGAAACCATTGATGTTAGCTAACAAGAAACGCGTAGTATTACGAATTCGACGATAGGAATCGGCGCTACGCTTGAGGATCTCATCAGAAACCGTCATCTCACCGCTATAATCAGTGCCAGCAACCCAGAGGCGTAAAATATCTGCACCTAGCTTATTGGTGATAGTTTGCGGAGCAATCACATTGCCCACAGATTTTGACATCTTACGGCCTTTGCCGTCGACGGTGAATCCATGAGTAAGCACTTGCTTATATGGCGCTTTACCATTCATCGCAGTCGATATCATCAAAGATGACATAAACCAGCCACGATGCTGATCGCTGCCTTCCAGATAAAGATCTATACCGTGCCCCTGATATTCAGGGCGAGCAGCAACGACCGATGAGAATGAAGAACCAGAGTCAAACCAGACATCTAAGGTGTCAGTCACCTTACGGTATTGGTCTGCTTCGTCACCCAGAAGCTCTGCCGCATCAAGATCCCACCAGGCTTGAATGCCCTTCTGTTCGATCTTGTTAGCAACGCGCTCCATCAAGGAGATGCTATCAGGATGCAAGTCTTCGGTTTCACGGTGAACGAACAAAGTAATAGGAACGCCCCAGGTACGCTGACGCGAGATACACCAATCCGGACGGTTCTCTACCATTTTCTCGATTCGGCTCTGACCCCAATCAGGGATCCATTTAGTCTTCTCGATTTCGCCCAAAGCTTGCTTTCTCAGGCCTTTGTTGTCCATAGAGATAAACCACTGAGGTGTCGCTCTAAAGATAATAGGAGTCTTGTGTCTCCAACAATGAGGATAACTGTGAAGAATACTCTCGTGCTTGATTAAGGCGCCCTTCTCTTCAAGAAGAGTCACCACATTCGCATTGGCTTTAAATACGTGCTGTCCAGCAAAAATTTCAGTGTCTGACTTATAAACGCCATTATCGCCGACTGGATTAGCAACTTCTAAACCATATTTCAGACCAATAATGAAATCGTCTTGACCGTGACCCGGTGCAGTATGAACAATACCCGTACCCGAATCGACAGTGACATGGTCGCCTAAGATAACTGGCACATCGAAGCCATAGAAAGGATGGTTAAAGCGTAAAAGCTCTAATTCTTGGCCTTTAACTTGAGCTAATACCTTATGAGAATCGACCCCATAACGCTCCATACAAGACTCTACAAGTGCCTCAGCTAAGATAATGACTCTGGTAGCATCGTCTTTAACAAACTCAACCAGTGAATAGTCAATATCCGCTGCGATTGAAAGTGCGCGGTTTGCAGGTAAGGTCCAAGGGGTCGTAGTCCAGATAACCATAGAGACATCAGTTTCAATCTCGACGTCACCAAACTTCGCCAGCAGTGCTGCTTTATCTGTTGCAACAAAAGCAACATCGATAGCCGGAGACTTCTTATCTTCATATTCAACTTCAGCTTCTGCTAGTGCCGAACCACAATCGGTACACCAATGCACGGGCTTGACACCTTTATGCAAGTGACCACTTTCGATCACCTTAGACAGTGAGCGCACTATGTTGGCTTCGGTACCGAAATCCATAGTCAGATAAGGTTTATACCAATCGGCAAACACCCCGAGACGGATAAAACCATCACGTTGACCATCGACTTGCTTAGCCGCATATTCACGACACTTCTCGCGGAATTCGCTAGCGGTAACCTTATGACCAGGCTTACCCACTTTCTGCTCAACTTTTAGCTCGATAGGTAGACCATGACAATCCCAGCCCGGAATATAAGGCGCATCGAAACCGGATAGCGTCTTAGATTTTACAATAATATCTTTGAGGATCTTATTAACTGAGTGACCGATATGAATATCGCCGTTGGCATAAGGAGGACCATCATGCAAAATAAATGGTGTACGGCCAATACGGCTATCACGGATCTTTTGATACAGCCCGTCTGCTGCCCAGGATTTCAACATCTCTGGCTCACGATTAGCCAGATTACCACGCATCGGAAACTCAGTTTCCGGCAAATTCAAAGTAGATTTATAGTCGCTCATTGATCCTATACCATTAATTTTAGCCAAGCAGTTAGCCTGCATCATTGCCAAGCAGAGCCTTGGCTTTGTCAGCGTCATTGTTAATTTGTTTTTTCAGCGCATCCAATGATTTGAATGGCTGTTCATCTCTAATCTTAGCAACCAACTCAACTTCGACGGTACGACCATAAAGATCATCATCAAAATCAAACAGGTGTACTTCTAACTGACAGACCTGACCATTTACTGTCGGTCTAAAACCCACATTGGCCACGCCATCATAAATATCACTGTCATCCCAATACATCTTAACGGCAAATACCCCCCTAACTGGAGACACTTGACGTTTAAGCGCTATATTGGCAGTAGGAAAGCCTAAAGTCCTGCCGAGTTTTTCCCCATGGGCAACTTTACCACACAAGGTAAAAGGATGGCCGAGTAGACGCCTTGCTTGTTCCAAGTTGCCTTTCGCCAACTGATTTCTAATCTCGGTGGAGCTGACTCGTTTGTCGCCTAAAACGAAACTTTGGGTACTCACCACGGCAAACTGGTGTTTTTCTCCTGCCGATTGAAGCATCTTAAAGTTACCTTTGCGCTGCTTACCGAAGCAAAAGTCATCCCCTATGACCAGGTACTTAACCCCAAGGGACTCAACCAATAATTTGTCGATAAAGTCCTGCGCCGATAGATCAGCAAAATTAGCATTGAAGTTAATGCATACTAACCTGTCGATCCCCAACTCTTCGAGTAAAATAATTTTATCTCTGAGAGTACTGAGCCTAGCTGGCGCATTATCACCTCTGAACATCTCTTGCGGCTGAGGCTCAAACGTCATCAAGGTTGCGGGGACATTTAACTGTCTCGCCTTCTTGACTAACTTAGCGATGACTTCAGCATGGCCTCGATGCACGCCATCAAAATTGCCGATAGTGAGAACACAACCGTGATGTGCAGGTAAAATATTGTGTATACCGCGGATTAGTTCCATTACATTACATAACTAGCAGGCCTGAGTGGGCGGATTATATACCAGCTGAAGAGGATAATCAGCAAGGATCTTTCCCTGAGATAATTGATGTCGATTTTAATAAACAATCAAAGAGTAAAATGCCTCCAAAATTAAGGAGGCATTTAACGGCTCGCTGGACTCAATGTCTGACATGAATTCACAGAATTACAAGCCAGTTTTTATTTTCCAGGGCCTGACTCCAAAAATCACCAGAGTGATAAGGTAGCTAGCTCCACCTCCCCCTATGAGTAATAGCAAGGTCGAGGCTCGTTCATGAAACACCTGTCCTACCCACACTTCTTGGGACGGAAGAAAGGACAGCAGTAAACCGACCATGACACCACAAGACAACAGCGCCTTGATAAAGAAAAAACCAGTTTGCCTACTCACTCTATAGACACCAGCCTTATGCAGGCCACGATAAAGTAAACCCGCATTGAGTAGTGCAGACATCGAAGTTGCCATGGCTAAACCGACATAACCAAAGGGAAAAGCAAGGATCAGGTTAAACACCATATTGCTGACCATAGCTATGATGCCATAGCGTACCGGTGTCCTAGTGTCTTGCCTCGAATAGTAACCAGGCGCCAACACCTTAATCAACATGAAGCTCAGTAAGCCACAGCCGTAAGCCACTAAGCTATATGACGCCATTTCAACATGATGCAGAGTAAACTCACCACGCATAAACAACACCATCAACATAGGTTTAGCCAGCACAATCAAACCACACATGGCAGGCATCCCCAGAAATAAGATGGCTTTCACCCCCCAATCCATGGTGGACTCAAACCCCTTGCCTTCGGCATTGATATGCTTCTTAGACAGAGCCGGCAAAATAACCGTTGCGATTGCGATACCAAACAAACCTAGGGGGAACTCGAGCAAGCGATCGGCATAATAGAGATAACTGATAGAGCCCGTCATCAGAAAGCTGGCAATGAAAGTATCTAATAACAGGTTTATCTGAGAGACAGACACACCAAAGAGTGCAGGTATCATCAAGGTACGAATTTTAGTCACACCAGGGTGTTTCCAACCCCAGCTGGGTTTGACTAAGGCTTTTTCTTTTAAGAGAAAAGGGATTTGAAACAAAAACTGAATTAAACCACCAACAAATACACCAATAGCCAGTCCAATCTCGGCCTGTTCCATACGAGGTGCGAGAAAGATAGCGGCACCGATAATGGCGATATTTAAAAATACCGGCGTAAATGCCGACACGGCGAATCGCCCTCGGCTGTTTAAAATAGAGCCAGCAAGGGCGGTAAAGGTAATAAACCAGAGATAGGGAAAAGTTATCTTCAACATCAAGGATGCTAACTCAAATTTAGCCCCATCAGGCTCTCCATTCATCCAGGCAAGAAACCAGCCGCCACCGAAAAGCGCCGTTAATACCGGAGAAGCGATAACACCAACTAGCGTAACCACAGTAATGATAACGCCTAATGTCCCCGCGACCTTAGACAGTAGGTCTCTAATCTCTTCGGAAGTCTGTTTCTGTTGATATTCAGTTAAAACCGGAACGAATGCCTGAGCAAAAGCACCTTCAGCGAAAAGACGTCTTAGAAAATTTGGAATTTTATTAGCGAAGAAAAAAACATCAGCGCTGGTTCCAGCACCCATAAGATTGGCGATAACCACATCTCTGACTAAACCCAACACACGAGAAATCAACGTCATAGCACTCACTATCATGCCTGACTTAAATAAAGCTTTACTCAAAACACCCCCTGATCTGAGCGGTACATTTCAGGCGAGTAGTCTCAAGAATTGATTTTCCCCCTGTCACTGGCTAACAATTACTGCTAGAATTGCGCACCATATTACACGAGTTAGGTTGAAGATAGCCAAGTCTGGTTGGATTAATTTATCTTTAAGATAAAGATTCAATCATTGTCATTGACAAAATGACAAAAAAGAGGCATATTCCCGACCTTTAAAATATCTAACCCTATT
>NZ_VOQB01000019.1:0-130621 GCF_009377275.1 Shewanella sp. YLB-07 | reverse complement strand
TAGCACCGCCGTTAGACGCTAGGTCGCTGGCTTTTACTTACTTCCCAAGGCGTTCCGCCTTGGCTAGGGATGCGTATTCTACACTTCCCGTTGTTGGCGTCAAGGGCTTTTAAAAATTTAACTTTTAACCGCTTACTTATTGCCCTGACTGGGTTTCAGCTTCGTTTAAGAAGACTGGTTTGCCGTGTCAGTGGATGCGCATTATAGGGATGTCAGCCCAGAGCACAAGGGCTAATAGTGAGTTAATTCGCTTTTCTTATTCGTTTGAAGGTTATTTAGCCTGACCTCCTACTTTTTAAGCATTATAATGCCGGTATTACGCTTCAAACCTATATTTAAGGAGTTTCAGTGCCTGTTTCATTAAGAGCCTATAAAGGGGTAAGTCCTCAATTCGATGATTCTGTATACCTGGATGATGCCTGTGTACTCGTTGGCGACATATTTTTAGATACTGATTCTAGTATTTGGCCTTTAGTTGCCGCTCGCGGTGATGTGAACCACATGAGAATTGGCAAAAGGACTAATGTACAAGACGGGGCCATTCTTCATGTCACACGCAAGTCTCCCTCTAATCCTGACGGCCACCCTCTATTAATAGGCGATGACGTCACCATAGGACATAAGGCTATGCTCCATGGTTGCACAGTTGGCAATCGTATCTTAGTTGGCATGGGAGCCATTATCCTGGACGGTGCAATATTAGAAGATGATGTGATCTTAGGAGCTGGTTCATTAGTTCCTCCAGGGAAGGTACTAAAGAGTGGCCACTTATATGTAGGTAGTCCGGCAAAACAGATCCGAGCCCTGACCGAAGCAGAACTTAAGTTTCTACCTCAGTCAGCCGATAATTATGTTCGACTCAAGAATGAATATTTAGATGAAGAGATAGTCACTCCAGTCTAGTTCAAAACAGGCCTTCAGTTATCTATGCCCGGCCTTTAACAATGTGTAGGGGATTAGCGCCAACTCACAGCCCCATCCTCATCGAACATCTCCTGTTCGATGAGCTCTTCAACGTGATCTTCTATATCGAAACGACATGCTTCGAAGGCAGCGAGCACTTCGGCTTCCCCCGTCAACTCCTCACCATGTAGCTTAGTTAATCTTGATAGGCTTATTCGGCATTGTATATTAGCTCCCTGAGCCTGGGCCGGAAAAATAACCAGCTGCTTAGTGTCATCCCAATCTTGTAAGTCCGGAAATAAAACACTCTGATTCATTCTGCATCCAACTTGACTCTTAATGCATATAAAGCTGTTGTCACCTTGGGCCTAACACCACGCCATAATTCAAAACTCTTAGCAGCCTGCCCTACTAACATTCCTAAGCCATCGACCACCTTATTCGCTCCCAAGGATGAGGCCCAAGAATTGAACGAAGTCATCTGCTTGCTATACATCATGTCGTAGCACTTTGTTTCTGCATCTATGACTGACTCGGGTATCTGTGGAACATCACCGGATAAGCTTGAAGAAGTAGAATTAATGATTATATCGAATGAAGCTGTCAATTCATTAGTCGCTATGGCGCTGATGTTTCCGTATTCAGCGAACAGCTCGGTTAGCACTTCTGCCTTCTCATGAGTTCTGTTATGGATACAGAGCTCAGTGATCTTGGCATTTAACAGAGGCAGAATGCAGCCTCTTGCCGCCCCACCAGCCCCCAAGAGCAGCACTCGCTTTCCTACTAAACTACCAAAGTTACTTTGAAGATCGGCGACCAGACCTAAACCATCGGTATTGTCACCACGAACATGACCGTTCTCTAATAAGGTTAAGGTATTAACCGCTCCCGCCAGCTGAGCTAATTCACTCAACTCATCACATAATTTAAATGCCTGCTCTTTAAAGGGTACGGTAACATTGGCTCCCTTACCTTTATTAAGCCAAAACTCCGACAAGCTCTTTTCGAAACCATTGATAGGAGCCAGCAAGGCTTCATACTCCAATACTTGCTCCGTCTCTTCGGCAAATAAGCCATGTATAAATGGAGATTTACTGTGTGCTATCGGGTTTCCAAAAACGGCGTATCTGTCAGTCATCGTTTATCTCCAAAGTCGGATGCAATCTGATTAAACCATAGGGAAGCTACTTATCAGGCTATCAGCGTATTAGCCGACAACATTCGTAACCAATCACCTTAAATATGGCTAATTGGTTACGCTTAATTAACTATTTACTTATTCAAACCCAGATTGTCGGGAATGTGGCATCGACATATGCTTCAGTTAATGCCTGTACCACCAGCTATTCAATCAAGCATAACTCTACTTATCCAAACCCAACCAGTCTCTCGGTTTCAGAAAGTCTGTATAAAGCAAAGCTTCAGGAGATCCAGCTTCTGGTGTGTACATATACTCCCAACGGACCAAAGGCGGCATCGACATCAAGATTGACTCAGTCCTGCCACCAGTTTGCAATCCGAACAAGGTACCTCTGTCATACACGAGATTAAATTCGACATAGCGCCCACGACGGTAAAGTTGGAAGTCGCGTTCCTTCTCACCATATTCAGTATCTTTACGGCGCTTAACGATTGGGGCATAGGCGGTTAAGAAGCCAGTACCAACTGCTTGCATAAATTCGAAGCTAGTATCGAAACCTTCTTGGTTAAGATCATCGAAAAAGAGCCCACCGACACCGCGAGTCTCATCTCTATGGGGCAAATAGAAGTATTCATCACACCACTTCTTATACTTAGGGTAAACCTCATCACCGAATGGGTCACAGAAAGACTTGGAATGTTGGTGCCATTCAATGACATCTTGCTCGAATGGGTAATAAGGAGTCAGATCGAATCCCCCGCCAAACCACCAAACCGGATCGGCTCCCTCTTTAGATGCAATGAAGAAACGCACGTTCGCATGTGTCGTAGGGATATAGGGATTATTAGGATGAATGACCAATGACACCCCCATAGCCTCGAAGCTACGGCCAGCAAGCTCCGGACGATGGGCAGTTGCTGAAGCAGGCATTGAAGCGCCTGTTACATGGGAAAAATTAACGCCGGCTTGCTCGAATACGGCACCTTTGGTTAGTACCCGACTCGTGCCACCGCCACCTTCTTCACGCTCCCAGGAATCAGCCTTAAACTCTCCCTTGCCATCAAGCTGTTCCAGGCCTTCACAGATTTGCTGCTGCAGGGCGAGTAAAAATGATTTTACTGTACTGATGTCAGGTACAGACATATAGATTCCTTTTCTTTTATATTTATAAGCTGGCACATTTATAGAGTCTTCTACCTAAGTAGCTTTATCGAACTACTTTTATTTAAGTGCTTAGCGTAAGACCTTGCCGCTGAGGGCGTCGATAATCGTCGAAGGGCTAGCCTCTAAGCCTAATTCTCCAGTGGCAACGCCTGCTATCACGCCTTCAAATTGTGCGGTCACTTCATCCAAACTCATTGCCGGCTCTTGTCCGGTAATATTTGCACTGGTAGACACCAGAGGTTTACCCAGCTTATTACAGATAGCTTGTATTCCAGGATGAGCGGAGACCCTAACCGCCAATGAATTAAAGCTGCCACAGAGCAGCTTAGAAATATCGTATCTTATAGGCATAATAAAAGTGAAAGGGCCCGGCCATTTGGAAAACACTGACTCAAGCTGTTTACTCGTCAACTGAGTGTCATCGAGGTAGGGCGCGAGCTGAGAATAATCGCTGGCGACTAAGATCAATCCCTTCTGCCAAGGACGCTGCTTCAAGCCGAGTAACTTCGCTATCGCTACATCATTATCAGGATCACAGCCTAAGCCATACACAGCCTCGGTTGGATAGGCGATCACGCCTCCATTTTCAATCACCTCAGAAATTTCTGATGGGTCTAACTGCAACATGTATCGTTACCTTCAATCAAATTCAATAATTTAGCCATAAAAGAACTCACCGCCCCATCACTCGGGAGAGCTCGATCGGGAAGATTATACAGAGATTGTGAAGACGAATACATGAATAGAAATTATAGCCGAACAAATCTATTAATCAGACCAACAAGCCTGATAACAAGGATATTTAGACTGCTCTTTTATACTTGCATGTCTTCTTCGGACACTCTAAACGAGACCCTGCGGCACCTTTCCTCTCTATCAGGATGCCGAAACCACACTCGGGGCAAGCTTCGGCTACGGGTCGATAGTTCACTAAAAACTTACACTTAGGGTAACTACTGCAGGCATAAAAACTTTTCCCGAACCGACTAGTTCTCTGCTCTATTTTCCCAGTTTTACAACTTGGGCAAGCTATCTGATCTTCAGGCTCTTCCTGATCATGCTTTTCAATGTGCTTACAATCCGGGTAATTTGTACAACCAATAAAAATGCCAAATCGTCCAGACTTTACCGCCAGTTCATGACCACACTCGGGGCACTCTGAACCTGGGATAACTTGAGTCTCAATTGACTCATGTTGCACTAGTGGCCGGGTGTAATCACATACAGGATAACTATTACACCCAATGAACCCGCCATGTTTACTATGCCGAACCGATAGTTCACTGCCACACTTAGGGCAGAGTTCATACTCTTTCTCTAAAGCATGCTCATGGGAACTAAACAGTTGATCATCAATTTTAGACATGGGTTTCTCGGCTGAATCAGGTATTTGCCATTTTACCAAGCAAAGCCAAAACAGGGAAATGTCTTAGGAGATTAAATAGCACTAGGTTTATACAAACAACGTGAGTATATTGTATGCAAAAATACAATAGGATGAATCTTATGTTGCGCAAGTCAATTTTGGCTCTTGCGATAGCTCTCCCTGCTCTTGTAGGACTATCGGCCTGTAGTACCTCACCTCAAATCATCACAGACACGAGTTTATTACAGGAAATTACTCAAGCCTCAAACGAAAGTCTATTCGATGCCAGTAGCCCATTGCTTACTCAAGGTGCCTTCGAACAAGTCGTTTTCAGGTTAAATAATACAGCCAACTTATCTGAAGCCAACAGCCTACTCTACTATTTAAGAGCCTTTAGTTACTTCGGCCCAATAGATGATTTAGATGATAATAGCTTTGCATTGCTAACATCAGGGTTAAACAGCTTAGCTTCTACAGATGTTTTTGTTTCATCTGCCCGCCTGCAAGAGCAATTTGCCGTCACCCTGTATCGCTACTACGCCAACAACGAACAGGCGAGTGCATTAGCAAGATTAACCCCACTTCTCGATAATCAATTCATTCAACTTGCTGAGAGTGCCAGCGATCAAGAACATGATTACGCCCTATGGGAGACGCTTCGGGCTTACGGCTTGCTGCTCAATGTCGCAAGAAAAGACAGTGATGGTGAGCTTAATAAGGCACTACTTGATTTGGGATTAGATAAAACCTTATTGGCATTTGCTGGCTCAGATAACAGCATACGCAAGGATAAAGACTGGCCTAAGCGCAATGCTTACTGGGCACTAGGCCTATATCGTTTAGCGCTACCAGCCAGTGAAGATGCTAACGCCACGCAAGATGAAGCAGCTTTAGATAAGGCCGTAGCCGATATAGCGAGGCAAGATATCAGCGTCAGAGGCGATGCGGCAAAGGATGCCTACACCTTAGGCTATCACGTCAACTCATTTGCGGGATTAGAAGAGTGTGAGAAAAACAGTGATAGCTGCCGTATCCCTGAGCAGAGCGAAATACTGCCTATTGAACATCATTGCTCAGACAGCCTATTTATTCTTGCACAGGATTTGAACGAGCAGGAACTGGCCATCAGCTGTACTAAGCTCACCTCTCAGGAATCTAATTTCCACACTTTACTAGAAACCAGAGAGCAGCCAACGGCTAACGATTTTAATGATGCCCTCAGAGTCATCGCCTTCAAGAATTGGAGTCAATATAACGCTTACGGCCAGTTGTTATTCGATATCAGCACGGATAATGGTGGTATGTATATAGAAGGCACACCATCTAAGCCTGGCAACCAGGCAACTTTCTTCGCCTATCGTCAGTTCTGGATCCAACCTGAATTCGCCATCTGGAATCTCAATCACGAATATGTGCACTACCTGGACGGACACTTCATCAAGTATGGCGGTTTCGGTCATTTCCCGGAGAAGATGGTGTGGTGGTCAGAGGGCTTAGCCGAATACATCTCTAAGGGTAATGACAACGCCAAAACCTTAAGAATAGTGAAGAAGAAAATCGATGAGGCGCCGAGTCTGGAAGAGATCTTCGCCACCGAATATAAAGACGGTCTGGAGCGAACTTATAGCTGGAGCTATATGGCAATTCGATTCTTGGCCGAGAACTACCACGAAGACTTCGTTCAGCTGAGCCAATATCTTAAAACAGATTACTTCGAGGGCTATAACGAGCTACTTGCAGAATTAACTCAGCATCAAGATGAATTTAGCCGCTGGCTAGCGGAGCGAGCCGAGCAGTTTGATGATAGTGAAGATCAAGCTAAGCCTAGGCTGCACAAACAAAACCGCTACAGCTATCGTGATTACTTAGCCCCAGTGCACCTGATAAAGGATGATGCTCACAGGCATTATTAATCAATGAATATTGGAACCTAAGCTCATTTATGGGCTTAGGTCTAAGTGACACAGACCGAGAAATTTCGAGATTATGGAGCACATTTACGGCCAGACACAACCCCCCTCTAACGCTGTCCCTGCGCTCGGGAGCTAATGTGGATAAATAGTCTTATGAACCAAAGAGGTTCATGTATAAAGTCTATTTATTTCCATCCCTGGCAAATAGACATAAGTGTTCTGACCGCCACGGATGGTGGAAATGCCGATAAATGCCAAGAACATTTACGTCCGGACACAAATCCCCTCTAACGCTATCCCTGCGCTCGGGGATAAATACTTCCATGTATAAAAAAGGAGGCCTAGCCTCCTTTCTTTTTGTCACATGAAGTGAAGAGATAATTAGTGCTGATATAATTAGGAATGCAATCGACCATCAGGCTGCTCGAAGATAAGATCTTCCATTTTTTCATAAGCAGACTCATTACCTGGCGCATTAAATAACACCATAAGCACTACCCACTTGAGATCTTCCAATATTAACATCGGCTCATCGAGTTCCATGACACGGTCTATGACCATTTCACGTGTTATAACGCTTAGTACTTTTATCTGCTCTAGAAATAGAAGAAAACCTCTACACTCGACATCTAGCTTATCCATCTCATTCTGAGTATAAATTCTGAATGAGTGTTGAGCATGATCACACAGGTAAGGTGTATCTCCTTCCTGTAGCTCAGCTAAATGTTCAAGCCAAGAGATGGCTTTAATTATCTCGGACTGGTGAAAACCAGCACGGGTGAGCTCTTGTGTAAGCTCATCTTCATCCACTAAAAACTCTACTTCACTGTGAACATAGTTTTCAAATAGATACATGAGGATATCAAACATGGCTAGCTCCTCTTTAGTCTTATATAACCACCGGGTACTACAGCGACCCAACCTTGTAATTCAAGTTCAAGCATTTGCTCTAATACTAAATCTATGGCCTTTCCACTATGCTCAACCACATCATCTATTGTTGTGGTCTCATATCCTACACTAGCTAACAGTGAGGCAAATGGCAAATCTACGGCCTTAACCTCCTCTATATGGTGACGCCTTCTCAGTTCTTCAAGGTGAAAATCCGATAAAGCCGTAACTTCTTCTATTATATCGGCCACATTCTCTACAAGCTTTGCCCCATCTTTGAGAAGGTCATGGCAACCTTGACTCTGACCTGCCAGAATATTGCCAGGAACCGCGAACACTTCACGCCCCTGATCCAATGCCAGCTTAGCGGTAATCAGTGAACCGCTTTTTCTGCAGGCTTCTACCACTAAGGTACCTAGAGATAGACCGCTGATTATCCTGTTACGTTTCGGAAAATTACCAGCGAAAGGTTTAGTGCCAGGCCAAAACTCACTGACTATGGCTCCATGGTACTGAATTTTTTCATAAATAGTCCTGTGTCTGCGAGGATAGATCACATCGGTTCCCGTCCCCAAAACTGCCAAGGTTCTTCCGTCATTATCGATACATGCTTGGTGAGCAGAGCCGTCGATGCCCACGGCCATACCACTCACTACAGCAAAACCTAAACCTGTTATCTCAGAAGCCAACCGATAGGCTATCTGCAGTCCTGTTTGTGACGCGGCTCTGCTACCGACAATCGCAATACCAGGAAACTTCAACGCATGGAGCTCTCCTTTGACAAATATAATCGTTGGCGGATCGATTATCTGCTTGAGCAGATAAGGGTAGTCGGGATCGTCTAAGGTCAATATATAATGATTATCGGCAGCTTGTTGCCATGACAAGGCTGACTCTACTCGAGAAAAGTCAGGAATGAGTGAACGCTTGAGTAAACTCTCTGGTAGAGGAAGAGCGTCGGGTTCATGCTCTAACATCTGTCTGAGTTCCTCTACATCCATGTAGTTGAGCAGTTGTTGAGTCCGGGCGGGTCCTAACCCGGATACAGCACTAACAACCAGCCAGTCGACCAGTTTATCGGTAATTCCTTCACCTCAATATTTGTAATGAGCACCTTCAACAGATAATCCTTCACCTGCAATCAGTTTATTTATCCAATTCTAAGCTTTATTCACTACTATTTTATTCGCTGACAGTTTATTCACTGATAAGGAGTGCATCGGGTTTTACTAGCTTATCTTCGACTCTAACGGACCTCTCATTAACCATGATGAGTCCCATGCTGGTCTTGTCGAACACCTTGAACACCATCAACTTGCCTCGATAGATATCCGGCATCTTGATAGAGTTAGCGGAAGAGACACTCGACAACATATTCTCGTATGTACTTCGCTCTGTCGGTATTACAGGCTGACCATCACCATTAATCACTATATCTAGGCCATCTCTATAGATAGAGAAGACATGACCGGTTTCGACACCGTCCTCGCTGCCTTTATCTATATAAACAACATCGAGTTTACCCATCTCACGAAGATTCTTCTCAGAGGCTAGCACGGATGCAGGAGATGAAAGCTCGGCGGCTCTAGGCATAAAGTAAGCGGACATTAATGAGTCTTCTTCGATTGGCAGCACTCGGTTGCCTGCAACTGTTTCACGAAAATTACTCAGTAACTTAACTTTAGAAATCGAACCAGATTCGATGACACGACCACTGGCGGTTAATATCGCTTCGACACCAAGATCATCCCCATCCTTGCTGACAAAATCGCGACCTTGCTCATAGACACCGAATTTATCACCTAAGGTCAGCTCGGCTTGAATATAAATCACATCGCCAACAATATGATGCTTGGATTCACTCTCACCGCCTAACACCATAGGCTGAGTTTCAAACCAGTCACCATCTACTACCCTGTTCTGAATCAGATATGGTCTGATTAACGCAAGATCAATGGCTGGAATGGCTCCACCTTTAGGCATGATTCTGCCTGCAGGTGACTTACGAATATGAGGTTTAACGACCAGTCTAGGTTCACCGTCAATAAAGACTAAGGTCAGCCTGTCACCAGGATAGATGAGGTGGGGGTTGGCTATTTGAGGGTTGGCCCCCCAAAGCTTAGGCCAGCGCCAAGGATCTTTAAGGAAGTGTGCAGAGATATCCCAAAGGGTATCTCCCTTCTCCACCACATAGGAGTCGGGGTGCCCTGATTTCAATGTCAGAGTATCTGCGAACACAAAAGAGCAATTTAATAAAATTAAACCGAGTAAAATTAATCGTTTCATCGGGGTTCCCACGCTGTTTGTTCTCTATATAACAAACTCTTCCTTGCAGGAAGCACTCGAAAGATAAAACTAGTTTGGTGATATAGAGAGCTTTTGCTGTTATTGATTGCCACTAAGGATTAAAATTGACCCATTAGCTAAAGTCAGTATAACCAACTGATAAAGATTTGACAGACTTGTTAAGAGTTTAAGTATGAGTTTACTAAAAGTTTTACGTTTTCCCGATGAAAGATTACGCACGTTTGCAAAGCCTGTTACAGAGTTTAACACTGGCCTGCAAACTCAAATCGATAATATGTTCGAAACCATGTACGAAGAGAAGGGGATTGGCCTAGCTGCAACTCAGGTCGATTACCATAGACAATTGATTATCATGGATCTTCAAGATGAAGAAGAAAGACCAAAGGTCTTCATAAATTTGGAAATTGTTGCCAGCAGTGGCCACTTTTCCAATGAAGAAGGCTGTCTTTCAGTACCAGGGATCTATGCCGACATTGAGCGTGCCGAACATGTCACCATCAAGGCTCAGGATCGAGATGGTCATGAGTTCACTCTCGAAGCCGATGGCTTATTCGCCATCTGTTTACAGCACGAACTGGACCACCTTAAAGGCAAGTTATTTGTCGATTACCTGTCGCCCTTAAAGCGTCAGCGCATCAAGCAAAAGCTGGAAAAAGCCGCACGACTAGAAGCAAAACAGGGATAGCATTATCTTGAAACCATTAAATATCGTTTTTGCCGGTACTCCGGACTTCGCAGCTCGCCACCTTCAAGCACTGATAGACTCTGAACATAATGTTATTTGTGTCTATTCTCAACCAGATCGCCCCGCTGGAAGAGGCAAAAAATTACAAGCGAGTCCGGTAAAAACCTTGGCGTTAGAGCATGACATTCCTGTTTACCAGCCTAAATCCTTACGTGATGAAGCAGCTCAGCAGGAACTAAGCGGCTTAAATGCCGACCTTATGGTTGTCGTCGCCTACGGTCTAATCTTGCCACAAGTTGTTTTGGATACCCCCAAACTAGGTTGTATCAATGTCCATGGCTCAATCCTTCCCCGCTGGCGCGGCGCGGCACCGATACAAAGAGCACTCTGGGCCGGCGATAAAGAAACTGGTATCACCATAATGCAGATGGACTTAGGTCTGGATACCGGTGATATGCTTCTCAAGACTCAGCTTACTATCGAAGATGATGACACCTCAGGGAGCCTCTATGACAAATTGGCACAACAAGGACCGGATGCACTTATTCAAGCATTAGCTGGTCTGACAAATGGTGAACTCAAGGCCGAGAAACAAGATGAAACTCTGGCGAACTACGCCAAGAAGCTAAGTAAAGAAGAAGCTGAGCTGGATTGGGATAAATCGGCACTGCAGCTTTGGCGCGAAATACGCGCCTTTAATCCTTGGCCTATTAGCCACTTCAGTCACAATGATGCCAGTATCAAGATCAGACAGGCTAAGGTGAGTGAATCTATTAGCGATGCACCGGCAGGCACTATCATCTCAGCCGATAAGAACGGCATAGAGATAGCGACAGGTGAAGGGGTACTGAGTCTGCAGAACATGCAGTTACCGGGTAAGAAGCCACTGAGTGTCGGCGACATTCTTAATTCTCGCGGTGATTGGTTTACTCCAGGCACACGCTTAAAAAACAAAGAGGCTAGCTAATGAACTTGCGCGCACTGGCGGCAAAAGTCGCATTTCAGGTGCTTGAGAAAGGTACCTCGTTATCCGTCGCCCTTCCCGATCAACAGAAACACCTAGAAAGTGGCAAAGATAAGGCCCTACTTGCAGAGCTTAGCTATGGCGTGATGCGCCACCTGCCCCAGCTTGATAAGTTGGTCAGCGACTGCATGAGCAAACCATTGAAAGGCAAGCAGAGAATCGTTCACCAACTGCTGCTTATAGGTTGCTATCAACTCTACTTTACCCGAATTCCCAGCCATGCTGCGATTTCAGAAACTGCTGAAGCCTGCAGACAGCTTAAGTTTGAAGGCTTGGTTAAAGTAGTTAATGGTGTACTGCGTAACATTCAACGCCAAGAAAAGCCGCTGCCGACAGATAACGATACCTTAGCCTTCAACACCCCAGCCTGGATTGTTAAGCGCCTTAAAGCCGCTTACCCTGAAAATTGGCAAGAGGTTATCGAGCAGAGCCACCAGCGTCCGCCAATGTGGCTGCGCAATAATAAGTTGTCACAGACTCGGGATGAGTATCTTGCCACCTTAGCCGAAATAGAGATCCCGGCTTCTGCTGGCAAGAGCAGCGATGCTATCTTACTCGAGAGCCCGAGAGATGTAACACAGCTGCCAGGCTTCGAACAAGGTGCCGCTTCGGTTCAGGATGGTGCGGCTCAGTGGGCTGCCACGCTACTGGCCCCTAAAGATGGTGAGCTGGTACTCGATGCTTGTGCAGCGCCAGGGGGCAAGACTTGCCATCTATTAGAGCTGGCAAATATTCAGCTGGTCGCCGTCGATTTCGATGAGAAACGTCTCGAGCGTGTGCAACAGAATCTGGATCGCCTATCACTCGAGGCCAAGCTAGTTCATGGAGATGCTGCCGATATTGATTCCTGGTGGCAAGGTGACAAGTTCGATCGTATCTTACTCGACGCCCCCTGTTCGGCAACGGGTGTAATACGTCGCCATCCGGATATCAAGTGGCTAAGAAAACAAGCCGATATTGATGAGCTAGCCTCACTACAGAGTAAAATTTTAGATCATTGCTGGCAGTGGCTTAAGCCAGGTGGCACACTCCTGTATGCAACCTGCTCGATTCTCCCACAAGAGAATGAACAGCAAATCCGCTCATTCTTAGCAAGAGCCGATGACGCCACTCTAGTTCCTATCAGTGAACAGCCAAATTCCGACGATATCGGCTGGCAAATTACCCCGGGAACAGAGAATATGGACGGATTCTATTACGCTCGCCTAGTAAAGGGATAAAGTAAGGCCATGAAGATTATCATTTTGGGTGCGGGTCAGGTCGGTGGCACGCTGGCTGAGAACTTAGTCGGTGAAAACAATGACATCACAGTCGTCGATTACGACAAGACCCGGTTGCGTTCACTGCAGGACAAATACGATCTACGAGTCGTACTCGGCCATGGTGCTCACCCGGATGTGCTCAAGGAAGCAGGCGCCGAAGATGCCGATATGCTGATCGCCGTGACCAACAGCGATGAATGTAATATGGCGGCCTGTCAGATCGCTTATACCCTGTTTGGAACACCAACTAAAATTGCCCGGATCCGTTCGGAGCAATACTTAGCGCTTAAAGATAAGTTGTTTATCAATAGTGAAACCAAGCAAAGTGATAATCGAACTCGTGGTGGTTTCATTATCGATGAGCTTATCGCCCCAGAACAGTTAGTGACCTCCTACATCCGCCGCTTGGTGGAATACCCCGGAGCTCTACAGGTACTGGAATTTGCCGAGGGGCGCCTCAGCTTAGTCGCGGTAAAAGCCTATTATGGTGGCCCCTTGGTGGGTAATGCTCTCGCCGCCCTGCGCGAGCATATGCCTAATATCGATACCCGAGTCGCGGCCATATTCAGACAAGGCCGCGCAATCATGCCGCGCGGTACTACTATCATCGAAGCCGATGACGAAGTCTTCTTCCTTGCCGATAGCCGCCATGTACGCGCAGTGATGAGTGAGATGCAAAAGCTCGATAACTCCTACCGCAATATCATGATTGCCGGTGGTGGTAATATAGGAATGGGACTCGCCAAACAGCTGCAGCGCAATCACTCAGTCAAGCTTATCGAACATAGACAAGAGCGGGCCGAGGAGCTTTCCGAGCGATTGGAAAACACCACAGTATTTTGTGGTGATGCCTCAGATCAGGAGCTCCTGCTCGAAGAGCATATCGATCAGACCGATGTGTTTATCGCCGTCACCAATGACGATGAAGCCAACATCATGGCCGCACTACTCGCTAAGCGCATGGGTGCCAAGAAGGTAATGGTACTGATTCAACGTGAGGCTTATGTCGATATCGTTCAAGAAGCCAATATCGATATCGCCATCTCTCCTCAGCAAGCCACTATATCTGCACTCTTGACCCATATTCGTCAGGGCGATATCTGTAACGTCTACTCCCTACGCCGCGGAGCTGCCGAGGCCATTGAGGCCATAGCTCACGGCGATTCCAAGACCTCCAAAGTAGTAGGCAAGAAGATAGGTGATATTAAGCTGCCACCGGGTACAACTATCGGTGCCATAGTGCGGGATGAAGAGGTGTTGATGGCTCATGACAAGACAGTAATAGAACAAGGCGACCATGTCGTTCTCTTCTTGGTAAACAAGAAGTTTATCGGCGAAGTTGAGAAGCTTTTCCAGCCAAGCGCATTCTTCTTTTAATATTTGCCATCAGACACTTTTGAATAGCGGCTTGGCTTTACACTCGGTTTTACTGAGAATAATAGAGACCGGCCGCTCGTTTGTTTTTCAAAGGATTGACTCATGCTGAACTTTCGGCCACTGCTGTTTATTTTGGGCATATTTCTGTCGACCCTGACGGTATTTATGTTTATCCCCTTGCTCTTCGCGCTATTCTATAGTGAAGAAACCGTTGGTGCCTTCATGATCTCATCTCTGGTCACGGCCACGGTGGCTACCGCTTGCATGCACCAGGGAAAAAGTAAGCAGCTCAACCTTAATATTCGCGACATGTTCCTACTGACCAGCCTGACTTGGCTGATAGTCAGTGTTTTCGCGGCCATGCCCTTCACCCTCTATCACGGCATCAACTATACCGACGCCTTCTTCGAGACTATGTCGGGGATCACTACCACAGGTTCGACGGTATTATCAGGCTTGGACAGCATGGATCACAGCATATTGATCTGGCGATCCCTATTACAATGGCTGGGTGGCATTGGCTTTATCGTGATGGCCGTGGCTGTGCTACCATTTCTTAATGTCGGTGGTATGCGGCTGTTTAGAACCGAATCCTCCGACTGGAGTGACAAGGCAATACCCCGTACCCAAGATATGGCCAAGAACCTTTTCTACATCTATATCTTACTCACGGTACTCTGTGGATTCGCCTACCATATGGCAGGCATGAGCTGGTTTGAGGCACTCAACCATGCCATGACCACCCTCTCTACAGGTGGCTACTCCACTTCCGATAGTTCGATGGCAGCTTTCTCTGATAATGCCCATTGGGTCGGCATCGTCTTTATGGCCGCCGGTGGCTTGCCGATGCTGATGTTCGTCAACTGTATTCAACAGAGATCTCTGCTGGTATGGAACGACGCCCAGGTGAAAGGCTTCCTGCTATTCATCTTTACTGTGTCATCTTGCCTGGCGTTCTGGCTCTGGAACAGTCGCGAGATCCCCCCTATCGATGCCATGCGTCTCGCTAGCTTCAACGTAGTCTCGGTTGTCACCACTACGGGTTACGGCTTAACGGATTACACCGCCTGGGGTGCGCTGGCCAATGTCATCTTCCTGTTCTTAATGTTTGCCGGTAGCTGCTCTGGCTCCACCTCAGGTGGCATCAAGATCTTTCGCTTTCAGATAGCCTTCGCCATCATGCGTGAACAGCTCAAGCAACAATTCCACCCTAACGGTGTATTCAAGGAACGCTATAACAACCGCCCCATAGGCGAAGATATCGTCCGCTCCCTAGTGACCTTTATTCTGCTGTTCATGTTCGTGATAATCGCACTTTCAGTCATATTAGTCATGACAGGACTAGATCCCACCACCAGTTTCACCGGCGCAATAACAGCAGTGACTAACGTAGGTCCTGGTCTTGGCCATATTATTGGTCCAGCGGGTAATTTCTCTAGCTTGCCCGACGTGGCCAAGTGGGCACTGGCCATAGGTATGTTGTTAGGACGCTTGGAAATACTGACGGTAGCGGTGCTGTTCCACCCAGGCTTTTGGAAATACTAGTTCGAAGTATTGGGTTCGAGTTTGAGTTGGGTTCATTGGGCAGGTTTTGGAGTTTGGTGAGTTTATTGAAGACCAGAGCTTCATTGGTATTTATTGCTTACAGCTGATGCCGTGCAAGGATGCACCAATGTCGTGATCACATGGATGTGAGTGAACGACCTTAAGTGCAAACGCTGCTGTGACACGCCGTAAGCACAATCCCTGTGGGCTCTACGACATCATCCCTGATGCCGAAGGTCACAGCCGCGTTCACACCAGAGTATTTGCTTCTTCGATTGAAGATTTATAGGTAGTCACTAACACGTTTTTGGACAGGAATAAGTAAGAATATTGCGTCTAGCTAAGGTGACTTCGATCAGAATAAGTATCTTAATTTACTTGAAGACCCTAATTCGCTCCGACCCCATTATTCTAAAAACCGCAATAAATGCGGCTTTTTACATTAAAGAAGCAAAGTTAACGCAGTGCTTTGATAATCTTGATGGAGCGTTCAATAGCGTCAAGTGCCTTATCACTATCAATGTTGATAGACCAGTCTTGCTGATTAATAACCGAAATACCCGAGGTTAAATCACTGAAGCCCACCTGCCCAAATGATCCTAAGCTCATCAAGATATTTTCTTCAGCAATGTAATAAGTCTGCATTCCATAAGAAACCTTACCTGAAACTTGCCCTAGGAACTTTCCAGTCGAACTCGACGCTAAATTATCACGTTGGATATCCATTGCCGTTTCATAAAAACTCTTACCTGCCTTACCTTCTGCGATGTACTGATGGAAAAGAGCGTAATCAATCGCACTTACATCGATACCAAATGCGGGAGACGTTGAACCATCAGAGGTCTTAGCGATAGCAGATGTGTTCTGATAGCCCACGTCATTAGCAATTTCGCCAAGTAATTCAGGCATAGACTTACCTGACACAGTCTCAGCAATAAGACCTAAAGTATCGGTGTTTTGATCACTGTACTCCCACTTTTCACCGCGCAGCGCACCGCTCGCTTTTGCTTGCTGAATCGCCTTCAAGTGCCCCTTTGGAGTACCGTTAGTTTGTAAGCCAATTTCAAGTTCCCACTCATAACCATTTGAGCCTTGAGTGTGGTAGTCGCCAAGCGACTCTATACCACTTGCCATATTACTAATATCCCTAATCGTAGCGGCACCAATAACACTCCCTTTAAGCTCTGGCATGTAATGCGCTGCCGTCTGGTCTAAATCGATCAGCCCTTTATCAACGAGTCTACCTATGATAACTCCTGCATAAGTTTTAGAGGCTGACTGCAAATTGTTAGTCATTCCTCGGTTATATCCATTATCATAAAACTCAGCCAAAAGGGTGTTGTTCTTCATGACTACAAACCCTTTTGTCTGGGTTGCGATTAAGTTTTCAATGAAACTCTGGCCCCCCTTAAACTCTTGGTTTAAGTCAAATACAATATCTGCCGAATTAATTTTAGCGGGGTCAACAGCAGCAGGAATATTGACCATTCCGTGAGCAACAAAATCTTGCATATTCATGCTCACGTACTTGTAATAAGGCCAACTTTGCATCCTGCTTAAAGGAATATTTTTAGTGTCAAATGCTTGGTAAAATTTCTGCACATCTTCACTTGGACCAAATGCACTATCAGCAAATGAACCAAAAGACAAAGTTACTAAGGTTAGAGCGCACAGTGATTTTTTCATATTAGTCTCCATAAAATTAAAGTTGTATCTATTGGGAACACCGTCATTATGCATTGGTGAAAAATATACTAATATGTAGATTCCATTGGTTGAACCTATAGGTTAGACATGAGTAGTCCCGAGTTACTTCGCAGCTTTATAGCGGCAGCAGATACAGGTTCATTCAGTGCAGCAGCAAGATTACTTGGTAAACATCAAGCAACCATTAGCGGAAATGTTGCACGGTTAGAGGATGAACTAGCTGTTATATTATTTGACCGTGTTGGAAAGTATCCCGAGATAACACCCCAAGGATTAGCACTTTATGACAGTGCCAAACTGGTCGTAGAGAGTACAGCTAGGTTTAATAGAAATGCATTAAATCTAGCTGCAGGTTTACCCGTACTCATCACTTTGGGTTTAGATGAAGATTTGCCTACTGCACCTTTGGTGGGGTTATTTAAAAAAATCCGCCAACAATACCCTTTATTAAAAATCAATATACTAAGAGAGCCTTCTCAACAGCTATTTAAATTAATAGAAGGAGAGCAGCTAGATTTAGCGCTATCTCTGACGTTAGAAGGACAAACAAATATCTATGAGTACAAAGCGATAGGCAGCGCAAACTATCATCTGGTGTGTGGAAAACGCCACCCTTTTGCAAGAAAAGCCACCATTAGTACTGACGAAATGATGCATTCTACTCAAATTTTACAGCGATCTTTGGCTCAAAATAATCTACATCAGACGGTAAAAATCGCATTTGATACTTGGGAATGCCAAGGGTTTGAGGCGCAGCTGGAAGCCATTAGAGCGAATGTTGGCTGGGCTTTTCTCGCCAATTATCCCTATCAACCAATGCCTGAAGGCATCACACAGTTCAATGCCGAGTTCGCAGCCGTCGACTTTTCCTCTCAATACGACCTGATCTGGCCTAAAGGGCGAGCAATCACAGAAGTAGAAAAATTCATCTGCGATCAGATAATGAGTTTGTTTTCGCAAAAATAACTGACTGTTAAAGTTATAACTTTCACAGTAAAAAACCGCAACGAGTACGGCTTTAATCTATCTATGGCAATAAAATCAACCTGGTTACTTAGCTAGACTAACCAAGTGATTTGCATAGACTTTAACGTCATCCCAGTCGGTGTAGTCGATCACCGATTTAGGGTCTGTTGGGCCATCTGTCATCTTCATGATCATCTGAATAGCGAGTCTGTCCCACCAGCGCCATGAGGGGTAATCAACCTTGCCGGCGATCACTTTAACGTCCTTGGGTTTCCAGGGGGAAAGCTCGATGAATTTCTGCAGATACTTGTTATTCTCCGGGATGCGCTTCTCGGGATTACGAGCGACAACATTAACGCTGTAAAAACTGCTGGGAATGCTATCTAAGGCTGCTTGATGTTCAGTGGCAAAGGCGAATACTGATTTATCATAGCTACCGTAAAGTACACAGGCACCTAAAGCGACGCAGTCATATTGTGACCAATCCAAGCCACTTTGCGTCGCCTCACTGATATGCATCACAGTGCATCTGTTTCCGCTGCTTTCAATTTGTTCGGCGACGGCGCGGCTGATTCTGGCGGTATGACCACCTCTGGAGTAGTAAAGTACCAGTACTGACTTCATCGATATGTCCAATTCAAAACTATTTTCAGCGCGTATTGTTGCAGCAAGTCATTTTATAAACACAGGAATTGATCACAAATTAGCGCTAGCTCATATAAATAGAAGTTAGAATTGAGATCTGTAGCCAAGTTAGTATCATTGTCTTAGCTAAACGGCTCAATTAGAATAAACTAATCCAAGAGTGAAGTGAGTACAGATATGCAAAAAGATATCGATGTAAATGCCATGGTGACCAATGCAGAGAATGCGGCTAAATGGCTAAAAGCGATTGCCAACCCAAATCGATTGATGATCTTGTGCCTACTGCTGGATAATGAATTAAGTGTGACTCAACTAAATGAGACCATCCCGCTGAGCCAATCAGCCCTGTCTCAGCATCTTGCCGTTTTAAGA
Organism: Shewanella sp. YLB-07; assembly: GCF_009377275.1. Classification (NCBI taxonomy): domain Bacteria; kingdom Pseudomonadati; phylum Pseudomonadota; class Gammaproteobacteria; order Alteromonadales; family Shewanellaceae; genus Shewanella; species Shewanella sp. YLB-07. The sequence continues at coordinate 111,353 of NZ_VOQB01000019.1, read as the reverse complement.
ACACAGGATCTGGTGTCTACACGTAAGAGCTCCCAGGTGGTGTATTACTCACTCAAGAATGAACAGGTCACTGAAATCATCTCGATCATGCATAAGCAGTTTTGTACATAATTCTTTTGGATAAGTTTATACAGCAAAATGCCAGTCACTCGACTGGCATTTTTAGTTTTCATCACAGCTAGAACTATCTATCGGTAAAAGCCTTGGCGAACTCTTCGACTTGATCCCAGTTGGTAAACTCATAGGTTCCAGACGTATCAGTCGGTCCCTTGGTCATCCACATGATAAAACGTATCATGCTCTTATCGAAGAAACGGTACTTAGGATAATCGATCTTACCGGCGAAAACGCCTAACTGCTGTGGTTTCCATAAAGAAAGCGATAGAAACTTCTTCATATAAGGATTGGTTTCCGGGGTGTTCTTCTCCGGTTTCCTGGCAACTACATTCACTGTAAAGAAGGCATTCTTCTTGGCATTAAGTACGGCTTGATGACGGTTGATATACTGATACAGTTCCGGTCTGTGCTTACCATAACGGATACTGGCACCAATCAAGATCTTATCAAAGTAAGAGAGGTTTAAACCTTGGGCCTCTTCCAGTGAAGCTAAAGTCACACTATCACCCGCACCTTCACTGATCCCCTGCACAAGCTCACAAATTGCTTTTGTTTGGCCATCGACGGTGGAGTAGATAATTAACGTATTGCTCATCAGCTTTCCTGAATAATAAAGGTAGAAATACCAGCGGCCACTTATGGACCATAAGTCTATATCAATTAAATAAAAATGTAGCCAATAAAGCTATAAGGTAAAGGTTTAATTCGACCCTAATTTCGCCAAAAAGTAGGCGTAAACAAGACTAAAAGCGTAAAAACTTCGAGTCGGCCAAACAACATGGCTAACAAGAGTATCCATTTAGAACCATCATTGATACTGGCATAGTTACTTGCCACTTCACCTAAACCTGGGCCTAAGTTATTTAGGCAAGCCGCGGTGGCGCTAAAGGCGGTGATATTATCCATCCCCATCCCCATCAATGCCAGCATGCAGATAACAAAAACCAGGGCGTAAGCAGAGAAAAAACCCCATACCGCATCTATGACGCGCTCGGGTAAGACTTTATTGCCGATCCGAATCGAGAACATGCCTCTGGGGTGTACCAGACGTTTAAGTTCACGGGAGCCCTGCTTGAGTAACAAGATCATCCGCATCACCTTGATACCGCCGGCAGTCGAACCGCCACAGCCGCCGATAAAGCTAGAGAAGATGAGTAACATAGGCAGAAACAGCGGCCACATGTGGAAACTCTCGGTGCCGAATCCAGCCGTTGTCGAAATTGACACCGCCTGAAATAGGGCATAATCGAAGGTCTCTTCCGGAGAATCATAGATCCCCGAGTGATAGAGAGTCGCAAAGCAGATCGCAGTCAACGCAAGCTGCACTATAATCAGCACCTTAAACTCGGCGTCTTTAAAGTAGACTCTGAGGTTAATACCGCGACGGGTGAAGGCAGCAAAGTGAAGGCTGAAATTGAGCGCTGCTATTAAGAGAAAGACCACACAGACCATGTTAATTGCCGGGCTATCGAAATGGCCGATACTGGCATCATAGGTAGAGAAGCCGCCGATGGCGATAGTTGAGAAAGAGTGGCAGATAGCATCGAAGACATTCATTCCCGCCACCCAGTAAGAGAAGGCACAGGCGACTGTCAGTAAAAAATAGATATACCATAAAGCCTTAGCTGTCTCGGCTATCCTTGGGGTCATCTTACTGTCTTTCACCGGACCAGGCATCTCGGCGCGATAGAGCTGCATTCCACCGATACCAAGTACAGGCAGAATGGCGACGGCCAAGACAATGATCCCCATACCACCCAGCCATTGCAGCAGATGTCGGTAGAAAAGTATGGCTTTGGGTAGAGAATCTAAGCCTACAATCACAGTGGCACCTGTGGTGGTTAAGGCCGAGAAAGACTCAAAGAAACTGTCAGTAATAGATAAGTCTGGCTGACTGGAAAAAATAAAGGGTACCGCACCAATAGAACCTAGCACCCCCCAAAAAAGCACCACCAAGAGGAAGCCTTCACGGGTACGAAGATCTTTTTTGTGCCTTCGATTGGGATACCAGAGCATGAAACCAAGAAATAGACTCAACACAAACGCCTGAATAAATGCGGTACCGCCTCCATCCTTATAGATCACCGCAACCAGAGCTGGCGGGAGCAGAGATAGGGAAAACAAGCCCATAAGCATACCTGTTATTCTTATTATCGTTCTATATTGCATCTAGGCCTATCTATTATTCATTAGCGAAACTCACTCCCCATAAGAAGAGAGCGAGGAAAGCGCACATTTTGTTATTTTCGCACATTTCGATAACCCAGCACAGAGACAAATCATCGTGCTCACTCATCATTAATGCAACTGGTATAAACCTCTTAAGCCAGAGATCACTCCAGCTCAAAGTTCGCTTTGAGCTTTCCCTGACTCATGGTGGCTAAATCAGTATTGAGTTTGTCTTGATGCCGTTTAGGAAGCTCAAAAGTCACCAGAACCTTATCGGTAAAGGATCTGTCCGATATCACGCCGTCACTCTGCTTAAGCAGATACTCCACATCCTGAAGCTGGCTATAATCACACTCCAATAGCCCCGGATAACGGATCTGTTTAAGCTCAGTTTGTAACTGAGTCAGTCCTTGTCTGATACCCGAACTATAGGCCCTGACTAACCCACCCACTCCGAGCTTAGTACCACCGAAGTAACGCACCACAATGGCGCCTATCTCACCCACACCAGATCCCTGTAAAGTCGCCAACATGGGACGCCCGGCACTTCCAGCTGGCTCCCCATCATCACTGGAACCGATAGCCATGCTGTTACCCGGTGCTGCATTTACGAACGCATAGCAATAATGGCTGGCCCCAGGATACTCGACCTTAATGTTAGTAAGCGCACACTTCAGCTCTTCATCAGACTGACAGTGAAAAAGAAAAGAGATAAAGCGACTATGCTTTATCTCTTCTTCTACTACTATGTCGACAGATGGGATCTGATAACTATCAATCATTAGCCTAAGCCACAATCACGAGTCATATTCTCGTTTCTATCGGCATGAACGATGACATTATCTTCGATGCGAATGCCGCCGAATGGACGTAACAGATCTATGGTATTCCAGTTGATCTGTGCCTGACGTTTATCTTGTTTTAAGCCATCGAGCAGAGAGTCGATGATGTAGATGCCAGGCTCTATGGTCAGCACCTGGTTCACGGCAAGAGTACGGGTACAACGCAGGAAGGGATGCGCATCTGGTGCGGCAATATGAGTGCCGCGTTCATCATGAAGATAGCCACCCATGTCGTGGACTTGTAGCCCTAACATGTGGCCTAACCCATGGGGGTAAAAGACACTGGTGATACCCTGCTCGACTAAGCTCTCGACATCCCCTCTGGCCATATTAAAATCCAACATGATCTGGGCAACTTTCTTATGAGTCTCAATATGTAAATCAACATATTTGACTCCCGGCCTCATCATATCCACAAGCTCAAGTTGCGCCTTGTTCATCGCCTCGATCAACTCGCTGAAGATATTTTTCTCGAAGGCGTAGGTGCGGGTAATATCCGAGGCATAACCAAAGAAATTTGCCCCGGCATCGATAAGAAAGGATTTTCTCGGATGAGGACTGGCATGTTCAAGCTTAGTGTAATGCAGAATCGAAGCATTCTGGTTAAGCGCGATAATATTACCGTAAGGCACTTCGTTCTCGCCCTGACAAGAAGCTGTTAGGTATTCCTGCTGGATCTCAAACTCGCTGCCACCATTATAGAAGGCCTTTCTAGCCGCTACGTGACCATGTACAGCTATCTCGTTAGAGCGTCGCATACACTCGAGCTCATATTGAGTCTTGGTCGCTCTATGGTAATGAAGGTAACTCATCACTGCATCTGGATTTCGAGACTTAAACCCAAGTACCTCGGCAACATCTAAGTGTTCCCCTATATAGGCCCAGTTTGCGATATCTTTTGGCAGTAACTCGGCAACCTTATCGGCTTTAGTCAGCAGTTTGATCTCAACATGCTCGCTCCAGAATGCATCGGGAACATCGGCAACCTTATGCCAGAAATCTACCGGACGAAAGAAGATCAATTGCGGCTTATCCCGGCCATTGACTAACAACCAACAGTGAGGATTATCCAAGATAGGTAACCAGGCCTTAAAGTGCGGATTAACCTTAAAAGGGTAATCCATATCGTCTAAAAACTGACGATGAGGTTGGCCTGAATGGATCACCAGACCAGATAAATTTTCTCGGGTAACTATGTCCGCCACACGACGGTTCAGTTCGGTGATATGAGCAAGATAATGGCTAGCGAGCTGATCCATGAGTGACTTCCTGTTGTTAGTTGTTCTTATTATTAAAGCATAGTAAGTATCTGACTCGCTTTTCAGCGTCACTTAACTAGACTATTTATGCCTGTTCAGCATCTAAAAACAGTCTAACATAAAGCTTAAAAAGACCTCCACCAAAGCGTCAATCAAACGAGTGTTTAAATTGGGTGTTGTAATTTATCCAAATTCGTCGCACACTGAGTAGTAACTGGTCAGATGATGACCTGCGCTGAGATAGAAAAATAACCCCTAGTTAATAATATTCAAAGACGGGTATCACGCAAAAGGAAGCAAGCAATGATCTACCAAAGTCCTACGATTCAGGTTGAGTTACTTGAAGATAATATCGCTCGGCTATGCTTTAACGCACCGGGTTCAGTCAACAAGCTAGATAGAGAAACGATTGACTCTCTTAACGCTGCACTCGATGCAATCAAGCAAAATTCAGACATCCAAGCTTTAGTCCTGACTTCAGGTAAAAGCGCCTTCATCGTTGGCGCCGACATCACTGAATTTTTAGGCTTGTTCGCCCAAGACGATAGCGTGCTACTACCTTGGATAGCAGAAGCGAATGTCGTATTTAATAAGTTAGAAGATCTTCCCTTTCCGACTATCTCAGCCATCAACAGCTTTGCACTAGGTGGTGGTTTCGAAACCGTACTAGCAACCGATTTCCGTATTGCCGATACTACGGCAAGAGTGGGATTACCTGAGTCTAAGCTAGGATTGGTTCCTGGTTTTGGTGGTACGGTTCGCCTTCCGCGTCTAATCGGTACAGACAACGCCCTAGAGTGGATCACTAGCGGTAAGGACCAACGTCCGGAAGCGGCACTTAAAGTCGGCGCTATCGACGCTATCGTTGCACCAGAGAATTTACAAGCTTCAGCGATTCAGATGCTGAAGGATGCCGTCGCAGAAAAACTCGACTGGCAGAGTCGCCGCGCTCGCAAGCAGGCGCCACTTACATTACCTAAGCTAGAAGCCATGATGTCATTCGCCACGGCGAAAGGCATGGTCTTCAAGATAGCGGGCAAGCATTACCCTGCACCTATGACAGCCATCAGCGTCATAGAGCAAGCAGCAAACCTTAAGCGAGATGAAGCTCTTAAGATAGAGCATCAGGCTTTTGTTAAGCTAGCCAAGACAGATGTGGCTCAGGCATTGATTGGTATCTTCCTCAATGACCAGTTAGTCAAAGGCAAGGCTAAGAAGGCCGGTAAACTGGCTAAGAAAGTAGACACAGCCGCCGTACTGGGTGCTGGCATCATGGGTGGCGGCATCGCCTACCAGAGCGCCAGCAAGGGCACTCCTATTGTCATGAAGGATATCGCACAGCCAGCTCTGGAGTTAGGTCTGGGTGAAGCATCTAAGCTGCTTGCTGCACAGATTAAACGTGGTCGTTCCACACCAGAGAAGATGGCTAAGGTGCTTAACAACATCACAGCGACTCTGGACTATACCCCGGTTAAAGATGTCGATGTTGTTGTCGAAGCCGTTGTCGAACATCCTAAGGTCAAGTCAATGGTACTGGCCGAAGTTGAGCAGCATGTTGCCGACGATGCCATCATCACCTCTAATACTTCTACTATTTCGATCAATCTGCTGGCTAAGGCGCTAAAGAAGCCTGAACGTTTCTGTGGCATGCACTTCTTCAACCCGGTACATAAGATGCCATTGGTTGAAATTATTCGTGGTGAGAACAGCTCGGAAGAGACTATCGCGACTGTAGTAGCTTACGCCAGTAAGATGGGTAAGACACCTATCGTAGTGAATGATTGCCCTGGTTTCTTCGTTAACCGTGTGCTGTTCCCTTATTTTGCAGGCTTCAGCGGCCTACTCGCCGATGGTGGTGATTTCGCCGCTATCGATAAGGTGATGGAGAAGCAGTTCGGTTGGCCAATGGGCCCAGCATACCTGCTCGATGTTGTCGGTTTAGATACAGGCCATCACGCACAGGCTGTTATGGCTGAAGGCTTCCCTGACCGCATGGCGAAAGAAGGCAAAGATGCTATCGATATCATGTTCGAGGCGGAACGCTTCGGTCAGAAGAATAGCAAAGGTTTCTATGCTTACTCAGTCGACCGTCGTGGCAAGCCGAAGAAAGATGTCGATGCCGTTAGCTATGAACTGCTAGGTGCCGAATTCGGCGAGCTTAAGCAATTCGAATCAGATGAGATCATCGCCCGCACTATGATCCCTATGATCATAGAAACCGTGCGTTGTCTCGAAGAAGGCATTATCGCTTCACCCGCTGAAGCGGATATGGGTCTGGTTTACGGCTTAGGTTTCCCACCATTTCGAGGCGGTGTATTCCGTTATGTAGATACCATGGGCGTCGCAAACTTCGTCGCTCTTGCCGATAAATATGCTCACTTAGGTGGCCTATATCAAGTAACAGATGCCATGCGTGAACTTGCCGCAAACAATGGCAGCTACTACCAGTCTAAATAAGTGGGAAGGAATAATACAATGAAACAAGCAGTTATCGTAGATTGCATCCGTACTCCCATGGGCCGCTCTAAGGCTGGAGTATTTAGAAATGTACGTGCAGAGACTCTCTCTGCTGAACTAATGAAGGCCCTGGTTGAACGTAACCCTAAACTGGATCCTAATACCATTGAAGACGTGATCTGGGGCTGTGTGCAGCAGACTCTGGAGCAAGGCTTCAATATCGCCCGTAATGCATCACTGCTTGCGGGTCTGCCTAAGCAGATTGGCGGCGTGACCGTTAACCGTCTATGTGGTTCATCTATGGATGCCCTGCACCAAGCCGCGCGCGCCATCATGACAGGCCAAGGTGATACGTTTATCGTCGGTGGTGTCGAGCACATGGGTCATGTACCTATGAATCATGGTGTCGACTTCCACCCGGGTCTTGCCAGTAATGTCGCTAAGGCATCGGGCATGATGGGTCTAACGGCTGAGATGCTAGGTAAAATGCACGGCATCACACGTGAGCAGCAAGATGAATTTGCAGTACGTTCACATAAACGTGCTCATGCAGCCACAGTAGAAGGTCGCTTCGCCAATGAGATCCACCCAATCGAAGGTCATGATGCCAATGGTGCCTTGATCATGGTTGAGCATGACGAAGTTATCCGCCCTGACACGACCATGGAATCTCTATCAGGACTTAGACCTGCTTTCGATCCAGTTAACGGTACTGTAACAGCGGGGACATCCTCAGCCCTGTCCGATGGTGCTTCTGCCATGCTGGTTATGGAAGAAGAGAAAGCCAAGGCTTTAGGCTTACCAATTCGTGCTCGTATCCGCTCAATGGCTGTCGCAGGTTGTGATGCAGCCATCATGGGTTATGGTCCGGTTCCGGCGACTAAGAAAGCACTGGAACGCGCAGGCCTGACTATCGATGACCTTGATGTTATCGAACTCAACGAAGCCTTCGCCGCCCAGTCTCTGCCTTGTGTGAAAGAGTTAGGCTTAATGGATGTTGTCGATGAGAAGATTAACCTCAACGGCGGAGCTATCGCCCTAGGCCATCCATTGGGTTGCTCCGGTACGCGTATCTCTACAACGCTTATCAACCTGATGGAAAGCAAAGATGCAAAATATGGTCTTGCGACCATGTGTATCGGTTTAGGCCAAGGTATCGCAACGATATTCGAAAGACCTTAGGTTTACCATCAAATAAAACTTGTTAACGAAGTTAACCTTAAAAAAAACCTAAGCGTATTTAGCTTAGGTTTTTTTGTTCCACGTGAAACATATCTACTGCAAGTTCCTGAAAATGCTCCCACAAACAGATCGACCTCCCCTTGAATAATTAATCAAAACCTGTCAAAACTAGTCTTCCTCAAACAACTTTGGAATCAAGATATGGAACTGGTATTACTGGCAGATAAGCCTAAAGCGATTCCACAAATTGCTAAATGGTATAGCGATGAGTGGGGACACATAAGTAACGACAGTAGTCGATCAACTTCAGCGTTAGAAACTAAGCTGAATGGTTATCTCAATACAGACAAACTCCCCTTAATGCTTTTGGCTACAGTCAATAACCAGATGGTTGCAACGGCTCAATTGCGTTTTCAGGAGATGACCACTTACCCTGAAACCTCACATTGGCTCGGCGGCGTTTACGTCGATAAGGCTCACAGAGGGAAAGCCATTGGTCAGTCCCTGATTAATGGCATCTTAGATTTAGCCAGACGACACCAGGTGAGCGAACTCTATCTACAAACAGAAGATCATTCAGGTGGCCTGTATAAGAAGATGGGCTGGAAAGCCGTCGAACAGGTGACCTATCACGGAGTGAAAGTACTGGTGATGAAATTGAAGGTGAATGAGCGAGTTTGCGAAGAGCAGAAACGAGCATGACGCCTGCAATCGATGCACTAAAGAAAGCTAAGGTAGAGTTCACCATTCATGAATATCACCATGAACCGGGTTGTGATTCCTATGGGTTAGAGGCGGCAGAAAAACTAGGTCTGCAACTTGAACAGGTATTTAAGACCTTGGTCGTGCAACTCGATGGCAAACAGCTTGTGGTTGCCATAATTCCCGTCGCCTCAAAACTCAGTATGAAACTCATAGCCAAGGCAGCGAACGCGAAAAAAGCGGTCATGGCCAATGCCGATGATGTGCAAAGATCCACGGGTTATAAATTGGGAGGCGTCAGTCCAATCGCCCAGAAGAAAGCCCTAAAGACTTACATAGACATCAGTGCAGAGAATCACCCACAAATATATGTCAGCGGCGGTCAGCGAGGATTAGATATCGAACTAGCGCCAGAGCAGCTACAACAGATGACTAAGGCACAAGTATCTCCCCTCACGAGTGAATTGAAATCCTAAGCCCTACTTTCACAAAATCCCCCTCAGAGCTTGGATAAAGCTTTTTGCTGGAGTAATATTAGTCACTCTTTACAAGCACGCCTCACCTCTGATTTCAGTAGGTTTGATGGCAGATATATGGTTGAGGAATTATGAGCGACCGAGTGAGTGATACGATTATCGATGGCATGAATCAGGCCGACCATCATTTAGATGCCATTGGGCTCAGATGTCCGGAGCCCGTTATGATGGTGCGTAAATCAGTACGAAAAATGGAAGCTGGCGAGACTCTGCTGATTGTCGCAGATGACCCTGCCACTACACGCGATATTCCCAGCTTCTGTGAATTTATGGATCATAAGCTACTCTCGAGCAGTACAGATAAAACCCCTTACCAGTATTTAATCCAAAAAGGTCTCTGAACTGAAAGCCCTAACTACATAAAGGAATCATCTATGTCGACACTCATTGCCATCGGGTTTAAACCCATTAAGCAGAAGCCTATGACACTCGTTACTAAGGCGAATGTCACCTGCAACCATGGCGTCGAACAGGATTTCTTCGGCCGACCAGGAAAACGACAAGTCACCGTAATGTCTAAAGAGCAATGGCAAACCGTCTGCGCTGAACTAAATACCATGCTACCTTGGACGACCCGTAGAGCGAATCTACTGGTGGAAGGACTGAGTTTTACTCCGGCACACGTCGGCAAGATACTCCAGATAGGTGAACTCAAGCTGGAAATCACCGGCGAGACAGACCCATGCAAGAAGATGGAAATAGCCCATGCAGGACTCGAAGCCGCATTAAGACCTGATTGGCGCGGCGGTGTCACCTGCCGGGTATTAAACGATGCGGAGATAAATACAGGAGATTCCGTTCTGCTGAGCTAAACCAAGCTTACCTGTAAAAGCAGACTCGATGACAGGCTTAGCTCTGTTCATCGAGTTGAATTAGTCCAGACACTCTTCTTTCTCTTTCTTGCTAACCAACAGCAAGACCAATTTTCAAAACAAACTCGTTTATGGCAAGTATCAAAAATCCTGCTTAGAACCTCTCCTGCTAATTTCCCGATAAGCTTAATCATAAATCGAGTCTTGAACCCAATCTGAGTTAACAATTTGCTACACGATATTTGTTTTACCAGTCCCTTAAATATGCGATAAAAGACAGGTAAAAACCCAACGAAAATAAAGCATAAAAAACACAAGCGTCACAAAAATAACAACTCAGCTCGCTTTAAGAAAAGTCTGGCACAATCAACAGAGAATAATTATTGCCAACAGTTTTAGATTAGAAGAATAAATCAGGGATTAAAATGATAAAACATAAGTTAACTCCGCTATGTGCAGCAATCGCACTTAGCTTAAGTTTGCCGATAATGGCAAGCGAATCGACCTCAGACAAAGAACCTAAGTGGCAGGTAAATGCACCGACTAACGCCCCCTTTGAACAGGTTAAGATTGATGTATCAGAAGGCACCTGGATGAACATCAGTGTCAGTCCAAATGGTAAAACTATCGTGTTCGACATGCTGGGTGATATCTATCAGATCCCCATGCAAGGTGGTGAAGCTAAAGTACTAGCCAAAGGCATAGCCTGGCAGATGCAGCCAACATACAGCCCGGACGGAAAGTATATCGCCTTCACCTCCGATGAGAATGGTGGCGATAATATCTGGATCATGGATGCCGATGGCAGTAATCCAAGAGCCCTAACGGACGAAACATTCCGCCTGCTCAATAGCCCAGCCTGGAGCCCAGATTCACAATACCTGGTCGCGCGTAAGCACTACACAGGATCTCGTAGTCTAGGTGCCGGAGAAGTCTGGCTATATCATGTGGCAGGCGGCGAAGGCATTAAACTCACCGAGCGCCCTAACGAACAGAAAGATCTGGGCGAACCCGCCTACTCTCCGGATGGCCGCTACATCTACTTTAGCCAAGATGCCACTCCGGGTAAGACATTCCATTACTCGAAAGATTCGGTCAAGGGCATCTATAAGATCAAGCGCTACGATACCGAAACCGGTGACATAGAAGTATTAGTCCAAGGTACAGGTGGCGCCATACGGCCGACCCCTAGCCCGGACGGCACTAAACTAGCCTATATCAAGCGTGACGGATTTCAGTCTTCTCTGTACCTGCTCGACCTCAAATCAGGCAAGAAAGAGAAGCTATACGGCAAGCTAGACAGAGATATGCAAGAGACCTGGGCCATTCACGGTGTCTATCCGACCATGAGTTGGACCGCCGACAACCAAGAGATAGTCTTCTGGGCTGGCGGTAAGATTAACAAACTAGATGTTGAGTCCAAATCAGTTAAACAGATCCCCTTCTCGGTAAAGACCGAATTGGCAGTTCAACCTGCGGTACGATTCGAGCAAGACCTTGATAAGGATGTGTTCGACGTCAAGATGCTGCGTATGGCTCAAGTTTCACCCGATGGTAAGAAAGTCGTTTATGAAGCTCTGGGCAAGCTGTGGATTAAGAACTTATCTAATAAATCTGACAAGCACAGCCGCCTCACTAAGCTAGATTCAGACCTGAGGGAGCTGTATCCCCAGTGGTCTCGTGACAGCAAAAGTATCGTGTTTACCACCTGGGATGATCAGCAACAAGGTACCGTTAAAGTTGTCAGTGTCAGAAACAAGCGCAGCAAAACCCTAACCAAGGAGCCAGGTAAATATGTAGAACCCACCTTCTCCCCCGATGGTTATTTCGTGGTTTACCGTAAAGCTAAAGGCGGTTTTATCACACCGAAAACCTGGTCTCAGGATACTGGACTCTATAAGGTAGATATCAAAGGCAAACAAAATACCCGAATCACGCCCGACGGTTATCAGCCACAGTTTGGTGCCGACTCAGGGCGTGTCTACTTTATGGATCAAGGTGAGACCCCAGAGTTCGCCTCAATAAACCTGGATGGCTTCCAGAAGCGAGTTCACTACACCAGCAAGCTAGGTACAGAGTTTCGCATATCTCCCGATGGAAAGCAGCTAGCTTTCGCTGAACGCTTCAAGGTCTGGGTTACCCCATTCGCTAAGCACGGCGAGACCATAGAGATAGGTCCTAAGGCGAGTAACTTACCTGTCAGCCAGTTGAGTGTACGTGCCGGTGAGAGTATTAGCTGGAACGGTAACAGCGATCAACTCTACTGGACCTTGGGCCCAGAGCTGTATCAGATGCCAGTAGATACAGAATATAAAAATCAGCGTAAAACCAAGGGTGATGAGCAAACTAAGTCAGATATAGCTAAGGTCGAACCTAAGACCACCGATCTAGGATTCACTCAGAAGGCCGATGTTCCACGTGGAACAATTGCCTTCGTCGGGGGCAAGATCATCACCATGGAAGATGACAAGGTGATTGAGAATGGTGTGGTGATCGTCAAGGATAATAAGATTATCTCTGTCGGTGACGCATCGACTGAAATCCCTGGTGAAGCAACAATCATAGACATCAAAGGCAAGACCTTGATGCCAGGCCTATTCGATGCACATGCACATGGCGCACAAGGTGAAGATGAAATTATCCCTCAGCAAAACTGGGAACTCTACTCGAACCTGTCTCTGGGTGTCACGGCTATCCATGATCCGTCTAACGATACTACAGAAATATTCGCCGCTTCCGAGCAACAGAAAGCGGGTAATATTGCCGGCCCACGCATCTTCTCGACTGGTACCATTCTCTATGGAGCCAATGGTCCCGGCTACACATCTCACATAGATTCATTGGAGGATGCTAAATTCCACCTGGAGCGTCTGAAGAAAGTCGGTGCATTCAGTGTGAAAAGTTATAACCAGCCACGTCGTAATCAGCGTCAACAAGTCATAGCGGCCGCTCGTGAACTCAAGATGATGGTAGTGCCTGAAGGTGGCAGTTTACTACAACATAACCTGACCATGATTGTCGATGGTCATACGGGTATCGAACATTCATTACCAGCGGCATCTATCTACAACGACATAAAGCAACTCTGGAGTCAGACTGAAGTCGGTTACACCCCGACTCTCGTCGTCGCCTATGGCGGAATCTCGGGTGAGAACTATTGGTACGATAAGACAGATGTGTGGGCACACCCAAGACTGTCCATGTATGTACCAAGTGATCTATTAGATGCCAGATCCATGAGACGCCCTACCGCACCGGATGAACATTACAACCATTTCAATGTTGCTCGTGTGGCCAATGAGATGAATGATTTGGGTGTTAAACCAAATATAGGTGCCCATGGTCAACGTGAAGGTTTAGCGGCTCATTGGGAGATGTGGATGTTTGCCCAAGGTGGCATGAGCAACCTCGAGGTGCTCAAGACTGCAACCATCAATCCGGCCACACACTTCGCCATGGATCATCAGCTCGGCTCAATCAAACAAGGCAAGCTCGCCGACCTGATCGTCATCGATGGAGATCCACTCAAAAATATTCGAGTCACAGATCGAGTTACTTATACTATGGTTAACGGCAAACTCTACAACGCCGAAACCATGAATCAGTTAAACGGTGGATCAAAAAATAGAGGAAAGGAGAGAAAGCCTTTCTTTTTTGAACATTAATATCTGTTTTTTATTTTAAAATCTGGCTAACTTTACTGCCAAATTTTAATTTCAGGAAAATTATTTTTTGAAGAAAAAGAACCAAAAAATAATTAAATTTTCGCTTCGCGAAGAAAAGTGAGATAGAAAAAGTAATACTTCGATATTAAATAAGACAAAGGGTGTTCCACGTGGAACACTCTTTTTCTTATCATAATATACATACTTCATCCGCCCAAAATTAGAGAAGGTTCATGCAAATTATTCTACTGACAGTCTTGTCTCTCTTCATTTTATGCATGACCATTTTTAAGAAGTTAAAGTGGAAGCTAACCACACTTTACTTTGCAACAATTTCTAGTTTAAGTATTTTATTCATCGCTAAGAAGTACTTCTTCCTTCTGGAACCTGAAGCTTTGAATCCCATAAACTTCAGTGGCAACCTTTTTTACATCCGTTCTTGTTTATCAAGTAGCATATTATCTATTAAAAAAAATTAAGAATAGTCGGTTCAACATAGCGATAACCGTTACTATTGTTACCCTAGTAACTATTTTATCCTTGTATACACTACCGCGAATGGTCTATTTCCTCGCCTTCAATGAATACCTGAACCAAGAAACAAGCACTAATAATACCAACCCGCTTAAGTTGAGAAAAATAGAATATCATCGTCAAAGCTCTGATGTATCAACAGATATATCATTAAGCTTTATGTTATCTAAATCGTTAATTCCTTTGGAAATTTACAAAAGTAATAACAAGTTCCCACTTACAAATAGCAAGATGTTTTTTTCTGAGAAAAATGACATTTATAAGTCAGTGAATATTAGAAAAGTAGTTGTAGACTCAAATTATATCAAACAGCTGTTAACCGAAGAGAACTCTGAAGAATTAAAGAGTTTAGTTGGTATTAAGCCCTTAAGTTCTGATTTTGAACTTATCAAGTTTATGCTTAAATTTGAAATAGATGACTTAAGTTTTTTTTCTTCATTAGATGACTTTAAGCTGGCAATGATGTCCAAAATTATCAAGTCAACTTTCATACCTTTCAATGGAAACATATTTGAATTTAAACTAGATAAAGGATATCAAGGGCTTCAGTTTGGAGAGACTGATCTGAATAAACATATAAGAGTTAATGTTTACAGCGAAAAAATGCTGCTTGAACTGACGTTCAATGAATATACACAACAAGAGATCGATTTCTTTTTATCACAGATAAAGTTGATCGAGCAGTAGCAGGAAGTACTAATGCCAATCGGTATAGTACACTCTATTCGCTCCAACAAGCACTGACCAGGTCTTGGTTTTGCTCTCTCTTGACCTTAGCTATTTCCCTAAAACCTAGTTCCTAGGAACTAGTCTCTTCTTTATTACACTTATCATAACAAAAACAATATGTTGCATGGTCGTTAACCATACCCACCGCTTGCATAAACGCATAACAGATTGTTGGCCCTACGAAGTTAAATCCCATTTTTTTCAAAGCCTTAGACATGGCTACTGATTCTGGAGTCTGCACGGGGATCTCTTCCATAGCCTCGAAGTGGTTCACAATCGGGCTGCCTCCGACGAATCTCCAGAGAAATTCAGAAAAATCATTACCCTGCTCGCCCTTAGTATCAGAAAAGTTGGCCATGTAACCACGAGCATTCTTGATGATGGAATTAACCTTAAGACGATTTCTGACTATACCTTTATCCTGGAGTAATTCTTCGACCTTAGCATCATCGAATTTGGCGATCACTGCTGGGTCGAAGTTGGCAAATGCCGCTTCATAGGTCTTTTGTTTCTTGAGAATGGTGATCCAGGAAAGACCCGCCTGCTGCCCATCGAGGCAGAGTTTGGCGAAAAGCTCCTGATTGTCATACACAGGGCGGCCCCAGACGTAATCATGATAATCCAGGTAAATTTGATCATCCCCGACCCAGCCGCAGCGCTTCTTGTCCATGGTCTTACTCCCGAAATATAATTTTTATGTTTATTTCCTTTAGGAGATAAAAAATAACCTACATATGCCTATTTCTACAAGGTATAATCGAAACCATTTTTATATTTCCAAGCTAGCTCTAGTTGCTAATAAGCATCTAGACAAGGTATTGGTATCATCCTGACGGCGTAGACAGTAGACATGACGACGAAACATGACGTAAAGACATTCCAGGGTTTTATTATGACCCTGCAGGAGTACTGGGCGCAGCAAGGTTGCGCTATCGTTCAACCTCTCGATATCGAGGTTGGTGCCGGTACATTCCACCCACAAACTTTCCTACGTTCATTAGGCCCGGAGCCAATGAGCAGTGCCTATGTGCAGCCATGTCGCCGCCCTACCGATGGCCGTTATGGTGATAACCCTAACCGTCTACAGCACTATTATCAGTTTCAGGTCGTATTGAAACCATCTCCGAGCAACATTCAAGAATTATACCTGGGCTCATTGGAAGCTGTGGGTGTAGACATGGGCGTTCATGATGTACGTTTCGTAGAAGACAATTGGGAATCACCTACATTAGGTGCCTGGGGTCTAGGTTGGGAAGTCTGGTTGAATGGCATGGAAGTGTCTCAATTCACTTACTTTCAACAGGTTGGCGGTATCGAATGTAGCCCAGTAACCGGTGAGATCACTTACGGTCTGGAACGTCTGGCCATGTATATCCAGGAAGTTGATAGCGTCTATGACCTGGTCTGGACCGATGGTCCCATGGGTAAGATCATGTACGGTGACATCTTCCACCAGAACGAAGTAGAGCAATCTACCTACAACTTCGAACATGCGGATGTCGATGTACTTTTCAAATTATTCGATGATTGTGAGAAAGCGTGTGAGCGTCTCCTGTCTCTCGAAAAGCCTCTGCCGCTTCCGGCCTATGAGCAAGTGATGAAAGCCTCTCATGCTTTTAACATGCTGGATGCCCGCCACGCCATCTCGGTAACCGAACGTCAGCGTTATATTCTACGCGTTCGCACCTTGGCTAAAGGTGTTGCACAATCCTATTATCAAGCCCGTGAAGCCCTCGGCTTCCCAATGTGTAAGTAGAGGTAATAACCATGAATTTCGAAAACTTACTCATTGAAATAGGTACCGAAGAGTTGCCTCCTAAATCTCTGCGCAAGCTAGCAGAGTCTTTCCTGAGCAACTTTACCGACGAATTGAAGAAAGCGGAGCTTAGCTTCGAAACAGCCGTTTGGCATGCCGCCCCACGTCGCTTAGCCCTTAGCGTAAACCAACTCGCTACCGCTCAAGCCGACAAGGTCGTCGAAAAGCGTGGTCCAGCAGTGGCTCAGGCCTTCGATGCCGATGGCAACCCGACTAAAGCCGCCATGGGCTGGGCTCGTGGCAATGGCATCACAGTCGAACAAGCGAGCCGTTTGAAAACTGATAAAGGCGAATGGTTACTGCATCAGGCAAAAGTTGTCGGTGTAGAGACTAAGAGCCTGATCTCCGCTATGGCGCAACGCGCACTGGATAAGCTCCCTATCCCTAAGCCAATGCGCTGGGGCAGTAACAAGACTCAGTTTATCCGCCCTGTGCATACAGTGACTATGCTACTTGGCAGTGAAATCGTTGCGGGTGAGCTACTGGGCATCAAGTCAGATCGCGTTATTCGTGGTCACCGCTTCATGGGTCAAGCCAGCTTCGAGTTGGATCACGCCGATAACTACCTGTCAGCACTGAAAGAAAAAGGCAAGGTACTCGCCGACTACGAAGCGCGTAAGGCAATCATCAAGACTGATGCTGAAGCTGCGGCGGCTGAGATTGGCGGTATTGCCGATCTTGAAAACGAGCTGCTCGAAGAGGTCTGCTCTCTGGTCGAATGGCCAGTGGTATTAACCGCTAGCTTCGAAGAGAAGTTCCTCGATGTACCTGCTGAAGCCTTGGTATACACCATGAAAGGCGATCAGAAGTACTTCCCCGTATTCGATAAAGCGGGTCAGCTACTGCCTAACTTTATCTTCGTCACTAACATAGTGTCTAAAGATCCTCAGGTGATCATCTCGGGTAACGAGAAAGTAGTTCGTCCTCGCCTTGCCGATGCCGAGTTTTTCTTCGAAAACGATAAGAAACAGACATTGGAAGATCGCCTTGTGAGCCTGGAAACTGTTGTGTTCCAAAAGCAGCTGGGTACGATTAAGCAACGTGTCGAACGCATCTCTGAAATAGCAGGCTTCATCGCCACCAGCATAGATGCAAATGCCGAGGAAGCATCTCGTGCAGGCCTACTTTCTAAATCAGATCTGATGACAAACATGGTCATGGAATTCACCGATCTTCAAGGCACTATGGGCATGCATTACGCACGTCTCAATGGTGAGACCGAAGCGGTTGCTCTGGCTCTGCAAGAGCAATACAAGCCAAAGTTCTCCGGCGACACGGTTCCTGCGGCAGCTATTTCAGTCTGTGTAGCGCTGGCTGAAAAGCTGGATACTCTGGTAGGTATCTTCGGTATCGGTCAGGCACCTAAGGGCGCAGCCGATCCATTCGCACTGCGCCGCGCCGCTATCGGTATCCTACGTATTTGCGTCGAAAATAACCTGCAGCTGGATCTGGTTGACCTTATCGCTAAGGCACAGGCACTACATGGCAGTAACTTGAGTAATGATACAACTGCCGAGCAGGTACTCGAGTTCTTCATGAATCGTTTCCGCGCCTGGTATCAAGATCAAGGCGTTAGCGTCGACGTAATTTTAGCCGTACTGGCTCGTCGTCCAACGTCACCAGCCGACTTCGATAGTCGCATCAAGGCCGTATCTCACTTCAGAACGTTGGAGCAGGCTTTGGCATTGGCCGCCGCTAACAAGCGTGTGTCTAATATCCTGGCTAAAGTTGAAGGTGATATTCCGGCAAATATCGATGCGAGTTTATTGACTGAGAACGCTGAAAAAGCACTGGCAGAGAAGCTCAAGGATCTTCAACCTAAGCTGGCTCCTTTGTTTGCCTCGGCAAACTATCAGGAAGCACTGGCACTTCTGGCTGATCTACGTGAGAGCGTTGATACCTTCTTCGAAGACGTCATGGTTATGGTCGATGACGAAGCATTGAAGAACAACCGTTTAGCCCTGCTTTCAAGCCTACGCGATCAGTTCCTCCATGCGGCAGATATATCTTTGCTGCAGTAAACTGGTCCTAGAAACTTAAAGAAGCCTCAGCTCTCGCTGAGGCTTCTTCTTTTAAACCTCTTTCAGCTTCTCGTGTAGAACCTCAAACTCATCCCGGCTTAGATTTGCATCGATTAACAAGCGTGCCAAACAAGGCTCATCTAGCTTTTTACCATGATAAAGCATGGAACACTCACTGATCAGGTTTGCGCGCCATACCAAGGCTGCTAACGGCTCTGTGGGCGTTGAATCTAGGTTGGCTAGTTGGCTCAAAGATGATTCAAAGCAAACAGGTAAATGCCAACATTGAGCCAATAAGGCACTCAGGCTGAGGGATTTAGTGGTCATCACTTGCCTGAACAGCCAGGAGCTGGGCTGCTCTCCTGGTTCGGCTATCTGAAACTCATCTAACAGCATCTTAAAGATGGCAATTTTTCCTACGTCATGAAGAAGGCCTAAGAGAAATGCCGTGTCAGGATCCTGATCGGAATGATCAGCGGCCAATTCCGATGACAGATAGGCGACTTGCATTGAATGGCGCCATATCTGCAGACCGAAGCGGCGATAGTAGATAGGTTTAATCACTATCATCTCACGCACCATACAGGTGGTAACCAAACGCCTAAGCTGATCTCTGCCCAACTGCACGAAGGCCTGTTGCAAGCTGGTGACCTCCCTATCACCACGCTTAAATAACGGAGAGTTACATAATTTTATCACTTCGACACTCAAGACAGGATCGTCATGAATCTCGTCTACCAATACCTTTATATCGACACTCTCATCCTTAAGCCGTCTATCTAACTCGGTTAGCTTGCTTGGCAGTTTAAGGACCTTGTCGGCCAC
Organism: Shewanella sp. YLB-07; assembly: GCF_009377275.1. Classification (NCBI taxonomy): domain Bacteria; kingdom Pseudomonadati; phylum Pseudomonadota; class Gammaproteobacteria; order Alteromonadales; family Shewanellaceae; genus Shewanella; species Shewanella sp. YLB-07. Next base: position 91,687 of record NZ_VOQB01000019.1, on the reverse strand, counting down.
ATCTTGTGGTGACATCAGGGCATTCTCTACATCATCCATAACCGCTTTCTCTAAATTATTAGCGATTCCTCCGGTGTCATTGGATTTAGTCGGGAAAAGTAGACTATAAAACAGCGCAGCGACATCAACCGAATCAGAGGTAAGCACCTCCTCTGTCGCTGTTGGGTCTTGTGGTTTAGCCGAGGTATCGGCTAATTTATCTTGGACACTCGTGTCTTGCCTAAAGCCTTTCGGCTCGGAAATAGAGGTTTTATCTCTGATATTAAAGAGCTTATTAAAAAGTTTTATAACCAATTTGTATGACCGGGTGAATAAACAGAAACGCCAGAATAGAAACTTAATCATAGCGCTTAGAAAGATAATCGGTGCGGTTTATCGGGTTACAAACTAGCTTTTAAGTATTACCCTGATTCTTTATCTTATAGATATGAAGCAAACATCACATGAGCGACGATCTGCTACCTAAATTATTCCGACTCGGTGAAAAAGCCCTGGTGCTGGATTGCGCCTCTCTATCAGGCTCAAACAGTAAACTGCAAATACAGAGACAAATTTGGCACATAGCGGATCTATGTAAAACCAGTGGTGACTTTGACGATATTGTTCCGGGTAATAATAATCTCACTCTTTTTTTCAAAGACAGTAAAAAAATCTCTTTCTGGAGTAATCAAATCAACAAGCTTTGGACCAATAAACAGGTTCAAGACAAGCCTAGTAAACTCATCCAAATCCCGGTCCAATATGGTGGGGAATATGGGCCAGATCTTAATGCTGTTGCCGAGTACCACAAGCTAACTCCACGAGAGGTAATAGCAATACATACCTCAACCCAATACAGTGTGCTGTTTCTGGGCTTCCAACCTGGCTTTCCCTATCTCGATGGACTGGATAAGCAACTCTTTACCCCAAGATTGGCAACTCCAAGATTATCGATTCCAGCAGGGTCTGTCGGTATTGGTGGCGAGCAGACTGGCATATATCCGGCTCAGTCTCCCGGAGGCTGGCAATTGATTGGTCGAAGTGCCCTGACACTATTCGATTCCTCATCTGAGCATGGTGCCCTGCTGAAACCTGGAGACAGGGTAGAGTTTGTCTCGGTTCGATCTATTTTAGATCCATCTATTTCAGAGCAGCCTATTTTAGACCAAGCAATTTCAGACCGATCTAATCCCGAGAAAGCTATTTCAAAGCAAGCTAAAACCAGCCATAAGGAGTCCTCAAGATGATAGAGGTGCTCATTCCCGGCTTTCACACCACAGTTCAAGACCTTGGACGCACAGGTTATCGCCACTTAGGGGTATCAGTCTCGGGCGCTTTAGATCGACAAGCCTTGATGCTTGCCAATCGTTTAGTCGCTAATCCGGATAACGCTGCGGGCCTAGAGCTCACGGCAGGAACATTGGAGCTCAAGTTTCACCGTGATGCCTGGTTTAGCCTGACAGGAGCTAACTATGAGATCAAGATTGGTTCCAGAGAGATCTGGCATGGTTGGCGCAGCAAGATTAACGCCGGAGAAACCCTCATCCTGAAAGGGCCAAAATCCGGAATGCGTGCTTACTTAGCTATAGATGGCGGCATAGATGTGCCTATCTCTTTGAGCTCGAGATCTACGCTAACTGCCGCCGAACTAGGCGGACACCAAGGTAGAGCCCTCAAAGTAGGGGATCGAATCCCCTTAGGAGATAAACTCTCACTTTCTAAGCCAATTGGTGCGGTGCAAAGAGGTTATTCTAATGAGGTACGCGCCCTAGCCGGACCCGAGATGGCCCTGTTTACCCAAGATTCACGTAAAGTATTCTGGAGTCGCCAGTGGCGGCTATCTAACGACAGTAATCGTATGGGTGCACGCTTATCCGGCGAGGCATTAAACTTAGAACAAGAGCCGAACTTAAACTCACATGCTGTGATGCCTGGTACCATTCAGGTTCCGCCATCGGGTCAGCCCATAGTCCTGCTAGCCGACGGACAGACGACTGGTGGCTATCCTAAGATAGCTACTGTGATTGAGGCCGATCTTTGGAAACTGGCTCAGACCAGGCCAGGAGAGAAGCTGCAATTTATTCACGTGAGTCCAAACCAGGCGGAAGATGCGAACTATGAATGGCAACAATATTTTTATCGTCTCCAAAAGGCAATTGATAGTTGTAGTTGATAACAGCAATCACGGAAGATGACTGTAAACTGCGAGTGGGAGCAGTATTTTTATCGATTACAGAGAGCAATAGATGGCTGTAGTTGATTAAAGGCAATCACGGAAGATGTCTGTAAACTGCAAGTGGCAACAATATTTTTATCGTCTGCAAAGGGCAGTGGATGCTAATAGCTAAGGCTAAGAAAGCCTCGAGTTGCGAGCTAAAGACAAAGCTAAGAAAGCTGCGAGTTTAAAGCTCGTAGCTAATAATAACAGTAAGGTTATATAGTGAAATTAAATCCGAAAGGCTACCCGATCGATCTTAATGCCGACTTAGGTGAAGGTGGAACCAATGATGAAGCCTTACTGCAACTGATCACTTCGGCAAATATAGCTTGTGGAGGTCATGCCGGTGATCAATCGAGTATGCAGACAACAGTGAAGATAGCATTAGCATCTGGGGTTAATATTGGTGCTCATCCCAGCTTCCCCGATCGTGAAAATTTTGGTCGTCAGCCCATGATCATTTCAGACCAAGAGCTATCAACCTCACTCAATCAGCAAATTGGCTCATTAAAAGCCGTATGTAGCTCACTAGGCGCAAAATTGTTCCACGTGAAACCTCATGGTGCCCTTTATAATCAAGCGGCCTTCAGTGAGCGTTTAGGGCAAATCTTAATTAACGCCATAAAACGAATAGACCCAAGCTTAAAATTAATGATTCTCGCTGCCAGTCCACTGGTGCCATTGGCAAGACAGCACGGATTAACGGTAATTGAAGAGGCTTTTGCCGATCGCACCTATTTAGCTGACGGCTCTCTGGCTCCCAGAACTATGCCTGGAGCGATAATAGAAGATGACAATCAATCCATAAAACAAGTTGAGCAAGTGTTAGCTAATCGACCACTAACGACATTAGATGGATCCATGCTGCAGCTCAAGGCCGATAGTATCTGTTTACATGGGGATAATGAGCATGCCTTAAGGTTCGCCCAGAAAATTGCAGAATACCTTAAAAATAAATAACACCGATCGCTATCAAATCAGCAGCCAATCAAACGCCAAAGATAACTTATTTAACCTTGGTATTCAGATTAATAGGAGTCAGAAGGCTATAGTAGAAAGTAAGATCTCTCATTTGCTCATCGGTCAGGCCACCAGCCTGAGCCTGCATATTAATATCGGCTCTGTCCCCAGATTTAAAATCCTTAAGCTGCTTATACAAATAAGCTTGCTTTTGTCCCCTGAGGCTAGGAAATAAACCCGCCTGACTTAACATCACAGGTCCATGACAAGCTTCACATCTGGTGTTGGCTAGCTGTCTCCCCTGCTCAATATTCCCTTGTTGTGGTTCTGCTGCGCTCACGCCAACAGCGACAATGGAAATAAGAAATATAAATATAAATGCGATACCAATTAATTTTTTCATCTTACTCGTCCCTCTTTATCACAGTGCCTATATCGGCTTTCTGACTTGGCGGCAGCGAGTCTTTATCTATTGGCTTACGTCGAAACAGGGTCATATCAATATCGACTTGATTGTAATAAGTACTTAAGTAATCCAATGTCGGCTCCCATGTATCGGACAGATCCCATAATCCCTGTGTATCTACCATCCACTGAATAGTCTCTTGCCAAAAGTCTCTGTCACCATGGTTTTGCGGCACGATTAAACTAGAATGGCAGGCGTTACACTGACCATTCACTAACTCCCAGCCAGGTGCCTTAATCAAACCGGATTTAGCATCGACGGGGTAGTCAATCTTAGCAATTGAAGTATTGGTGTCGCTTAGCTCAACGGCTTGAGCATGCAGGCATGTAGAGAGCAGGAGCAGACAGACAAACCGAATAAAGGACTTCATCAGACCACCCTAACGGCTATTCTATGGCAGCCATTAAACATATAACCTTTTGGGTTCCACTGAGGCTGCACCACAGGCTGGGTATCACCCTCACTATCGGTGGCTCTGGCCCAAATCTCATAATACCCTTGCTCAGGTAAGTCTAACTCTGTCTGCCATTGCTGCCAGGCAGTTGCGTTCTTGGGCTTCTCTAGCTCAACGACATGCCAGCGAGTACCATAGTCATAGCTAACCTCAACCTTGATAACTTCTCTCAAACCAGCCCAGGCATGACCACGAAGCACTGTTTTCTTGCCAAGCTTCATCTCGGTACCGGACTCAGGGAAAGTGATCAATGACTTTACAATCATCTGCTCAATGATCTCAAAGTCTTTGTTATCGACTTTTTCACCTGGGGCCACTGGATACTTAGGCACCTGATAAGCGGGAGCCGCCATCTTATGACCGTCGTGTAACTTGTTTCGTACACTGATCCCCACCGCGCATTTCTGTGATACCGAAGCGGGCCGTCCACCGAAAACAATACGCAGTGGATAACCATGCATATAAGGGATATCTTCACCGTTCATCGACCAGGCGATCAAGGCATCATCACTCAAAGCGGCATCGATAGGCACGCCTCGCGAAATAGCCTCACCGTGACCACTAAGATGCTTGTCGATACCATGATGTCCGGTATACACGGCATCTTCCTTGATGCCACAGTCATACAGCACATCCCTGACTAAGACCCCTGTCCACTCAGAACAGTACACAGCAGCATTATTCCACTGATTGCCCTTAGTACCGGGAAAGAAGTTAACCCGACTATTACCGCCACACTCAAGCACAAGTCTGCGGGTATGATGTTTAAATCTTTGCTTTAGCTCATCTAAGGTATAGGTCTTAGGTGTCTTTACAGATTCGCCATCCACCTTGAAGGTCCAGGTTTTAAGATCCATAGCCTTAAAGTCAGGCATCTGACCATTCCATCGAATGAATGCTACATCACCAGGAGTCACAGCCTTATCCAGCATGTGCTCTGCTGGGTAAGCATTTAACGGTTTTGTGTTCAAAACAGTGAAGTAATCGGGAAGATCTTCAGCCTTACTCCAGGTTAAAGATGAAATATCCAGAGAGGCCATTCCCAGAGGCATATTTCCAGCAAATACCCATTTAACCGGCAATATAGCAACCGCAGAGGTAGCAATAGCCCCTTTAATAAAAGCTCGTCTGTCTAAACTCATAATTATTTATTCTCTCCAGTGTAAAAATATTGCGCCAGGCTCTGCATATCTTCATCAGTTAATAACTGCGCCACCTTAGACATGGTCTTGTCACTGCGCTCACCGGATTTAAATGCCTGAAGTTGTTTAACCAGATATTCCTGATTCTGCCATCGTAAGTCTGCAATATTGGGAAAGTCATTAGTGCCCACAGTGCCATGGCAGGCAATACACATATTGAGTAACTGAGGTGATTCTCCAGCCTGAGCAGCCGAAGACGCCAAAACAGCAAGCATGACTAAGCTTGATAGCGTCAGACTCAATGCTGGCTCGGCGCTTCTGAGATTAAACATGGGCATTACAGCCTCCATAGCTTGCTCAATAAATTAACGACTCATACCCATTGGTATAATTTTCAGTGAGCCTTCTAGCATTAGCTGAAGGCTCACTTAACGTGTCGCTAATTTAGCCTTAACAGGACGGTTAAGAATATTCAAACTTCTTGATTTAAAGCGTTGAGAAAAGTTAATCAGGGCTGGGAAAGAGGGAATAAAGAAGGTGAGCGAGAAGGATTAAGAGGGAGAGGGAAACACCAATACTCTTTGTCTACAACAAGGGAACATCAGGCAGCTATGGTCTTTGGGGATAACGACTCTGACTATCAGGGATGATAGGAATGCACAGAGATGTAGAAACATCTCCTGCCATGTGCAACGTCTATTTGTATACATCCCTGTCCCTCTTATCTAATAAAGAATGACATAAATGTTCCAGACACAAACCCCCTCCTAGACCATCCATGGTCTTCGGGGATAACTACTTCCATGTACAAAAAAGCCCCGGATTTCTCTGAGGCTTTATCTTTCACTGTTAACGCTTAGCTCTTAACTCCACGTAGTGGCATCAATAGAGATGCGCAGCAGATCTATTTAGACATCCAAGTTAGCTACGTTCAACGCATTCTCTTCGATGAAGTTACGACGCGGTTCAACTTGATCACCCATCAAGCAGGTAAACAGCTGATCGGCACCGATAGCATCTTCGATGGTCACAACCAGCATACGACGTGACTCAGGATCCATGGTGGTTTCCCAAAGCTGCTCAGGGTTCATCTCACCCAATCCCTTATAACGTTGGATATAGAGACCACGTCTGGAATCATTCATCAGCCAGTTAAGTGCCTCGACGAAGGTAGAAATCTCCTTTATGCGTTCACCACGTTTAATATAACCGCCTTCAACTATGAGTCCTTCGAGCGCCGCAGCAAGTTTAGCCATACGCTCATAGTCACTAGAATTGAGGAACTCGTAGGTAAACAGATAACTGGTATCGATACCGTGCTTACGTATGTGCACATTAGGCAGATATACTTTACGCTCAGGATCCATAATCGGTTCGGCTTTATAGATAACACCGCCAGATTCTTTCTCTGTTAGATCAGCGACAAATGCGTCACACCACAGCTTAACCTTAGCTTCATCGGCTAACACCTCAGCATCCAGAGCTGGATGATAAAGCATACGTTCGGTCAGCAGAGTCGGATAACGCAGATTTAAACGCTCAAAGATGGTTTCAACTTCACGATACTGATAAACCAACTTCTCTAACGGTGCACCTGAGATAGCTGGTGCGTCAGCAGAAGAATGAAGCTCACCACCATCTAAGGCTAAGTTAGTCAGAAACTCAGTCAAGGCCAGCTCATCTTTCAGATACTGTTCCTGTCTGCCTTTTTTCACCTTATAGAGAGGTGGCTGGGCGATGTAAATATAGCCACGTTCGATAAGCTCAGGCATCTGACGGAAGAAGAAGGTCAGCAGCAAAGTTCGAATGTGAGATCCATCGACGTCCGCATCTGTCATGATGACGATGTTGTGGTAACGGGTCTTATCAGGATCGTATTCATCACGACCGATACCACAACCCAATGCGGTGATCAGAGTCGCGACTTCCTGAGAAGAGAGCATCTTATCGAATCTAGCCTTCTCAACGTTAAGAATCTTACCCTTTAGCGGTAGAATTGCTTGATTCTTACGGTTACGCCCCTGCTTGGCGCTACCGCCAGCAGAGTCACCTTCCACTATGTATATTTCAGAAAGTGCAGGATCTTTTTCCTGACAATCAGCCAGCTTACCCGGCAGACCACCTAAATCTAATGCACCTTTACGACGCGTCATCTCACGGGCTTTACGCGCCGCTTCACGAGCACGAGCCGCATCGATAATCTTACCGACGATCAATCTGGCTTCGTTTGGATGCTCCATCAGGTAATCACCCAACTTCTCACCCATGGTCTGCTCAACTGCCGATTTAACTTCGCTTGAAACCAACTTATCTTTAGTCTGAGAACTGAACTTAGGATCCGGAACTTTAACCGAAACAACCGCAGTCAGGCCTTCACGGGCATCATCGCCGGTAGCACTGGTCTTGCCCTTCTTGTTATAACCTTCACGCTCCATGTAAGCGTTTAGGTTACGGGTCAATGCACCACGGAAACCAGCAAGGTGAGTACCACCATCACGCTGAGGAATATTGTTGGTGAAACAGAAGATGTTCTCCTGGAAACCATCGTTCCACTGCATGGCCACTTCGACAGTGATACCGTCATCGCGTTCCTGAATGAAGTGGAACACGTCTTTGTTGACCGGCGTCTTGTTCACGTTCAGGTAATCGACGAAGGCGCTGATGCCACCTTGATACTGGAAAAACTCATCACGGTTATCACGCTCATCGATCAAGCGGATACCGACACCCGAGTTTAGGAATGACAGCTCACGAACGCGTTTAACCAGAATATCGAAATGAAATTCGATATTAGTAGTGAAGGTTTCATGGCTTGGCCAAAATCTTAGCTCGGTACCAGTGCTCGTCGCATCGCCAATCTCTTTGATCGGCGCATCGGGCTCACCCGAGGTATAGAACTGCTCGTAGAGCTTACCGTTACGACGAATAGTCAACTGTAGCTTCTCAGACAGAGCGTTTACTACCGAAACCCCCACGCCATGGAGACCACCGGAGACTTTATATGAGTTATCATCGAACTTACCGCCCGCATGGAGTACGGTCATGATCACTTCTGCGGCCGAGATACCCTCTTCCGGGTGAATTTCGACTGGAATACCACGACCATCATCTTTCACCGATACCGAGCCATCGACATGGATAGTGATGACAACTTCGCTACAATGGCCCGCTAAAGCTTCATCGATAGAGTTATCGACCACTTCGAATACCATGTGATGTAGCCCGGAACCGTCGTCGGTATCGCCGATATACATCCCTGGTCTTTTCCGTACTGCATCAAGGCCTTTTAATACCTTAATACTCGAAGAATCGTAACTATTCTCTGACATATTATTCTCTCGTCGGTTGTTCAATTACCGTTACACGCCCCTGTTCCACATGGAACACCTTACTCGGCGGCGTGTTTAACGAATCTAGTATCGCTGCAGGCTCGATGGCGGTGACAAAAACTTGTGCGCCGGTATCGGTTAACTGCTGCAGCAACAATTGCCTGTGCTTTGCATCCAATTCCGATGGAAGATCATCCACCAGATAAATACTATTCTTATCTATTTGCTGCTTGAGTAACTTTCCCTGTGCAATACGCAGTGCACAGACTAACAATTTCAGCTGTCCCCGGGATAAAGCATCCTGAATTGGCAAGGTGCCAACACGTAATCTCAAATCGGCTTTATGGGGACCACTAGCGGTATTGCCGCTAGATACATCTCTGGGATATTGCGTCTCTAAGAGCTGCGCATAATCTGTTTTACTATCCCAGCCTCGGGTAAAAGAAATCTTCACATCGACCTGAGGTAAAAACTCTTCGATTATACCCTTAAGTAGCTCATTTAACGAGTTTACATATTGAGTTCTGATATCGGTCACGACTTCAGAATAACGAACTAACTCTCTATCCCAATATTGAATCTGATCGTAGCCAGCCTCATTTTTAAGCAACTGATTTCGTTGCTTTAAAATTCGCTTTACATTGACCCAGGCGGAATGAAAAGTTTTATCACAATGGAACGCTCCCCAATCGATAAACTGACGCCTAGACTTAGGCCCTTCAAACAGCAAGGCAAAACTCTCGGGGGTGATCACTTGTATCGGCAAAGATTCGGCCAGGGTCGATAATCGTTTGACCTTATCGCCGTCAATCTTGACCTCGGTCTCGCCGCTGCGAAATCGTCTCAGGCCTATTTTGCTCTCTTTATCCTGCACATTTAAGTTAGCGAATAAGGTTAACTTATCATCCGAGTGTTGAATCACACGCTGGGAAAGATGACTGCGAAAGGAGCGGCCCATACCAAGAAAATAGATAGCTTCTAAAATACTGGTTTTGCCACTGCCATTCTGACCATAAATGAGATTAATCCCTTCGGCCGGAAGCAGTTGAGCAGAGACGATATTCCGAAAAGTTTCAATATGAAGACGCGTCAGACTCATTTATGGCTCATTAATCACTTATTCGGGCAAACTAACAAAATGCACTTAATTTAACGGATAAAACGTCGCAAATCATCAGGTGGAAAAATTTAAATAGCCAAGAAGATTAGCATATCCACAGACCACATCAAAGCGCAGAATTTATCCAGGGTAAGACACAAAGCCGGTTGTTTACCGTCCATAATCAACCGGCATAGGTGTTGACTGCCAAGGTCTTAAGCGTTCCATACGCTTTAAAGACATTTCCCACATCCCTATGGGTCAGTGGCAGACACAAAAAAGGCTGCGTTAGCAGCCTCTTCAATATTAATTGCGGTTTATCTAGTCGAATTAAGACTAGAGCCTCATCGGCATAACCACATACATAGAGTTTTCTTCGATATGATTTTCGATCAAGGCACTGGAATTGCCATCGATAAGCGTGATGCGTACATCGTCTGAAGGTAAGTTATTAAGCACATCCAACAGGTAACTGACGTTGAAGCCTATCTCCAGAGGTGTATTGTCATATTCCACATCTAAGATCTCCTCGGCTTCTTCCTGCTCAGGATTGTTGGCGGTGATCTTAATCAGATTATTTTCCAGCTGTACCCGCACACCACGAAACTTCTCATTCGACAGGATAGAGGCGCGAAGCAGAGCCTGCTTAAGCTGGTTTCTGCTGGCAATAACGATTTTATCGCCCCCCTTGGGCAAGACTCGGCGATAATCAGGGAAACGACCATCCACTAACTTACTGGTCAGTACAGCACTCGATGTCGTTGCGCGTATGGCATTATCACCTATGGCGATAGTCACATCTAAATCTTCGCCTTCGAACAGACGTTGCAGCTCGACAACCCCTTTACGGGGCACGATCACTTGCTTCTCTGGCAGGGTCGCCTCAATTTGACGATGACTCAAGGCTAAGCGATGTCCGTCGGTTGCAATGGCACGCAGCACATTGCCATCGGTTTCCAGTAGCAGGCCGTTAAGGTAATAACGCACATCCTGATTAGCCATGGAGAACTGAGTCGCATCGATAAGCGACTTGAGTGTGCCCTGCTTGATGGTAAATTCGATATCAGACTCGAAGGCTTCTACATTGGGATACTCTTCCGCCGGCAGTGTCGCTAAGGTAAAGCGACTGCGGCCAGATCTGAGTAACAGGCGATTTTCCTGTTGCTCAATTTTTATCTCGACCTGATCGGGGAGTGATTTAACGATATCGAGTAATTTCTTCGCCGGAACGGTAGTACGTCCCTCTAGAACATCACCCTCTAACTGAACCTGACCGACTAATTCGACCTCAAGGTCGGTACCAGTCATCTTAAGTGTGTGACCACTTACTTCAACTAAGAGGTTTGCCAGAATAGGCAAGTTATGTCGTCTCTCCACCGCTCCATTAACTAATTGCAGCGGCTTTAATAGGGCATCCCTATCAATTGAAAATTTCATCAGTTTCAATTTCCCAGATTTATGAAGATAACGTACGGATCAAATTAGCATAATCTTCTTTAATGTCGTGATTTTCTTCGCGCAACTGTGCAATTTTACGACATGCGTGTAAAACAGTTGTATGGTCACGACCGCCAAAAGCATCCCCTATCTCAGGTAAGCTCTGGTTGGTTAATTCTTTCGATAGCGCCATAGCCACCTGACGAGGCCTGGCGACACTACGGGAACGACGCTTAGACAGCATATCGGCCATCTTGATCTTATAATATTCGGCAACAGTCTTCTGAATGTTATCTATGGTGACTAATTTTTCCTGCAACGCCAACAGATCTCGCAAGGCTTCGCGGACGAAATCGATAGTGATTGGGCGACCGGTAAAATTAGCATTCGCTATGACTCGATTCAATGCACCTTCGAGCTCACGAACATTAGAACGTAATCGCTTAGCGATGAAGAAAGCGACTTCATCGGGGAGATTGACGCCACTTTCCTGCGCCTTACGCATAAGGATCGCCACACGAGTCTCTAATTCTGGAGGCTCGATCGCTACGGTCAAGCCCCAGCCGAAACGAGACTTGAGACGATCTTCTACGCCATCGATCTCTTTCGGATATTTATCTGAGGTCAAGATCACTTGATGATTACCTTCCAATAACGCATTGAAGGTATGGAAGAACTCTTCCTGTGATCTGTCTTTATTGGCAAAGAATTGAATATCATCGATAAATAATGCATCGACGCTACGGTAATAGCGTTTGAACTCTTCGATGGCATTATTTTGCAGGGCTTTCACCATATCCTGAACGAAACGCTCAGAATGCATGTAGACCACTTTGGCATTGGGATTATTCTTGATGATGGCATTGCCCACGGCGTGTAACAGGTGGGTCTTACCCAGACCGGTTCCACCGTAGAGGAATAAGGGGTTGTAAGCACCACCAGGATTCTCGGCAACTTGAAGTGCCGCAGCTTTGCCTAATTGGTTCGATTTACCCTCGACAAAGTTTTCAAACTGATAAGCCGGATTAATATTACTTCTGTGATTCGCCGTGATAGCCGGTTCGGGCATATTCACATTAAATGAAGTCTTAGTCGGCCTGGTATTCATCTGAACTCTAGGGGGAGCCATTGCAGGCGTAGCCTGAACCGGGCGTGGAGCGGCAGGTTTGCTGCCTATATCGAAACGTAACTTAGGTGCATCACTACCCAATTGCTCAGTAAAAAACTGATTGATGATGTTAATATATTTGTCTCTGACCCAATCTAGTACGAAGCGATTTGGCGCGTAGAGAACGAGTGTGTCCCCATCCATTTCTGCTTGCAACGGTCTGATCCACATGCTGAATTGTTGAGACGAGAGCTCATCTTGTAGTCGCCCGAGACATTGCTGCCAAAGTGTAACCGCCACGTACTTATCCCCAAAAGATCATACAAAGAGGTGTATTCTATAGTGAGATCACTAGGATCGCTATCCTTTATAATATAATTATCCCCAGATAGATCACCTTTAACATATGATACAGATCCAAAAGGATCTACAGCGATCTTATTATTTTAAAAAAGCGGCAAAACCAGCTTTATAAAGCGATCCGAATCGATCTATAATTGGCGCCGCTAGATCGACTAAATGATCACTGGATCCACAAGATGTAGTGGTCATGCACAGAGTTATCCACAAATTATGGTGGCTTTGGCTAGGTCGGCTAGAAAATAAATGGCTAGAATTTTATCACTTGATGCGTTTGCTTGTTGACGGGCATAGTTAAAGTGATTACAATTCGGCCTCTTTTTTACCCCTATTCCTCAATTTTGAGAATTTGGGTTTTGTTCAACTAACATAAAGACGGATTGCCACAATGAGTAAACGTACTTTTCAACCAAGCAACCTAAAGCGTAAGCGTTCTCACGGATTCCGCGCTCGTATGGCTACAGTTGGAGGCCGCAAGGTCCTAGCTCGTCGTCGTGCTAAAGGTCGCGCTCGTCTTTCTGCTTAACAGTAGAAATGCAAGTGACTAGCTATACCTTTACGCGGGAGTTACGTTTGTTAACTCCCGCGCAATTCAAATCTGTATTTGCAAAACCTATCAAAGCTTCTTCCGCTGAAATAACCTTACTTGCTATTCCGAATTCTGAGCAACATCCACGTATTGGATTAACCGTTGCTAAGCGTTTTGTTAAGAAAGCCCACCAGCGAAACAGAATTAAACGTATCATCCGAGATAACTTTCGTTTGCATCAACACGAATTACCTCCGGTTGATATTGTCGTTTTGGTCAGAAATGGCGTCGTAGAGATGGAAAATGCAGAGCTCCATAAATTGGTAGAAAAGCTATGGCGAAAACTCAGTCGCCGCTACAATGGCTAGCAACCACGATTATTCGTGGCTACCAACTCTTTATCAGTCCCCTGCTGGGGGCTAATAAGTGCCGCTTTCATCCAACATGCTCATATTATGCTATCGAAGCCATTCGTTTGCATGGATTTGTAAAAGGCTGTTGGCTTACGGCCAAACGCGTATTAAAATGTCACCCTTTGCATCCGGGCGGTATTGACCCCGTCCCCTCAAAAAAACACAGGTGTAACAAATAGGCTATGGAATCTCAACGCAATATATTGCTTATCGGTCTACTTTTTGTCAGCTTTTTGCTTTGGCAACAATGGCAGATGGATCAAGCTCCACAACCAGTGGCTACTGAAACAAGTTCGGTAACGACGGCATCAAATGCTACAGACGCGCACAGTTCTGATGTTCCAAATGCAGATTCAGCGCTTCCAGCTGCAGTTGTCGCTTCGAAAGAATTGATCACAGTGACTACCGACCAATTAGTCATCAAGATTAATCCAATTGGTGGTGATATCGTCTACTCGGCCCTAATTGAACATAAATTAGAGCTAGAAAATGACGAGCCATTCGTTCTTCTGGAACAAACTAAAGATATTAACTACATATCTCAGAGTGGTCTTATCGGTCGTGATGGTATCGACAGTAGCACTAAGGGCCGAGCTCACTTCAACAGTACATCACGCGACTACAGCATGACTGCGGGCCAAAATACTTTAGAAGTACCCTTGACCTATGTTGCTGAAAACGGTGCTAACTACACTAAGATGTTTATCTTCCACCGTGGTCAATTCAAAATTGATGTCGACTACGTGATAGACAACACCACAGATAAGCAGCTTCAAGTTCAGATGTACGGTCAGATCAAACACAGCATCAAAGAAAGCGAAAGCAGCATGATGATGCCGACTTATCGTGGTCCAGCCTTCTCTACAGCAGATATTCGTTACGAGAAGTACAGCTTCGATGATATGGCTGATAAGAACCTGGATAAGAAGACGCTAGGTGGTTGGGCAGCTATGCTGCAACACTACTTCGTTTCTGCCTGGGTACCACCAGCTGACGACCAGAACACTATTTTCTCCAGCATCAGTGCCGGCGGTCAGGCTAATATCGGTTTCCGTGGCGCCATCTATGATGTTGCACCTGGTGCGACTCAGGCTATCAATGCTCAGTTCTATGTTGGTCCTAAAGATCAGGAAGCACTTTCTGCAATCTCAGACTCACTTAACTTAGTCGTTGATTATGGTTTCCTTTGGTGGATAGCCGTTCCTATCTACAAATTACTTATGTTCTTCCAGTCAATAGTGTCTAACTGGGGTCTGGCGATTATTCTTATCACGCTTACCGTGCGTGGTATGTTATTCCCGCTAACTAAGGCTCAGTACACCTCTATGGCTAAGATGCGTAATCTACAGCCTAAGCTTGCTGAGATGAAAGAGCGTTTCGGCGATGACCGTCAGAAGATGGGTCAGGCCATGATGGAACTGTACAAGAAAGAGAAAGTTAACCCTATGGGTGGCTGTTTGCCTATCTTGCTACAGATGCCTATCTTCATCTCGCTATACTGGGTACTGATGGAGAGTGTTGAACTACGTCATGCACCATTCATGTTATGGATCACCGATTTATCGGTACAAGATCCTTACTACGTGATGCCAATCCTGATGGGTATCTCCATGTTCGTCATGCAGAGAATGCAGCCTATGGCACCGACCATGGATCCAATGCAACAGAAGATGATGCAGTGGATGCCTGTAGTCTTTACCGTGTTCTTCCTCTGGTTCCCTGCCGGTCTGGTACTTTACTGGTTAGTAGGTAACTTAGTTGCTATCACGCAGCAGAAGATCATCTACGCAGGTCTGGCGAAGAAAGGCTTAAAATAAGTCTGAGACCAAACAAGCGTCAATTGAAAAGCGGTTTAATACTTAGGTATTAACCGCTTTTTCTTTTTATGAGAGACTGAGTCTTTCAGTTTTACCCCCCTCTTATTTAGCTTAGGAATCACAGTAATGACAGCAGATACTATCGTGGCACAAGCCACTGCCCCAGGCCGTGGCGGTGTGGGTATCATACGTATCTCCGGCGATCAGGCCAGCGAAGTCGCTATGGCCATGCTTGGACATATACCCAAGACACGTTATGCAGATTACTGTGATTTTAAAACTGCCGAGGGTGAAGTGATCGATCAAGGTATCGCCCTCTACTTTAAGGGACCCAACTCCTTTACCGGTGAAGATATACTCGAGCTACAGGGCCATGGTGGCCAGATAGTGCTGGATATGCTGATCAAGCGCGTGATGGAAACCAAGGGCATTCGCATCGCCAGGCCTGGTGAATTCAGCGAACAAGCCTTCATGAATGACAAGTTAGATCTCACCCAGGCCGAAGCCATCGCCGATCTTATCGATGCCACCAGCGAACAAGCCGCTAAGAGCGCCCTGAACTCACTCCAGGGCGAATTTTCGGCAGAAGTACATGCATTGGTCGAACAGGTCACTAACTTGCGCCTATACGTCGAGGCAGCCATAGATTTCCCCGATGAAGAGGTAGACTTCCTCTCTGACGGTAAAATAGCTGGATCACTCAACAAGATCATCACCAGACTGGACTCGGTCAAGGCCAGCGCCAAGCAAGGTTCGATTATCCGTGAAGGCATGAAGGTCGTCATTGCCGGTCGACCCAATGCCGGTAAATCCAGCTTATTGAATGCCCTCGCAGGCAAAGAATCTGCCATCGTCACCGAAGTAGCTGGCACCACTCGTGACGTACTGCGCGAACATATCCATCTAGATGGCATGCCATTGCACATAATAGACACAGCAGGCCTGCGTGAAACGGCCGATACCGTCGAGAAGATCGGCATAGAGCGCGCCTGGGCCGAAATTGAAACAGCCGATCAAGTGCTATTTATGGTCGATGGCACCACCACAGACGCCGTCGATCCGCACGAGATCTGGCCAGACTTTATCGATCGTCTACCTAATAGGCTCGGTATCACAGTGGTGCGTAACAAAGCAGACCTCACAGGTGAGTCATTAGCACTCACCGAAGATCACGGCCATCCCGTGTTCCGTATCTCGGCCAAAACAGGTTTAGGCATTGAAGAGCTCAAGCAACACCTTAAATCGCTTATGGGTTATCAGAGCAATCTCGAAGGCGGCTTTATCGCACGTCGTCGTCACTTAGAGGCGCTTGATCTAGCCAGCAGCCACCTGATGTTAGGCAAAGAGCAGTTAGAAGTTTATCTAGCCGGTGAGCTATTAGCCGAAGAACTACGCATGACACAGCTAGCCTTATCTGAGATCACAGGTAAGTTCACCTCAGACGATCTACTCGGTAAGATCTTCAGCTCTTTCTGTATAGGGAAGTGATACCAATTGCATTAGGTATCTAACCATTCAGCGAGAGTTCAAAACGTTTTAGACAAGGCTGGGGCTTGAAGCTAATAGTTATTCTATATCTAAAGCCCTAAACGCAGCATAAAATGCTTTGAAACCCGCACTACGTGAGTGCCTCAGGATTTCCACTTCCGCTTTGCATTAATTAAACCATTTCTTCATCAATGCGCCTTGAATTGAAAACCCTGTGGCGCTCTGAATTGATTACATACTTAATGCAACTGGTATACTAAAGTACTAAAATCGGACGTCAAGGCATCCGCCATTTGTACTATTGCGTACACTGTTATTCCTTCCTATATTAAAGTAATAAATATAAGCACCAACAGTCGGTTGAGCATGGATTTGCTTAGTTTGGTAAAGGAATACCTGTTATGCATAGCATTGAAGACTTTAACTTTAAAAATATTGAAGCCATAAAAGGCGAACTCCTGTTAGTAGAAGATACCCAAGGTAATAGCTTGTCAGTTACCGTAAGAGGAGTGAGAACAGGCAGTGCTCATAGCGGTGATTATGAGAGCTTTACTACCCATCTAGTAGACAATGAACCCCAGCGTATCCCCCAAGGCAGTTACAACTTTAGTCACTCAAAAATTGGTCAACATTTTCTGTTTTGCACCGCAACGTCAGCTACTGACTACGAGATAGTGATCAATCGCAGCAAGATTAGCCAATCACCGCCTTAGCCAATTAATCACAACGCCACTCCATCAGAAGATAAATCTCATCGGTCACGGTTTTTAACGTAAAACCGAGCCGTTCATAGAGGACTTTAGCGGGATTATCTCGCTCGACATGGATAGATACGCTAGCACCTAAGGTTTTGGCCTCATTCAACAGCTGACGAAAAAGCGCTGTTCCTAAACCTAAACCACGAAACTCTGGCAACAGAGAAATATCAACAATACGAATGTCCAGACGCGCATCGAGGCAGTAGTCGACAAAAAGACGACCTATGGCTTGATTTTGGTAATAGACAATATCGAATCTGTCGGTGCTGTAATACTGACAATAATAGCGGTACTGGGCAGAAAACTGCTCAGATAAAAAGGAATTTAATTGCAACTCAGACCAGTTAGCTTCGGCAAACTCAGTTCGACGCACACTGATGTAGAGCTGTAATAAAAAGGGCAAGTCAGCTTCGCTATGGGTCTTTAGCTCAAGCGATGCGAATTGTAAATCGCTCATGTTAGGACATTTTTATGTAGTAGATGGTAAGTACCCAACATACGCAAAGAGATGAAAATAACAAGCTTTAGGAGAGTAACAATGTCAGAACCTTTTATCGGCGAGATCAAAATGGTGGGGTTTGATTTCGTCCCCAAGGGATTTGCAAATTGTGATGGTGCCGTTATCGGCATCTCACAAAACCAGGCGATGTTTTCCTTGTTAGGGACTCGGTTTGGTGGTGATGGTCGCACCACTTTTGCGTTGCCCGATCTTCGTGGACGCACCCCTATGCACCAAGGCCATGGCCCTGGTGTATCAGCCCGGATAATGGGGCAAAAATTTGGCACGGAAGCTAATCAACTTAAAACGGAACAAATGCCGAATCATACACACATAGCGACACTTAAAGGTGTCAATAAAGCAGCAAACGAAACGGGGGTAGCTGGCGCTACCTGGGCTCAGGAATCCGATGTCAATGGCGATGCAATTACCGCCTACTCCACAGAGACCCCAGATACGGCAATGAATCCCAAGGCCATCAGCCTTAGCAACACTGGTGGGTCAACAGCAGTAAATAACCTACAACCGACTCTAGTGGTAAATTTTATCATAGCGACTCAGGGCATATACCCACCAAGAAATTGATTGGCAGATAGATCAATCTAAACCCGCCACCAAGGATAGCTTGGTGGCGACTATATCAGAGGTCATTATGTTACTATTGAAACGGATTTCTCACGCAATCATATTAATTGTTGGCAGCATGTTTATCTTGCCGGCTCACGGAGCACTGAACCTAGGTGATATCGTGGTTCTCGGTGTCAATAGTGATGCGCCCACCGATCAAGTAACTATCATGTTGCTGGCCGATATAGCCTCAGGGGAAACCATTAAAATTACCGACCGAGGCTGGGATTCAGACTCGATAGCCTTCTACAGCAACACCGTATCAGAAGGCACAATAACCTGGACAACCACATCTAGCCTAACCGCAGGAAATGTTTATCAAATAGCCATAACTGCTGGTAGCCCAGCAACCCTAGCGACTCTACCAGGAACACTCTCCATCAGTGGATGGGTCTCAAGCGTAATGGCCTCCGGTGGCGATCAATGGCTGATATACCAAGGCAGTGATGTCAGCCCCACCTTTATTTATGGCTTTAGTAACCCTTCTACCAACAATGCTGGGGGAACAGTAGCGGGCAACTGGGTTTCAGCAGGCACAGCAGTAACTTCTACCACCTCCCACCTCCCATCTGGTTTAACCAATAATACCAATGCAATAGCCCTATCCACAGGGACTTATCACAGTGATAACATGTACTATTCTGGTTCACTAGTCGCCACAGATAAAACCACCTGGCTGGCAAGAATCACTACACTGTCGAACTGGACGGGTAATGAATCAACCACCTATGACATCTCACCTGGCGGGGCTATATTCGCAGCTCAAGAAACAGTTACCGGCCTCAATAGTGTGCCTACCACAGCCAACTTCAATGGCGATAGTTTTACCTATACCGAAGGCGGTGGCACACAAGTCTTAGACCAAAGCACTCAGGCCACCGTCACCGATGGCGATAGTGCGGACTTTAATGGCGGTAATCTCACACTGACCATCACTTCTGGCGAAGATGCGGCGGAAGATATTCTCTCTATCGATACCAGCGGCGTAATCTCATTGGCTGGAACATTCGCAGGCAACAATATCTCGATAACTGGTCCAGGAGTGATTGGCACACTGGGAAATAATATCGCTGCGGGTAATGACTTCATCATCAACTTAAACGCCTCGGCTACACCCGCACTGGTGCAAACATTAGTCAGAGCGCTAACCTATCAAAACAGCGATACCGACAACCCCACCACAGGGCCGCGTAATGTGCGTCTGAGTATAAGTGATGGTGATGGCGGCACATCATCAAACGCCGATATCACAGTCTCAGTAGTGGGCAGTAACGATAGTCCGAGCATCAACAACCTTGCGGGTGACAACCTCAATTACAGTGAGGGAAATGGACAACAAAACATCGATACCTCGGCAAACGCCACTGTGAGTGATGTTGACTCAACTAATTTTGATACAGGTAGCCTTACCGCCACCATTCTGACCAATCAAGATGCTAGTGAGGATATTCTCGGTTTTGATAACAACGTCACTACAACCGGGCTAGCCAGTGCCAGTATCACGATAAGTGCGACCAATATCGGCACCCTCACCAATGCCATATCAGAAGGCAATGACTTAGTCATCACCTTCAATAGCAATGCTACCCCAGCCTTAGTGCAATCATTACTGCGAGCGATCAGCTATGAGAATAGTGATACCCTCGCCCCAACTGAGTCGACTCGAACCATCCGCTTGATACTGACTGATGGAGATGGTGGCAGTAGCGGAAATATCGATACCACAGTCGTCGTGAGTGCCATTAACGATCTGCCTGTCGGCACCAACAATAATCTCAACCCGAATGAAAGTGCGGTATTAACGCTGACCACCAGTGACTTTGGCTACAGCGATCCTGAAGGTGACTCGCTTAGCTACATCACCATAACGGCGGCACCGGTTAATGGCATACTTTGGATAGATACAGATGGCAGTGGCACAGTCAACAACGCCGAATCGGCGTTAGCCAGCAACGCCACCATAAGCAAGGCAAATCTAGACGCCAATCTACTCAAATATCTTGCCAATGGCAGTACCAGCTCTGGCTTTACCTTTAATGTTAACGACGGTATTGGCGATGCGTTAGCCAACAACACTATGACCTTAACAGTTAACCCGCGGCCGACAGTCGCCATTAACCAAGCCTCGGGGCAAGCAGACCCCACCAATAACGCCGCAATTGTTTTCGATGTGCTGTTTAATGAGTCGGTTACAGGCTTCGATGCCAGTGATGTGAGTCTTAATCTAGACTCTGGCATGGCAGCAAGCGTGACCAATATTTCAGGCAGTGGCACAACATACCAAGTGACTGCAACGATAACCGCTGGAGATGGCAATATTAGTGCGACGGTTTTAGCTGGTGGCGCTACCGATGCTGGAGGCGCAACCAATAAAGCCAGTGGCAGCACCGATAACCAAATCACTGTTGACAATACTGGCCCACAAATAGTTTCGGCAAGCTTAAATACCGGTAATTTAAAAGCTGGCGATACAATCACAGCGGTATTGAATTTCGACGAAACAGTGGTTCTATCAGGCTCTAACAGTACAGCAACACTCGATATTGGTGGCACCCAACGCATAGCGACCTATCTAAGTGGCCATAACAGCAGCACGCTTAGCTTTAGCTACACAGTTATCACTGATGAAGAAGATACCGATGGAGTCCGATTAGTCTCGCTACAGACCAATTCAGATACCGCACAAGATTCATTAGGTAACTCAGCAACTCTTAGCTTCACGCCGATCACTGAGGCAAGCCTACTCGTCGATGCAATTGCGCCAACTGGATACAATTTATCAATAGATCAATCACAAATAGGCAGCGATGCGACTCTACTAAGTTTTACCATCACAGGGGGAATCAACGGAGATACCTATAGCTATACCTTAAGTGATGGGACAACAACGTTAACTGGTAATGGCACTTTAACTGGAGCCTCCCATAACGTTAGCGCGATTGATGTTAGCGGTCTCGATGAAGCGACACTAACACTAAACCTAACGCTGACCGATAGCTTTGGAAATATTGGTTCGGCGGCCAGCGATACGGTAGTCAAACTGTATAACGTCGCTCCAGTTATGAATCAAGGTACTAGTGTTTCTATCACTATGAGTGAAGATAGCGCACCGACACCATTTAGCCTGACCTTAAACGCCACCGATATCGACACATTGAGTTGGAGCATAGGATCCAATGCCGCTAACGGCAGTGCCTCAGTGTCGGGCAGTAATACTTCTGCCAGCATAAACTACACGCCAACGGCTGAATATTTCGGTTCTGACAGCTTTATTGTTGCAGTCACCGATGGGGAATTTACTGCCACTACAACAGTTAATGTCACCATTACTTCGGTTAACGATCTACCTGTCGGCACCGACAATAATCTCAACCCGAATGAAAGTGCGGTATTAACGCTGACCACCAGCGACTTTGGCTACAGCGATCCTGAAAGTGACTCGCTTAGCTACATCACCATAACGGCGGCCCCCGTTAATGGCAGCTTGTGGGTAGATACAGATGCCAGTGGCACGATCAACAACGCCGAATCGGCGTTAGCCAGCAACGCCACCATAAGCAAGGCAAATCTAGACGCCAATCTACTCAAATATCTTGCCAATGGCAGCACCAGCTCAAGCTTTACCTTCAATGTTAACGACGGTATTGGCGATGCGTTAGCCGACAACACCATGACCTTAACGGTTAACGCGCGGCCGACAGTCGCCATTAACCAAGCCTCGGGGCAAGCAGACCCCACCAATAACGCCGCTATTGTTTTCGATGTGCTGTTTAATGAGCCAGTTACAGGCTTCGATGCCAGTGATGTGAGCCTTAATCTAGACTCAGGCATGACAGCAAGCGTAACGGCTGTATCAGGTTCTGGAGCCAGCTATCAAGTCACAGCCACTATCAGTGCCGGAGATGGAATTATTAGTGCGACGGTTTTAGCTGACGGCGCTACCGATGCTGGAGGCGCAACCAATAAAATCAGTGGCAGTACTGATAACCAAATCACTGTTGACAATACTGGCCCACAAATAGTTTCGGCAAGCTTAAATACCGGTAATTTAAAAGCTGGCGATACAATCACAGCGGTATTGAATTTCGACGAAACAGTGGTTCTATCAGGCTCTAACAGTACAGCAACACTCGATATTGGTGGTACCCAACGCATAGCGACCTATCTAAGTGGCCATAATAGTAGCGCACTAAGTTTTAGCTATGTTATTACCACAGGTGAAGAAGATACCGATGGAGTGCGATTAGTCTCGCTACAAACCAATTCAGATACCGCACAAGATTCATTAGGTAACTCAGCAACTCTTAGCTTCACGCCGATCACTGAGGCAAACCTACTCGTCGATGCAATTGCGCCAACCGGATACGACTTCTCAATAGATCAATCAATAATAGGCAGCAATGCGACTCTACTAAGCTTTACCATCACAGGTGGAACCGACGGCGATACCTATAGCTATACCTTAAGTGATGGGATAACAACATTAAATGGTAATGGCACTTTAACTGGAGCCTCTCATAACGTTAGCGCGATTGATGTTAGCAGTCTCAATGAAACCACACTAACACTAAGCCTCACACTGACCGATAGCTTTGGAAATATTGGTTCGGCGGCGAATGATACGGTTATCAAACTGTATAACGCCGCTCCAGTTATGAATCAAGGTACTAGTGTTTCTATCACTATGAGTGAAGATAGCGCGCCGACACCATTTAGCCTGACCTTAAACGCCACCGATATCGACACATTGAGTTGGAGCATAGGATCCAATGCCGCTAACGGCAGTGCCTCAGTGTCGGGCAGTAATACTTCTGCCAGCATAAACTACACACCAACGGCTGAATATTTCGGTTCTGACAGCTTTATTGTGGCAGTCACCGATGGGGAATTTACTACCACGACAACAGTTAATGTCACCATTACTTCGGTTAACGATCTACCTACAATAACAGGCACACCAGCCACCAGTGTTAAGGTGGGGAATCTATACTCTTTTGCCCCAACCACCACTGACACAGATGCTAATCCCAGTCTCTCTTGTACAATAACAAACAAACCCGCTTGGGCAAGCTTCAATAGCACTACAGGCGTACTAACAGGTACTCCAACGGCAGACGATGTTGGCACTAATAGCAATATTATTATCAGTGTAACCGACGGCACAGATACGGTTAGCTTAACTAGCTTCAATATCTCGGTCATTGCAATCAATAGCGCACCAGTGGCAAGTAATGCCAGTGTGAGTGTCGATGAAGACACTAGCCTGAGCATAACGCCTTCGGTACAAGATGCTGAGGGCGATACACTGAGTTATTCAATCACACAGCCCCCCACCAATGGGCAGTTAAGTCAGTCAGGTTCAATCTGGCTCTATCAGCCAGATAGCGACTATAGTGGCAATGATAGCTTCTCCTTTACCGCTAGTGATGGCGAGTTAGCTTCGCAAACTGCGATTGTGTCTATATCAATTAAGCCGATTAATGATAAGCCTGTCGCTGTTACTGACATGCTCAGCATGCCAAGTACGCAATCCAATGTTTATCTACTGGATCTAATAGCCAACGATATAGATATTGATGGGGATGAGTTATCGATCATCAAGGTTGGCAGCAACATAGGCAAGGCTAAGATAGTTAATAATAGGGTTGAGTACACGGCAGAAGCAGGAGTCCAGAGCCAAATAAAGATAACTTATGTTATCTCTGACCCTAGCAAAGAGACAGCTAAAGCAGAGGCGATAGTCACTATAGACAATAGTGCAAATCCGCTACTCCCCACTCTGACACTACCTGCAGATATAGAGATAAATGCCCAGCAACTCTTTACTAAAGTCGATTTAGGTTTTGCCACGGCGCTCGATTATTTAGGTGAACCCGCCCATGTAACACGGCTCACTCAAGGTAACCACTTCAGCTCAGGTACACATCAAATATTCTGGCAAGCGACCGATAGTGAAGGTAATAAAGTCACCGACAGCCAGATACTCGTCATACACCCCTATCTGACTTTTGCAGAAAATGAACAATCAGCAGAAGATAGTAATTATCAGGTTAGACTATCATTGAGTGGCCAGGCACCCAGTTACCCTCTCACGATTCCTTACACTGTATCCGGGACCAGCGACACCAGTGATCACAGTGCTATTGATGCTGAAATTGTTATAGATAAGGGCACTAGAGCGGTAATCGAGCTCACTATCTATGGCGATAATGAAACCGAAGTGGATGAAACTCTAGTACTCACCTTTACAGCAAATACACTAGGCAATAAAGTCTATAGTCTGTTGATCACCGAAGGCAATATTGCACCGCAGATATCAACTGAAGTACAACAAGCTGGTCAGCAACGACATATCATTGTCACCAACAGCGATCTGGTCACCATCAGCACCGATGTTTTCGATGCCAACAGCCAAGATAGTCATAGCTACCAGTGGATGCCAGTAAGCTCAGCTGTCGTTAATACTTCGAACCAAGACTCTGTATTCGAATTTAGCCCTGCTGGCCTCATTGCTGGACTCTATCCAATCACACTAACCGTCACCGATGATGCAGCTACCGCGCTAAGTAGCCAACAAACCATCTATCTCGAATTGGTCACAGCACTCCCCGTACTGACTGATGCAGATAGTGATGGTGACCTTATACCAGATAGTTATGAAGGCATAGGTGACAGCGATAATGATGGTATTCCAGATTACCAAGATGGTGTATTACCTTGTCATATAATGCCTGAACAGATCCCTATGCAGCAGCAATTCTTAGCCCAAGGGCAGAGTGATATATGTCTGCGTAAAGGTCTTCAAAGTTCCGATAATAGCTCTGGTGGGTTACTGCTCACCGACGAAGAGGTCGAAATAAAACTAGGCAGTGATACCAATGTTGAAAACATCGGCGGTGTCTTCGACTTTATCCTGTTTGGCCTGCCTCAAGTGGGCGGCACCTATGACATAGCGATCCCACAACAATTGCCGTTACCCGAGAACCCAATATATAGAAAATTCATCCAAGGTAACTGGCAGAACTTTATCCAAGACAATAATAACCAACTGGCTTCGTCATTAGGTGAAGCGGGTCATTGTCCAGCCCCTAACGATCCAAGCTGGGTAACAGGTCTTACTCAAGGACATTGGTGCGTTAAGCTATCGATACAAGATGGTGGCCCTAACGATAATGACGGCATAGCCAATGGCAGCATCGTCGACCCAGGGGGAGTGGGTGTCGCACGTTCAAGTAATATTTTACCTGTCGCGAACCCCGATAACATAACTATGCAGGCCAACACAGCAGAATTAATTGATGTGCTTGCCAACGATATCGATGCGAACGGCGATCAACTCACAATACTTGGGGCCAGTACCAATATAGGCACTGTCGCTATAGAAAATAATCAGCTGCGCTACAGCACTGAAACCGATCACTATGGAGAGTTGATAGTGAACTACAACATAGATGATAACAATGGTGGTACAGCTCACACCACTGTGGTTGTCAACGTAATAGCCAACTCGGCTCCACTCGCTATAGACGACACGCTAAATACCGATGATCAGCAAGTGGTCGAGATAGATGTACTTGCTAATGACAGCGATAAAGAATCATCAATAGATCTCATTTCAGCCACGGCTGAAGTTGGTAGCGTCGAGATAACAGCCAACCAGATGCTTAGATACACGCCTGTTGAGGGTTTTGAGGGGCTAGATACCATCGACTACACCATCACAGATGAACACGGGGCACAATCACAGGCACAAGTGATGATAATGGTCACAGCAGCTAAAGAGATAACCATACAAAACAAGGCTTCGTCAGGAGGCTCTATAGGGGGATTAATTTTGATTTTAGGTGCATTTGTGTTTATAGCCCGTAGTAGATTAGGGCTGTTACTCTTAAGTCTTATAGGCTTTAACAGTGTAGCGAGTGACTGGTCGATTGAGACAGAGCTGGGGCAGAGCTGGGCAGACTACTCCAGCCAACAATCTATCCCATCGGGTGAGCTAATCTCCTACGATAAGAGTGACTTTAGCTGGTCATTGGGTGTTGGCTATCTAATTGCTCCTAGATGGCAACTCAGTGCACGCTATATAGATATGGGACAGTCCAGCGCACAAATACAAGCCACAACAACATTGCCAACCGAGCTGCAGTACAATACCCCTGTACTGGCCAAGGGAGCCGGGGTAGATATCGCATATAGTTTTTGGCAGAGCGAGCGATTTAGCGCCTCGGCTAGCCTAGGCGCTATCTATTGGCAGCAGGAGCTAAGTAGTGAAATTTTAGATAGCCCATCAAGTAAAATTTCATCTGACAGCGATCACTTAGATGCTTACTTTGGCCTCAATATTAAATATCAACTCAGCGCTAATTGGCACACAGGAATCAAAGCCACACGCTATGATCTAGAAGCTAACTCGGTTGATAACCTCTACCTTATGCTTGGCTATCGTTTTTAGCCTAAGCAGATAGTTTTCTAATTTAGACAAAACGCCTAATACTCCATCACACAAATTATGAACAGTTGCCTTTACTCTAAATAAGGCACCTGTTCTCTAGGGAGCAACATTTCATATACTCCTTATTTTTCATGTGATTGAGTTCAGCCCTCCCCCTCGATTTCTCAAGCTCAAAACTATGCTATGGGAACGACAACAAAACACAGAGAGCGAGTATAAACAGGATGTTTAATCTTGCTATAGCAAATTCTGACTAGTTCCTAGGCTCTAAAAAATAAAAATACATAACTCTGAAAAGATCAGATTCTTATACCTATTGCTATTAAATAAAACGAACGACTGAATATTATGCTTTATGCAGCTAAATTAGCCGATAAAGTCACTATTTTAGGCGATAAAAATAGCAGATCTAAGCCTGTACGTTTTTTGATCTCGATCAAAATCATCAACAGACATATCAACAAGTAATCTAAAATTAGATCTTTTATTCAAACACCAAGCAGATCTCAGCCTAACTAGTTGATGCGGATAGAATAAAGATGTTTTAAAACATATCTATTTTACTTGTAAATTACAAAAATTAAGATCTTAGTTGAAAAGTTATACGCAAAACGAATTTTAATTCTGCTGATCAAAATCGATCTGATCGAGCAAAGATCAAAAACAATTTTTATAACTTCGATCCTTTGAGATTTTTACTCAATATATCTCTCAAAAATTAAGCTCGATAATAAAAAAAGAGGTCATTAAAACCACTCGATTACTAGGTCAATAAGCTAATAAACATGGGTCATTTTACATCCACGACACGGCTCGCCTTCTTGTATTGAATCTTCCAACCTTGCCAACGAGGTAACTCCCAGCGTTTAGGGCCGGTTTTGCGAGAACCGTTGGCATAAACTAATGTCACCACCTTGCGTTTAGGCTGGTATTCCACATTCAGTTTAAGGTCGGCTAATATCAGCTTAGACGGGTATAAGTTATCGAAATCTTCGCGCTGCCAATCAGGGATCCCCTCGAACAAGAGATCATCCGCCTCTATCAGTTCCAAATCATCAAAGCTTTCTACCCCTAACTCATTCAACCTCTCCATAAGATAGAGATCGAACACCAATGGCTCCTCACCTAAGCTGTTAACCAGACCCGATTCGGCAAATTGCTCCTTAGCCTTTCCCAGTGCTAACCAGATATTCCAGGCGGCAATATCATTTTTCAAACGCTGGGATAAGCCCTTAAATTGACGACCGACACTTATGCTACGCACAATAGCCTCAATCGCCTGCTCTCCCTCGACTTGTTTCAAGCGGGAACCTATCACTCTGCCAGCGTAAAGCGTCTCAACCACCAGTTTATGGCTCTGCCCCTTCTCCTTACTATCTCCCAGACGCTCCTCACCTAACTGCGCCTCTAACAAAAAGTTAAATGAGATGGGTGCCATACAAGAGGCCAGATTCAGCGTCTGCTTTGCCCCTTTACCGGCAATTGAATGCAAATCGAATATCACCGCCGCTAACGCACTCTCCTTGCCATCGACTCCCTTAACCTCACTACAGAAACGACTGACACGGCCGATTTGTGCCTCGCTAAAACCGTTTCCAAGGGCTGTGATGCGTTTTTCACGTCTTACGTAGGCGAGTTCAGGCGCCACCTTGATCACGGCTAACAGCCAACGCCGGCGTAGCTCAATGTCTTTACTGACTAACGCGGCTGATTGCTCGACACTCTGCAAACCCAATGCCGAACGGATCTGGTTTGCCAGCATGCGTGCCTCTTTACGGGCTCCTCTATTCACATAGCCGGCATCGGCGTCCCCGAGAAAATCGGGGAGCTTGTCTCTTACTATTTTTATTAGCGTAAATGCATCACAGCCCAGGGGCTCCCACTCACTCAAGAGTTTAAGATCAAACTCACTGGTGGGTAACTTGAACAAGCCCTGTGGCACACTCAGGGCCGCGGCAAGATCGACCATCAAGCCACGGCACACATCGTCGGGCATGGCACTGATAAGGTGAGCAAACTGAGTATCTATCGGTAGCGGAGAGAGTTTCTTACCATGAGCCGTGATCAACCCGTCTGCATCAATGGCTCCCATAGCCAGTAACTTTTGTTCGGCAATAGCCAATGACTTAATAGGCAAGTCATCGACGAACTTGAGATCAGACAGCTTATAACCACAACAAGCGGCTGCTAGCATAGGTTCCACCAGCTCTTCACGTTGAAGTTCTGGTGGTGTCATGGCTTCCATGGGCGCACTCTTACCCCATAAGCGAATACAGATACCGTTTTGCGTACGGCCAGCACGCCCCATTCTCTGAGCACAGCTGGCTTTAGATATTCTCGCTAGAGAAAGTACGGTACGACCGTTACGCTGGTGGGTACGCCGCTCAAGCCCACTATCCACCACAGCTGTGACTCCAGGGATAGTCAATGAGGTTTCCGCCACATTGGTCGCGAAGATAACTCGCTGGTGATCGGCTTGCTGCAAGACTTTTTTCTGATCTTGAGGACTGATCCCGCCATGGAGCGCTAAAAGCTCCAATGGTTTGCCACTCGCCAAGACCAAAGACTGACAACTTTGCAGAGCACCTTGAATCTCACGCTTACCCGGAAGAAAAACCAATATATCTCCATCGGTCTGTTGCAACAAACCCGACACTGCAGTTTTTACCGCTTGTTCCACGCCGCGAATGTCAGGCAGGTGGTGACTCTCAAGGGCCTGATATTTTAGTTCCACGTGGAACCTTTTTCCTTCCGCCACTAAACGAAGTGCAGTTCGCGCTTCTCCAGAGCTTACAACACCTGCTTGAACGGCTAAATCATTACTTAAGTCCTTGCTTAAGTAGCGGGTTAAGCGTTCACCGTCTATGGTGGCCGAAGTCAGAATCAATCTGAACTTGGGTGAAGATTGGGCCTTCAACTTCAACATAGCCAGCAGCAAGTCAGTGTCCCAACGACGTTCGTGGAACTCATCGATAATCACAGTAGCGAAACTGGCTAAACCGCTTTCCTGCAGCCAACGTAGGGCTATGCCCGGTGTAACGAAGGCTATCTGAGTATCATTAGTCACAGTTGAATCGAAACGTATGGCATGGCCCACTTTTAACTCAGTTTGCCCGCTGACAAATGAAGACAGTGCCAAACAAGCAACCCGCCTGGGTTCCACAACTAAAACACGTTTAGGTCTTCCAACATTCGGTCCTTCACTATCAGGTTCCGCGCACCAAAGTGGCAAACGGGTAGACTTACCCGAACCAGTATCTGACTCAACCACTAAGTGATTGTCATTTACTGCTAATTTAAATTCATCATAAAGTTTATCTATGGGGAGAGAATCAATAACAACTTGTTGAGGCTTATCCATTTGGCTATTTGACATCCGTTATGCAATTGAAAATTGTTTAATACGAGTTTGAAATATTAGATTGGCAAACAAAAATTATAATCCTGAACTCAACTCTGAGTAGCGAATAAAAAACACCGTAAATCAATGACGACTTAATTCCAAAACTCTGTTTTTGTTACAAATAGACTTCTTATTATCAGTCATAAGTTGTAGTATTTATGTTGCAAAAATATAACAACATAATAGGGAACATCATGTTAATAAGAATAATTCCGGCCATTTTCATCGCTTTTTTAGTGAGTGGCTGTACCGCAACACCAGCGAAACAACCTTTAAATGCACCGCTCACAAATAAATCAATAAATGTCTATTCATTGATCTCACAGGATGAAATCGAAGCATTATATCCAATCAGTAATAATTCTGCAGTTTCAGCACAATTTGGACTGATAGGTGCATTAGTAGGTGGGGCGATTGATTCATCGATAAATCAGTCAAACGCAGAAAAAGCGAATGACAGTCTAGTAGAGATAAGGAACCAGTTACTAGATTTGGACTTCGATCTCCTCTTTGAAGAAGAGATACGCAAAAAATTAGATGACCAAGTACATATAGGCTCTATAACAACCATAAAATCAATAGATGAACTAAAAAACAGATTAGAAGTTGGTGAGAGTTATCTCTTACTATCAACGAGTTATAAGCTTGACATTGATTTCAGAACACCGCTAATCGAAACAGCTGTGACCCTATCTGAACATGGGAAGACAAAAAAGAGCTCAAAAACACTATATAAAAATAGCTTCACCTATTTTGGGACATCTCTGCCCCTTGCAATAAAAAGCCAAGCAGATATAGATAAAGAAATAACAGAGCTAAATGAAAAATTTACCAGTAAAAGTGATGCTTATCAAAGCTCACATAAGAATAAAATGAGACTGAGGAAACAGGTCAGGAAAGCCAAAAATACCAGTTTAGATCACGACCAATCTGTAGATATTGCAGCAAGAGCTTGGAACCAAGAATATAAAGGCACTTTAAATAAAGGGCTTAGGAGTGGAATTCAGGATTTATTTTCCATTATCGAGACAGACATAGAAGATAGAACAGATCCTAAACAATATGAAAAAATAGGTACAACACCAAGTGGTTATCCTAATTACCATAAATCAATTTTAGTAAGTGAAAGTGACAGTAGAAAAATCATTCGATTCACAAGCGGGGCCAGAGCTGGAGCGCTATGTTCTATGCCTAACACAGAGTCAGACATAAAAGTTGTTTGCATATAATTGTGAAATATCCGCTTATCTTACTCATACTTAGTTTGACTGCTTGTAGTTCAACCAGTCAAATTGACCTGAAAGCTTGTGATATTTCAATTAATTTTGATATTTCAAAGAGAGTAAAGGATAGAAACATTCTGGATCTTGAAGCATTAAAATTACTAGTTAATCAACACTATAATAAAGAGCCCAAATCAGATAACCCACTAAACATCGAACTAAAAAAAGCATATTTAGGTCGTAACCATCTGATTATAAGTGCAAACGCAGTCATTCAGGTTACCAATAAAGGTGAGAAAGTCTATTTCCGCTCCAATGAGGTCGACACCAACATGATTTCTTCTAAGAGTGAGTGGCAGTATGCCTTAGAGGTGGCTGTTTTTGAATCGATTGATAAAGCCATTTTAAAATATAGCACTTGTAAAAAAAGGACTTAAAGTCCGACAAAAATAGGGATAGTAAACATATAAACTATCCCTATTTTATTAATCCTATGGTATTACAGCTTTACCCAAGTCGTCGGAATCTCAGCATTAACGGTTTGAAATTCAAGGCTGAACAATTCATCGTTATCACTGATATAGCTCATGATCCCAGTCAGATTATCGAAGCCACATGCATCTTGCAGCGCGTTATCGGCCAGTTCAAACATCAACACCTGCTCGTTAAGCTCATAGGATATTGAACCATTCGCCTCACAGCCTGCACCAGAGACAGTTAATTTATTATCTGCTGCTATGACGACGCGGTATGGCTCAGACTCAAACAGAGCGCTATAACTACCGAGTACAAGATCTATGTTTACCGCCTCTTGTGTCACTTTAGATAGAGTGAAGCTCTCAACCACTGATGAGCAAAGCCACAGATTATTATCCGGGATGCACTCATATTGCTCATTAGCAAAGGTCAGCTTATTTGAATCCTGATGATAAATCCCAGAGTAACTTACCTGTTGATCCCTCTCATCCCAAAGGGTGACAATTGTTTTAGAAGGCATTAGATCGGAGGCGGCTAAATTGATTGCCGTAGCTGTCACCTTCAACGGCGTTCCCGCTTCGCTATAGGTCACACCAGAGAAAACACCCGACACTTGAGGCGCTTTATTATCATCGCTATCGCTGCTGCAACCGGCCAAAAACGCCAGGCTAACCAGGCCTATAAGACACTTTTTCATATTCTGGTCCTTCGCTTATAAGCCAGACAAACGCTGTTGAGTCAGGGCAACCTTAGCTCTGGTCGCCTGCACACTGCCGTCTATGGTACTGATCGTGATGTAGCCATTCTTAACTGCGACACCTTCGGAGTTTTCATTGCTGTCATTCACGTCACTTGGAGCGAAACCGATACCTTGCTTGCCTTGCAACATTCCCTTGGCCATGGCTAATGCCTGCTCCATAGACTCGGCGGCTCCCTGATCAAACAGGATTTGCGCGAAGTAGCCGACTATCATCTCGTTTTCACTGAAATCTTCGACAAACTTAAGCGCTATACCTCCACCGTTCCAACCCACATCGGTAAAGCGATAACCTAAGCTGGCATCGATATCTTGAGGCATATTGATGTTTAGCCCCATGTAAGCTGGCAGAAGCGGCTGATTATCAGCGCGGCTGGCTTCCAGCTTATCGATCACATTCACCACCACATTGGCAATCTTAGGCCCCTGAGTGGCATCTGACAGAGAGTTCTCACTGCCACTCACTGCGATAGCCGGAATACCACGACTGAGCGCAATCATGGTCGCTCCTAAGGTGCCGGAGTTATTATTCATATAACCTAAGTTATTGCCTTCATTGGGACCGGAAACCACTAGATCCGGCGCCTTACCCCACTTCTTCTGCGCCGCGACATCTATGCCATACAAGACAGACATAACCGGCGTGCCTTCGACATAATCTTCGAAAGCTTGGCTAGTATCCACATCCCCAATACAGAACTCATACTGATCGGCCTTAGTCTCATCCACCTTCACCGATTTAAAGAAACCAAATGAGCCGCCCTTACCACTCTGCCCAGTACAAGGCGCTGCCATTATCACATCGTGCCCTTTAGCAACCAGCGCCTCTTTCATCGCCTTGATGTTATGGGTATTCCAGCTATCGTCGTTAGTTAACACAATATTCAACGCCGCAGCAGGAGCGGAAACCAATAGAGCTTGAGCAATCAGCGCAGACAAGAGACCAGTTTTAATTTTCATTTTATTCCCTACTTCTTTATCTAATACCAGACGAGCTATCACTAAGGCTATTTATCTGGACGAACACCAGAGTTGGCCACAGAAAACCTTTGATAGACGACATATCATTCACTAAAAGCCACCAACCATAGAGAAAGAAAATGAAGGGAATGTGACAACAGAACAGCTGAAACCATAAAAATACAAATTGATTCACTTGTCACCTCACATGAAGAGCACCAAGTGTGGCAAATAGCTTTGAAGGTTAGGATTTCGTTTCATTTGGCTGGTTGAATGTTTGATGGATTGAAGCGAGTAATACCTTCATTGTGACTTATCACCTCTTCGACTTAATTAGGTCGTTTCTGAAATAGCGAGTGTGGAAAGACTATTTTCAAGGAAAGGCATTAGAGCTTTGGGATCGTCAGATTCAAATAGAGTGATACTGTCTTCGTCATGTCCTATTTCGATATCCCATTCAGAAGCGCTGAAACGAGTAGCTGTGGCGGAAAATACAGTGTATCTATATAGCCTCTTCATAAGAGGTTAATTACCCATACTCTCAAGATATTCAACGAAAGGGGCGAAGTCGCCCTTATCAGCTTCTTTAAGACAAGAGATATAAGCACTGCGCTCATTGCTTATATTAGCAAGATCTCCTTTGGCCCATATTAGAGGTGACTCTATCCAATAGAAAAATACGAACGACGTCAGTAAAAATACGAGAATGCCTGCCATTGCCATTTGGAAACGGATGAATCCATACAAGCCTGTGCTGTATACGAGCGCAAAGCTCTAGATTTGAGTAGTGTTCATACTCTATCCAAAGCTTCGCATCTTCAAGAAAGTTGCCAAGATTTACTCGAACCTGGAGCGGATCACATCCAATGCTAAGCTCGCGAGTTCTTATGTTCCCAGCCCACTTCCAAACATCACCAAATAGATTTTGATGTAGATCCAGAACAAAGTCTGTAGAGAAGATGGAATCAAGGGTTAGATCTGTCCTATAGCTAGCCCACATCTGCCCTGCAAGAATGTTGGCTTGCTCAAGTTCATTAAGCTGGTCTCTTGTTGTGACGTGCGCGTGTTTCAACCCTTCCATATCATCAGGATCGAGCGGTGTAGCGCCATCTGGCTCATCAATAATCAAGCTTTCTCGTCCTTACTCTGCAACCATAACTTGCGGCCGCCTTCACGCATGATCTCTTCAGCCAGCTCGTCAATCAAATACTGCTCCTTGTCCTTGCTAATGGATTGAGCTTCCAAAAACATATTCTTAGAAGCCTTTCTAACTTCCGTTGAGGCAATTTTAAGGGCTCGATCGCTAATAGTCTCAGCCACTGCCTTCTTAGGCTTTAGTGTGTATGAGAACTCACAATCCAAAGCATCTGCTAATGCTTTTAGCTGGTTGAGTGTTATATCCCCTCCAGCTTCTCGCCTCTCAAGAACAGAGACTCTATTCCTGGTCATCCCTGCACGAACAGCGAGTTGGGCGCCTGACATATCAAGCGCTTTTCTAATCGTTCGAACCCACCCCTCTTTTGGTACTGTGGGGGTAAATATATTAATCACGCCATCGACAATTTCTCGATATTGTCTAAGAACGGTCTTCTTAACTGTGCCTTTTTGCTTTAATGACTTGGCTTGAAAAGAGTGCATAGCAACCTCACTTCCCATGGTTCATACAAAATTACGTAACCAAATTTAGCTACTAAATATGATGTTTGTATCAATTTAAGGAAGAACAACCAAGACACCCAGGATTGTCAGATGAAGATCCCTTGACTACGTTTAAGTAAGAGTTGTTGAGGAGGGGGTGTTATGCCAACACCAAGAAAAGCGTTAGTCAGTTTAGAGGACACACTCTATTATCACTGCGTATCTCGTTGTGTTAGAAAAGCATTTTTGTGCGGAGTCGATCATCATACTGGTCAATCTTATGAGCATAGACGGGGTTGGGTTGAAAGTCGGCTACTGGAGCTGGCATCTGTGTTTGCTATTGATATCTGTGCTTACGTAGTGATGAGTAATCATTTACATCTAGTGTTACGTATTGATGTCGAATTAGCTAAGCATTGGTCAGATGTAGAAGTGGTTACTCAATGGCAAAAGCTGTTTAAAGGCGATAGCCTTAACCATGATTTTGTTAAAGGTGAACCACTTGAGTCTTATCAACAAAACATTATCAATAAACGAGTAAAAGAGTACCGCTTAAGGCTGATGGATATCTCTTGGTTTATGCGGGCACTCAACGAACCTATCGCTCGTAGAGCCAATGCCGAGGACAAGTGTAAAGGCCGTTTCTGGGAGGGACGATTCAAGTCTCAGGCTTTACTTGATGAAGCTGCAGTACTTGCCTGTATGGCCTATGTCGATTTGAACCCTATCCGCGCTAAGATGGCTAAGACACCGGAAACCTCAGACTTCACTAGTATTCAAAAACGCATCCAAGCTGCCATGAAAGGTGAGCAGCCAACATCACTGCTGCCCTTTGTTGGTAATGAGAGTAAAGGCATGCATAAAGGGCTCATGTTCAGTGCTAAAGATTATCTGCAACTTGTTGATGATACTGGGCGAATAGTCAGAGCCGACAAGCGAGGCTCTATGAGTCAAGAGTCTGCTAATATTTTAAATAGACTTAATATCCCGCAAGAAAACTGGATAAAACTGACCACAGAGTTTACTAATATTTTCAAAGGGGCTGTGGGCAACACCCAAGAATTAACAGCGTATTGTGAACATCTTGAGCGCAAGCGCCGGCAAGGTGCAGCCAATTGCCATCGATGGCTAGATAGCGCTTAATCAAGAGTTAGAGATACCCATTTCAAATTATTGTATTTAAGCATTACCAAATGACTGTTTGGTTCTTCTGATGTCTTATTTTCAAGGAGGTAGTCGAAATTTCACTCATAACAGAATATTTGAGTATTGTCTGGACAAGCAAGTGGGTGGATTGATACCGCAATGAGTTTATCTGGAAATCAGGCTCTAGTCGGTACTGGCTATCTAACGGAGAATAATCTTGGGTGTCTTGGTTATATTTCTTTGCCAGTAATCAAGATGACCACAGTAAAAACTGGGCATTTTTGCAAGATGACTCGGGTCGCTGGAGTCCAGCACCGTTTTACGATACTACCTACAGCCCACATCCCTTTAATGAACACTCAACCTCATTTATTGGTCATGGGAAGCACCCCCCATTATCCACGGTTCAGAAGCTTGCCGAAACCGCAGGCTTTAACCGCTGGCAAGAGGCCAAGCAGCTTATAGAGGAGATCGTTGATATCACTTTTTGCTGAATTAGCAAAAGATATTGGCGTATCTAAACAGACAATTAAAGAGGTTGAAAGCACACTTTCACAGCGTAGAATCGAAAACAGCTCACTATTTTGAGTTAAAACTGGAGTTAACTTACTTGTCAGCTAACAAGTTTGGGTAATGGCTTTTTGGTTTCATTGGGCTTAATTATTATTTGGCGGATTGAAGGTAATCGGACCTTCATTGTTACTTATCACCTCCGGTGAGGTAGGTGCAGATGCTTCTGCGAGACGCTGTGAAGCCATCCCTGGCCGCTTTACGGTTTCATCCTTGAAACCGAAACTCGCAGCCGCATCTACACCTGTTGGTAAAGCAAAAACCTACCTCTCCGATTTAGCTTCTACAGCCCAAAGAGACACGCCACCTTCCAACTTTTACCCAGTCAGTTAAACGAATATCAACTGCCTCAAATCGGGATAAAACCGATTTGAGGCAATTAGAAAGGCTATTAGCCTCACCATGTGAGGCAATTAAGCTTGTTATTCGCCTCGCATAGTGAGTAGAATAACAGTGTTATTTGACTAATAGCTACTCATAGAGGTTCTATATGTGGATTTGGCAACAAGCTAACTGGCCTGACTTTCGCTGGGAAACTGATAATATAGCCTTATTATTACGTCAGGTTAGTTTCAACCAGGGCTTGCTGCTTGGTAAATTAGATAGTGAGCCATCAGCTCAAATGACACTTGATACCTTGCTGGCAAATATCATTCATTCCAGCGCAATTGAAGGCGAAAAACTCAATGCCTTCTCGGTACGCTCATCTTTGGCCAACAAGCTAGGTATCAGTGATGAGAAGCCCTATCCCACCACGGTTCAAACTGATGGCTTAGCTGAGATGACACTAGATGCACTACAAAACTGGCAAACAGAGTTAAGTTTACAGCGGATCATGGATTGGCATACATTACTCTTCCCCGAAGGTTATACCCTGTTTAATCCCGTTCAAGGTGGCGTGTTACGGGGTAGCGAGCCTATGCAAGTTATCTCGGGGCGTATAGATAAGCCAAAAGTCCATTTTGAAGCCCCACCTCGCTCTGGGCTCGAAGATGAACTCACAAGGTTTATAGATTGGTTCAACAGATCACAGCAAGATGTGGCAATGGATCCCTTGATCCGTGCAGCCATCACTCACCTGTGGTTTGTGACTCTACATCCACTCGATGATGGTAATGGCAGAATAACCCGCTTACTAACAGATTTAGCTCTCGCACAGGCAGAAAACCGCTCTATCCATTTTTATGCCATGTCAGTGAGTATCCTAGAGCGCAGACAAGCCTATTACGATATTTTGGAAAGCACTCAAAAAGGCGAGTTAGATATTACCTCCTGGTTAGTCTGGTTTTTAGATACGCTCAATAGCAGTTTGCAGAAATCACTCAATGATATCGCCCAAACAGTAGCGAAAACTAACTATTGGCAGCGTGTCGATCAGACGTTATTGAGCGGTGAACAAGTGAAAGTGCTTAATAGACTGCTGGATGGCGAATTTGAAATAGGTATAAGCAGTAGCCAATACCAGAAGGTCACTAAAGTAAGTCGTGCAACAGCGACTCGTCATCTGGCACAGCTTGTTGAGCAAAGCTTTTTAGTGAAAGCGGGAGCTGGTGGGCGAAGTACAAGATACTTGCTAGCTAGCAAGTAACGCAAATAGCTTTCTGGTTAGGTTTTCGTTTCATTTGGCGTTATTTTTATTTGGTGGGGTTTTAGTCGTTCATAACATTTATGATGCTAATCGCCTCCAACGGGGTATGTGCATACGCTTCTGCGAGGCGCCGTAGTCCCTACTTCCCTGTCATCGAAGCTCGCAGCCACATCAACTCCTATTGGTAAAGCAAAAGACTCCCTCTTAGATTTAAGTTGATTTAACACTTGTGACTTGCAAAAAATGACTTACCTGGCATAGTTCTTCTCAGTCAAATATTATTTGAGTTTTATAATGCAAACAGGTATTTATGAACAACTTATAACGAAAGTTATCAGTAATAAGTTGGATAAAGATAAATTCTTTATTTCAGAAAGAAATATGGATACAACTGAGCAAACTCTGTGGTTAACTCGTGCATTAGTTCGTGTTTTTCACCTTGCTATATCTGAATCAAAAAATATAAAAGACTCACCATTAGCCCAAATAGAGCTCGCTAATGAGCTTATTTATTGGCTTCAGGAAAGAATAGATAACCTCGATTTATCTGATTACACCATAGCCCAACCAGCAAAACTACTTACTGCTATTTTCGATAAACAAGATCCTGTTTCGGCTAAATTATCCGCACATATCGATAAAATAACGCCTCTTACAGGCCTCACACAAAGCGAGTTATTTTGCGGTAGTAATCAAGGTATTTCACTGGAGAGTGAAATTAAGCGTGAAATACTATCTTCCAATAAAATCTGTTGGATCATTTCATTTATTAAATGGACGGGTCTCAGAATTTTCATGGATGAACTTCGGACTTTCACGAGTAATAACAAGCATAAGCTTCAAATTATTACGACATCTTATATGGGGGCTACGGATCTTAAAGCCGTTCAATGGCTAGCCAAGCTACCTAACACCGAAGTTAAATTAAGCTATAACCATAACCAAGAACGTCTTCATGCCAAATCTTATCTATTCATGCGAGATTCAGGATTTCATACCGGCTATATAGGCTCATCAAACCTCTCTCGTTCAGCACTCACTAATGGATTAGAGTGGAACTTGAAGATAACCAATCAAGAAATCCCACACATCATAGACAAGACATTCAGTACATTCGAGACTTACTGGCAGCAACCTGAATTTGATTTTTTTGATGGTTCAGAGAAAGCGAGTAGTAAACTAAATCGTTCACTTAGCCTTGGTCGCGGTGATAAAAATCACACAAATACAGTGTTTTTTGATTTAGCACCACATCAGCATCAAATTGAGATATTAGAAAAATTAGATGCTGAACGTAATCTACATGGCCGCAACAGGAATCTAATCGTCGCCGCTACAGGGACAGGAAAAACTCTAATATCAGCTTTCGACTTCAAACGTTTCTATCAAGAAAACCCTACAGCAAAAATTCTATTTATAGCTCATAGAGAAGAGATATTAAAACAAGCAATCGAGAGTTTTAGAGCAGTACTAAAACAGCCAAACTTTGGCGAGTTATGGGTAGGCCAACATAAACCAGACTCATACGATCAACTTTTCGCATCAATTCAGAGCTTTAATAATCAGATAGATAACATAAACCTTAAGTCAGATTACTATGATTTTATTGTTATTGATGAAGTTCATCATGTATCAGCTGAAAGTTATAGAAAGTTCATCAGCCACTTTTCACCTAAAATATTACTAGGACTCACCGCTACACCCGAACGTCATGACGGTAAAAACATATTGGATGATTTTGGCGGTGTTATAGCTGCTGAACTTAGATTACCAGAGGCTATAAATCTAAGGTATTTATGCCCTTTTCAATATTTCGGCATAGATGATAATACCGATCTAAGACAGGTTAAATGGGAAAATGGCCGTTATAACCCGAGTGAGTTGACCCAAGTCTATACCCAAAATGATCAACGACTGCAGAAAATACTTCAAAATATAGAAGAGCTTGTAACTAATCCATTAGAAATGCGCGCATTAGCTTTTTGTGTCAACCAAGATCATGCTCAGTATATGGCTGAAAAGTTTTGCCTTAAAGGAATACCAAGTGCGGTACTTACCAGTAAAAACGCTTTTGAAAGACACTCTGTAAGGCAAGATTTGCAACTAGGAAATATTAATATTCTTTGTGTTGTCGATATATTCAATGAAGGTGTCGATATCCCAGAAATAGATACACTACTCTTCTTACGACCGACAGAGAGTTTAACCATATTTTTGCAGCAATTAGGGCGAGGTTTACGTCATAACGATGGCAAAGAGTGTGTCACTGTTTTGGATTTTGTCGGTAATGCTAGAACCGAATATGACTTCTCTCAAAAGTTCAGAGCATTGATAGGAAAAACTCATACAGCTATAAGTAAAGAAATTGAGCACGGTTTTCCGCACCTTCCTCTTGGCTGTCACATTGAACTGCAGAAAAAAACTAAAGAAATAATCTTAAACAACATTAAAAAAGCCATATTAAATCAGCAAAAGCTAAAATCACATATTCAAAATTTTCAACACCATACAGTTCAAAAGCTAACGTTGAGTAATTTTTTAAACTTCTACCCTAATATCCGACTAATTGATATTTATAAGAAAAAACCTAAAGAAGGTGGTGGATGGACTAGCTTATTAAGCGATCTACTGTTAATCCCTAGAGTAAACGAAACTACAATTGCCGAAAATTATCACAGAGCTATTTTTAATAGCTTAATTAAATGTGACGCTCGGACTTATCTAAAATTTATTCGCTCATTAGCAATAAATCACTTTAAGTGGGTGGATAATGGCGATGCAATAGAGCAAAGAATGGCTTTAATGTGTCACTATGACTTTTGGAATTGTTCAGGAGATAAGCTAGGTTTCAACTCTCTATCTGAAAGCTTAGCAGCACTTACTCATCCTGAATATCAAAATGAGTTAATACAAGTTATCAATTACTTACTGGATAATAACGATACTCAAGTTCAAAGACTTCAAACAGACTTTCCTTGCCCACTTCAACTCAATGCTCGCTATACACGAGAGCAAATTATCGCAGGATTAGGAGGGGCGAGTTTCGAAAAGCAAGCTATGAGCCGTGAAGGTTACTTCAACCTAAAAGAACTCAATGTAGAACTACTCTTTGTCACACTACAAAAATCAGATCAACACTTTTCACCTACGACGCTTTATCACGACTATGCAATGAGCCCTACTCACTTCCATTGGCAGACTCAGAATTCAGCAAGACCTGATAGCGGTAAGGGCTTAGCCTATATCCAGCATAAAGATATTGGTAAAAAACTTATGTTATGGGTGCGAGAATCCAATAAAGACGAAAATGGAAATACGATGGGATTTGTGAACTTAGGTTGGGTTAACTTGGCAGAAACTAGTGGCTCCCAACCTATGAATATAACTTGGGAATTACATGAGCCAATGCCCAGTTATCTCTGGAAAGATGCAGCAAAGCTAGCAAATAGTTAAATATACAAGTCTAGCTAATCGAAGAAACCATCTGCTTTTTAGAGACAAGGTGTAGGTAGGCAAGAGGGTCTCGAAAACAAGGATGTTTTCGCGAAGCGGCCAAGGCCAATTTTATTCCATACAAAATTTGGCATTTCCTCCGTCCGTGGAGGTCAGATTGCTTTATCGCGTCCCGAGAGCTTACCTACACATACCCCGCTGGAGGCGATTAACACAAGAAAGGCCATAGTTTCCCATAATCAATCAAACACCCACACCGCCCAATGAAACCAAAGCCTAACCAAAAAAGTTCCTTCAACCTTGTGAACCGACAAGAGTCCAAATTTGTTGCCCTACGCTATCACTACTCTTCCTAAAGTATACAAACTAGTTTAAACAGCACTTCTTGTATTTCTTGCCACTGCCACAAGGGCATGGGTCGTTGCGGCCGGCTTTAATCTCTGCGATGTGCGGCTCTTTTATTTCATAACTGTCCACATGAGCATCCAAATAAGAATCAAAGTCCATATCATCAAGCTTGTTGGGGGTATTCATCAAGTCATCGAAGATTTCCATTAATTCCGCATCGCTCATGTCACCTTCAGGACCGAATCCGGTCCACTGACTGAGGGCGTCTATAACATCATAATCCCCACTGATTAGGCCATTATCCCATTCCGAATAGCCAATACAGCTATTATTCCAATCGATGATGCTCTGGTTTTCGATTGGGCCTTCATCAATCACCTTATTTTTTACATACTCTAAAAACTGAGCATGATACTGATTAAACTCATGAGAAATTAATAGATTAACTAATTCAAATAGGGCTATTGATTGGTCATTAGCGACTAGGTTTTCGATAAAAGCAGGAATGCTTTGATTCAGTGTATCTCTATCGATTTGATCTGTGTGAAATTGAGCAAATAGGACCCCCAAGGCAGCCATTTTTACAATCTCACCGGCTTGGCCTGAGTTAACCAGGCGACAAAGTTGCTCAGGTTTTCCTTGAGCCAAAATATAATAAGCAGTCGAAAGGTCTGAACCAATAAAATCACCGAGTAGACGCTCTAATGGACTATCACAGTCTTCTTTATTGGTTAGGTTTATTAGAGAGTCAAAACAACTAAATTGCTTACGATCGATAATCAGACAGATGCCGAAGAAGAGGAGATTAGCTTCGGATTCGCTCAAGTCTTCTGTATCGATAAACTTTTGCATCAAATCATCTATCACAGGTAATAACTCCGACCACTGCTCTCTGGCACTCAGTAAAGCTGCAAGTGGAAGTTCTGTTAGGTCATCACTACTGAGAATGGAGATTATCTCTGCTAATTTCATTTTTAACTCAAACGGAAAGAGGTGAACTCGCATCATAGAATAGTAAAAGAGGAAGCTAAAGCCCCAAGTTATAATTGTGCACTTGTATATTGAACACAGCACAGATTAAGAGGGCGTAAAAAGAATATCTAGCTGGACTGATTAACTAGCAGATCACCGATATATTTATTATTAGACCGAACCAGTTTCCACTCTTGG
Source organism: Shewanella sp. YLB-07 (assembly GCF_009377275.1). Lineage (NCBI taxonomy): Bacteria > Pseudomonadati > Pseudomonadota > Gammaproteobacteria > Alteromonadales > Shewanellaceae > Shewanella > Shewanella sp. YLB-07. The sequence continues at coordinate 47,819 of NZ_VOQB01000019.1, read as the reverse complement.
CAGTGATTAAACCTGGCATATTCATTTATCGACAAGCCTAACGCTGCAACAAACTCTTCAAGCTCAGACTCATCGACTCTTGGTCTAGTACAGGATCTAGTGCTGGAGCTAATACAGAGCTTAGAGCTAGGAGAGAAAGCCTGCTCTTCAATCGTTAATTGCTGAAGTAACAGTAAACCCTGTTTACGCTCGGCTTTTACATCTAGCCTACCGACAAAGCGATCACGCCATAAGATAGGTAATGAGTAGTAACCATAGCGGCGCTTAACAGCGGGAACATATACCTCTATCTGATAATCAAACCCGAACCAATGCTTTAATCTCTGCCTTTGGATAACCAGATTGTCGAAGGGATTGAGTAACCAAACACGATCTGGCACTGGAATTAAGGGCTGCACCTCTGGAAAATAAAAGTACTCCTGTCCAGATTCAGAAAAGCGGGCTAGCTCTCCAGCGAGACACATCTCATTCAGAGTCTTAACTAAGATAGGTTTTATATTTTTACGCAGGTAGAAGATCTGTTGAATAGTGCCAAAACCATGAGCACTTAAATAGCGATGGATAAGGTAACGGGCGAACTCTGTTTCATCAGGCAGTTGATTGTCGACATGGGATGGCAACACACGTTCGGTTAAGTCATACACCTTTTGAAATTTATCCCTGTGAGCCACCATAAGCTCACCTTGCATAAATAATTGCTCCAGAGCCCTCTTAGCTGGCTTCCAATCCCACCACCCTGTGCTAGCGCCTGTCGAAGTAGAAGCAAAAGTAGAAGTATTGGCAAAATGGCTAGCCTTCAACGGCCCTTCGGCGGTGATCTTAGCTTTTACCTCCCGCATGACCTTATGCTCAGGTTCAAACCAATGCTTACCCCCCTGCTTTAGATGTGTTTTGTGGTACAGGCTGTAACGGTAGTCGGATATAGGCAAGTAAGCAGCTGCGTGAGACCAATACTCAAAGATCTCCTTGTTAGCCATCGCCAAATCCAGTTGAGATGCTTGATACTCAGGTATTCGATTATGAAGCACATGATGATGCGCCCGCTCCACCACGTTAATAGAATCTATCTGAATATAGCTCAGCTGCTGAATCGCTTCACTCACCGAGCTGACAGGTTTCAACAGTCCCTGCTGCTGCAGATTTAACTGCAACCACTCCTGAGCTGAATATGGACTCGTCATAACTGCCCACCACAGGCGGTGCTTTTCAAGATACTCTTCATCCCTTTTACTCATATGCCACTTTCAAATACACTGCCACCAATATGACCTACACAAGGCACAATTTCAAAATAGAATTAACCAAGGTTTATAAGAAGAAAAATAAAAAACGAAGAAGCACACTCGCAGTTTTAATATCAAGTGTAGATGCGGCTGCGAGCTTCCAAAACATGGAAGTTTTGGCAGAGCCTATAGGGACATATTCACGGCGACTCGCAGAAGTATCTGCACATTCAGCGAACCGCAGGTTATAAATTTAAATGAAGCTATGGTTTCCTATCAACAAACCAAATACCCAACCAGCCAAATGAAAAATGTTATTTCACTATTGTTAACTGACAATAGACTTACTCACTGCCACAATCTGAATTGCTATCACAGCTCAGCTCTTCGATTAAGTTGTAGCGCTTAACCTCATTCAACTGGCTGTCTAACTGATGCTCTTGGTTAGCCAGCAGAGATTCGCTTGGCACTGGCTCATCGAGATAAGAAGTAACATCTTGGTAAGTTAACCAAAATGCGTAGACGATTATGATTGATAAAATAAAACGTAACATAAGGACTCTTTATTCACTGATTTAGTGAAGTAGTTCGTGAACTTATTCATGAAACTATTCATAAAAGAATTCGTGAAATTTCTATACTAGTGTCATGGCTAAAAACAGACAGTAAACCTGATGCTTTAATAGCGGTGACGAGATAATACAAACTATTTTAGAGTGAATTTCATACACTAGATACTGTCAAGATGTTGTCTGTTTTAGCAGCATTTTTTGAAATTTGACTGGTCATTAGTTGCGTCAAACATCCTACTCTGTGTCATTTTATTGAACGCTTAATAAGTGATGGCTAAATGTGGATTTTTTGAAGGGATGAACCAATAGATGCCAGCTTGTGACTAGGCCAATAACCAGCGAGTATAAATTTTATTGCGGAACTCATAACAAGCAAAAAAAACAGAAAGACCAATATTTGATCAATTCAATTAGTCAGTTAGCTGTTACCCATAAATTTAGTCTAAAAAATATTATGCCATCGCGCTTGTTCGTTTGTTCACTTGTATCTAATCCAATCTGCTAGTAAACAAAGCGGTAAAAATCAAATTTACTAACCAGTAAAGCCTAGTTGTGAATTGAGCAACTTTTCTATTGGCACCAGGAAAACTGCAATATTTATAACTAAAAAATATAGTTAGTGAGTAAAACATTATAAAAAAACATCAGTCCTAACCTCATACAAGCCAGTGTTTAAGCCACTTTGACAATAATATGACGCTATTGCACTTAGGGTTTTACAAAAAACACCACTCTGTCTGAAACTTTACCCTAGTACAAATATCTCAGTATCCTAGTTTTTTTATAGCTAAGAGTTCTCAAAAACAATCGAGAAACTACTGCCGATAGACCGTGATAGAGGTAGAATGCCGCCGTCTGTTCCAACCTATGCATTTATGATGATCGATCTCGCTGTACTCCCACTGTATTTAACGACTGTTATCGCCCTTTTACTGATCCCTGGCCCGGACATGCTATTGATAGCAAGTTCTAGCTTAAGCTATGGCAAAAAAGTCGGTGTGTTTGCCAGCCTAGGCAATGCCACCTCAGGGCTAATACTGACACTATTGGCCGCCATGGGCGTGTCGGCATTAATCGCCATGAACCCTATGGCTTTGCAGGTGCTACGCATCTTAGGCGGAGCTTATCTCATGAAGATGGGTTGGGATTGTATGCGCAGTGGCGCTGCTGATGCCCCGGAAATTGAACAGCAATCGGGTCTGGCTAAAATGCTATATCGCCGCGCGGTATTCAGTAACCTGTTAAACCCTAAGGCCCTACTCTTCTTCGTGCTGTTCCTGCCTCAGTTTGTTTCGCCGCAATTAACGGCAACGTCAGGCGAGCAAATGCTGGCGCTTGGCCTGCTACTCAATGTGATGGGGTTACTGTTTAACTTATTGCTGGTGTTAATGGTGGGAACTTTGGGCAAGTCACTACTAAAAAATGACAAGTTCAGGGCTAATCAGAACAAGTTTATGGGGATGATATTCTTCGCCTTAGCTATCTGGTTACTGGGCTCTCAAGTTCAAGCCATGGGCTAGTAATACCATTCCATATAAGTATCTGGTCAGTTCAGAGACTCTCAGTTTTTTCAATTCAAGGCACATTGATGAGGAAATGGTTATTCCCTTTTAAGTCAATGAAACGCAGAAGTGGAAACACTGAGAGCCTCACGCAGTGCGGGTTTCAAAACCCTTTATGCTACGTTGAATGTTTTCGATATAGAATAACTATTAGCTTCAAACATTCGCCTTGCCTACAGTGCTTTGAATTCCCGCTGAATGGTCAGATACTTACTCGGAATGGTATAATACCTGACTTGCTAAAACCCAACAGATACCTGAGCGGGATGATAAGTTCTTTAATTAAAAAGAGTACGCCAATCCCGCCCAGCCGATTCTACTTATCGTTTTTGACCGTAATCTATGATGGTCTGACGGTAAAGAGACAACAGACGCTCATCTTCTACCGAAATCCCCACTCTTTGTGACTCATGACTTTGCCATTCATCGTGCATATAGTTACGTTTATCAAACTTTTGTATTGTCATGCCTTCTGCCGGACCATCGGTGACAACGCGCACGGGTCCTTCACGCAGAGTAAACAATGATGGGTCAATCACATAAGCGATAGCCGATGGATCATGCACATGACAACCTTCCAGCCCCACTTTCTCGGAATAGAACTTTAAATAGTAACGGCTAATGTCCCAGATAAACTGGCCAACCTCACCGGCATCATCCCTGAGTCGATCCAGATAATCCTTGGTGAAGAAGCTCTGTTCGGTCACATCCAGACCTATGATAACCACGGGCCAGGATGCACCAAACACTATATCGGCGGCGTGGGGATCGTCATGAATATTGGCCTCGGCATAGGGAGTCACATTGCCCCTGTGATCGTTGACGCCAAATGCACCCCCCATCACCACGACTTCTTTCACCAGAGTCACGATTTCGGGAGCCGCCTCTAATGCCAGAGCCAGATTGGTCAGCGGACCCACGGCCACCAGAGTAATTTCACCCGGATCGGCCCTGAGGGCATCGATAATGTATTGATAGGCTGGACGCGGATCGGCTTTAACGGATAATTCGGCTGGCGCCTGCACATCACCTAAACCTGACTCGCCATGTACCACAACCGTAGCCCCAACTGGCGGGCGAACGATAGGTTTAGCAGCCCCCTTAGCTACATCGGCCTGCAATCCGTATTTTTGCTTAAGAAAAAGTGCGTTATGAGTGCCATTTTCTATGGTGGCATTACCATAAACACAAGTAATGGCCTTAAGTTCTATCTCAGGGTGCGCCTCGGCAAAGATGATAGCCATGGCATCGTCGATGCCGGGATCTGTATCTAAAATTATTTTACTTGTCATAAATACTGCCACTTAAATTGAATAAATGCCTAATATACCCGCCTCTGGCAGGCATAAATGTGATGAAAATCTAACAGCATCTTATTTGTTTTGCCTGTTTTTTACCAAGCAGATTTCATAAAGCGGAGGCATTCTTACGAATTAACACATAGTCATGATAGAGAGTATCTTTATTGAAATGACGATTGCCGAAGGGATCGACACTCGGCTCAAACACGGCGTGCAGCCGGCCTTGTGGATCTAGCAGATAGATGGCAACCCCATGGCCCACCTGATAACTGTCTTCGCTCCCTATCTGAGTGCTTATTTTGACTTTTATTCCCAACTCTTGTTCGAACCGCTTGGACATGCCATCGAACACCCCAACCTCAACAGGCTTCAAGCCAATGATATCTTTACCGAAAAATGCCACGTATTCGGCCAATCTTTCAATCGAGTCCCTGCCTGGGTCTATGGTATAGAAGAGCAATTGAACATCTGTAAATTGATTATCTTTTTGCATACTATGCATCAGACTATTCAACAGCAGCAGAGTTGCCGGGCACACATCCGGGCAATTAAGGTATCCATAGGCCAACAAGTGCCACTGGCCGAGCAAGTCAGCTTGAGTAAAATCTTGGTTATGGTGATTAACTAAGGTGAAATTTGAGAGTGTGATCGGCTCTTGTAGCAGACTCGCACTTTGCAGCGGTAAATTAACCGAAGGGCTGGCCTTGACCAGAATAAATGAGATACTAATCAGCACTAAGGTGACTATGATAAGTATGCTGGCATCCAGCAAGAGTTTCGTCTTCACCTCGCGCAGCATGTTAGCGAGGCTCTTTCGCTAGCGGCTCATAAATCTCTGACTTATCTCTTTGCTTCCTTCTCACAGGCCTTAGCGCGTGGCGAAGGCTTTGCCTTAACCTAAGCCGAAGCATAACTTCATACCGAGATGAAGGATAATAAGCGATTAACAAAAGTGTAGTCTCCCTCTATGGCCATCAAGCTAATAAACACGACTATTGCCAAAGGCGGTAAGAACAACACCAGTTTTAATGCCATCCGTTCCCACCTGACATGCATAAAGATAGTGATGATAAGCCCGGCCTTCAATGACATAAATAACAAGATCAACGTCCATCTCAATATGCCCTGCACTTCGAAGAAATCCACCATATAGGACATGGTGCTGAGCACAAACAGTAGCCCCCATATTTTCAGGTAGAGACTGATGGGATGCACCTTAGGCTGCGCTTGTTCTTCCTCCGCTGGCACCGCATCTTTATTTGTAATCTGACTCATACACCACCTCAATACACTTATCACTTTTAACCTATTTTCTATATCGCTTACCAGAGATAACTCTTTACCAAAGATAGAAGATCACGAAGATAAACACCCAGACCAAGTCGACCATAATTGCGCCCAATAAAGCTCTTATTAATCACCACAAATAAAACAAAGCGAAAATAAACACCCAGACTAAGTCTACGAAGTGCCAATAAAGGCCTGTTATCTCGACTATGTGATAGCCTTTGCCTTCGTAGTGGCCTCTAGCGACCCGCCTTGCAATAACCAATAGAAAAATAACACCAGCGGTGACATGCAAACCGTGAAAGCCGGTGATCATGAAAAAGGTGGCACCAAATTGTGCCGAGCCCATGGGATTCCCCCAGGGACGCACCCCCTCCTCTACGATCAACTTAGTCCACTCGAACGCCTGCATACCGACGAAAGATGCTCCCAATAAAGCAGTTGCAGTCATAAACAGGACTGTCTTGCGTCTATCACCACGATAAGCAAAATTCACCGCCATCGCCATGGTGCCGCTACTGGTGATTAAGATGAAGGTCATGATGGCGATAAGCACTAACGGGATATGGTGCCCGGCTATGGTCAGCGCGAACACTTCACTGGTGAGAGGCCAACTGTCCATACTGGACATACGCACGTTCATGTAGCCGATCAAAAACACGCTGAAAACAAAGGTGTCGCTGAGCAGAAATAGCCACATCATCAACTTGCCCCAAGGCATATTGAAAACCTGCTTGTCGGCTCCCCAATCACTCACGGCACCCTGCCAATTGTCGGAGGCTATGGGCGCTGCTACTTTTTCTTGTTTATCATCTATGCTCATGTGTCTACTCCACTCCTAACACCAGCCTTAACACGAGTCCTACAAGCCACATCAGGCACTTTTTCCTGTTTATCATCTATGCTCATGTGTTGATTACTACAAACCTTACAATGACAAATCCTACAAACCACACCAGGCTGCGATGGTGTTATAGGTACTGGGTGAAGCCGTCAACAAGGCGAAGATAAACAACCAGAGCAACCAGAGGTAATGCCAATACCAGGCGCATAAGACTAAACTTCGCTGCAATATATCCAGCTTCACTTTGCGGCTAAAAATAACCAGCACCCGAGCCAAAGCAAATAAGCCCCCCAGCAAGTGCAGACCATGAATGGCGGTCAGCATGTAAAAGTAACTGTTGGCCGGATTAGAGTTGATAACAAAACCTTGCAGACTCAGCTGTTGCCATACACTCCACTGACCGAATATGAAGAATAGGGAGAAGATCACACTCAGTGTCAGCAGACCCAGTAACCTGTTGATCTTATCTTCGCTCACCTGGCCGACAGCAAAATGCAGACTCAGGCTAGCCATCAATAACCAGCCCGAATTCACCCATAACCAGATAGGTTGATACAGAGGTGACCAGGGCTCACCACCCAGAGCCTGAAAGTCGGCATATTGAGAACGCGACAGATAAGTCACGCTAAACAGGAAGAAGATGACGGTGACCACGGCGATGAAAAATTTCAGCCCCGTCTTGCCGGGAGAGCTAGGTTGATATTCGATTAAGCCTTGATCCAATGCTCCTGCAGGCTGGGCCAACCAAGGCTTCTCTGTAAGCTTGCTGAAAATGCTCATCAAGCGCCTCCCTTATCATCGTCCGGCTGTGCTTGTTTAATATGGGGAAAAATATCTAGCACAACCTCTTGCTTAACATCTGCTTTAATCTTGCTAGTGCCAGATGTCGGCTCATCCATCATCTCGACCTCTTCCGGAGAAACATTCTGCGGAATAAAATCGGCCTTCACACCAGGTACGCTGTAATCGTAGGCCCAACGATAAACCACAGGGATCTTTTCCCCCCAGTTACCGTGTCTTGGCGGCGTATATTCGGTTTGCCATTCCAAGGTGGTGGCATTCCAGGGATTAGGCCCAGATTTCTTGCCTTTAAAAGTGCTCCAGATGATATTGAACAGGAATATCAGCTGCACTACGCCGACAATCAGTGCAGATATGGTGATACTGGCATTGAGGGATTGAGCCGACTCGGGAATAAACTCGGTTGGCCCCATGGCGAAGTATCGCCGCGGTACCCCGAGAAAACCCAGATAATGCATAGGAAGATAGATAGAATATGTGCCGATGAAGGTCATCCAGAAATGAAACTTACCCAGACCCGTATGGAGGAAACGTCCAGTGACCTTAGGGAACCAATGATAGATGGCGGCGAACAGCACCATGATAGGTGAAACCCCCATCACCATATGAAAATGAGCCACCACAAAGTAGGTATCAGACAGAGGTAAGTCGACCACCACATTACCGAGAAATAGTCCGGTTAATCCGCCGTGAGTAAAGGTGAAGATGAAACCTATGGCGAACATCATCGGCACAGTCATATGTATGTTGCCCCGCCACAGAGTCAAGGACCAGTTATAGACCTTTAGCGCCGTGGGTATGGCGATAATCAAGGTAGTGGTGGCAAAGAAGAAACCAAAATAGGGATTCATGCCGCTGACATACATGTGGTGTGCCCAGACGACAAAACTTAGCCCGCCAATAGCGACGATGGCCCACACCATCATGCGATAACCGAAGATATTTTTTCTGGCATGGGTCGCTATCACATCGGACACCATGCCGAAGGCCGGCAGCGCCACAATATAGACTTCAGGATGACCGAAAAACCAAAATAGATGCTGAAACAAGACCGGACTACCGCCGGTGTAATTGAGAGGCTCACCCAATGACAAGATGGCGGGCATAAAAAAGCTGGTTCCCACTAGCTTATCTAACATCATCATGATGGCACTCACCAATAATGCCGGAAATGCCAACAAGCCTAAAATGGTGGCGGTGAAGATCCCCCAGATAGTTAGCGGCATACGCATCAGGGTCATGCCTCTGGCGCGAGCCTGCAATATGGTAGTGACGTAGTTGAGTCCGCCCATGGTGAAGGCAACAATAAATATCGCCAGAGACACCAACATCAAGATGATACCGCCATCATTTCCCGGTGTGCCGGGTAAGATAGTTTGCGGTGGATACAGGGTCCAGCCAGCGCCAGTCGGGCCTCCGGGAACGAAGAAGCTTGCTAACAGAACGATGACCGCCAGTAAATAGGTCCAGTAACTGAGCATATTAAGGTAGGGAAAAACCATGTCCCTGGCGCCCACCATCAAGGGGATCAAATAATTACCGAAGCCACCGAGAAGTAAGGCGGTGAGCAGATAGATCACCATGATCATGCCATGCATGGTGACAAACTGTAGGTAACTGCTGGGGTCAATAAAGGAGAAACTATCGGGAAAGCCTAGCTGCAAACGCATCATAGCCGACAATGCCAAGGCAACTAAGCCAACGAAGAGAGCCGTGATGGAATACTGAATGGCGATAACCTTATGATCTTGGCTCCAGATATACTTAGTCATAAAGCTGGTGGGATGATGGGACTTGTCGGCTTGATCGACAATGGCGGTATAATTCATCGGCTCACCTCCTGTGTGTTATGGCTCTGGTCTTTGATGATCCGGAATTCAATGCCTCTAACCGCCCTACTCGCCGATTGATGATAACCAGCATCAGAAGCTGGCTTTAATCTGGTGATATAGGCAATAACATCATCTATGGCTTGTTCGTTCTGCAGTAATCGCGACATCATAATCATCTGAGTGCCGTAGAGATCTTCTCGATGAGCACCGCGGATGCTGGCTCGATAATTTTGTAGCTGACGCTTGAGATACCAGGCATGTTGCCCCGCTAATCTGGGAGCATTAAGGGCAAACTTACCTTCAGCCTTGTCACCATGGCAGTATGCACAGTTAGTAAATAGCCGTTGACCGCTCTCTATGGATCGAGCCAGAGGACCGTTATTCACCGCGGCAGGAAAGATAGCCAGAGCAGGCAAGGATGCAATATAAGCCGTGACATCTTTTACCGCTTTAGCATCGACTAAGGTATTGGCCATAGCGGCCATCTGCTGACCATAAATATCCTGCTGGTGGCTGCCACGAACCTGACTCTTGTAATAGTTAAGCTGGCGCGTTAAATACCAGGCTGGCTGGCCCGCCAACATAGGTGCATTGAGCGTTTCATTACCCTGAGCCTTATTGCCATGACAGACGGCGCAGCTAGCATATAAATTTTGACCTAACTGCAGATCCCCCGCTGGGGCGTCGAGTGACTCTCTGAAGGTTAACTGTTTATCCAGCCAAGCTTGATAGTCTTGGGCCGTGTCCACCACAATCTGGCCTCGCATGGTGTAGTGAGCCATGCCGCATAACTCCTCACACAACATCTCGAAACGACCAAGCCGTGTAGGCGTAAACCAAAGGTAGGTCTCGATCCCGGGCACCAGATCCATCTTGACCCTAAATTGCGGCACAGCGAAGTTATGTAATACATCTTTAGATCGCATCAACACCTTGACCGGCTGATCCAGCAAGATATGCATCACATTGCTGGGGATCAAAATGTCATCTTGAGCATTAATATCATCGGGATTAAGACCGAAAGGGTTTTTCTCATCCATCAAGTCGACGGCGCTTTGGCCTAAGACACCATCTTTACCAGGTAATCGATAACTCCAATGCCACTGCTGACCCACGACCTCGAATGTCTCTGCATTGTCGGGAACCGTGACAAAATCCCCCCAGACGATCAATCCGGGAGCAAGCATGGCCGCCACTCCGATAGTCGTAAACACAGTGAGCCAAACTTCGAGTTTCTTATTCTCTGGTTCATAATCGGCACGTTTGTTTTTATCAAAACGAAAGCGGAAAACACAATAAGCGAGAAAGCCATTTACCGCGATAAAGACGATACCTGTGATCCAGAAGGTGATAGTGATGGTATCGTCGATGGCGGTCCAATTGGACGCGATCGGTGTAAACCACCAAGGGCTTGCGAAGTGAAATACCACAGATACGAGTACTAATAACAGGATAACAACCGCTATAGCCATGCCACCCATCCCTATAAAATCTAGCCTCACACGCCTACTAAGAGAAGATGTGTAGCGACCAGACTGAAAAACAACCAGATAATTCAGTTTTTCTGACTAAATATACTTATTAAGATAGACCATATTTTGCATTCTCTCCTGATCTCGGGCTAAACATCAGCAATAAAAAAAGCGCCTCAATGGCGCTTAATCGTGACAAACACAGTCATGCTTCGGCATGAAATATGGGCAAGCTTTAAGACTTAGATTTAGGGCATGGTCTTCATGAAACTGTGGAACTTATCTTGCCAGCGAACCACCCAATGTGGGGTCGCCGCTCCCAACCCCGCAGGCTCTAACTTTGGATGAGCATTAATAATCTTGGCAAAGACGGGCTCCTGATTAGGGTCGACATCGACAAATAGCACATGTTTGCCCTTATGAAGTAGCTCCTGAAATCGTTCGAAATGTACATTTGGTTTCTGTATACCGATAAAACCGCCTTCCCAGGTACAGAAACCCAGTATCACTATGGCTAGAAAGATAAACGGTAGCCAACCCGCCGCACTCTCGGTCCAGCCCATCTCATAAGCAAGCATCAAGGTCGCGGATGAGATAACAAAGCCTATCACGGCACCTATTTCAGTCGAATGAACCACATCCTGCTTTAACACAGGCTCAACTTCATGCAGATGATGATTTTCGACATCGGCATCTTGTTCACTCAATATATGTATCTGTGGTTCTGTTATCCCTTCGGCCTCGAGCTCCTGTTCTACCTTTTCTAGATCGTCGAGATCACTGGTAATAAAGTAATGTCTTAACATGCCCTTACCCTCACAATAGATCTTTTCATTCTTTAGGTGATACCTTGAACGGGTATCTCAAGTAATGAAATTGATACCTCAAGTATAGCAGTGATTCATTATTCGCTAATATGTGCAACAGAGCGGATAAGCAGCTGTGATAAGGAATAAATAGAATGAGGAAGACTTGGTATAATCATATTAATGACTAATTTTGAGCAAAATATATTGTGTTAGACAGAAGCAAATTAACTTGTAGTCACAGTACGGGCCTTGATACGGCTAAAGAAATCGCTAAGTTTGATCGCTTAGCCGAAGAGTGGCGCGATCCCAAGGGAAAATTCAAACAGGTATTGGCATTTAACCAGACACGGTTAATCGCCATCGAGAAGATGATAGCTCAGCACTTAGCCCGCGATCTTAATAATCCAGATCCTCTGGCAGGTCTAAGTTTACTGGATATAGGCTGTGGTGCAGGACTCCTATGTGAGCCTTTAGCCGAACTTGGCGCAGACGTCACAGGGATAGATGCCAGCGAAAACAACATATTAGTCGCTAGCCAACATGCTAAAAAAAATTATATATCTGTGAATTACATTCATTGTTTAGCCAGTGACCTTGAAGATAAAGCCGAAACTAATCGATACGACATAGTGCTTAATACCGAAGTCATAGAGCATGTCGCCGATCAACAAGGATTAATAGATACCTGCTGTAAGCTACTAAAACCCGGTGGTTTATTGGTAATGGCGACCCTAAATCGAACCATAACATCATATATAGTTGGTATCATTGGCGCCGAATATGTCATGAGGTACCTCCCCATAGGCACACATGAATGGCGCTATTTCGTAAAACCACAGGAGATATCGGCCATGCTCTCGAAACAAGGTCTCGAGACAATAAATGTAACAGGTATGACGTTTAACCCTTTCACTAAACACTGGTCTGTAAACCAGAATACTCGGGTTAACTACTTACTTTTCGCAGCAAAACCATCTGATATCTCATCCGTTTAGTTCAGGCTGCGAGTCATAATCAGCTAGATTCCAGATGTAAATCCCACTAACTAGCAAGATCCAAGCAGGCTTTTCACTTACTATTAAAGCCAATTGGGAAGCATCTCTGGTCACTTATAGAGTCAAACTTGGCCTGTTCAGCACTATATACCAACCCTATTAAACAGACATAGCAGTAAGAATAAGGAAACAAGATGGCAAAAATAGACATATTAGTAGGCACAACTCTGGGTAATGCTGAGTACGTTGCCGACGAATTCTCGGCAGTTTTAAGCGGATTAGGCCATGAAAATGTCATACATATGACCCCTAAATTCACCGATCTTAACCTAAAATCATTGTGGCTGATCGTCTCTTCTACACACGGTGCAGGGGATCTTCCGGACAATATAATGCCATTTTTAGAGGAGATCTTGTCTCAAAAACCCGATCTTAGCGGTACTAAATATGCGATTTGTGCGATCGGAGATTCGAGTTACGACACTTTCTGTCAGGGACCGGAAAAATTAGCTCAAGCATTGGAGAGTTGCGGTGCACAAGTCTATGTGGATAAGATCCAGATCGATGTGCAATACGATCATGTACCAGAAGATCCCGCACTGGCTTGGTTAGAGCAATGGCAAGATCGTCTTTAAGATCTTTTTAGAGGATAAGTTAAGGATCGGCTCACAGATTAGATCTAACTTATCCACATATTATGATCTAAAATGATAAATATGTGGATAACCTATTATTTTCTTCTGATTAAGCTCTGTATTATTCAAGGTCCGATCCGGTCAAGGATCCACCCTGTGGATAAGTGGTCGATCTACCCACAGGCTTATATTAGTTTGATCATAATAAGATCACAGGATCTGATCCTTGCTAACTCATGAATTATAAAGGAAAAAAGCGGTTACCCACAGAAGATCGCTCCCTTAATAGTAACAATAATAAAGGATCTATATAAAGATCTTAAGATCTATTAAGCAGATCCACTTGCGATCAAACGATCGAAAATGATCTTTCACCTTGGGTCCATCAGGTGCTAAAATATGCACCTCAAATTCACATTAGTTCTTTATCGACGTCAGTTTTAATTTAAGGTTTTGTAATGCATTTTCATGAACGGTTCGATGTAATTGTTGTTGGTGGTGGTCATGCCGGTACGGAAGCAGCCCTGGCCGCAGCAAGAATGGGATCAAACACCCTGTTGCTGACACATAACATCGATACCTTAGGACAGATGTCCTGTAATCCTGCGATTGGCGGGATCGGCAAAGGACACTTGGTAAAAGAGATTGATGCATTGGGCGGAGCTATGGCTGTAGCCACTGATTTTGCAGGCATTCAATTTCGAACCCTCAACTCAAGCAAGGGACCGGCGGTAAGAGCCACTCGAGCACAGGCTGATAGAACACTCTACCGAGCTAAGATCCAACAGATACTGCAAAACCAACCGAATTTAAGATTGTTTCAGCAAGGCGTCGATGACCTGATTGTTGAAAACGGCCGTGTCACCGGAGTAGTCACTCAGATAGGACTCGCCTTCGAAGCTCCTACCGTTGTCTTGACTGCAGGTACCTTCCTCAGTGGTAAGATCCACATAGGAATGCAAAACTACAGCGGCGGACGAGCCGGTGATCCACCATCGATCGCCCTCGCCGATCGTTTACGTGAACTACCGATCCGTATTGGTCGATTAAAGACGGGTACCCCACCAAGAATCGATGCCAATACCATAAATTTCGATCTTATGGCCGAGCAGAAAGGCGATACACCCTTGCCGGTTATGTCGTTTATCGGTGATGTAAAAGATCATCCTCGCCAAATCTCTTGTTATGTGACTCATACCAATGAGCGTACTCATGACATTATTCGCGGTGGTCTGGATCGTAGCCCTATGTATTCAGGGGTTATCGAAGGTATAGGTCCACGTTATTGCCCTTCTATTGAAGATAAGATTAATCGTTTCGCCGATAAGACATCTCATCAAATCTTTATCGAACCCGAAGGGCTCAATACCAATGAGATCTATCCAAATGGTATTTCAACCAGTCTGCCCTTCGATGTACAACTGGATCTGGTTAGATCAATCAAGGGAATGGAGAATGCACAGATCATTCGTCCTGGTTACGCTATCGAATATGATTATTTTGATCCCAGAGATCTGAAGAACTCTTTAGAGACTAAATCGATCGGCGGACTCTTCTTTGCAGGACAGATTAACGGTACAACAGGTTACGAAGAAGCTGCTGCTCAAGGGTTATTGGCTGGCATGAATGCATCTTTACAGGTTCAGGGTAAAGAATCTTGGGCTCCTCGTCGCGATCAGGCTTATTTAGGCGTTTTGGTTGACGATCTTTCGACTCTTGGCACCAAAGAGCCTTACCGTATGTTCACCAGCCGCGCCGAGTATCGCTTATTGCTTCGTGAAGACAATGCAGATCTGCGTCTGACCGAGAAAGGGCGGGAGTTTGGCTTGGTCGATGATAACCGCTGGAGTCAGTTTAGTGAGAAGCGTGAGTCTATCGAGTTGGAGTTGCAACGTTTAAGGGGCCTGTGGGTTCACCCTAATTCACCTCTGTTAGATGTGCTAAATCCTGAATTGAATACGCCAATTTCACGCGAAGCGTCTTTCGAAGATCTACTTCGTCGTCCTGAGATGGATTACCCTAAATTAATGAGTCTTGAAGGCTTTGGTCCTGGACTCGAAGATCAACGCGCCGCTGAGCAAGTACAAATCCAGATTAAATATTCTGGTTATATTCAGCGCCAGCAAGATGAAATAGACAAGGCACTTAAACATGAGACTACCGGACTGCCGTTAGATCTGGATTATCAAGAAGTGCCGGGATTGTCGAATGAAGTGATCGCTAAGATGAATGAACATAAGCCTGAAACCATAGGTCAGGCGTCGAGAATTTCGGGGATGACCCCGGCTGCTATCTCGATTTTATTAGTTCATCTGAAGAGACGTGGTTTACTTCGCAGAAAAGCTTCGTAAATTTTTACTCTTTTTCATGAATTGTTAGTAAGGGAAGCGCTAAAGGCTTCCCTTACTGTTTTGACGGCTTCATAATAGTCTGTTCATGCCGATTTAAGTTTGTTATTAAGGATTAATCCCGTGTTATCAGCCCTATTAGATGAATATCTAGCTGAAATGAATTTGACTGCCACCGAGCAGCAGAAAAAACAGCTGGTTGGATTTGTTGAGATGCTCAACAAATGGAATAAGGCGTATAACCTGACATCGGTTAGAGATCCTGAGCAGATGTTGATCAGGCATATCATGGATAGTCTGGCTGTGTCGGCACATCTGGTGGGTGAACGCTTCATCGATGTTGGCACCGGACCGGGTTTACCCGGGATCCCGTTGGCGATAATGAATCCAGATAAACATTTCGTTTTATTGGATAGCTTAGGCAAGCGAATTCGCTTCCAAAAACAGGTTCAGTTTGATCTGGGTATCGATAATATTAGCTCTGTAGAGAGTCGTGTCGAAGCCTATGAGCCTGAAGAAAAATTTGATGGCGTGCTCAGTCGAGCCTTCGCCTCTATCGAAGACATGTTGCACTGGTGTCATCATCTGCCGGCGGATAACGGCTGTTATTACGCACTTAAGGGTCAATTGGCCGAAGATGAAATGACAAAAATTCCTGAGGGTTACGAGCTCACTGATGTCATTGAGCTGAGTGTCCCCCGTCTGGATGAACAGAGACACTTGCTAAGAGTCGTTAAAAAGTAGTGTTTCAGTTGCTTTCTTATAGTGATTCAAGCAACTTGGTATTGGATTCAATTACGCGACATACAGGATGGTATTGTGGGTAAAGTGATTGCCGTGGCTAACCAGAAAGGTGGTGTCGGAAAAACAACAACTTGTGTCAACTTAGCAGCATCTTTGGCCGCCACAAAGCGCAAAGTGCTGTTAATTGATCTCGATCCCCAGGGGAATGCGACCATGGGAAGTGGTATCGACAAGTACAGTGTCGAGAATACCGCTTATGAGTTGTTAGTCGATGAAAAATCTTTCGATGAAGTTGTCTATAGAGATACGAGCGGAAAATATGATCTGATCGCGGGTAACGGTGATGTTACTGCGGCAGAGATCAAGTTAATGGAGTTCTTCGCCCGTGAAATTAGATTAAGAAATGCATTAGCACCGATTAAAGACGATTACGACTACATCTTTATTGATTGTCCTCCCTCACTGAACATGCTGACGGTGAATGCCATGTCGGCTGCAGATTCGGTTCTGGTTCCTATGCAGTGTGAATATTATGCACTCGAGGGCTTAACAGCTTTAATGGATACCATCAGTAAGATTGGCGCCATGGTTAATCCTGGTCTGCATATCGAAGGGATACTGCGTACCATGTACGACCCCAGAAACCGTCTGGCTAATGATGTATCCGATCAGCTTAAGCAGCATTTCGGCGAAAAAGTTTATCGTACCGTCATTCCAAGGAATGTCAGGCTGGCTGAGGCGCCGAGCTTTGGTGCTCCGGCCATGTATTACGACAAATCGAGTGCCGGCGCTAAGGCTTATTTAGCCCTGGCAGGCGAAATCATTCGCAGAGCGGAACAGCATCAAGAGCTAGAACAAGCTTAAATAAAGGCAGTGGAAATGACATTGAAAAAACGTGGACTGGGTAAAGGCCTGGATGCATTACTCAGTACTAGCCATGCGGCAAGTAAGAAACTTTATTCAGCTGAAGAAGCCGCTGAAGTGACGGCTAAAACAGATGACCTGTTAATGCTGGCCATAGATTTGATGCAGCCTGGTAAGTACCAACCGCGTAAAGATATGTCGACCGAGGCGCTCGAAGAGCTTGCCGAGTCGATAAAGGCTCAAGGCATCATTCAGCCGATTGTCGTGCGTAAAGTTTCTGCGACCATGTTTGAGATCATTGCCGGCGAACGTCGCTGGCGTGCGGCTCAAATAGCTAAGCTGGATAAGGTGCCTTGTATCGTCAAGCAGGTGCCTGATGAAGCCGCTGTCGCCATCTCACTAATCGAAAATATTCAGCGTGAAGACCTCAATGCAATGGAGGAAGCGATTGCATTAGATCGATTAATGCGCGAATTTGAGCTGACTCATCAACAAATTGCTACTGCTGTGGGAAAATCTCGCGCGACAGTGTCTAATTTACTGCGTCTCAATGGCCTCAATGAGCCTGTAAAACGCATGTTAGAATATGGTGACATCGACATGGGGCACGCCAGAGCATTACTCGCCATCGAGGGTGATGAGCAAACAAATATTGCCAGATTAGTCGCAGCTAAAGAATTAACCGTTCGAGAAACTGAACGTTTAGTCACCAAAACACTAAACCCACCAAAAATCACCGATAAACCCGTAAAAGATCACGATGTCACCCGCCTGGAAGGCCTGTTAGTCGAAAGATTAGGTGCTAAGGTCTCAATTACCCATAATAAAAAAGGTAAAGGCAAACTGGTAATTAATTATCAGGATCTAGCTGAATTAGACGGTATTATCAATAAAATCCACTAAAAATCCCAAGTTAACGTCATATTATGTAATTTTGTGACATGTGTTAAATTTACGGTTTTGCATATTTGGCGTTAGATCACGTTAAAAGAGTCGATTTTCCTCAGCTTAAACTTGCTTTGAAGGCCCGAAAAGGTATACTTTCGCAAGCTTTTTGTCCATCGTCATGTCTGGATTTATGTAGTCCGGTCATAGAAACAAAAAGTATTAATGCGGAGAAGATGAATTGAGTAAGATTTTAGCACGTCGTGGCCGGTGGTCTGCCTATAAATTGGTTTTGATGCAGGCGGCGGTGGCTGGGGGTGCTTCGGTTTTCTTTTTCGCTCTGTGGGGAGTTCAGTATGGCTTATCTGCTTTGGCAGGTGCTGCTATCGCTGTACTTCCTAATTTTGTATTCGCAACCCTAGCTTTCTCTCATACGGGAGCAAGTTCATCGGCAAAAGTTGTTAAAACTTTTTACTGGGGGGAAGCGGTAAAGTTGCTGTTAACCATAGCTATGTTTTCGTTCGTGTTTATCAATTGGAAAGTTGGGTTTATGCCACTTTTTGTTTGTTATACATTAGCGTTAATAGTGCATTGGACGGCTCCTTTATTTTTCAAGCAAAGTTAAGTGGGATGAATCATGGCTGCAACTGGTGAAGCGTTAACACCGCAGGGCTATATCCAGCACCACCTTACCAACTTAAGTGTTGGTGAAGGCTTCTGGACATGGCACATTGATTCGTTGTTCTTTTCGGTTGGGCTTGGTGTTCTGTTCTTATGGCTATTCCGTAGCGTTGGTAAGAAGGCAACTACTGGTGTTCCCGGCAAACTTCAATGTTTTGTCGAAATGATCATCGAGTTTGTCGACTCTAGCGTGAAAGAAACCTTCCATGGCCGCAATCCTGTTATTGCTCCGTTGGCACTGACTATTTTTGTTTGGGTATTCATGATGAACTTCATGGATATGGTTCCAGTTGACTGGATCCCATCACTGGCTGCTGCAGCTGGTATCCCTTACATGAAAGTCGTACCAACGACCGACTTAAACATTACCTTTAGCATGGCTATCGGCGTGTTTTTGCTGATTATTTACTACAGCATTAAAGTCAAAGGCGTATCAGGTTTTGTTAAAGAGCTGACTATGCAGCCTTTTAACCATTGGACAATGATACCCGTCAACTTCTTGTTAGAATCAGTTACTTTGATCGCTAAGCCAATCTCATTGGCACTGCGTCTGTTTGGTAACTTATATGCAGGTGAGTTGATATTCATCCTTATTGCGTTGATGTACGGTGGAAATATGGCGCTTTCAGCTCTAGGTGTAACTTTACAGCTAGGTTGGTTGATCTTCCATATTTTGGTTATTACCTTACAGGCGTTTATCTTCATGATGTTGACCATTGTTTACTTAAGCATGGCACATGAAGATCATTAGGGATTGCTGTAAAACTTTTTTTACTAAATCATAAACTAACTAGATTTAGAATATTTGGAGATAGAGATGGAAACTGTATTAGGCATGACAGCTATCGCTGTTGCTCTACTAATTGGTATGGGTGCTCTTGGTACCGCTATCGGTTTTGGCCTACTAGGTGGCAAGTTCTTGGAAGGCGCTGCGCGTCAACCAGAAATGGCTCCTATGCTGCAAGTTAAAATGTTCATTGTTGCGGGTCTTTTAGATGCGGTAACTATGATCGGTGTTGGTATCGCATTATTCATGCTTTTCACTAACCCTCTTGGTGCAATGCTGTAATAAACGCTTCTGTCTTTAAACTAAATAGGAGGCTGTTGTGAATATCAACGCTACCCTAATCGGTCAGACGGTTGCCTTTATTCTCTTCGTGTGGTTCTGCATGAAGTTTGTTTGGCCACCTTTGATGAATGCCATCGAAGAGCGCCAAAAAAGGATTGCCGACGGTTTAGCTGATGCTGACCGCGCCGTAAAAGACCTTGAGTTGGCACAGGCGAAAGCCACTGACCAGCTAAAAGAAGCTAAAGCTACTGCTAACGAGATCATTGAGCAAGCGAACAAACGCAAAGCTCAGATCGTCGATGAAGCAAAAGCCGAAGCAGATACTGAGCGTGCGAAAATCATCGCTCAGGGTCAAGCAGAAATTGAAGCTGAACGTAATCGCGTTAAAGAAGACTTGCGTAAGCAAGTTGCTGCTCTTGCCATTGCTGGCGCAGAGAAGATTCTTGAACGTTCGATTGATGAAGCCGCCCACAGTGACATAGTTAATAAACTAGTTGCTGAACTTTAAATAAGGAGTTTGAGTTATGGCTGAAATAACTACCATCGCTCGTCCTTACGCAAAGGCAGCTTTTGACTTTGCCATTGAACAAAATGCAGTAGACAGTTGGGCAGAAATGCTGAACTTCGCGGCTATGGTGAGTGAAAACGACACCATAAAGCCTCTGCTATCTGGCGCACTTTCCAGTGATAAACTGGGCGAACTCTTTATCGGAGTTTGTGGTGAGCAGATCAATGTGCAAGTTCAAAATCTGTTAAAGGTAATGGCTGAAAACGGTCGTTTAGTAACGCTACCTGCTGTATTTCAACTATTTGTTGAGATGAAACATGAATGGGCAAAAGAGATTGAAGCTAATGTAGTTTCAGCGATTGAGCTTACTTCAGTTCAGCAACAGGATATTAGTGTTTCTTTAGAGAAACGTCTAGCACGCAAAGTTAAGCTTAATTGCAGCATAGATGCCAGCCTTATAGCTGGTGTAATTATCACGGCAGGAGACCTAGTCATAGATGGCTCGGTTCGCGGAAAAATTTCGCGTCTGTCTGATTCGCTGCAATCGTAATTGGGAGTTTGAGCATGCAACTGAATTCCACTGAAATCAGCGATCTGATTAAACAGCGGATCGAGCAGTTCGAAGTCGTTAGTGAAGCTCGCAACGAAGGTACAATCGTTGCAGTAAGTGACGGCATCATTCGCATCCACGGCCTAGCCGACGTGATGCAGGGTGAGATGATCGAGCTGCCTGGTAACCGTTATGCAATCGCGTTGAACTTAGAACGTGATTCTGTCGGTGCCGTAGTAATGGGTCCTTATGCCACTTTGGCAGAAGGCGACAAAGTAAAAACAACTGGTCGTATTTTGGAAGTCCCAGTTGGCCGTGGTCTATTAGGCCGCGTAGTCAACACATTGGGTGAGCCAATCGACGGAAAAGGACCTGTCGATCACGATGGTTTCTCTCCTGTTGAAGTAATCGCACCAGGTGTTATTGAACGTAAGTCAGTATCTCAGCCAGTTCAAACTGGTTATAAAGCCGTTGACTCTATGATCCCAATCGGTCGTGGACAACGTGAATTGATCATTGGTGATCGCCAAATCGGTAAAACCGCTTTAGCAATCGATGCCATCATCAATCAAAAAGATACTGGTATCAAGTGTGTATACGTAGCTGTAGGGCAGAAAGCTTCTACTGTCGCTAACGTTGTACGTAAGCTTGAAGAGCACGGCGCATTAGCGAACACCATTGTTGTTGTTGCTACAGCTTCTGAAGCTGCTGCACTACAATACTTGGCTCCATACTCTGGCTGTTCAATGGGTGAGTACTTCCGCGACCGCGGTGAAGATTCACTGATTGTCTATGATGATCTTTCTAAGCAAGCAGTTGCTTACCGTCAGATCTCATTGTTGCTTAAGCGTCCACCAGGACGTGAAGCATACCCAGGTGATGTATTCTATCTTCACTCTCGTCTGTTAGAACGTGCTTCACGTGTTAACGTTGAGTATGTTGAGAAGTTCACTAAAGGTGAAGTTAAAGGCCAGACTGGTTCTTTAACTGCTCTACCAATTATTGAAACTCAAGCGGGTGATGTATCTGCATTCGTACCGACTAACGTAATTTCGATTACCGATGGTCAGATCTTCCTTGAAACTGATCTGTTTAACTCTGGACTACGTCCTGCTGTTAACCCAGGTATCTCGGTTTCTCGTGTTGGTGGTGCGGCTCAGACTAAGATCATCAAGAAACTGTCTGGCGGTATTCGTAGCGCACTAGCACAGTATCGTGAGCTTGCAGCGTTCTCACAATTTGCATCTGACTTAGATGATGCAACTCGTGCTCAACTTGAGCATGGTGAGCGTGTTACCGAACTTATGAAGCAAAAGCAATACGCACCTATGAGCGTTGCCGATCAAGCTGTGTCTATTTTCTCAGCTGAAAAAGGTTACCTCCAGAGCGTTGAGCTGAATAAAATCGGTGATTTCGAAGCATCTCTGCTCTCATATATGAACAGCGAGCATGCTGACCTGATGAAGACCATCAACGAGACTGGCGATTACAATGCCGACATCGAAGGTGAGTTGAAGGCTGGCCTCGATAAGTTCGTCGAAACCCAAACCTGGTAAATCGAAGAGGTGTCGTAAGGCACCTCAGGTCCAGATTGGAGAGTAAAGATGGCTAACGCTAAAGAGATTAAAACCAAGATCGCGAGTGTTCAAAACACTCAGAAGATCACGTCTGCAATGGAAATGGTTGCCGCGAGCAAAATGCGTAAAGCACAAGAGCGCATGGCAGCGAGTCGTCCATATGCAGAAAATATGCGTAAGGTGATCGGTCACGTGGCGCAAGGTTCTCTCGAATATAAGCATCCATATTTGGAAGTGAGAGAGGCTAAGCGTGTTGGTTACATAGTTGTGTCAACCGACCGTGGTCTTTGTGGTGGTCTGAACGTCAACCTTTTCAAGAAGGTTGTCGCAGACGTGAAGAAGCAACGTGCAGCCGGAGCAGAAGTTGAATTCTGCGCCATTGGTGCACGTAGCATACAATTCTTCAATAGCTTTGGCGGCCCAGTATCTGCTTCTGCATCGGCTTTAGGCGACGCTCCGTCGTTGAAAGATCTGATTGGAACAGTACGTGTCATGCTAGAAGCATACAACGAAGGCAAGCTGGATCGTCTGTACGTGGTATTTAACAAGTTCGTTAATACCATGAGCCAGACGCCTGTGATCGAGCAGCTGCTACCTTTGCCTAAGTCAGAAAGTGATGTGAAAACACATCGCTGGGATTACCTGTACGAGCCAGATCCAAAAGAACTTTTGGATACCTTACTGGTACGTTATGTGGAGTCTCAAGTTTACCAAGGTGTTGTCGAGAATATTGCATCTGAACAGGCGGCTCGTATGGTCGCCATGAAAGCTGCAACAGACAATGCTGGTGATCTTATCACTGACTTGGAGTTGGTCTATAACAAGGCTCGTCAGGCTGCGATTACGCAGGAACTGTCGGAAATTGTTTCAGGTGCCGCTGCCGTTTAGGCTAGGTAACGAATACAAGTTTTAGAGGATTAATCATGAGCACAGGTACTGTTGTCCAAGTTATTGGCGCGGTTGTGGACGTTGAGTTTCCACAAGATGCTGTACCTCAGATATATGACGCTCTAGAGATCAAAAGTGAAGGCTTGGTGCTGGAAGTTCAGCAGCAAATCGGTGGCGGTGTAGTTCGTACTATCGCCATGGGTTCTTCAGATGGTCTGCGTCGTGGTCTTGAGGTGACAAACACAGGTTCTCCAATTACTGTTCCGGTTGGGTCTGTGACCCTAGGCCGTATCATGAACGTATTGGGCGAGCCTATTGATGAAGCGGGTCCAATTGGTGGAACAGATCGCTATGTGATCCACCGTGAAGCTCCTACATTTGAAGACCAATCAAGCTCGACTGAACTTTTAGAGACTGGCATCAAGGTTATTGACCTTATCTGTCCGTTTGCTAAGGGTGGTAAAGTTGGACTGTTTGGTGGTGCTGGTGTTGGTAAGACCGTCAACATGATGGAACTTATTAACAACATCGCTAAAGCACACTCTGGTTTATCAGTATTTGCCGGTGTAGGTGAGCGTACTCGTGAGGGTAACGATTTCTACTACGAGATGGAAGATTCTGGTGTTCTCGATAAAGTGGCCATGGTTTATGGTCAAATGAACGAGCCTCCAGGAAACCGTCTACGTGTGGCACTTACCGGTCTGACTATGGCTGAGAAGTTCCGTGACGAAGGTAAAGATGTTCTTTTCTTCGTTGATAACATCTATCGTTACACCTTAGCGGGTACTGAAGTATCTGCACTGCTGGGCCGTATGCCTTCAGCGGTAGGTTACCAGCCAACTTTGGCTGAAGAGATGGGTGTACTTCAGGAACGTATTACATCGACTAAATCAGGGTCTATTACCTCTGTGCAAGCCGTATACGTACCTGCGGATGATTTAACGGATCCGTCACCAGCAACAACTTTCGCTCACTTAGATGCGACTATTGTATTGTCACGTAACATCGCTTCTATGGGTATTTACCCAGCGGTTGACCCATTGGATTCGACTTCACGTCAATTGGATCCTCTGGTTGTTGGTCAAGAGCACTATGATGTTGCTAACGGTGTACAAACCGTACTTCAGCGCTATAAAGAGCTGAAAGATATTATTGCGATTCTAGGTATGGATGAATTATCTGATGAAGATAAGACTACCGTAGCTCGTGCTCGTAAGATTGAAAAATATCTTTCACAGCCTTTCTTCGTAGCTGAAGTATTCACCGGTTCTCCAGGTAAGTACGTTTCTCTTAAAGACACAATCCGTGGCTTTAAGGGCATTCTAGAGGGTGAGTTCGATCATCTTCCTGAGCAAGCGTTCTACATGGTTGGTTCAATCGACGAAGCCGTTGAGAAAGCTAACAAAAAATAACTAGGTGCTCTGCAAATGCAGGGTACTAGTTTAAGGAGAACCGATGGCAGCCATGACAGTACAGCTTGATATTGTAAGTGCAGAAAGCAGCATCTACTCTGGTCTTGTAGCACACTTACAAGTTACCGGTGGAGAAGGCGACCTGGGTATTATGCCTGGTCATGCACCTCTGCTTACTCATATCAAACCTGGCATGGCGCGCATCGTCAAGCAAGACGGAAAAGAAGAGGTGTTCTACCTTTCGGGTGGTATCCTGGAAGTACAACCTTCTTCTGTTTCAGTATTGGCTGACGTCGTTATGCGTGCCGATGAAATTGACGAGCAAGCAGCTGTAGAAGCTAAACGCCACGCCGAAGCCTCTATGGCCGAAGCTGGTGCAGACTTCAACTATGCAGCTGCAGCAGTTGAGTTAGCCCAGGCTATCGCTCAGTTGCGCGTTGTCGATACCATCAAGAAGAACATTGCCAGATAAGGTTATTGTTTGATAAAAAAGGCGCCTAAGGGCGCCTTTTTTGTTACTTGCTGCGCAAGCTGAAATTATTTTATAAGAGATGCTTCATTTATCGTCTTTCCGGCGCAGGCCGGAATCCATGCTTTTAGCCAACTCGTTGGTATCTGCTAGCTTACTTGTAAGTATCGAGCAGGCGTAGCCGTCGTCTTAGCCTTTTTCCCCTATAACTTCTTATTTCTTGTTTTATTAGCGTGATCTATGCTGAAACCTAACAAAGGTTTGGGTGTTACCATTTAGTCACTAATTTATGGCAAGAGTATTCCTTCCTATGCAACAGGTTTTAATTATCGTCAACGACGCACCTTACGGCTCAGAGCGGTTATTTAATGCTTTGCGTTTAGCTATTCAGCTTAATGAGCAAGAGGGGTCACCCGCTAAGGTGAGTTTGTTTCTGCTGTCTGATGCGATTACTGCTGTTCTGCCAAAACAGCTACCGGCAGAGGGCTATAATATTCAGCAAATGCTGGAGATTCTTATTGCACAAAAAAGTGAAGTTAAGTTCTGTGGATCCTGTATGCATGCCCGTGGTTTGACTGACTTGAGTGTGATTGAAGGCTGTGAAGTGGCTACTATGGATGACTTGGCACTTTGGGTACTGGCAGCGGATAAAACGTTAACCTTTTAATTTAAAAAAGGACGCTGCGCTATAAGACGTTCGCTGTGAGCTCTGTAAGTAACAGAGTGGCTAAATTATGAGAGACTTTGTCATACTTCTCTTTCTCATCTTTCTGTCTTTCCGGTGTAGGCCGGAATCCATCTGTTGGCGTCTAACAGGCTTAACTGTCGTCTTAGCCCTTGTTATGACCTTCTTCTTAGCTTTTCCCCTGCTTTTCCGTTAAAATCAGCCCACAAAAATTTCTCTCTCATTTTCTTTATTATTTTTATAAGCATTAGCTCAAGGATTACTCCATGGCATTGAACGTAGTGATTTTGGCCGCAGGCAAGGGAACCCGCATGCGCTCAGATCTTCCTAAAGTCTTACACCCTATTGCACATAAGAGCATGGTGCAGCATGTGATCGATACCGCCCATAACGT
This sequence comes from Shewanella sp. YLB-07, assembly GCF_009377275.1. Classification (NCBI taxonomy): domain Bacteria; kingdom Pseudomonadati; phylum Pseudomonadota; class Gammaproteobacteria; order Alteromonadales; family Shewanellaceae; genus Shewanella; species Shewanella sp. YLB-07. Next base: position 21,412 of record NZ_VOQB01000019.1, on the reverse strand, counting down.
GGGCAGCGATGCGATCCAGTTAGTGTATGGCTATGGTGCGGATAAGCTACAGAGTGTCTTAGGTGAGCAGCAACTTAACTGGGTGCTTCAAGCCGAGCAGTTGGGTACAGGTCATGCAGTGGCTCAGGCAAATGCAAATATCAAGGATGACGATACCGTGCTGATCCTCTATGGTGATGTGCCGCTTATTCAGGCTAAGACACTGGAAGCTCTGCTGGCTGCAAAATCTGATAATGGTTTGGCTGTGTTGACTGTGAACCTGCCTAACCCTACAGGCTATGGCCGCATCGTTCGTACTCCTTGTGAAGGTCAAGAACTGGGCAAGGTCGTGGGTATCGTCGAGCAGAAAGATGCTAATGCGGAGCAGTTACTGATCCAAGAGGTCAATACCGGCATCATGGCGGCTCCAGGTAAGCAACTTAAAGATTGGCTTGGGCAGTTATCATCAGATAATGCCCAAGGAGAGTACTACCTGACAGATATCGTTGCTATGGCTAATAGAGACGGCGTTGCTATCACAACGGCCCAGCCAGAGTCGGCAGTCGAAGTGGAAGGCGCCAACAACCGAGTACAGCTCGCTCAGCTGGAGCGTGCCTATCAGGCTCGTGAGGCGGAGACGTTGATGTTGGCCGGTGCTAACTTGCGCGATCCTGCCCGCATCGATATTCGTGGTGAGGTGACTGTTGGCATGGATGTGATGATAGATATTAATGTCATCATTCAGGGCAAAGTCACCATAGGCAATAACGTGACTATCGGTGCCGGCGCCATTCTGATCGATTGTGAGATTGGCGATAATGCCGAGATTAAGCCTTACTCTATCGTCGAGTGTGCCAAGGTAGGCATTAAAGCCAGTGTCGGACCATTCGCACGCCTGCGCCCCGGCACAGAACTAAAAACAGATGCTCATGTTGGTAACTTCGTTGAGATTAAGAAGGCTGTGTTAGGTGAGGGCTCCAAGGCGGGTCATTTGGCCTATATCGGCGATGCCCAGATAGGTGCCGGCGTGAATATAGGCGCAGGTACTATCACTTGTAACTATGATGGTGCTAACAAGCATCTCACTATTATCGAAGATAATGTATTTGTCGGTAGCGACACTCAGCTAATTGCTCCCGTGACTATTGGTAAAGGCGCGACCTTAGGTGCAGGCTCTACTATCACAAGTGACGTTGCCGAGAATGAGTTGGTGATCACTCGGGTTAAGCAACGTCATCTGAGTGGCTGGGTTAGACCGGTAAAGAAACCTAAATAAAGAACCTAAAACACGAGTATTAACAAGCGACCTAATACCATTCCATATAAGTATCTGGTCAGTTCAGAGACTCTCAGTTTTTTCAATTCAAGGCACATTGATGAGGAAATGGTTATTCCCTTTTAAGTCAATGTAACGCAGAAGTGGAAACACTGAGAGCACTCACGCAGTGCGGGTTTCAAAGCCCTTTATGCTACGTTGAATGTTTTCGATATAGAATAACTATTAGCTAGCTTCAAATATTCGCCTTGCCTACAGTGCTTTGAACTCCCGCTGAATTATCAGATACTTATACGGAATGGTATTTGGGTCGCTTTTTTGTTTTACGGCTATTTAATTTTAGTTAAATGACTTAGCTCATCGTGATACAAAGCGATGCTTTTGTTGTGTTTTTAATTTTTATATCTTTTGTTTCTCAATTGTTTGAGCTGCATCAAGTTGTAATGTAAATACGTGTAAAGAAACTTAAATAAAAACAATTCTCATTTATATTGCTGCCAACTTTGTTTGATATCCATTTTGAGGTTGGCCATGTCACTACTTTCTCGTTCTTTTAAAGTCTCACCTATTTGTGTAGCAGTTGTCTCTGCTCTAGCTCTTGCCCCAGCTGTTGCCGATGAGACCAAGACTGAAGCAGTCTCTAGCACAAATATAGAGCGTATCTCGGTGACGGGTCGTAGCTTCAATGACTACAAAGTTGGCAGCGCTTCCGGCGCCATGCGTGGCGACATAAGCCTTATGGACACCCCACAGTCTGTAGCGGTTATTCCTGATTTTATTACCGACGAACAGCTAGCTACAAACTTATCTGAAGTATTGGTAAACGATTCTAGTGTCACAGGCGGTTCTGAGAAGTGGAACCGTCAGGTGTTCAGTATTCGTGGTTTCGAACTTTCTTCAGGTTCAGGTTACTTGATTAATGGTCAGCAGCAGTGGTCTCACTATGTACAGCCTATCGAGACCCTGCAGCAGGTCGAAGTACTAAAAGGTCCATCTAGCATGCTTTATGGTCAGTCGGGTCCTGGTGGCTTGATTAATATGGTCACTAAGAAGCCTACCTATGACACTGTTTTCGACCTTGGTTTCGATACCGATGAGCATGGCTCAACCCGTTTTCAGCTAGATGCCGGTGGCGCAATTAATGAAGCTGAGACCATTCGTTATCGTACAGTATTGGTCAAGCAGGACTCTACCTATTGGAGAGAGTACCAAGATGGCACTAACCAGGAGCGTGATCGCTGGTTAGGATATCTGAACCTTGAATTTGATATTACCGACGATCTTTTGTTATCACTTAAATACGATCACACCCAAGATAAGACAGGTATCGACCGCGGTGGTTGGTTAGATAGCAGCGGTGATTTGATCGGCGGCGAAGATATCATTTGGGATCAGCCTTGGGCCTTTACCGATAACACCATCACTAATATGGGCGCGGATATCACTTACTTCATCAGTGATGATTGGAAAATTAAAGCGGGTTATAACGAGCAGCAGTTTAATCGCCAGCGTCTGGATTCCTCTCCATCATTAATGAGTGGTTCAGAAGATCCATTTACCGATGGTTATTATGTGAGCCCATTCGATCGTTACGATGATTGGCAGCACAAGACAGGTTACGTCGACTTTGTCGGTAATTTCTCTACTGGTGGGCTAGATCACCAATTCCTGATTGGCGCTAACATGTTGGATTACTATTATGGTCAGCTAAAAGATTCTGGTGCGAAGAAACAACTTGTTATGCCAGGGCAACCATTGCCTAAGCCGGATCTTGATTACAATAATGATGAGACTCTTTACGAGAGCGAATACAAGCATTATGGTTTCTATATTCAGGATTTGATCACCATTAATGATGAGTGGCAGGTATTGGCAGGTGTTCGCTATGACGAGCAGAAGAAAGAGGGGGCTGGTAACAATAGCTACGCCGTATCACCTAAGTTTGGTGTTATCTATTCGCCGGCGGCAAACGGCAGCATCTATGTCAATTACTCTAAGAGTTTCACCCCGCAGGGTATCGTTAACAACGATGAAGATGCTAGCAATGGTATGAATCTTGACCCTGAATACGGTGAACAGTATGAGATCGGTACTAAGTGGGAGTTGTTTGACGGTAGCCTATTACTAACTGGTGCTATATTTGATATCACGGTATCAAATGTTACGGTTCAGCAGGAACTTGAAACCCCTGATCCTGAAGGTAATATCTACATGACTACTCAGGAAGGTGAGCAACGTCATAAAGGTTTTGAGATGGGCGCTCAAGGTCAGGTCAGTGATAACTGGTTTATGACAGGTTCTATGATGTATCTAGATGCTGAGTACGTCACAAGCACCAGCGATAAGAAAAACTTAGATGGCATGACTCCGGTCGATGCCCCTGAATGGTCGGCTAACATCTGGACCCGTTATGAGATGACAGATAACCTGGCACTTAACTTCGGTGCCATCTATGTGGGTGAGCGTTTCGCTAATACAAGCAATACAGTGACTAAAGATGGTTACGTACGTTTCGACATGGGCGCAGCATACACCATGGATGTGATGGGCAGCGATGTCAGTGTTCGCTTAAATGTTAAGAATCTATTCGATGAAGAATATCTGGCCGGCGGTACAACTACCGATGTAACTGTTGGCGAGGGACGTCACTTCGGTCTGGCGTTAGAAGCTAAGTTCTAATTCTAACGTAAACGCTAAGCTTACATTTAATAGGAAGGCAGCCAAGTGGCTGCCTTTTTCATTTATGGGGCTTTCGAGCATCAGTTATGAATAAAATACAATCGAATTAGTTGACTATAATTTGTCTAATTAATTGCAAATATGTTTCGTTTGTCTATAATCCTGCTTTCGAAACGAAACTTAAGTGAAACTTTAATGACTAAACGTAATACTCAGCAGCGACGTCATACCATAATCACCCTCTTAAATGAGAATGGTGAGGTGAGTGTCGATGAGCTGGCATTACGTTTCGAAACGTCTGAAGTCACTATTCGTAAAGATCTCAGCGTATTAGAAAAAACGGGCCTGTTACTACGTCGCTATGGTGGTGCCGTTTCGGTTCCTAGAGAGATGACTCAAGTTGCTACCGAATCGATATCCATGAACAAGCAGAGTATTGCTAAGGCTGCAGCCAGACTGATTAAAGATCACAATCGCATCATCATAGATAGCGGTAGTACTACCTCGGGTCTAGTTCAAGAGCTAGGCAGCAAACGAGGTTTGGTGGTGATGACTAATGCCCTGCAACTTGCCTGTGCTATCCACGAGTTAGAGCATGAGCCGACGCTCTTGATGACGGGCGGAACCTGGGATCCTCATTCTGAATCTTTTCAGGGCCAGGTTGCCGAACAGGTATTACGCTCCTATAACTTCGATCAACTCTTTATCGGTGCCGATGGTATAGATATCGAGCGTGGGACCACGACTTTCAATGAGTTAACTGGGCTTAGTAAGGTGATGGCCGAAGTTTCTCGTGAAGTCATCGTTATGCTTGAGTCCGATAAGATAGGCAGACGCATTCCAAATCTTGAGCTGCCCTGGGGTGATATCAGCGTCATAGTCACAGATGATAAACTTCCCGATGAGGCAGCTGAAAAAATTTCCGAGCAAGGCGTACGTGTGATCGTCGCGCCTTATTCAAACTAATCCAAATTTTCGATTTTAACTTTTCAATTTATATAACACTTTAGGTATTAATATGTGCGGAATTGTTGGCGCGGTAGCGCAAAGAGATGTGGCTGAAATACTAGTCGAAGGTTTACGTCGTTTAGAGTATCGCGGCTATGATTCGGCAGGTGTTGCGGTAATTAACAATGCAGAGTTAACGAGTACTCGCCGTGTGGGTAAGGTTCAGGAACTATCTAGCGCACTAGAGGCTGCGCCTTTAAGCGGTGGAACCGGTATCGCTCACACTCGTTGGGCTACTCATGGTGAGCCCAGTGAACGCAATGCACACCCTCATCAATCACAAGGTGATATTGCGGTTGTTCATAATGGCATCATAGAAAATCACCACAAGCTGCGCGAGATGCTAAAAGGCTTAGGTTATAGCTTCGCCTCAGATACTGATACCGAAGTTATCTGTCACCTGGTTCATCACGAGCTTAAGTCACATAAGACTCTACTGGCAGCGGTTCAGGTCACGGTTAAACAGTTGGAAGGCGCCTATGGCACTGTGGTTATCGATCGCCGTGACAGTGACCGCATGATTGTCGCTCGCTCGGGTAGCCCCTTGGTTATCGGTTATGGCTTAGGTGAGAACTTTGTCGCCTCGGATCAGCTGGCACTACTTCCTGTTACCCGCTCTTTCTCATTCCTCGAAGAGGGAGATGTTGCCGAAGTGACTCGTCGCAGTGTAGATATCTATGATATCGACGGTAATGCGGTTGAGCGCGAGGTTAAAGAGTCTGAAGTGACCCATGATGCTGGTGATAAGGGCGAATACCGTCACTATATGCTCAAGGAGATCTATGAGCAGCCACTGGCCTTGAGTCGCACCATAGAAGGACGTATCGCCAATAAGCAGGTATTAGATACTGCCTTCGGTGACAATGCCGCCGAGTTCCTTAAAGATATTAAGCATGTGCAGATCATCGCCTGTGGTACTAGTTATCATGCCGGTATGGCCGCACGTTACTGGTTAGAAGATTGGGCCGGTGTTTCATGTAATGTGGAAATTGCTTCCGAGTTCCGTTACCGCAAGTCGCACATGTTCCCTAACAGCTTGTTGGTGACCATCTCTCAGTCTGGTGAGACGGCTGATACCTTAGCCGCGCTACGTCTGGCGAAAGAGATGGGTTACAAGGCCACCATGACCATATGTAACTCCGCCGGATCGTCTCTGGTACGTGAGTCTGATATGGCTTATATGATGAAAGCGGGCGCCGAGATTGGTGTTGCCTCGACTAAGGCCTTCACGGTTCAGTTAGCCGGTTTGCTTATGCTAACGGCCGTTATCGGACGTCATAATGGTATGTCCGATGATATTCAGGCTAAGATAACTCAGAGCCTGCAGTCTATGCCTGCGAAAGTAGAACAAGCACTTGGGCTAGATACTGCAATTGCCGAGCTGGCCGAAGATTTTGCCGACAAGCACCATGCACTCTTCCTTGGCCGTGGCGATCAGTACCCCATAGCCATGGAAGGGGCGCTCAAGCTCAAAGAAATCTCCTATATTCACGCCGAAGCTTATGCATCGGGTGAGCTGAAACATGGCCCATTGGCGCTTATCGACGCCGATATGCCAGTGATAGTGGTTGCACCTAATAATGAACTACTAGAAAAGCTTAAGTCGAATGTCGAAGAGGTGCGTGCTCGTGGCGGTCTGATGTATGTGTTTGCCGATGTAGACGCTGAGTTCAAATCTGATGACACCATGAAGGTGATTCCTGTGCCTCACTGTGATGAGTTTATGGCTGCACTTATCTATACTATCCCAATGCAGTTACTCTCGTATCATGTTGCCCTAATCAAAGGAACCGACGTTGACCAACCGCGTAATTTGGCGAAGTCTGTGACGGTTGAATAACGAGTGATTTTTCTCTAGTAGCATCATAAAAAACCGCCTAAATGGCGGTTTTTTTGGTTTTATCACTGACTAGATTATTCGGCTAAAAAGCGTTGACTAAAGGCGGCTGTGGTCACCTTAAGTCAGTTTTAATATATGTGTATCGTCACAGTTTTACTTATTTTGCGGGTTCAATTTGTTTGTTTTTGGTTAAATTTGAGTTGGCTGTGTGCTCTTTGTGTTTTAATTAAGGTTTATTTAATATTAAGTCAGCTTTATCAGCGGGATTTGCTTTCATTCGATAGCCTCTTCTTGCTATTCTCCGCTTCACATCACGTTCTGAATATTTTTTATTCGATCTATTTAACGATTTTAAGCCCAGTCGGACGCGTTCATTGAAATTGACTCTTTGCCAATTCCTTGTTGAAAAGTTGAACTCAGCAGCAAGGTTTTCCAATATAGGTAAGCCAAACTTAACTCTATTTCTAGGGTCAGTGTTTTTGCTGTCTCTGTCTGACGGTTTATCTGTGTCTGTTGGTGGCTATGTCGATATCAGCGAATTGGTGGCTTTGAGTGATGGTTTGTTTGCCGAATGCTTGGGGGTGAGCTTATTTAGTCTCTTGATAAATCCCTTAGTCATTGAGATTTTGTGGCGATTAATCCACCTTATTTTCAAATACCTTAACAGCTTAGGTTTAAGTAACTCCTTCCCTGTATTATCTTCTCCAGAACTAAGCTCCATCGAGCACACGGCACACGGTTGCCGCGCCCCTCCAGCATAAACTTATCTTTCTCGTTCAAAATTTAGCTATTCGCTAATTAAAGCAGATCTTTGAATTACCGATTGAGCCGACTTAGGTTGGACTCTTATGGACTTCCTGTCTGTTTTATCTGCGTTAAGCCACTACTGTACGGCTACCCAATATCTATGGATTGAGTCGTAAACTATTAAGGTTAGAGGAATCTTCCTTTGTTAATTAGAAATTTAAGTAAAGCAGCACTGGCCGCATTGACATTTATGCTGGCTGGTTGTGAAGGCGGTGTGCTGGATCCCAAGGGGCAAATTGGCATAGATGAGAAACATCTCATCATTGTGGCCACTCTCTTGATGCTGATTGTCGTTATCCCAGTTATTTTCATGACGTTATATTTTGCATGGAAATATAGGGATGGTCGTGATCACGAAATTTATGCGCCGAAATGGGCGCACTCGAAAACGATTGAAATCGTTGTCTGGGTGGTACCTATTATTATTGTCATTATATTAGGAGTCATTACCTGGACCTCTACTCATGATCTGGATCCTTATAAGCCGTTAGATCATGAAGCTACACCTATCACGGTTGAAGTCGTTTCTCTCAATTGGAAATGGCTGTTTATCTATCCTGAGTTGGGTGTTGCCTCGGTTAATGAAGTGGCTTTTCCTGCCAATGTACCGATTAATTTTAAAATCACTTCAGATACGGCAATGAATTCATTCTTCATTCCTCAGTTAGGCAGCCAAATTTACTCTATGGCTGGCATGGCGACTCAGTTACATCTGATTGCCAATGAACCTGGTACCTTCGATGGCATTTCGGCTAATTATAGTGGTGCTGGATTTGCTGATATGAAATTTAAAGCTATTGCTACACCGACAGCTAAAGACTTCGATGTCTGGGTAGCCAAGCTTAAACAGCAGGGAAAGAGACTCGATCCCCAAAGTTATCAGCAACTCGCTGAGGAAAGTAAGAATAATCCTGTCGAATATTACGGCTCAGTGAGCAAGGGTATGTTTAATCATATCGTTATGCAGTATATGCATCACGATATGGATATGGACATGTCACATCATTCTGGACATTCATCCTCTAAAAATGAGGGGGCGGAGTAATCATGTCTTTTTTCGGAAAATTAACATTAGAATCAATCCCATATGATGAACCCATCATAATGGTGACCCTAGCGGCTGTCGCTGTGATAGGGATGATCATCGTGGCTTTGATCACTAAAAATAAAAAGTGGGGCGTGTTATGGAACGACTGGTTTACCTCAGTCGATCATAAACGCTTAGGTATCATGTATATAGTGTTAGCAATGGTGATGCTTATTCGTGGCTTCTCTGATGCCATCATGATGCGTACACAGCAAGCATTAGCCACTAATGGCGCAGCGGGTTATTTACCGCCTGAGCACTATGACCAGATCTTCACGGCTCACGGAGTCATCATGATTATCTTTATGGCTATGCCATTTATGATAGGCCTGATGAACATAGTGTTGCCGTTGCAGATTGGTGCTCGCGATGTTGCCTTCCCATTCCTGAACAACTTAAGCTTTTGGCTCACCGCATCGGGTGCCCTGTTGATCAATCTCTCATTGGGCTTAGGTGAATTCGCTAAGACTGGCTGGGTAGCTTATCCGCCATTGTCTGAGCTGTCGTTCAGTCCCGGAGTTGGAGTAGATTACTATATTTGGGCCTTGCAGATATCCGGGATAGGAACGACCTTAACCGGGGTTAACTTTATCGCCACAGTGCTCAAGATGCGTGCACCTGGGATGAAGTTGATGCAGATGCCTATCTTCACCTGGACTTGTACCTGGGCCAACATTCTGATTGTGGCATCTTTCCCAATCTTAACTGCTGTGCTGGGCATGTTGACCTTAGATCGTTATTTGGGTTTCCACTTCTTTACCAATGATGGTGGCGGTAACGCCATGATGTACATCAATCTGTTTTGGGCTTGGGGTCATCCGGAAGTTTACATTCTAGTTTTACCAGCTTTTGGTATTTTCTCCGAGATCATCTCGACGTTCACTTCTAAGCGTCTGTTTGGCTATACATCTATGGTTTGGGCTAGTGGTGCCATCTCCATCTTAGGCTTTATTGTCTGGTTGCATCACTTCTTCACCATGGGGTCGAGTGCTAACGTTAACGCCTTCTTTGGTGTGATGACCATGGTCATTGCTGTGCCAACCGGAGTTAAGTTATTCAACTGGCTATTTACTATCTATCGTGGTCGTTTACGACTAACTGCACCTGTGTTGTGGACTTTAGGCTTTATGACGACTTTCACCGTAGGTGGTATGACTGGCATCTTGTTAGCCTTGCCGGGAGCTGATTTTGTATTGCATAACAGTATGTTCTTAGTCGCTCACTTCCATAACACCATCATAGGCGGTGCGGTATTTGGTTACTTCGCTGGCTTCGTTTACTGGTTCCCGAAAGTCATGGGCTTCAAGCTTAATGAACGTTTAGGTAAGTCGGCATTCTGGTGTTGGTTGGTTGGTTTCTACTTTACATTTATGCCTCTGTATGTGCTTGGCTTCTTAGGTATGACTCGTCGTGTCAACCACACTGATAACCCGGCTTGGAATTTCTGGCTTTATGTTTCTGTGGTGGGAGTCTTTATCATCTTCTCTGGCGTGATATTGCAGTTTGTACAACTGTATGTGAGTTTCCGTGATCGTGAGCAAAACCTGGATACCACAGGTGATCCATGGAATGGCCATACATTAGAGTGGTCAACCTCATCACCACCTCAGTTCTATAACTTTGCTAAGTTCCCTAAAGTGTCAGATATAGACACCTTTACCGACATGAAGGAGAAGGGTGAGGCTTATCAGCGTCATGAAAGTTATCAGCCAATCCATATGCCTAAAAATACCTCTAGCGGTATCTTAATGGCCTTAGGTATTACGGCCGCTGGTTTTGCCGCTATTTGGCACATTCTTTGGTTGGCTATCGCTGGAATGCTGGGTGCCTTCGCGGTGTTCCTGTTCCGTGCCTATAGCAATGACCATGATTATTATGTTCAACCTGATGAAATTGCCAGAATTGAAAATGCGCACTTAGATAAGGTTGCAAGGGGGCTGACATGAGTATTGCTATCCGAGCAGATTTAGAAGTTGTACAGGCTGAAGAGCATCATGACGAACATCATGATGCCAGTGGTAATACGCTATTAGGTTTTTGGATCTATCTGATGACCGATTGCATCTTGTTTGCTTCGGTTTTCGCAACCTATGCCGTGCTCTTTATGAATACCGACGGCGGTGTTTCCGGTAAAGATATTTTCGAATTGAACTTCGTCGCAATCGAAACCGCTGCACTGCTGATCAGTAGTATTACCTTTGGCTTCGCATTAATTTGCGCTAAGCACCAGAAGAGAGCTGCAACCTTGATCTGGTTGTTGATCACTTTTGTCTTAGGTTGTGCGTTTATCTCCATGGAAATCTATGAGTTCCATCATCTGATCGAACATGGTAACGGACCTCAGCGTAGTGCCTTCCTGACTGCTTTCTTCACCTTAGTTGGCATGCATGGTTTGCATGTGACTGCCGGACTTATCTGGATGGCGATCATGATGTTGGAAGTCACTAAGTCGGGTTTAAATAACCGCAGCATCACACGTTTGGGCTGCTTAAGCTTGTTCTGGCACTTCCTAGATGTGGTTTGGATCTGTGTCTTCACCGTGGTTTATTTATTGGGGATGCTGTGATGAGTCAAGCACATACAAGTGAAAGTCTTACTTCAGATGATTTCATGGCTAGCGTTAAATCTTATCTCGTAGGCTTTGTGTTATCAGTTATCTTAACCGGCATTCCATTTTGGGCGGTCATGACACATCACTTCGAGAAGCCTATAACCTTAGGTTTAGTGTTGGTGATGGCTATAGTGCAGATAGTGGTGCATTTAAAGTACTTCCTGCACTTGGACTTCTCTAAAGAAGGCAAGATCAATACATTCTCATTCCTATTCACCGCCTTGATTATTGTCATGGTCGTGGGCTTATCGGTGTGGATTATCTACGAAGCTAACGCTTTGATGATGTAGGGAAACAATCATGAATAATCAAGGTTTGAGTATGTCTGCAAAATTGAAGTCACGTCTACAAGCTTATGTTCAGGTCACTAAACCTGGCATTATCATGGGGAATCTGATTTCTGTCGCTGGTGGCTTCTTGTTAGCCGCTAAAGGCAACGTGGATTTGACCTTGATGTTTACAACCATGATTGGCTTGTCCTTGGTGGTAGCTTCGGGGTGCTCGATCAATAACTGTATCGATCGCGATATAGATGCCAAGATGCAGCGCACTCGCAATCGAGTCACAGTGACCGGGAAGCTCTCTGTGCGTGCCGTGATGATTTATGGCATAAGCTTAGGTGTCATCGGTTTTGGCATGTTGGCGATATTTACCAATAGTCTGGCGGTTCTATTTGCCGCCATTGGCTACATAGTCTATGTGGGTGTTTATAGCCTGTATATGAAGCGTCATTCCGTATATGGCACCTTAGTCGGTAGCTTCTCGGGAGCGGTGCCGCCAGTTGTTGGCTATTGCGCCGTCAGAGGTGAGATGGATGCGGGAGCTGTTATCTTGCTGCTGATGTTTAGCTTATGGCAGATGCCACACTCCTACGCCATTGCTATTTTTCGTTTCAATGATTATGCCGCCGCCAATATACCTGTGTTACCGGTGGCAGAAGGGATCACTAAGGCTAAATTGCATATCGTGCTCTATATTGCGGTATTTGCTTTAGTGGCAGCTTTACTGCCGTTGGCGGGTTATACGGGAATCGCCTTTATGGCGGTTACTTTTGCTACCAGCTTGTGGTGGCTGGCCATGGCGTTGAGAGGTTATCGCCATGGTACTAATCTGCAGAGCTGGGCACGTCAGGTGTTTGGATTTTCCATCGTGACCATTACCGCTTTGAGTGTGACCATGGCACTGGATTTTCAACCCGTTGTGCAAACACCTCTTTTTAGCTTGGTAAATTAGAGAGATGTAGCGGAATATCGAATGAAAATACCGCCTGATAGGCGGTTTTTTTTACTCTGTCGGTGAGCCCGGAGGTATTGATTGCCATAGATGATGGTGTTTCGATGCTCCATACCTGTATGGGGCGCGTTAATACCATTCCATATAAGTATCTGGTCAGTTCAGAGGCTCTCAGTTTTTTTCAATTCAAGGCACATTGATGAGGAAATGGTTATTCCCTTTTAAGTCAATGTAACACAGAAGTGGAAACACTGAGAGCCTCACGCAGTGCGGGTTTCAAAACCCTTTATGCTACGTTGAATGTTCTCGATATAGAAATAACTATTAGCTTCAAACATTCGCCTTGCCTACAGTGCTTTGAACTCCCGCTGAATGTTCAGATACTTACTCGGAATGGTATCATTTAGCTAGGGGGCTTTTTGTTTAAGCTACCCCTTTCAGCTGCACCTTTATCTTTTGATATTTTAATATCAAAATTGTCCAGTAAAAGCAGAGTATCTGCAATTGCGGCTTTCAATTTTGATGATGGTGGTAAGCCCTGTGTTCTGGCTTGTCCTAAAGATTCGCGTCGGGTAACGCACTCGAGCAATACTTCAAGGCTTTCAGTGTTATCTACAGAGATCGGTGGTAATTTCTTAGATGTTGCTTTGTTATAGATTTCGAATTCGTTTTTAAGGTGTTCCTGAACTTCTTTCATTCTTTCCATATGAATTTTGACCTTATTTGCGATAAACCCATACTTCCTAAGCTATCTCATTAGCATGATTGAAACAAGTCACCTTTATGGCGTATGAGGATATTAAATACAAGCTAACCGAACTCGCCGCTGACATAGCCTTGGGTGCGTTTGTCGTTGGGCTGATTAAACACTTGAGATGTTTCGCCGTGCTCAACGAGCTCACCCATCCAGAAGAAGGCTGTCTTGTCAGAAATTCGCTTCGCCTGGTTCATGGAGTGAGTCACAATCACTATGGTGAATTTTTTACGCAGTTCATCCATCAACTCCTCAATCTTGTGAGTGGCAATAGGATCCAGTGCGCTGGTAGGTTCATCCATCAAGATCACCTCGGGCTGCATCGAGATTGCCCTGGCAATGCAGAGACGTTGCTGCTGTCCGCCCGAGAGGCCAAATGCGGCAGAGTCCAGGCGGTCTTTAACTTCGTCCCACAGTGCTGCGCTTCGCAGCGACTCTTCAACCACAGCGTCTAATTTCCTCTTATCTTTGACCCCCTGCGCTTTTAAGCCGAAGGCGACATTTTCATAGATACTCATGGGGAAAGGATTTGGCTTTTGAAATACCATGCCGACACGCATTCTAAGCTGCTTAACGTCGACATTCGCATAGATGTCTTCTCCATCAAATTTTACGTCGCCGGTGATCTTTACCCCTTCGACCAGATCATTCATGCGGTTTAGGGTTCTGAGTAGTGTCGACTTACCGCAACCAGAAGGTCCTATAAGTGCCGTTACCTGACGTGATGGGATCTTCAACGAGATATCTTTCAGTGCCTGATTATCACCATAGAAAAGGTTAAGGTTACTCACTTCAAATTTATTCATGTTACTGGCCTTCTTTAAGATTTAATTCGCGTGGCAATAAACTTGGTTGCCAGATTCAAAATCAGAACGAGTACAATCAAGACGGTTGCGGTTGCATAAGCTTGATCCCATTCATGTTGAGTAAAAAGTTCTTGTGTCAGCTTATACAGGTGCACGGTCAAGGTGCGGCCCGAATCTAACACCGACTCGGGGATTTGAGTCACCATGCCAGCGGTTAAGAAAACCGGCGCCGATTCACCTATGACTCGACCTATGCTTAATATCACTGAAGTGACGATTCCAGGCATGGCACTGGGTAATATGAGCCGCCATATGGTGTAGATTTTTGAGCTGCCTAAGGCGTAACCGCCTTCACGATAGCTCATAGGCACAGCAAGCAAGGCTTCCTCTGTGGTACGAATGAGTACAGGTAGTATCAACATGGCTAAGGTGAGTGAGCCTGCAAGTATTGAGAAGCCTAAGCCTAAGGTGGTAACGAAGAAAGTCATACCAAATAGGCCGTATACGATAGAGGGAATACCCGCCAAAGATTCGGTACAGAAACGGATAGTCTTAACTATTTTGCTGCCTGGCTTGGCATATTCAGTAAGGTAGATGGCTGTCATTATGCCGATGGGTGCCGCTATCGCCAGAGATAACCCTACCATGTAGACCGTCGAGACTATCATGGCCCAGATCCCGGATGCTTCACCTATGCGGGTATAGGCACTGGTGATAAATTCCCAACTCACATAAGCCAGTCCATTGCTAAGAATGTGCCACACGACCCAAAGCAAGAATAGAATGGTGATTGCCGCTGAGCCCCAAATAGCGGCCAGTAATAGTTTGTCTTGAGTGTCTCTGTTGAAAATACGTTTATCTTGAAGCATTAGTAGCTCCTCTTACGGTTCAGGTATAACAGACTTGCATTGAGTAACACGATAAACACCAAGAGCACTATCCCGGTCGAGTAGAGGGCACTTCCATGAATACCTGTGGCGTAAGACATCTCCATGGCTATGTTGGCGGTCAGGGTTCTGGCTGGTTCAAGTAAGGAACCCGGCATAGCGGGAGCATTACCCATGACCATTATTATGGCCATAGTTTCGCCGATAGCGCGGGCAATACCCAGAGCCACACCCGTGAAGATACCGCTACGCGCGGCAGGAATAAGAACTTTGAATATGCTGTAGATATGGGAAGCGCCTAGTGCCAGGGCTCCTTCTTTATATACACTAGGTAGCGCGCGTAAGGAGGTTTCTGAAATCGTGATAACCGTAGGCAAAATCATTATTGCCAGTACTATGATCCCGGCCAGAATTGTATTACCAGCCGGAATATTAAAAAGAGTCTCTATGGTAGGCACTATGATAACCAGGCCAAAAAAACCATAAACGACTGATGGAATACCCGCAAGCAGCTCTACTGCAGGCCTAACGATATTGGCCAGCCATCTTGGGGCGAGTTCTGCGAGAAAAACAGCCGTAAGAATCGCAATCGGAACACCTATAATCACAGCGCCAGCCGTAGAGATAAGCGTGGCGACGATCATAGGGAATATGCCATATAGGGCTGGTGGTAACCACTCTCTGCCGAGGACCATATCTAGCACACCAGCTTGGTTAAAGGCGGGTAATCCTTCTTGAAAGACAAACCAACCTATGGTCGCTACAGAGACTACGCCAACCATAGCGCTGGCAAGAAAGAGTAGATGAAAGAATAGTTCCTTCCAATCATATTTTTTTGCAGGAGCGAGCTCTAGTCCTGTGGTACGGACTTTACTTGCTGTATTCATCACTTTGCCTCGGGAGCTGATGTTTCGTCTATTTGAGAGATAAATTTATATAAAAGAATTCAAGCAGCAAAGAGGAGCTAGGCTCCTCTGTGTCTTTATCCGCTCATTACTGAACTCGGATATAGCCCTCTTCGGCAACTATGCTCTGTCCATCTTCAGATAGTATGTAGTTAACGAAATCCTGAGCATTGATATGCGCATTTTTATCTATTAACACAATGAATGGACGAGCAATTTGATAGTCACCAGCCGCAATACTGGTATCTGTTGCGGCAATACCGTTTACATCCAGGGCGCGAAGCGAGTCGTCTATACTGCCCAATGAGATGTAACCTATGGCGTATGGGTTATTGGCAACAATAGTCTTGATCATACCGTTACCATTACCAACTTGGGCCCTAGGTGAGATAGCCGTGACTTTATGGCCATTAACGGTTCGTTGAAGTTTCATTATCTCTTCGAAAGCACCACGAGTGCCGGACCCATTCTCTCGAGTGACAACGACAATGGGTTTAGCTTCGCCGCCAACTTCACTCCAGTTGCTAATTTCACCACGATAGATCTTCGAGATCTGTGCTTGAGTCAGGTTTTTTACTGGGTTGGCATTGTTGACTGCCGCAGCAATTCCGTCTCTAGCGATGACAATCTCTTTAGTATCAGAGTTCAATTCACTCTGTTTAACATTACGGGATGACATTCCTATCATGCTGGTGCCGTCTTTAGCTGCACGGATGCCGGCGGAAGAACCGGTACTCTGCACTTCAATATTCTTGTTCGCTACTTTTTGATAGTTTTCGGCGAGGACTTCCATCACATGTGCAACAGAGGTCGAACCCGATACCGTCACTGTGCTTGCCTGAGCAAGTGGTGCTGTCAATAAGCTAACAGCGGCTAATAAACCAATAACTTTTTTCATCACAAGTTCCACTCTTATTAAGTCGTCATACAAGTTCAAATTAGGACTTCCTCTCTTGGAAGCAAGCGCATTAAGACAGACTTATATGACAGCTAAGTTACAGTGTCTTCGGTGGGGCTTTAGTCATGGCAAGGTGAGGAATTCAGTTGATCGTTTTTTGTTGCGCACTTGTGGGTTTCACTCTTCTTGTATCGATTTTTATACGAAGAGTTCTTAAGGTTAGATGTGAAGCCTTGAGTCAATGACTATGGGAGGTTAGAGCTAGTTTTGAGACCATATATAGGTATGTTTCTCGTGGCCTTTATATCGGGTTAAGCTTATTTTAAGTTTGGCTGTGGAATTTGTTAACAAGTCTTTTTAGCTACTAATTGATAAAATTTTTGTGAAGCTTTTATGACAAGAGTTTGATTCACTATCTAATGATGGCGTTGGTTAAACTTGCCATCAGCATGACTACTCGTTAGCTGACAGAAACAAGTTAATAGTCGCCGATAGGCTTGCTCAAAGATTAGTAATCTAGTTTACGAGTAAGCTTTCTTGTTGCTGCTCTATTTTTTTCCATACTTTTTCATGGAAGTAAAAAACAACGGTATTAACAGCAGGCTCGATTAAGGCGATGGCTCCACCTAAGATTACGCTACCGGTTAGCAGGTAAGTAACAGTAAATGCGACTGTGAAGTGTAAAATGGCAAAGGTGAATGTTTTAGTCATGGTGAGAGCCTCTCGGTAATATTTAACTAAATGATAATCGTTATCATCTGTGTAATAAAGAGGATTCCCTAGATAAGCTTAATTATATTTACCGATTAGAATTTGGTTTTAACGTTTGTTCTGTCGATTTTGTGGATAGGCTAAATGATGGCCTTGGCTGGAAAATAAAAGAGCCATCGATAACTACGGCTCTATTTAGATAAAAAAATTGCTCGCTTACTCACATTAGAATAAAGAGGTGCTAGTAGTGCCAGGGGAACTTACTGAAGTCTTGATCGCGTTTCTCGAGGAAGGCATCTCTTCCTTCTTTCGCTTCTTCGCTTGCATAGGCTAAACGTGTGGCTTCTCCGGCAAAGAGTTGCTGTCCGACCAGACCGTCATCAGCCATGTTGAAGCCATATTTCAGCATGCGCATCGCCGTCGGCGATTTAGAGTTGATCTCTCTCGCCCAATTTAGCGCTTCAGTTTCAAGTTCGGCATGAGGGATAGAGCGGTTAACCATGCCCATATCGAAGGCTTCATCTGCGCTGTAGTTAAAGCCAAGGAAGAAAATTTCTCGAGCACGTTTCTGACCTATCATCTTCGCCAGATAGGCGCTGCCATAACCTGAGTCGAAACTTCCCACATCTGGATCTGTCTGTTTAAAGATGGCATGTTCTTTCGAAGCCAGAGTCAGGTCGCAAACGACATGCAGACTATGACCCCCGCCCACGGCCCATCCTGGAACGACTGCAATAACCACCTTAGGCATGAAGCGGATTAAACGCTGAACTTCGAGTATGTGTAAACGACCCATACGTGCAGGATCCGGTTTACCTTCTTCGACACCTTCATATTTATAGCCGTCTTTACCGCGAATACGCTGATCCCCACCGGCGCAAAAGGCCCAACCTCCATCTTTAGCCGAAGGACCATTGCCTGTAAGCAGAACACAGCCAACATCAGACCACTGCCTTGCGTGATCCAGCGCGATATAGAGTTCATCGACGGTTTTAGGCCTGAAAGAGTTCCGGCACTCAGGACGGTTAATTGCAACTCGTACCGTTCCTTGATCTTTGGCCCTATGGTAAGTAATATCTTCGAAATCGAATCCGGAAACCTGTTCCCACAGAGTGGGATCAAATATGTCTGAAACCTGCTGGGTCATTGCTATAGCCTTTTCAACGTTATACCTAATGGCATTTGTGTCCAAAGGCTAGGCGGAAAGCGAACCTAGGTCAATGATAGGCAGAGATAAATGCCGTTTGAACCTAGAATCATGAATAAAGCTATTGGGAATTATTTGATAGGGATTATCTGAGCTT
Source organism: Shewanella sp. YLB-07 (assembly GCF_009377275.1). NCBI lineage: Bacteria > Pseudomonadati > Pseudomonadota > Gammaproteobacteria > Alteromonadales > Shewanellaceae > Shewanella > Shewanella sp. YLB-07. The sequence continues at coordinate 2,627 of NZ_VOQB01000019.1, read as the reverse complement.
GTCGCAGATATATTGCAGGTTATCCCGGCTTAAACTCTCGTGTCTTGGGGCTGAGCCACTACAATATTCATCTTTAAATGATTGAACGCTGTATTCGGATTCCAATATATCATCGAGCGCTCCGAGCTCCCCGGTAGACATGCGTTGGGATATCTCTTTCTTGAGTTGAGATGTCTTATTATCCACCCTGATTATCTTAGTGCCTCTCATGGCATCTAGCTTGCGTTCTATCTTCTGCAGAAGGGCATCTGTCTGTGCCATTGGTTCATCTAACTTATTGGTCTCTGTTGCCAGGTAATACAGCACACCAGCTCCTAACCCTAATATTATCCAGCCTCTCATTTTTAAATCCAACTTTGTTTATTAGATGTACTATAGGGGTATAATAAGCTAATTTTCGTGCAAGATTAAAGCGGTAAGGTTACAAAGATGAGCGCAGACTCTAATAATAAGGATTATTCTAAGGCTAAGCGGATTAAAATCCACCAACCGGATGCTAGTAAAGCAGATAGGTTTAACCCCCGCAATAGAATTTACGTTAGAGCTATCAACGGCCTGTGGACTAAGCTCAGGAGAAGACTAGGTTGGATTACCATGTCATTTTTTCTCATACTTCCCTGGATCCCTTGGGGGAACCGTCAGGCGGTGTGGTTTAATCTGGCTGAGCAGAAATTTCACATATTTGGACTCACCATCTGGCCGCAAGATCTGACACTCCTGGCTGCACTATTTACTATAGCCGCATTCGCACTCTTTTTCGTGACGACTTACCTCGGCCGGGTTTGGTGTGGGTTCACCTGCCCGCAGACTGTTTGGACCTTTATCTTTATCTGGTTCGAAGAGAAGTTGGAGGGAGCGAGAAATAAACGTATGAAGTTAGATCAGTTGCCCTGGAATTTTAATAAACTATGGCGCAAGGCTGCTAAGCATACGGCATGGATTGCGATATCCCTATTGACGGCAATGACCTTCGTCTCTTACTTCGTTCCGAGTAGAGAGGTATATATAGAAGTCTTTACCCTGAATGCAACTGGGGGCATCTATTTCTGGGTGGCACTCTTTACCTTAGCTACCTATGGTAATGCCGGCTGGATGCGAGAGATCATGTGTATTCATATGTGTCCCTATGCTCGTTTTCAGGCGGTGATGTTTGATAAGAACACCTTTATAGTCGGTTACGATACTAAGAGAGGCGAGACCCGTGGTCCTAGATCTCGTAAGGCTGATCCAAAAGAACTTGGTTTAGGTGACTGTATCGATTGTGATCTGTGCGTTCAGGTTTGTCCGACAGGAATCGACATTAGGAACGGTCTGCAGTATGAGTGTATTAACTGTGGTGCCTGTATCGATGCATGTGACAATACCATGGATAGAATGGGATATAAGAAAGGCTTAATCTCATATACCACAGAGAATAAGCTCGAGGGTATTAAAGAGAAGGTTCTTAGGCCTAAATTAGTCGGCTATGGTGTAGTGTTAGCGGCGATGATATTGGTCTTTGTCTATGCCAGTGCAACCATAGCGCCAATTAGAATTGATATCATCCGAGATCGTAACCAGTTATTCAGGGAGAATAACGATGGACTGATCGAGAATACCTTTACTATAAAGATCCTCAATAAAACCGAACAAGCCCATGAATATAAATTGTCGGTGCAAGGTCTACCTGAGTATCAATGGTTTGGTCCACAGCAAGTCAAAGTCGCTGCGGGGGAAGTGTTAACCTTGCCTATCAGTGTAGCTGTCGACCCTGTAGAGCTTTCACATCCCATGATCAAAATTGATTTCAAGGTTACGACGACAAATACCGCAGACAATGAGTTAATAGAAGCAACGCAGGAGTCTCGCTTCTTTAGCCAATAGTATTAGCTAATACTATAAGCACTACTCGCTAAATCAATAGCGAGTAAAGATCAAATAAAAGGAGCTAAGGCTCCTTTTTGGTTTATATAGTCCGTTACAAGCCCATATTTGTAGCTTAAGTAAGCTCATCGTCCGTAAAACACCCACTCGGAAGTTATTAGCTAATTTTCTTAAGTTTAGCCCTTGTGCTCACATCGAAACTCCCTATAATGCGCATCCACTGACACGGCAAACCAGTCTTCTTAAACGAAGCTGAAACGCAGTCAGGGCAATAAGTAAGCAGTTGAAATTAATTTTTTAAAAGCCCTTGACGCCAACCACGGAGAGTGTAGAATACGCCTCCCTAGCCAAGACGAATAGCCTTGGTCAGTAAGTAAAAGCCTTCGACCTAGCGTCAACGGCGGTGCTACTTAGCGCCAAGTTCTTTAACAATTCAAAACAAGAAATCTGTGTGGGCACTCACAGGTGTTGAGTTATTCGAAATTGCTTCACTCTTTCTAGTAAAGGATGAGCAATCAAAAATTTAACTCGATGAACCACTGAGTGACCATAGCAACTTTGGTTTCTACTTTCTTACTCTCACGAGCAAGCAAAGTAAATTCAAAGAAGCAAAATATGTAAGCTTCATTAACTTTCGGGTTAGTGAAAAACAGTATAATTCATTGAGCCGATGTCATCTTCGAAAGAGGATGCATCAAAAGAACTTTAATTGAAGAGTTTGATCATGGCTCAGATTGAACGCTGGCGGCAGGCCTAACACATGC